>CALMQM010000038.1 GCA_937871435.1 uncultured Bacteroidota bacterium | reverse complement strand
AAATGTTCCAATCGGTTTTATATAAATTCATCTGTCAGGATTGGGGGAAATGCCAACAACGTATTTCCTTTTGAATTCAGACCAGCCTTTACACCAGACAGTATTTACATTCATGTACCACCAAATTATACTATCACAGATGGAAGTGCTGGCTCTTATTTCAGTACATTCCATGAAGGATGTGTCAATCATAAAAGTACCATATCACGCTTGTATCCTGTGAATCAACAGTACAGAATTGGCTGTGTTTCCACAGACACGTGTTCTACTGTTCCTTTCTACGATTACAATTCTCCTCCTTATCGTTTCAGGTATACCATTGTGGATGAAGATTCGCTCTTTAACTCATGTGGCGATGGATGCATCGGTTCGCCTCCTTCCGAACTGGCAAATTGCCGACTGGACACCACTTTAGCTCTTGGTGATGAATCATTTTTTCAAAGCACTTATGTTGAATTAAGTTCTGCATGTTCTGATTCATTGTACGTTGAATATTTTGACTCTACAATTGTTCAGGTACTCTTTCCTGATTTTTCATGTCAGGGAGGAACACACCTTGAGTCGGTTGCGAACCAAACGGGATTGGATTCTTTGGTGAATGCACACCCTGTGTTGGCTTTTAATACCTCTACCACACCCACTGCTTATTCAGATTCTGTCTGCTGGGATTTAACACTCAGCAATATTTCTACTACGGATGATGCACATTCGGCATTCATTTATCTTCCTCCACCAACTTCTGATTTTGAATTTACATGGACAGGTTTTTCATCCTCAGGCTCCACAGGTAATACTATTGGATTTAATTCATTGGGTTCAATTTTAAAAAGTAGTTTTAAGCAATATCGACTTTGCGGAAGGCTGAAAAATTGCGTTCCGGGAGAGGTGCAAATTTATTATGGATGGAATTGTGACACTTTGTTGGATAGCCTCGGAAACATGTGTTTTTCAGCGGCCGATACATTATCATATTCGATTGCGACAAGTAGTCCTCAGGCAACATTGTCCTTTCCGCCAAATTATTATTTGTGCTCTTCTTCGACTTTTGAAATAGATATCCAAAATTCAAATACGGGAACTTTTTCAATCGACAGCATCCAAATTCTTTCTGTTCCCCATGCGGTTATAAACCCGTTATGCAGTCTGAAATACACAAAAGGAGCTTATGTCAACAGTGATACGATATCACTTACAGGTACAAATATGCTCATCTTATCGCCTTTTAACAGATCCAATGCCTTTTTTGCACATGATTCTGTTTCAGGAATAGGTTTGACGGAACATGCCATTCTCAGTTTTTCATTTACACCGGAATGTAATTTTGTATCCGATTCTCTCCCTTTGATTGCTGTGTTTACTACAAATTACTGCGGAGAAAGCGATACAATCTATCCTGTTCCTGACAGTTTATGGGTACAAAGCGGAGACTCTTGTTCTCCGGGATGTAGTGGATTAATAGTAAATTTAAAAACACTGCCGTTGATTTGTGCCGGGGATTCGGTAAATCTGGAGGCAACTGTATCTGGCGGTGTTCCTCCGTATTCATATTTATGGACATCTGCCGGCTTCAGTTCAACTTTGTCAAGTCCTTCGGTAGCGCCAACCTCTACAACAACATACACACTTCAGGTCACGGATGCTTCTGTTACACCATTATCCGGAAGTGGATCTGTTGTGTTAAGTGTCATCAATAACAACGGGGATTGTTGTATTCCTTCTACATTCAGACCCAATTTCGATTATGATTTGTCAAATATAAGTTCCAGTCAGTTCCTCGCAACGATGGGTTCCGACACGATTTCTACATCCAATATTATCCTTATAAATGGTACATTTACTGTGGATTCAAACATTGTATTTATTTCTTGTTCAAATATTGTAATGGGCCCTAATGCAATCATTGATGTTTTACCTGGCGTTTCGTGTTCTATCATTAGTTCAACCGTGCAAGCGTGTAGTGAAATGTGGCAAAGTATAAAAGCGGAATCTGGGGCTTGGTTGTTTATTGGTGATTCACATATCAATGATGGAATCGAAGCTGTCTACAGTACCGGTACTCCGGATTCCTTAACAATCAAGGGGAATTTCTTCAATCGAAATTATGTTTCCATTCAACTTTACCAGGGAGACTTTATCCATTCAACAATCACTGGAAATACCTTCAGTTGCTCAACAACCTTAAAAAGTCCACATTCTGGAAAATACACGGATATACACATTCAATTGGAAGATGCAAAGCATGTGAGTATTGGAGATAAGAATAAAACCCGTAACTTTATTTACGATGCGATGTTTGGAATAAAGGCGTTGCGCTCCGACTTTAAAATTAACAACAACAGTATCGGAAATAATTATCATCCGAATCCTTTTGGTGGAATTTACGCCAGTGGTTTAAACAGCAATGGTCTGGGTTCATCATTCATAGCTGATATTGGTATTGATTCTTCCAATAGTATTGAAGATATAGCTATGGGCATATTTGTGAGTACTTCCTATGTGGTGAATATCCGAAACAACAACCTGCAAAGAATTGGAAGAGGAATCAATGTGATAAAATGCATCTCCAGCCAGATTCATATTGAAGACAACAAATTGGATTATTTCAGGACACAAGGAATTATTGCTGCAAATAATTATCAGTCTGAAATTTACATTGAATCCAACAGGCTCAATGAGAATTTACCATTTGTTTTAACAGAAGAAAGTCGGAAGGGAATCTAT
This sequence comes from uncultured Bacteroidota bacterium, assembly GCA_937871435.1. Classification (GTDB taxonomy): domain Bacteria; phylum Bacteroidota; class Bacteroidia; order AKYH767-A; family 2013-40CM-41-45; genus JADKJP01. Next base: position 1,425 of record CALMQM010000038.1, on the reverse strand, counting down.
ATAAACAATGCATCCCAAACCCCATCCACATTGAATATTCGTCACAATTTCATTGCCAATTGTCGTGATGGAATCCAGGTGATGAACCAGCAAACGGGAACAATACAGAGCAATCGAATTATCTCAAGAGTACCTGATGCAGAAATCACAAACGGTACGATCTACAGGCATGGAATTTTATTGCAGGGAAGCAGCACAAGTGTGGATTCAAATCTGGTTCTAAGAAATTGCACCGGCTGCACAACTGACAATACAATGAACACTTACCTGAACGGAATTACCCTCAACCTTTCGAATTCCTACGTTCATGACAATTATGTAAAAAACGTCCCTACAGCAGTGAGCGTGGTTGGAAACTGCTACCTGAGCAATCTCAGTTGCAATGTTTTGGATAGTTGTCAACAGGGATTTCTGATGGTTAACGACAGTCTTCAATCGCAAGGAGATTCTCTTCATGCAACGGACAATCAATGGTTGAATTGGCTGGGGAGTTATAAACTCGAAGGAACCAATAGTAATTTTAGTGCTATCCCTTGGTACTACGATGGTGGCTCCGGTACTCAATATGACCCGAATCCGTTTGACGGATCAGTAATATTTCCAAGAAATGGAATTTCAACCAACTCTTGTTTACCCTATGTTCCATCCAGCAAAATGCAGAAGGATATTTATAATCTTGTAATTGATTCCCTGTATTCGGATAGCATTGATGAAAACAAATATCAGGATCTGATCACAGCCTACGAAACACTTAGGCAAAACTTACAACTCCTGTATTCCGGAACCGTGTACGATGCAAGTCTGCAGAATTTCTTTTCTCTCAAGACTCTTGAAAATATCGGCATCCTCTCGGACATAAAGGAATATTTGTACAGCAATGACCAGGCAAACGCCTTACTTTTAAATAACAACTTAAGCCCTGAAAATTTAATGGAGGCTAACAGCCAATATGTAAATGGAATTGTCATTGAAAGCGAAAAAGACACTATAGCTTATGATGAAACCGAAAAGGCAAATTTAGAATCCATTGCCTATCAACTTCCCATTACAGGTGGCGAAGCAGTGTTTAGAGCAAGGGCAATTCTAAATCTGGATATTGATGATAGCCATTTGGCCTATCGGCAGCAGCATTTTGAAACAGATAATAGCAGCCAGACCCCATGTATTTATCCCAATCCGAATAAAGGGAAATTTGCCATACGAATTCCAAATAATAATGATGAAACAGTATTCGTTTCTCTTTACACAAGTTCTGGAGTAAAAATAAAAATACAACAAATTGCAATTGTCAATAATCAATTCTTTATGGATTTATCTGGTCTTGATTCTGGTATATACTTATTGGGAATAGCAGGTAGAACAGAATGTGCGATTCAGAAGCTTGTGATATTAAAATAAATGAAACATACTTTCATTTTAATTATT
>CALMQM010000037.1 GCA_937871435.1 uncultured Bacteroidota bacterium | reverse complement strand
TGGAGATGAATCTTTGTTGCTTCAACAAATCCAACAAGAAGCCGGTGCTCTTCAGTAAGATAAAAACAATCAAAATTAACCCATGCAAAGAACGAAAAATTCAATCAGGCAACTTTCTTTCCTTTTTTTTTCTGTTTCTTTTCTCTTTCGTATACATGAAAGGGCAGGCAATAGATTCAACACAAATAAAGATTGAGCAATTGAGAACAGCCACAATTTTCATGCGTGAAAGTTTTGCAAAATCTCACAGAGAATTTAAGGCGGGATTCCTTATTACGTTGGCCGGAACAACAGCAACTACAATTTCAATTGCATCAAACTCCGAAAACAAGGGTTTATTAATTGGTGGTTCAGCGTTAGGTTTAATTGGTATGCTGATCATGGTAGATTCACATAAATTTATTGGTGAAGCAGGTAGCTGGAGGTTCACAGCAACTTCAATACAAGTAGATTTTTGATTTAATTAAACTTTCTAAAATTAAGCCCCCACAAAAACAAACATACAAATGCAAACATTGTGGGTTTGTCAGCATTTAAAATGCTGATTTTTGCCCTGCTTGTGAAAAGGATGACAAGGGATTGACAAAAGAACAATACAAAGCAAAAGTCAACCAGTATTCAAAAGAATTTTATTCAACGATAATTTTGATATTCGAAATGTTATTCAATCAATCCTTAAATTAAACTCAATGATCATACTGTTTTGGATTATACTTTCTTTTGCTGTAGGTGCAGCTGGAAGTACACGAAAGATTGGATTCTTTTGGGCTTTTCTTGGTTCATTACTACTTAGCCCGCTTGTAGGAATCATATTTGTTGCATTTGATAAAAAGAAAGATGAAATAAAGCCTATCCGGAATGTTTCAGATGAATTACAAAAATTATTTGACCTTAAAAATTCAGGTGCATTAAGTGAATATGAATATGAAAAACAAAAGAAATCCCTTTTAGAAAATGAAAGCAAGAATAAATAGGGCTTCGGAATGAACCCTAAAAAATTGAATTCAATTGTTGATTTATTTTAATCTTGTGTTTCATAAACTGAAAAGGCATTTCAAAATTTCCATTTTTTTTGAAAATGTGAATTTTTATAAGTTTAGAATAGTTTTACCCTTTAAATATTTCAAATGAAAAAAATAGTCCTGATTTTATTTTTACTTCCTATTGCGGTACTTGCACAGGAATACAATTTACCTACTGACAGCACCGGAAGGATGATTTATTCAGATGTTGTCCGGGTAGATTCTGTCAATGCAGATGAACTTTTCGCACGGGCAAGGCAATGGTTTGCGACGGCATTTGTTTCAGCGAAAGACGTTATTCAGAATGAGGACAAGCAAAACCACGCAATAACCGCAAAGCCCACGACAATTATCACCTATACCGCAATGGGTTCAGCTTCGGAAATGGGTGTGGTATCTTATACTGTCAAGGTATTTACCAAAGATGAGAGATACAGGTATGAGGTAACTGATTTTTATTTCAGAGGTCAGATGTCGTCCGGATCGTTTATTGAAATGGGTTCACCTCAAAATGGTTACCGGAAAAAAGACTGGGAGCGTGCAAGGGAGCAAGTTAACACAGAGGCAAGGGCGCTTATTGAAAGTTTAAAGAATGCAATGCAAGTAAAATCGGAGGGTTCTAAAGATTGGTAACGTCAATAATTGCATAGATTACCCAGCCTTCGATGAGCAACTTTTGACTTTTGAGAATGGTTTGTATGCAAATGGTATGCAAATGAAAAAAGGCTTACAAGTATAAAACCCTGTAAGCCTTTGATTTTTAGTGTGGGAGCTACAGGGTTCGAACCTGTGACCCTCTGCTTGTAAGGCAGATGCTCTGAACCAGCTGAGCTAAGCTCCCAATATTTTTTTGCTCTTTCGTTCCTGCGACCCTCCCGGTTGGAAACCGGGATGCTCTGAACCAGCTGAGCTAAGCTCCCAATATTTTTTGCTCTTTCGTTCCTGCGACCCTCCCGGTTGGAGACCGGGATGCTCTGAACCAGCTGAGCTAAGCTCCCAATATTTTTTTGCTCTTTCGTTCTTGTGACCCTCCCGGTTGGAAACCGGGATGCTCTGAACCAGCTGAGCTAAGCTCCCTCAAAATCGGACGGCAAAGATAGGCACTTTTTGTTTTTAACAAAATTTCTGAGATTTATTTTCAATCCGCTGTTTTCTAGCTATTTAAAATGGCGATTTAAAATCCTGTCTTACCTGCAATTTGGCCTAATGGCATCATTAACAAAGATTAACAGGACAGCTAATGCCTGCAGAAGTTCCTTTCTGTATTTTCACCTTTATGTTAATGAACGCCATTTTGGAAATTCTCCCAAAGCCTTCTTTTGATAAGTGGACTTCCATCTTCATGGTCGCGGCCATACAGGGTTTGTTCCTTTCTCTGATTCTTTACCGACACAGAAAAGGTAATCTGCTTGCCAATCGCATTCTTTCCCTCATCATTGGACTTTATTCCATCACTCTGGTTTCCTATGTTGGATACTGGACGGGATATTACAAAGTGTATCTCTGGATGGATGGATGGACAGATGCTTTCCCTCTGCTTTTTGGTCCACTCACTTACCTCTATGTTCGTGTACTTGAAGAAGGAAGCATGCCACGTGATTTTAAAAAACACTGGATCCCGTTTTTTATCTCAATGCTGTATCTCGCTCCTGTATTGATCAAAAATACATTCGGCAATCCACAATGGATTATGCCATTATTTGCAAGCAAGGAATTATGGATATGGTCTTTCCGCGTTTTGGTATTGATGCAGATTATTAATCTAACTGCCTACGGTGCAATTCTCCTTCGTCAATTTGTATTCAATGTCAAGAGCGAATCTGGATCTGATGCGGAACATATCAAAAGTAAGTGGCTGAAAAGAGTGATCTGGTTTTACAATGGATTCGCCTGGAGTTACCTTTCTTACTGGATACTCGTTTGGACTAATTTGATAAAAGTAGAATACGATTATACCATTTCTTTCGCCATGACTGCCTTTATTTATATGACAGGTTATCTTGGTTTTCGTCAACCGGAAATTTTTAATGGTATTGAACAACGTAAAAAAGAAGCGGAAGTTAAATACACGAGGTCTACTCTGAAACCGGAACAGATGCCTATGTTGAAAGAACGTCTTATTCTTTTGATGGATGAAAAAAAGCCTTTTCTCGATAGTGAATTAAAAATTCAGCAGTTGAGCGAAATGATGAGCATTTCCTCCCACCAGTTATCCCAACTTATCAATGAACAATTGGGGTTGAGTTATCCGGAGTTCATTCACACATATCGGATCAGGGAGGCTGAACGTTTGCTTTCAGATCCAACCTATGCGGAAACAAAAATTCTCAGTATTGCTTTTGATGTAGGATATAGTAATAAGGCAACTTTCAACAGTGCCTTTAAAAAACTTACCGGAATGTCACCGCTTGAATACAAACGCACGCATGCAACCCGGATTTTAAGAGTAGTGAGAACGGGTACTGAACGTTTTTTGTAAAAAAAGTGGTCTATTCTTATAAGTTAGTACCTTTTTATTATAATTCAGGACTTCATTTGCTTGATCAGTTTGGAATTTCGTTGACCAAATTCCAGAATCATGAAAAAGCAATCCTTTCTCCCGGGTATCCTTTTGCTTCTGTTTTGTGGATCACTCCACGCGACCATTATTCACGTGCCTGCAGATTATTCGCAGATTCAACAAGCCATTCTTGCTTCCGTTAACGGTGATACAGTGTTGGTATCGCCCGGTACTTATTATGAAAACATCAACTTTCGGGGAAAAAATATTGTCCTCACAAGCAGATTTTATGAAGCAAATGACACATCTTTTATCACTTCCACGATTATTAATGGAAGTCAGCCTGCAAATCAGGACACAGCTTCCTGCATCATTTTAAATTCCGGTGAAGATTCCACGGCAGTGATCCAGGGTTTTTCTATCACCGGTGGTGCCGGTACAGTGTGGCTCGATGTTCACGGAGCCGGGACTTACAGAGAAGGAGGCGGGATCATCACTGAGTTTTCATCGCCACTCATTCAATACAATCTTATTCATGATAACATTGTAATGAATACTACAGGTGTCGCTTCTACCGGTGGAGGTGGAATTCGTTCCGGTGATGGAAATCCTACAATTCGTCACAATGTAATTTGTCACAACCAGGGAAGATATGGTGGTGGTATCGTTTTCAATTACGCTTCAGGTATTGTTGAGAATAATATCATCGCCTACAATTCCGGAGGACAATCGCATGGCGGAGGCGGCTTGTGGGGTTCCGGTACGGATTCTCTCACAGTTGTTCATGTTGAAAATAATACCATTGTCAATAATCAGGTAACGGGAACTTCCGCTTATGGCGGTAAAGGTGGAGCGATACAGTGCTTCTCCATGAAATTTGATTTGTACAACAACATCCTCTGGGGAAATACTCAGTCTGCCGGAGGCCCGATCAGTACTTTTTTCGGAGGTGTCGTGAGAGCTACGAATTGCGACATACAGGGAAATTTTCCCGGTAGCAACAATCTGGATGTGAATCCGCTTTTTGCCGATAGTGTTTCATTCCTGCTTTCCATTGGTTCTCCATGTATTGATGCCGGACTTCCCGGAAGTACATTCTTTGATCCACAATCGGAATCTATTGGTGTTGCAGCCTTTCCTTCTTTGGGAACTCTTCGCAACGACATGGGTGTTTACGGTGGACATGGCTCCGTCATCTTACCGCATTGTCCGGGGATGTTCACCGGAATTAATTCAGACAGGAGTAACAGAAATTTTTCTGTTGATGTGTATCCGAACCCTGCGCATTCAGATGTAGTTCTTGTCCGTGCAAGTAAAAATTTTGGAAAAGATGTCTTAATAAGCATCTATGATTATTCCGGAAGAGAAATTTATTCGCGAAAATTTTCTTCTGATTCTTTGATGGCAGGAGAACAACTTTCTTTGTCAGGTTTTGGAAATGGTATTTATACTTTACGCTATACCTGTGGTGAATCAAGACGTGTACTCAAATTATTAGTCGTAAAAAATTAAACAATCATGAAAGCAATCTTTTCTTCCGCACTCATAATACTGTTCACTTCGATGAATATGATAGCTGTACAGCCCGACCGTCATCTCATGGATTTCTGGGTAGGTGAGTGGAATTGTACCTGGCAAGACTCCGTGAGAGCAACCAATCATGTTCGTTCCATTCTGAATGAAAAAGTTATCGAAGAAAATTTTTCCTATCTCGATGGAAGCTTTACCGGACGAAGCTGGAGTATGTATGATTCAGCTGCTGCAAAATGGAGGCAGACATGGGTGGATGATTCAGGAGCATTTTTTTCTTTCACAGGAAGAAAAGAAGGCGATCAGGTAATTTTTGAAGGAGATGAAACTGTGACAAAAAACGGACAGAAGAATTACAGACGTATGATATTTTATTCGATTAAAAATGAAAGCTTTGAATGGGATTGGCAAGGTTCAACCGATCATGTTTCATGGAATTCATTATGGCACATCAAGTACACACGAAAAAATTAAACCCCATACTCCCACACATAAAAACCTATGAAACCCAGCATCGACATGACGTATTTTGGTAAAGAGGAACCCACCGTTGAACGTGGATTAAAACAATTGTATTTTATTCTATGGACAATGGGAGAAAATTTCCCTGCACACAAAAGTTTCACCAATGCCGATTTGCAGCGCCATGAAAACTATATCCGTCAGGCATACAAAGATGGAAGATTACTAATGGCTGCACTCTTTGAAAATGGAAGTGGTTTTATCACACTTGTAGAAGCGGAAACCGAATATGAAATCCATAAGTTCGTTCGCAGCAATCCTGAAGTAGCTGAAAAGAGAATTCAGGCAAGGATCAAAAGCTGTAAGCCTGTGTTCTGGAAAAGTTTTTAACAAAATAATTTATTTTTAATTCACTCCTGTACATGTAGTTTCCAAGACTTCTCAGGAGTGATTTTTTTATCGCTTCTATTTTTCATCAATCCATAAAAACGGGTAATTGTTCTCAATGATTCCGGCTTTATGGAATGTACAATTTTTTTGATTTTTTACTGAATAGATGATTGAACCGAACCCGGGTTTCGGATTGGGACATTTTTAGCCTTATCTTTGTTGTCAGTCTTCAGCCACGGCATCTTTAAAAAGAATAATTCCTATTATGAACCTTGAGTATGCTAAATAAAATCTTCAGGACATTTTTTATTTCAAACAAATTCACAGCACGATTTTTTATTCCTGCACTCCTTGCATTGTCATTCATTATAGTGAGCAATACTGTTTTCGCGCAAAAAGTACATTGGTCGCAAGCCATGGTGGACAATAGTAAATATCCTTATTTGAAAATCATCGGTTCAGACGGAGAAGGATTTTTTGTTCTACGGAGTAATTTGCCTCTGAATTCATCCCGCGAGAGATCCGGATTCAAAAGCAGAAAATATTTTCTTCAATATTTCGGTTCGGAACTGAATCTGCGATGGGAGGAAGAATTAATCGCACCAATTGAAGGTGGAAAAATTTCTGACATTCAAATCATGGATGATAAAGCGTTGGTTCTTTTTTATACTCACAATAAATCCGCGAAGAAATTTAGTTTTTTCGGACAGTTTATCAGGTCTGACGGAAAGTGGTTGAATGCTCCCATCTTGATGGATGAATTTTTGTCGGAAGATCTGGATGAAGATAACAAACCCGGGGTTTTGTTGAGTCATGATCAATCGAAAGTCGCATTGTCTTACCGTAAATTTCAGAAAGAACAGGATGTTCAGTCTTTCAATATCGTTGTTGCGGATCAGAATCTTCAAATTGTCTATAAAAAGGAAATTCTGGTTCCTCAGGGAATCAGGCATTTTGTTCCTGTAAATTCTGTGTTGTCTGATTCCGGAAACTATTATGTATTAGGAATTAAATACATGACAGACAAAAAAGTGAAAGCGCCGGGAGAAAGTTTTTATCAGCTGGTTGGTTTTAACTTAGCTTCGGGCAATACGATCGATAAAGAAGTGAAAGTGCAGGATAAATTCCTGACAGACGTTGCCCTGTCTTTCGATAACTTCAATGGAAAGATTGTAGTGGCCGGGTTCTATAGTGACAAGACTACATATTCAACTGCAGGAATATTTTCCTGTTCATTTGATCAGGGTAGTTTGAACGATCAAAAGGTGATATGTACGGCTTTCTCACAAGCCTTCCTGCAAAAGTTTGCCGGAGACAGGAAGGAAAATAAAAATAAGGAACTCGTGAATTACTCTATTGATCGCCTGGTCTTAAGAAGAGATGGGGGAGTAGCTGTGATCGCCGAATCCTATTATGAAACATCCAGAACGTATTGGGACTATTATACACAGACTGTAAACAGTCATTATTATTACCATTTTGGTAATATCATGATTCTTTCTGTGAATCCGGACGGAAATATTTTATGGAGTATTGTCTTCAGTAAAGATCAAAATTCCACGGATGATGCCGGATATTATTCAAGTTACGCGGAAGCAATATCCGGTGGAAAGATCATCGCTTTGTATAACAAATACGCGGATGCTGAATCTTCAGTATTGTATTCTTCTGTAGACGGACAAGGAAATCAGAAAACAGATGTCTTGTTCAATGAAGTGGAGAAGGTAAGTATTGTTGCCCGTTCAGCAAGACAGATTGATGAGGACACGATAATTGTACCTGCATTCAAGGAGAATAAATTTTATATGGTAAGCATCACACTTTAAGATTTGAAAGAATAAAAAAAAGCGTTCCGTTTGGAACGCCTTGTCATCAGGATTGTTTTTTCAGATATATTTTTTGGCCGGGCTGCAATTGTTGACCTTCTGTTAGATTGTTGTATTTGTATAAATACTTTGTTTTAATCCCCATCATTTGCGCGATATAATACACTGTGTCGCCGTTTTTCACAGTGTAACTGGAGCGTTCTCCCTCTTTCTTTTTTGGTTTAAGAAAAACAATTTGTCCTTCCTGCAACGGAACATCGTCATCCATTTCATTGTATTTTGGCAATTGCCAATAACCCAATTCAAATTCCTGTGCGATGCTTTTAAACGTTTCTCCTTTTCGTGCAATAATGTAATCCACTCCATTTACCTTCAAAACACGTCGCGAGTTGTATGGATCAACTACTTCGACACTTGGAACAAAGATTCGTTTTGGTTCAGCATTGATCTTAGGCTCAGGAAGAGAGATGATCGTATTGCTGGTGCTTGCAAATTCTGCCGGAGTTTGTCCCTGATCCAGAAGATAGAGCTGGTTGTCTTCAATAATTTTAATGAGACGATCGGCATAGGTTGGATCCGTTGCATATCCCGCTTTCTTCAGACCTTTTGCCCAGCCTTTATAATCTGTTTGTTCCAGTTGAAACAGTGATGAATATCTTGGACGGGTTTTCAGAAAATTGGAGTGATCGTCGTATGACTCGAGAACGGAGTTGTATTTTCTAAAGCATTCATCACGTTTGTCATCATCCTGAATGTAAGAAGGTCCGGTCCACTCCGCGCATTTTATTCCGAAGTGATTGTTTGCTTCTATTGCCAATGGGCTGTTACCATCATTTGATTCAAGTAATGCCTGTGCCATTGTAATGCATGCAGGTACGCCTGTTTTTTGCATATCACGAATCGCATCGTCCTTGTAGAGGGCGATGTATTCGCTTCTGGTCATTTTGCGTGCTTCGCCGGCAAATGATGTGGTAAATACCATCATGCCTAAAATGAAGAGAGTGATGCGGCTCATGTGTCTTTGAACGGAATTAGTTAAGTGCATATTGAATTCAGGGACAAATCTGTAAGATTCTTCCTGCTTTTATACCTGTCAATTTCTGAAATGGATACAACAAACATGAATTCGTCCTAAAATAATCATTTCATTAATTTTAGAAAAAGGCCGGAAAATTTGTGACTAAACGTAACCTTTTTTAAACAAGGCATACAGCTTTTAATTCCAAAATGTTGAATCACGATAGTGGTAAATTGAAATCAAATATTCCTCCCGTGTGAACAGCAGTCACAATGCTGCCGGAAGGGAAATGTCCGTTTCGGATTAACTGAATGAGACCATAAAATAATTTTCCCGAATACACCGGTTCAACAGGAATACCCGTTTCATTTTTGAAGCGATTGCAAAAATCGAGTAATTCAACATTGTGTTTTGCGTAACCACCAAATACAAAATCAAAAATAAGTTCAAAGCGTTCAGGATCGGCTCCCCGGTTTTTGACAACTTCAGGAAGGAAATTTTCACCTTTCAATACTGCTATTCCCACTGCACGCTGATTTGGTTTTAATCCTCTGCTTATTCCTGCCAATGTAGCTCCGGTTCCGCATGCACAGGCTATATAATCGCAAGGCATAGAAATGCTTTTCGGAATTTCCTCACAGCCCGGAATAGCCAGTGCGTTGCTGCCACCTTCAGGCAAAAAATAAACAGAGCGGTGATTGAAAATATCCGGATACTTTGAGCGAAGGGATTCTTCAAGGCTGATCAGGAATTCAGGTTCATGACGTAGTCTGTATTCTTGTCTGGACAAAAAATGTATTTTCATTCCGCACTCCTGAACAAAGCGGAGTGCGTCATTCGAAACTCCTTCATCACCTCTTACAACCCCAAACGTATCAAACCGATACATTTTTCCTGCCGCTGCTGTCGCGACAAGATGATTTGACCAGGCTCCTCCGAATGTAATCACGATTGATTCCGGTTGTGAGAGTATTTCCGGAATGTTGAATTTTAATTTGCGGTATTTGTTCCCGTTCAGAAAAGGATGTATCAGGTCGTCCCTCAAAACAAAAAGCCTGACACCACTGTTTACAATGGGTGAGTATTGAATTTCCTGTATAATGCTTTCCCGAATACGACTGTCCACCCTGTAAATCTACAATTTGTGCTTCCATTTTGAATCGGTAAATTTGCTTCTGCTTAGAGAATAATAGACTGAAAATCAACAGATAAACTGAATTGTATTTTCAGTTCAAAATCTGATCATAACATATGGCTCACCATGAAAAATTTGAAAAAGACGATTATTATCTTTCTCCGGAGGGCTATATTATCTTTACAGAAAAGTATCATTTGAAAAGAGGATATTGTTGTCAGAATGGATGTAAACATTGTCCATGGAAATTCAGAGATCAATTTAAAAAGAAAACAAAAGGGGAATAAGATGCAAACTACAAGCTTTAGCGAGAAACTGGATTTGTCAAAAACCAAAACACCAACCGGTACATCACTCTCTTGTAAAGGATGGATTCAGGAGGCGGCATTGCGTATGCTGCACAACAACCTCGATCCAGAAGTAGCGGAACGTCCGGAAGATCTGATCGTGTATGGTGGTCGTGGTAAAGCAGCAAGAAATGTAGAGTCGTTTCATCTTATTGTCAAGGCACTTCGCGATCTGAACGAAGATGAAACATTGTTGGTTCAAAGCGGGAAACCTGTTGGGATTTTGCCGTCACACAAAGATGCTCCCAGGGTAATCATTTCCAATTCGCAATTGGTTCCTCATTGGGCAACATGGGAAGTGTTTGATGAATTGGAAAGGAAAGGTTTGATCATGTATGGTCAGATGACTGCCGGCTCCTGGATTTATATTGGTTCACAGGGAATTGTTCAGGGAACCTATGAAACCTTCAATGCACTTGCCGATAAACATTTTAGTGGATCTCTTAAAGGAAAGTTGTGTGTGACTGCAGGATTGGGTGGAATGGGTGGCGCGCAACCTTTGGCTATCACAATGGCGGAAGGTGTTTGTCTCGCGGCGGAAGTGGAGGAATGGCGTGCTCAGAAACGTATGGATACACGCTATCTTGATTTTATCGAAAAAGATATTGATAAAGCAATTGATATGGCTCTTACATTTAAGAAGAATGGAGAGAACAAATCGATCGGTGTAATTTGCACCGCGGTGAAGTTGCTGAGAAGATTAAATGAAAGAGGAATTATTCCGGATGCGTTGACGGATCAGACATCTGCCCATGATCCGTTGGTTGGTTATCTACCGGAAGGATTGACGATTGAAGAAGCCAATGTTTTACGTGAGTCCAATCAACAACGCTACCTTGACATGGCTTATGATTCAATGGCTGAACATGTGAGGCTGATGCTTGATCTGCAGGCTAAAGGCGCGATTACATTTGACTACGGTAACAACCTTCGTGGAAGAGCATTGGAGCGTGGAGTAAAAAATGCATTTGATTTCCCCGGATTTGTTCCGGCTTATATTCGTCCTCTTTTCTGTGAAGGAAAAGGACCATTCCGCTGGGCCGCGCTTAGTGGTGATCCGCAAGATATTTATGAAACCGATAAAGTGATCCTGGAATTATTTCCTGAGAATAAATCTTTGCATCGCTGGATCAAAATGGCGCAGGAAAGAATTGCTTTCCAGGGATTGCCTGCACGTATTTGCTGGTTAGGAATGGGTGACCGTGAGAAAGCCGGTCTTGCATTCAATGAACTCGTAAGAACAGGAAAAGTGAAAGCTCCGATTGTGATCGGAAGAGATCACCTCGATACAGGATCCGTAGCTTCTCCGAATCGTGAAACAGAAGCGATGAAAGATGGCAGTGATGCGATTGCCGACTGGCCAGTGTTGAATGCATTGATCAATACAGCAGGTGGTGCGAGCTGGGTTTCATTGCATCATGGAGGAGGAGTTGGAATGGGTTACAGCATTCATTCCGGAATGGTCATTGTTGCTGATGGTACAGAAGACGCGAAACGCAGACTTCATCGTGTGCTTCACAACGATCCTGCAATGGGTGTGATCCGACATGCGGATGCGGGATACGATATCGCATTGGATACAGCAAGAAAATTCAAGCTTGATCTTGCTTCACGTTTGAAATAAAATTTTGGTCTGGTAATTGAATGATACCGGAAAATATTTTCATGAAAAAGAATCAACTCCTTCTTTCCGTTCTCTTGTTGTCGGTGCTTAGTGTTTTATATTCCTGCGAGAAAAACAGTTCAGAAGATGGCCCCACAACTGCAGACCGGGAGAAATTTTTGGGTACCTGGCAGGGGGTATCGAATGGTACAGTGAATGGTCAGCTCAACTGGAACATGGTTATTACAGCCAGCAACAGTGCTCCCGATCAGATTCTCATGGATAATTTTGATGGTGTAGGAAATGGAGTGAAAATTATTGCATCTGTTTCCGGTAATTCCATCACAATTCCCGGTGCACCACTGAACGTAATTTCTGCCACGAACGATACCATTTCAGGAAGCGGTTCTTATAACAGCAACAATACTCTGTCCTTTAATTTTACTGTCAGGGATGGACAAACGACAGACTTTAGGACAGGTTCAGCGCATCAATAAAAGAAAAATCAGGAAACAAAAAAGCGGATACCAAATGGCATCCGCTTTTTTGTTTCTTAGGAAATGTAAGGGTTAAAGCTCTGCGAGGATTGTTTCCTCAAACCTGCGAATTTAGTGCTAACGTATGTGCATGAGCTCATTCCGCTGTTGAAGTGCAGAGCTTTTTTTACTTTATTTTCTTCTATAAGCCTTCTATCATTAATTCACCGACTCACTATTACTCTTCTTGTGCAAGTTTTACCCTTCATCTGTGCCTGGATGAAGAACATTCCATTCTCGGATAAATTAATGGAAATATTTTTAGTGATTGACCCAGAATAATTTTTTTCATAAACAATTCGTCCAAGAAGGTCAGACACAATAATTTTTTCTAATGGATCCGAACTATCGATTTGGAAGTGGCCAGTATTTGGGTTTGGGTAGATATTAACCAGATTAGTTGCGTCATTCGTTGTCATCGATTCTGAAGATAAAATTAAATCAGATTTTGCAAAAAATACATCGTATGAATGTGTTGAATTGCTAACCATCACATTGTTCAATATTAATGGATCGCTTGAAAAGTGTCCATTCAAATACATAGTTCCATCATTGGAAATACAAACCCCATACCCTTCTTCCGAACCTGTGCCACCATATCTGATTGCATAAATTTTATTGCCAAGAGAATCGAATCTTGATAGAAAGATATCACCGGAATTAATTGTGTCATTTTGAAGAATGGTTCCATCAATTGTAATTGAGCTACTATAATAAAATCCTGTTATTGTTGGCCCTCCGTCTGGATTCATTGCTATACTGGTTGCAATATCCATGTTATTCCCTCCGAAATATTTAGCCCATTCTACCTGGCCTGAACTATCATATTTAGTAATAAATGCATTTTCACTGTTTGTGTAATTGAATAATTTAAGAGTGTCAAAGTAAAGAGTGTCACACTGTGAACTTCCTGCAATGTAAATATTTCCGAACTGATCCGTCTCAATATCATAATTATAATTACTATCATTCCCTCCGGCGGTTTTCCCCCAGACCATGTGACCTGAAGAATCCAATTTTAAAACATAAAAGCAATCATAGGAAATTCCCAGGATTTGATTTGAATCGATACTAATTTCAGGACTGCTTGAATGGATATATACTAAACAATTATTTGATAAATCATTTGCAATTTTACAATTTTCAACATTTCTACTCCCTGTAATAAATTTTGTCCAAACTGAATTCCCTGTTGAATCAATTTTGATAACAAAAGCCTGCATAAAATTAGGACTGTGGGGTATGTATAAAGTATCTCCGTTGAACATAAATATTGTATCCGTAAAACTTCCAGAAAGAAATATTTCTCCATTAGCATTAACCGTAAGATCATCTCCAAGTGTTAGCATTCTATTTTCACTTGATTTAGCCCATAAGACATTCCCAAATGGGTCAAACTTCGCTATGAAAATATTTGAATTAGAATTATTATATAGCGTTATACTGTCAAACGTAATTGAATCACTATAAAAAGTACCTGTTAAATAAATATTATTATTGACATCCACTACTAAGGCACTTGTGTGATCATAATCAGTAGCTCCCATAGTTTTGGCCCATAATAAGTTGCCAAGGGAGTCGAATTTGGATAAATAAATATCGTCAGCACCATTACTGGAATATATATTCGACCCTATTTGCAAATTTGAGCTGAAAAAATCTCCGTTTATAATAATATTATTTTCTCCATCTATACACAAATTAGTAACTGATAAGTCTGCGTAATTTCCGCCAAAACTTTTTGCAAAAGACCATACTGGTTGCTGCCCTTGTAGATCTGAAA
>CALMQM010000036.1 GCA_937871435.1 uncultured Bacteroidota bacterium | reverse complement strand
CTTTTGAAGAAGAAGAAGTACTTGACTTTAAAGAGGTATTCATTAACCCGGTTATTAAGGAGGAGGAAGGACACCTTTGGAAATTTAACGAAGGATGTCTGAGTATCCCCAATATCAGGGAAGATGTGCAGCGAAAAGAGGTGGTTCATATTGAATATTATGATGAAAACTGGAAATTCAGAAAAAAAACCTTTTCCGGCTTAGCAGCCCGGATTATTCAGCATGAATACGATCATTTAGAAGGAATTCTCTTTACTGACCGTATTTCTCCTCTTAGAAAGCGTTTGTTAAAAAATAAACTGGCCGATATTTCACGGGGTGAAGTTGACGTTGATTACAAGATGAAATTCCCGGTTAAAAAATAAATTTGGAGTTGTAAATGAATATTTCCTATATTCATGGCTGTCAGAAATGACTTGTTCTCAGTAACCATCGGGGGGGGGCTTAAAGAGGATAAGCATGAATCATCATTACTCAAGAATCATTATTGCATTTTGCAGTACATGGATTTTATTTGTTTCCTGTTCAAACAAAAAACAGGAATTGGTCGACAAGATCAAAGCAGGGGAAGAGAAATTATTCAATGATTCCACATTGCGCCTGAATGACTCAGTCGCGCAAAATGTGCTTTCCAATTATCTGATCTATACTGATAAATACAAAGAAGATTCGCTTTGTGCGGATATGCTTTTTAAAGCTGCTGATTTATCCAATGGCTTACAGCATCCTCAACAGGCAATTGATTTGTATGACACTTTCATCAAACGTTTCCCGAAGCATACAAAAGTGGCAGCTGCCATTTTTATGCAGGCGTTTCTTTATGAAACCACGTTGAATAATAAAGAGAAAGCGAAAGAGAAATACAAAGCTTTTATGGATGCTTACCCTCAGCACCCGTTGATGTTATCTGCGAAAGCTTCATATGATCAGTTAATGTCCGGCCTGACTGATGAAGAGCTCATTCGGACTTTCGAGAAAAAGCAAGATAGTTTAAAATGAGTGTACATTTTTGTGCACTTACTGACCGAATTCCTCCCTCAGAATTTTTTCCAATTCATCCAATGTAACATTGATGGTGATTTGTCCTTCGTGAGCTACCGAAATTTCACCGGTTTCCTCTGAGACAGTAATCGCGATCGCATCGCTTTGTTCGGTTATACCAACGGCAGCTCTGTGCCGCATCCCAAGATGTGCTGGTAGTTCAACATTTTCTGTAACAGGAAGTACACATCTGGCAGCTTTAATTTTATTATTTACAATAATAATTGCTCCATCGTGCATCGGTGAATTTTTAAAAAAAATACTTTCAATGAGACGTTGGGATATTTCTGCATCCATACTGTCACCTGTATTTGAATAATATTTTAATTCCGAAGATTTAGCCAGAACCATAATAGCTCCCGTTTTATCTTTTGACATTTGTCGGCATGCTTTCAGAATTGCAGAAATATCCAAAGGAGGATTTTTAGCTATCTGCCAATTCCAGGGTAAAATCTGACGTGTAAATGTGTTTTTGGAAAGGATATTATTCGTTCCTAATACAATCAGGAACCTTCTGACTTCCTGCTGAAATACGATGATTAGGGCGATAAAACCCAGACTGATAAACTGTCCCAGGATAGTTCCCAATAAATCCATGTTCAGGATTTTGACACATATCCAGTACAAAGCATACACTGTAAGAAGTCCGATAAAAATGTTGATGGCAACCCCGCCACGCAACAGATTGTAGAGCTTGTATAACAGGAAAGTCACGATGGCAATATCGATCAGATCGATAAGCCGGACAGATAAAAATCCGATGTGAAATAAATCCATATGTATTTCCTGAACAACGAAGTTCGCAAAAAAATCAGAAAACTGATCTCACCCTTCTGACTTTTGTACACGAACATATTCACTCACCAGGGTTCTCACTTCGTTTGCTTCTTTAATATCGTGTACGCGAAGAAAGCTGGCACCCTGGATTAGCGCCAAAGTGTTGAGAACAGTGGTACCATTCAATGCATCGGCATTTTTAATATTCAATACGCGGGTAATCATAGATTTTCTGGAAAGTCCGGCCATAACAGGATAACCGGTCATTCTAAAAAGATTTATTCCGCCAAGCAAAGTATAATTGTGTTCTACAGATTTTCCAAAACCAAATCCCGGATCAAGTATAATGTCATGGATTCCCCGTGTTTTCAGTTCCTGTATTTTGATGCTGAAATAATCCATGATATCCTGAATTACATTTCCGTACTGAGGGTTATCCTGCATTGTTTGAGGAGTTCCCTTTATGTGCATCAATATATAGGGAACTTGTTTTGCCTGCACCACGTCAAGTATTCGTGGATCAAATTCTCCTCCGGAAATATCGTTCACAACCGCAACTCCCAGATCAATGGATCTTTCAGCAACAGTTGCATAAAAAGTATCTATGGAAAGTAAGGCATCCGGTGCTTCATGTAGAATTGCCGGTATAATGTTTTTCAGCCTGGACCATTCCGTTTTCTGATCCAATAGTTGGGCGCCGGGTCGGGTTGATTGCGCGCCTAAATCCAAAATATCCGCTCCTTGTCGAAGCATTTCAATAGCCTTTGATACAGATTCTTTTTCAGTGAGATAGCGACCACCGTCATGAAAAGAGTCTGGTGTGATATTCAGTACACCCATAATTTTCGGTGTTGATAAATCCAATAAGCTGCCTCGGCAGCGCAGACTCTTGTTCACCTGAAAAAATGTATCTTCGGCAACTGAATTATTTGGTCTATCCATAATGCTAAATCATTGATTCAAAGGCTCTGAAAGGAGAATCATATCATTTTGTTTGAATTCAATATGAATGCCGGTATTTTGCCACAAGTTTCTTTAATTCCCATGGTTTCTCAAACGTCTACTCAATACGATTCGATCATCAGTCGATGCAAAGATATCTTTCTGAAAAAAATGAAGGACTATGGCACCGCCTGGAGAATTCTTCGGGTTAGTTCGATCACTGATCAGATATTTATCAAAGCTCAACGGATCCGGAGTATCGAAGAGAAAGGTACGCAAAAAGTAGATGAAGGTATCGATTCAGAATTCGTTGGAATCATCAATTATTGTGTCATTGCCCTTATCCAGATTGAAATGGGAAATGAAAACAACCTTGAAATGTCAGAATCAGAAGTTGTTCTTCATTTTGACAAGCATGTGATTGAATCGAAACGATTGATGGAAGATAAAAACCATGATTATGGTGAAGCCTGGAGAGGAATGCGTACAAGCTCAATGACAGATTTGATCCTGATGAAACTATTGCGTATCAAACAAATTGAAGACAATCAGGGAGCAACACTGATTAGTGAAGGTGTTGCTGCAAATTATTATGACATCATCAACTATGCGGCATTTGCTCTGATTAAATTAGGAGAAATGAAGGATGAATGAATGATTGACGATTCGGATAAATCATCTGAACAAATTCATTTTTATCATGTTGTAAATAGTAATTCTTCAGACTATTCATATGTAGCTCACACATGAATGGTTTCTTTGCGATGATTAATTAAAATCCATCAGAATACATTCGATTTTGTAAACCCATATTGAATTATGAAAGTTCTCGCTCAGATTTCAAGAATATTTGTTGGAATTCTCTTTATTATTTCCGGTTTCATCAAAGCAAATGATCCGCTTGGTTTTTCCTATAAACTGGATGAATATTTTCAGGTCTTTCACATGCCATGGTTAAGCATTGCTTCGTTGTGGCTGGCAATTATTATATGTGCATTTGAGATCGGACTTGGCGTAGCGCTGTTATTGGGTTCCAAAATGAAATTTACTGCGTGGTCATTATTACTGATGATTGTCTTTTTTACATTTCTCACTTTTTATTCCTGGTATTTTGATGTTGTAAAAGATTGTGGCTGTTTTGGTGATGCATTACATCTCACACCTTTCCAGTCTTTCATGAAAGATGTAGTCTTGTTCATTCTCATTGGATTCATCTTCATCAAACGAAATGAAATTAAACCGGTATTCGGCGAACAATTTTCTTCCTGGCTCGCGTATGCAGGTTTCATTGCATCCTTTTCATTTTCTCTTTATTGCTACTGGCATTTGCCTGTGAAAGATTTCAGACCTTATGCAATAGGTAAAAGTATACCGGATGGAATGAAGCTTCCTCCCAATGCGGTAACGGATAGTGTAGTGATGTTGTTTGTTTATGAAAAAGACGGAAAACAGATTGAGCTGAATATGGATCAGCTCAAGAACATAGACAGCACTTACAAATTTATAGACCGAAAAGATAAAGTCATCCGTGAAGGTGACAAGCCGCCAATTCATGATTTCACCATTACTTCCGGGGACGGTACAGATGTTACATCAGATGTACTTCAAATGGACAATGTGTTTCTGCTTGTCGCTTATCAACTAAACCATTCTGATGAAGAAGTACAAAGTCAGATTAATGATTTTGTTGCCTTGTGTCAGAAAGCCGGTGTTGAATTTATCGGTCTCACTTCCTCTGAACCTAAGGAAGTAGATGCATTCCGCCACAAACACAATTCAATGTTTGATTATTATTTTACAGATGGTACCACATTGAAAACCATGATTCGCTCTAATCCCGGATTAATGTTGCTGAAAAAAGGGAAAGTTGAGGCGATGTGGCATTACAATGATTTTCCAACTTTTGATGAAGTAAAAACCAAATACCTGTCAAAGTAAATTCAGACAGTTTTTGTGAATGGAGCTTTATTTCTCAAGAGAAAGATTGCTCTCGAAAAAATTCCAGATCACTTCTTGCGGAGCAGGAGCTGTGAGTTGAATCATTTCACCTTTTACCGGATGAATAAACTGAACAGATCTCGCGTGTAAATGAATGGATCCATCTTCATTCGTTCTGTCAAACCCGTATTTAATATCACCTTTTATGGGGCAACCCATGGAAGCCAATTGTACTCTGATCTGATGATGCCTTCCGGTATGCGGGTTGATTTCCAGCAGGTAATAATTGTCAGATTTACCCAGTACTTTATAATCTAACCAAGAGCGTAAGGATCCTTTAACTTCATTTTCATAGGCCTTGCTTTTATTTTTTGCTTCGTCTTTTTTGAGGAAATGTATCAACGTTCCGTTTTCATCCGGCGGTTTATTTTTCACAACTGCCCAATATGTTTTTTGAACTTTTTTCTCACGGAACAACTCATTCATTCTTGCCAGAGCTTTACTTGTGCGGGCGAAAATGACCAGTCCGCTGACTGGACGGTCGATACGGTGTACAACTCCGAGAAATACTTCACCTGGCTTGTTGTACTTCACTTTAATATACTCTTTGATTTGATCACCTAATGGAGCATCACCGGTTTTGTCTCCCTGAACCAACTGCCCGGGATATTTATTTACAACAATGAGGTGGTTATCCTCAAAAAGTACTTTCAAAGGTTGCATGCCGGAATTTTATAAATAGAGTAGAGGAGAACAATCCATCTGCTGAATAGAAACTATTCTTTTCAAAATAAATTTGATCAGTTATTAATACTGTTCTCTTTCATTCGGAAAGTCTTTGCTTTTTACATCGGCGATATAATTCTCAGTAGCAGCTTTTATTTCTTCATACAAGCTTGCGTAGCGACGTAAAAAGCGTGGGTTAAATTCATGGTTGATTCCCAGCATGTCGTGCAGCACGAGAACCTGACCATCGACACCTCCGCCTGCACCAATTCCGATAATCGGCACTTTTACTTCTTTGGCTACTTTTGCAGCAAGTTGAGCCGGAATTTTTTCAAGGACAATGGCGAAACAACCCGACTCATCCAGCATGTGCGCATCTTCTATCAACCTTTGTGCTTCTGCTTCTTCTTTTGCCCTGACAACATAAGTTCCAAATTTGTATATCGATTGGGGTGTCAGACCCAAATGCCCCATTACAGGGACACCTGCCGAAAGAATCCGTTCAATTGAATCTTTCACTTCTCTGCCTCCTTCAAGTTTTACTGCATGAGCACCTGATTCTTTCATGATCCGAATAGAAGAATTCAAAGCTTCTTTTGAATTTCCCTGATAACTTCCAAACGGTAAGTCCACAACAACCAATGCACGTTTTACAGCCCGGACTACAGAGGATGCATGGTAAATCATCTGATCCAGTGTGATTGGTAAAGTTGTTTCATGACCGGCCATCACATTTGAGGCTGAATCGCCTACAAGCAACACATCAATCCCCGCATCATCCAGAATTCTGGCGAGAGAAAAATCATATGCTGTGAGCATACTTATTTTTTCACCTCTTTTTTTCATTTCGAGAAGTGTGTGTGTGGTTACTTTTCTATCTTCTCCTTTAGCTGTAGACATTTGTAAGTATTTTGAATTATTTTAGAAAGAATGATTCGGCAATGCTATTCCAGGTGTTTGGGTTTAACAGTAGTGCTTTTATCATTTTGTGGCTGACTTTTTTTCTTCAAAGAATACAATGAATCCCGTAACATAACATTTTCCTTTCTTATGACATCCAGTTCTTCTTTCAGACGGGCTTTTACCTCTTCACATGGAGTTGTTTCCGTGTCTGATTTTTTTGTTGAATCGAGTGGACCGAAAACAGAGAAACTGTCTACACGAACCAATGAAGAAGGACCAACAGTAATACCAAGTTTGCCTGATTTGTACGCGAGTTCTGTAAATGAAAATAAATAATGCTGATTGATATAAACGTCGTAATTCCTGTTGCTGCATCTTACCTGAATCAGGTTCATTCCAACAGTTGTATTCACATATGGACTATTTACCCAGCCATTGTTTTTATTCTCGCCAGTAAGTAATCTGTAATTCACTCCAACAAGTTGTTTTAGCCGATAGTTCTGTTGATTGTTAAATTCAAAGACGAATGCTCCGCTGCCATCTTCCTGTGCCATAAAAATGATTCCGGCAGATGATTCCTTATCGGAAGATTTTTCAAGTTTCATTTGGACAGCAATTTCAAATGAAGGAACTGCCAGCATCCAGTCGGTAAATACTGAATAACCGGTGCTCACATTTTTTCTGTTCAAGAGGTATTCCCCATCCTGAATCAGAAAGAGATTGTCGGCATTTGACATAACCTTCCAATCACCTTTGTCAGAAGCAAAGTTATCCATGTATAATGGCTCTGAAAATGTTTCCTTAACAAATTGAGCATTGACAGTACTGCAAAGTATACACAATGCCAGCAAGGATGAAGATGTCAGGAGTCGGGTCATTTTCTTGTCAAATCGTTAAGAGACGATGGATCAAAGCTACAAATTCCTTTAAAGTTGAGAGAAAAAATTTAGCTTTGCATCCTATGAAAAAGCTGATCCTTTCTGTTCTAATTTTTTCAGGGATTTTATCCTCCTGCTCCACAGATTTTGAAATCAATGCACCGTATAAAGAAACGATGGTAATTTACGGTCTTTTGAATACACTGGATACAGCGCAGTTTATACGAATCAGCAAAGCATATCTTGGTGAAGGAAATGCGTTGATTATGGCTCAGCAATCCGATTCAATAAATTATGCAGATGTGTTGGATGTGAAAATGCAGAGAATATTAAATGGTACTGTGATTGAAACTTTCCCGTTACAGCGCACGGACACCATTCCAAAAGATTCCGGAGTTTTTGCATCACCTTATCAGGTCTATTACAGAACCAACCATCCTATTGCTCGTGACGGGAGTTTGTATAAACTCATAGCCACTAATTCTGTCACGGGAACTGTTGCTACTTCTACTACCCGTATTGTAGGTGATGTTACTCAGGATATTCCCATTGCACCAAACATCGATTTCGTGAGTAGATTTTTTATCTCTGTCCGATATCTACCGGGTGATAATTCCAAAGTTTCGGATTTGGTAATACGATTTCATTACACAGAAACAGATACACAGGGTGTCGTAACTCAGAAATTTGTTGATTGGAATTTTCCTGAACAATCATATCTCAATTCAGGTTCTTCCGATGTTGAGTTCAAGTATTTCAGACCTGATTTTTTTGAAATCATTGGCAACCAGATTCCCCATGTTCCTGGTGTCGTTCGAAGAATTGATAATCTGGCTCCGGGTTACCTTCCGATTGAATTCAGGTTCATTGTCGGATCGGAAGATCTCTATACCTACGAACAATTGACACGTCCCGGAACAGGTGTGGTTCAGGACAGGCCCTTATTTACCACAGTTGAAAATGGTGTGGGATTGTTTTCCAGCCGGCTTATTCATTCTGAATTCCGTAACCTGACAGCGAATACAATCAGTGCTTTGGACACGAGTTCTTTTACCCGTGATCTGAATTTTCAGTAGTCTAAAAATGCCTCTTTGTCATTGGTTTTTAAGCGAAATTGAGACTTTTTAACAAAACTGACATTTTTTCCAGTATCCTGTCAGTGGCATAATGATTGACTACGGCGGTCAACCAAGTGTATAATCATAAACCAATCATACAATGAGAAAAGTAATAGGCATAGACCTGGGAACTACCAATTCCTGTGTAGCCGTAATGGAAGGAAACGAACCCGTAGTAATTCCAAATAGTGAAGGCAGAAGAACAACCCCTTCAATCGTCGCTTTCCTGGATAATGGTGAAAGAAAAGTAGGTGATCCGGCAAAGCGCCAGGCGATTACAAATCCAAGAAATACCATCTTCTCAATCAAACGTTTCATGGGTGAAACTTTTGATCGTACTCAGAAAGAAAAAGAGAGAGTACCTTATGAAGTCGTTAAAGGGGATAACAACACTCCGCGCGTAAAAATTTCAGACCGTTTATATACACCACAGGAAATTTCTGCAATCATTCTTCAGAAAATGAAGAAGACTGCTGAAGATTATCTGGGTTATGAAGTATCAGAAGCCGTAATTACTGTTCCTGCATATTTCAACGATAGTCAGCGTCAGGCTACGAAAGAAGCTGGTGAAGTGGCTGGATTAAAAGTATTGCGAATTATCAACGAGCCAACAGCTGCATCACTTGCTTACGGACTTGACAAGAAAAGCAAGGATGAAAAAATCGCTGTATTTGACCTTGGTGGTGGTACTTTTGATATTTCTGTTCTTGAACTTGGCGATGGAGTATTTGAAGTAAAATCAACCAACGGTGATACACACCTTGGCGGGGATGATTTCGACCAAAAGATCATTGATTGGTTGGCCGATGAATTCAAAAAAGATGAAGGTATTGATCTGCGTAAAGATCCAATGGCTCTTCAGCGCTTGAAAGAAGCAGCAGAAAAGGCGAAAATTGAATTGTCTAGTTCAACACAGACAGAAATCAATTTGCCCTACATCATGCCTGTAGATGGAATTCCAAAGCACCTTGTAAAATCACTCACACGTTCAAAATTCGAACAGTTGTGTGATGATTTGATTCAACGTACTCTGGAGCCTTGCAAAAAAGCATTGAAAGATGCAGGAATGAATCCATCTGAAATTGATGAGGTGATTCTGGTAGGCGGTTCAACTCGTATTCCTGCCATTCAGGAACTCGTAGAGAAATTCTTCGGCAAAGCTCCACATAAAGGTGTGAATCCGGATGAAGTAGTGGCTATCGGTGCCGCTATTCAGGGAGCTGTGTTGACAGGTGAAGTGAAAGATGTATTGTTGCTGGATGTAACTCCTCTTTCACTTGGAATTGAAACTATGGGCGGAGTAATGACACGACTCATTGAATCAAATACAACGATTCCTACTAAAAAGAGCGAGACCTTTTCTACTGCATCTGATAACCAGCCTTCAGTAGAGATTCATATCCTGCAGGGTGAACGCCCGATGGCGAAAGATAATCGTACCATTGGCAGATTCCATCTTGACAGCATTCCTCCGGCACCAAGAGGTATTCCTCAAATCGAAGTAACGTTCGATATCGATGCGAATGGAATCCTGCATGTAACGGCAAAGGATAAAGCCACCGGCAAATCACAGAATATCCGAATTGAAGCTTCATCCGGTTTGAGTGATGATGAGATCAAGAAAATGAAAGCAGAGGCTGAAGCGAATGCAGAGCTTGATCGTAAAGCCAAAGAAGAAGTTGAAAAGATCAATCAGGCTGACAGTTTAATTTTCCAGACTGAAAAACAACTCAAAGATTATGGCGACAAATTATCTGCTGATAAAAAGGATGCTATTGAAAAAGCTCTTTCAGAATTGAAGGAAGCGCATAAAAATCGCGATATACAAAAAATTGATTCTGCACTTGCAACATTAAATACTGCATGGCAGGCAGCTTCAGAAGAAATGTATAAAGCCACTCAGAATGCCGGTCCAAATGCCGAACAAAGTCAACAAAGCACCGATGGTCAAACAAAGACTGATGGAGAAGTAACCGATGTTGATTTTGAAGAAGTGAAAGACGAGAAGAAATAATAAACCCGCATTACTTTACAAGAACGGAGATCAAAACCTGATCTCCGTTTTTTTTTGCAGGTCACATATATCACAACGATTTTAAGCATTTAATCCGGAAGAAATAATGGGTAAAGTCACCTATTTAACAATTTGATAATCAATAGTTAGAATGCGATACTTGAATGCAAAGAGGAAGGTCATGGTGAAGCGAGTTATTTTTTTCTATTTTCACCCACCTTAATTCAAAAAATCATATGAACAAGTTTCAAAAAGAAATTGACGCCTTCATGCAGAGGGTGAAAGCGAAGAATCCAGGTGAAACAGAGTTTCATCAGGCTGTACACGAAGTTGCTGAATCCGTAATACCTTTTATCGAAGATCATCCGCAGTATAAATCTGCGAAAATACTGGAGCGAATCTCTGAACCTGAGCGTGTGTTGATGTTCCGTGTTCCATGGGTGGATGACAAAGGAGTATTTCAGGTGAATCGCGGCTTTCGAATTCAAATGAATTCAGCAATTGGTCCATACAAAGGTGGATTGCGTTTTCACCCTTCCGTATACCTTGGTATCTTAAAATTTCTTGCCTTCGAACAGGTCTTTAAGAATTCTCTTACTTCTCTTCCTATGGGTGGAGGAAAAGGAGGAAGTGATTTCGATCCTAAAGGCAAATCCGATAATGAAGTGATGAGCTTCTGCCAGAGTTTTATGACTGAACTTTTTCGTCACATCGGTGCCGATGTAGATGTACCTGCAGGTGATATCGGAGTAGGTGGCAGGGAAGTAGGTTTCCTTTTTGGTCAATATAAAAGACTAAGCACAGAATTCACCGGTGTATTAACGGGGAAAGGAATTCAGTTTGGAGGAAGTTTGATTCGCCCTGAAGCTACAGGATATGGCTGTGTATATTTTGTACAGGAGATGCTTGGAGTTAAAAAGACTTCACTGAAAGGGAAGAAAGTAGTCATCAGTGGATCGGGAAATGTCGCGCAGTATGCTGCTGAGAAAGTAATTCAATTGGGTGGAAAGGTACTCACCTTGAGTGATTCTGATGGCTACATATACGACAAAGATGGAATTGACATCAAGAAGCTCGAATGGGTTATGGACCTCAAAAATGTGAAACGTGGACGCATTAAAGAGTATGTTAAGAAATTTAAAGGCAGCACATATGTTGATGGAAAGACTCCATGGACGGTGAAATGTGATATTGCTTTGCCATGTGCAACCCAAAATGAACTGGATGGTGAAGGAGCGAAAGCGCTGATAGCGAACGGTTGCATTGCCGTTGCTGAAGGAGCCAATATGCCTTCCACACCGGAAGCAGTTGAGCTGATGCTTAAAAAAGGAGTGATGTTCGCTCCGGGTAAAGCATCCAACGCCGGTGGAGTTGCAGTTTCCGGACTTGAAATGAGTCAGAACTCTCTCCGTTTATCCTGGACTCGTGAGGAAGTTGACCAACGCTTACATGGTATCATGAAATCAATTCATGAAACCTGTGTAAAATACGGACAGGAAAAAGGAGGAATCAATTATGTGAAAGGTGCTAATATCGGTGGATTTGTAAAAGTCGCTGATGCAATGATCGCGCAAGGACACGTTTAAGTTTTTGTAAAATAAAAAAAACGGCATTCCGTTGGAGTGCCGTTTTTTTATTGTGATAAAATTTTACTTTAAAGCCTGAGTGAATAAATTATCTTCTACAAGTGAAGTGTCCCCAAGGTAAATCCATTGAATCGTACCGGAATATTTTCGGAACGCATTGTTTAGATCTTCTACAGTGAGCGCTTTTACTTTATCAAGTACGGTCATTACTTCTTTCCAGCTGCTTAAGTTTTCATTCGTTCCCAGCATACCGGTCAATGCGCTGTTGGTTTCAAGATTCATATAGAATCCTGTCAAATATTCTTCCTTCTTATTCTTTAACTCCTGCTCTGTAAATCCTGTTGTATTGATTTTTTTAATTTCATCAATCATTACTCCTACAGAAGCTTTTGGATCAGTGGTGGAAACATACATGCCTACGTAAGCGTTTTTATTGGATGCAAGGAAAGCATACGGCGCATAACTCAGATTACGTTTTGTACGGATTTCAATAAAGAGTCTGTCGCTAAGAATACGAGTCGCAATTTTCATGGCAGTCCAGTCAGCTGATCCCGGTGCCGGTGCATTCAGAATTCCCTGGATGTAATTTGTGGCAAGCTTTCTTTCTTCTTTGTACAAGGTAGATTTGCTGAAATCAGGTTTAGCTTCAGTCATCATTGCAGTTGGAGGACCGGCTTGTATGCCTTTCAGCTGACTGATCTTTGCCTTTATATCATCTTCTGAAACATTGCCAACTATAACAACATACAATTTATTTTTTGCAACCAACCCGGCATAGTATTTTTTGATGTCATCCAGTTTCATTTTATTAATAGAAGCTTCACTTCCTTCTACAATCGTGTTATATCGGGTACCTTTAAATACCTTTTGATACACCAAATCGTTCAGGTGTCCATCCGGATTGCTTTCTGTTTGTTTGATTTGACTTATGGCTTCTTCCTTTTTATTATTGAATGTATTTTCATCAAATGCAGGATTAAGAATCATATCCGCAAAAATATCCCAGCTTTCGTTCCAGCGATTCTTCAGGCAATTCAGAGTCACTGAACTCTGATCTTCTGTTGTACTGCTGGTGATGCTGCTTCCATAGGAATCAAGGAGGGAATTAAATTTGTCTTTCGGATATTTTGTACTGCCACATTCAGACAATACACCCAATGTCAATTGTTCTATTCCTTCCTGATCTTTTGTATAATTGGCTGTTCCGCCACGTACACACAATGCAACACTGATAATATCTTTTGATGATGATTTGCTGATTACTTTGATGCCAACACCTATCTGCTAATGACCAAGGCGCTCGATTACTTCGACCCGGCGAAGGACTTTGGCGGCGATCTGCAGGCCGCGTTCGCGCGCAGCACGGCGAAATTTTTCATCGCCGCTTTCACCAGCGACTGGCGATTTTCACCGGCGCGCTCGAAGGAGATCGTGCGTGCCCTGCTCGCCAACAAGCGCGATGTCAGCTACGCCGAGATCGAGTCCGTCGAGGGGCACGATTCGTTCCTGATGCCCATCCCGCAGTACCACGCCCTGCTGCGCGCCACGTTCGAGGGAATCACCGTATGAGCGCCGCCTACATCCGCCCCGATTTTGACGTGGTCACCCATTGGGTACCGCCGGGTGCAGCCGTGCTCGACCTTGGCTGCGGCGACGGCGAACTGCTGGCCCGCCTGGTGCGTGAACGGCAGGTCAAGGGCTACGGGGTGGAAATCGCCGACGCCGGCGTGCTCGCCTCGCTGAAGCGCGGCCTCAACATCGTGCAGGCCGACATCGAAGGCGGGCTCAATCTCTTCGGTGACGCCGCGTTTGACTTGGTGATCCTGTCGCAAACGCTGCAGGCCACCCGCCACACCGAGGCGCTGGTGAATGAAGTGCTGCGCGTGGGCAAGAGCGCGATCGTCACGCTGCCGAACTTCGGGCACTGGTCGGTGCGCTGGCAGCTTGGAGTCGGCGGGCGCATGCCGGTGTCAAAGCGCTTGCCCTATCAGTGGTACGACACGCCCAACGTGCACTTCTCCACCATTCGCGACTTCGACGTGTTCTGCGCCGAGAAGGGCATCGCAGTTGAGCGCCGTGCGGTGCTCGCCGGCGGCCGCGAAATTACGGTGTTGCCGAACCTGCGCGGCGAGACGGCAGTGTTCCAGATCCGGCGCTGAACAGCGTGCGGCAATGAAACGCAGGTCATCGGGGCGAACATCATGCACTCTTGCAGGAAAGTGGATTGCAGGCGCTAGCAGCGGCAGCCGCTGCCAAATCGTCCCATA
>CALMQM010000035.1 GCA_937871435.1 uncultured Bacteroidota bacterium | reverse complement strand
CTTCAAAAGGTTCTCCGTCTGTGATAAAAAGCCGGATCGAAAGGCCTATTTGAGGGGCAGCAAGGCCAACACCTTTACTGTCATACATAGTTTCATACATATTCTCAATCAACTCTTTCAATTTAGGATAATCTTCCGTGATATCCTTTGCTCTTGTCTTAAGAATCGGATCCCCGTATGCGATAATTGGTAAAATCATGATTAACTGATGCTATTATTGATGACTTCTTGATTCCATGTATGACTGCAAAATGATCACAGCACTGGTGCGGTCAATCAATGCTTTGTCCTGCCTGGCTTTTTTCTTTAAACCGCTCATCAACAGTGCCTGACTTGCCATTTTTGAAGTAAATCTTTCATCCATTCTGTACACTGGAATGCTCGGAAATTCTTTTTTCAATTGAAGGATAAATCGTTCAATCATTGGAGTAATTTCGGACTGAGAATTATCCATCTGACGCGGTTCTCCAACAACAAAACTCTCCACCTGCTCTTTCACCAGATAAGATTTGAGGTAAGTAATCACCTCTTTCGAATGCACAGTGTCAAGGGCAGTTGCAATCAGTTGATTGGGATCCGTCACTGCTAAACCAACTCTTTTGGTGCCATAATCAATTGCCAGAATTCTCGCCATTTGTGCAAATATAATTGAAGTTTAAGGTTGGGAGTTTGAACCTTGTTTTTTTCTTTGCCATGTAAAACGACTGCTATGCGTGAACTTATTGAAAAAGCCTGGGAAAACAGGGAACTACTTAAGGATCAAGCCACCCGGCAAGCAATTGGAGAAGTTATCCAACAACTGGACAAAGGGGTTTTGAGGGTTGCCGAAAAAAGTGACTCCGGATGGATTGTACATGACTGGATTAAGAAAGCAGTGATTCTCTATTTTCCAATACAGTCAATGGAAACGCTGCATGCAGGCCCTATGGAATTTCACGATAAAATGAAATTGAAAACAGATTATGCTTCTCTGGGCGTGCGCGTAGTTCCGCATGGAATTGCCAGATATGGATCATTTCTTGCCAAAGGCGTAATACTCATGCCTTCGTACGTGAATATCGGAGCATATGTGGATGAAAATACAATGGTGGACACGTGGGCTACCGTCGGCTCCTGCGCTCAGATTGGCAAGCATGTACATCTTTCCGGAGGCGTTGGAATTGGTGGTGTTCTTGAACCGGTTCAGGCCGCACCGGTAATTATCGAAGACAATTGTTTCATCGGTTCAAGATGCATCGTTGTAGAAGGTGTTCGGGTTGAGAAAGAAGCCGTGTTAGGAGCAAATGTTGTACTCACAATGTCCACCAAAGTTATCGATGTAAGCGGACCTGCAGCAATTGAATACAAAGGCGTGATTCCTTCCAGATCTGTTGTTATCCCGGGGTCATACACAAAAAAATTCCCTGCCGGTGAATACCAGGTTCCCTGTGCGTTGATTATTGGAAAACGAAAAGAAAGTACGGATACTAAAACTTCGCTCAACGATGCATTGCGCGAATACAATGTTGCTGTGTAAAGAAAATGCGCTCCTTTCTGGTTATACAAACAGCTTTCACCGGAGATGTTATTCTCGCAACTGCTTTAATTGAGCAATTGAAGAATTCTCTTCCGGATGCAACAATTGATGTCCTGGTCAGGAAAGGAAATGAAACATTGTTGGAAAACAATCCCTCCATCAGAAACGTCCTGATTTGGGACAAGAGGAAGGACAAGTTTAAGAACCTGTTCCGCATGCTTGGACGAATCCGCAATGAAAAATACACAGATGTCGTGAACCTGCAACGTTTTGCAAGTTCCGGTATACTTACAGCTTTTAGTGGTGCAAAATCAAAAAGTGGTTTCGACAAAAATCCTTTCTCAGTTTTTTTTACACACAAGATTGCACACGAAATAGGAAACGGAAAACACGAGATTGAAAGGAACAGTGAACTGATTCACTATGTGAGTCAAGGTAAAGCAATGCGTCCGGTTTTGTATCCTTCCGCTTCGGATTATTCCGCAGTAACAAAATTTCAAACTCAACCCTACATCTGTATTGCGCCTGGCTCAGTATGGTTTACCAAAACTCTTCCGGAAGCAAAGTGGATTGATTTTATCCGACATCGACTGAAAAATTCTCCAACACAAAACATTTTTTTGTTAGGCTCGCCCGCTGAATTTGCATTGTGTGAATCAATCATTAATGCTGCTGGCAGTAATCGTGTTTTTAACATGGCAGGCAAATTAAGTTTTCTTGAATCTGCCGCTTTGATGAAAAACTCAAAAATGAATTATGTGAATGATTCAGCACCTATGCACATTGCCAGTGCCATGAATGCTCCGGTTACTGCGGTATATTGCTCCACCATCCCTGCATTTGGATTTGGCCCCTTGTCGGATGAATCTTATATTGTAGAAACGAACGAAAAGCTTCCGTGCAGACCTTGTGGTTTGCACGGTTTTAAAAGCTGTCCAGAAAAACATTTTCGTTGCGCGTTAAGTATTTCAGTTGAACAAATGGAAAAACCTCATCATGTCTGATTTGCAAACAGAAATCAAAAATGCACATGCCATTTTAAAGCAAGGCGGTATTATCCTTTATCCTACCGATACCATTTGGGGTATTGGCTGTGATGCGAGCAATCCGGATGCGATAGACAAAATTTACAAACTGAAAAAAAGAAGTGATCAGAAAAGTATGATCCTGTTAGTGGATAATGAAAACAGGTTAGATTCATTGATTGAACGAGTGCCTGAGCAGGCGTGGACATTGATTGAGTATGCTGAAAAACCATTGACAATTGTGTATGATCGTGCGAAAAATTTACCACAAAACCTGATTGCTGCTGATGGAAGTATAGCTATTCGTGTTACACGTGATGAATTTTGCAGGAAACTGGCAGAACGATTACGCAAGCCCATTGTCAGTACATCTGCCAACATAAGTGGACAACCTCATCCGGCCTCCTTTTCAGACATTGATCCTGCCATAGTATCAGGAGTCGATTACGTAGTAGATTGGAAAAGGGATCAAAAAGGTTCTACTCCTCCATCCACTATTATTCGATTAAAAGAAAACGGGCAGTTTGAATTTTTAAGAAAATAATCGAAAGGCTGTTCAACCCGATTCGGAATAAAATGATTTCCCCATATGGGTTCAAAGACCTATTTTTGCAAAAATTGATTTTTTAGTAGACCTCAAATCTCCGCCCTCATCAGGGCTTTCCGGAAGACATGAAAAAACATCTGCAACAACCAATCTTTTCCATTCTCGCTGAAGAAGCGGCTGCAATGGATACAGAAGCATTTGTTGTAGGAGGGTATGTTCGTGATATTTTTCTAAAACGAGAATCCAAAGACATTGACGTAGTCGTTCTTGGAAGTGGAATTGATCTTGCAAAAAAAATCGCCAAACGGTTGGGCGATCATGTGCATGTGAATTATTTTAAAAATTTTGGCACGGCAATGATTCGAATGGATGATTTAGAAATTGAATTTGTTGGTGCACGAAAAGAATCTTACAGGCGGGATTCAAGGAAACCGATTGTTGAAACGGGAACACTCGAAGACGATCAGAAACGACGTGATTTCACCATTAATGCAATGGCTATCCATCTTACCGAGTCAAATTTTGGCGAACTGATAGACCCCTTTAACGGAGTACAGGATTTACATGATCACATCATTCGCACACCTCTTGATCCGGATATAACTTTCTCGGATGATCCTCTGAGAATGATGCGTGCCATACGATTTGCAAGCCAGTTGAATTTTACAATCAATCCGAGAGAGTTGCGTGCAATCAAACACAATAAAGACAGGATCAAAATCGTTTCCATCGAAAGGATCACAGAGGAACTGAATAAGATTATTCTTTCACCAAAACCGTCAAAAGGCTTTGACTTGCTCTTTAAAACAGGATTGCTGGAAATATTTTTTCCTCAATTTTGTTTGTTACATGGAGTAGAATATGTGAATGGCAAAGGTCACAAAGACAATTTCTATCACACGTTACAGGTACTCGATAATGTAGCGAAAGTATCCGGTGATCTCTGGCTGCGTTGGGCTGCAATTCTGCATGACATAGCTAAACCAGCAACGAAACGATTTGAACCGGACCATGGATGGACGTTTCATGGTCATGAAGACAAAGGCGCACGAATGGTGAAACACATCTTCAAGCAATTCAAATTGCCTTTGAATGAAAAAATGAAATTTGTTGAAAAGATGGTTCAACTGCATCTGCGTCCAATTGTCCTGGCTCAGGATTTTGTAACTGACTCTGCGATACGAAGATTATTGTTCGATGCCAATGATGATATCGATGCGTTGATGATTCTTTGCAAAGCAGACATCACAACAAAAAATGAATACAAAATCAGGAAGTACAAAGACAATTTTCAGGTTGTTCAGGATAAACTGAAAGAAGTCGAAGAAAAAGACAGGATACGAAACTGGCAACCTCCGGTGATGGGAGAACACATCATGTCCACATTCAATCTGAAACCGGGCAAGGAAGTTGGGATTATTAAAAATGCAATCCGTGAAGCCATTCTCGAGGGAGAAATTAAAAACGATTATGAAGAGGCTTATCTGTATATGCTGAAAAAGGGCCAGGAATTGGGCCTTACATGCATCCACAATTTACTACATTCACAGGAAGATAAAAAGTGAGATAATTTACACCAATGTGGTTTATGAATTATTTTTCTTTCTATTTTTGAATTCGGAATACTATTTAACATGGCACTCTACCGTTTCCGCGTCACATTTGAAGATCACGATGAAGTATCCCGTGATATCGAAATCAGACCGACACAGACATTTGCAGACCTGCACTACGCGATTCACCAGTCGATTGGTTTTGATGCGTCAAAACCGGCCTCATTTTATATGAGTGATGACAACTGGAAGAAGGGCAAAGAAATCACATCAAGGGAATTGACCGAAGAACAGTCACATATCCCATTAATGAACAATTCACGTCTCTGTGATTTTATTGCTGACCCGCATCAAAAAATATATTACGTATTTGATCTTCTGGGTAACTGGACATTTCACATTGAATTAATCAAAATTGTTCCTCAGGCGGATCCACTTGCCTCCTACCCTCAGTGTGTAAGAACACACGGAGAAGCTCCGAAACAGTACGGTGGTACTGGTATAGGAGTCCTTCCTGTACCGGAAGATTTCGATCCGGAGAATGATATCCTCGATCTGGATGATGAAGAAGCAGATGATGACCGTGAGGAAGAAGTATTGGGCACTGATGAAGCAGACCTTCCGGAAGGCGAAGAAAATACCAATACATTCACAGCATCAGTCGATGTAGAAGGAGAATCAGATGAATTTGAAACCGCTGATGAAGACATGATGGACGACGAAAGTTCATCCGACGGAGATGATTTCTAACAGCTTTTATTTTACCAGCCAAACCCTCCCAAGCGGAGGGTTTGTTGTTTTTACTCTGCAATGAAAACGCTCATCGTAATTCTGGGTCCAACAGCTTCGGGAAAAACTGCATTTTCAATACAGATTGCACGCTGGTTGAATACAGAAATAATGAATGCGGATTCCCGTCAATTCTATAAAGGATTGAATATTGGAACAGCCAAACCCGGACAAGATGAATTAAATCTTGTTCCCCATCATTTTATTGATTCATTATCACCGGAGCAAGATTATTCAGTTGGCAAATTCGAAGAAGAAGGTATTGCACTTTTGAATTCTCTCTTTGAAAATCATGATCAGGTGCTGATGACAGGCGGAAGCGGCTTATACATTCAAGCTATTTGTCAAGGGCTTGATCAACTTCCTGCGGCCGATCCTCTGCTAAGAGAGACTTTACAAAAGGAATTGGATCTGCATGGAATCGAAGTACTGCAAAAAAAATTAGCAACTCTCGATCCGGAGTATTATGCAACTGTTGACAAAGCCAATCCTCATCGCCTGATCAGGGCGTTGGAAGTGTGTATACAAAGCGGCGAAAAATATTCTTCACTTAGGAAATTCAAACATCAGGTACGTTCATTCAATATTATCAAAATAGGCCTGATGCCGGAAAAAGAACTGCTATATGAACGAATCAACAAACGTGTTGATCAGATGATTCAGGATGGACTTGTTGAGGAAGCACGTTCGTTCAAACATTTGCAACACCTGAATGCACTTCAAACAGTAGGTTACCGGGAATTATTCAGGTATTTTAACAACGAAATCTCTTTGGAAACAGCGATTGAAGAAATAAAAAAAAACACCAGGCGATATGCTAAAAGACAAAGCACCTGGTTTAGAAAAGATGAAACAATACATTGGTTCAATCCTGAAGAACCAGAAACAATCATTAAGTTTCTGAGAAGTTCATTGAAATTAACATGATCAGCCCGGCTTAAAAAAAACCGGGATCATTGTTTTGTATCCAGTGATCCCGATTCCGTTAATTTATTCAATTTATTATTTCTCAGGATTCAATACAAATTTGGCAAAGTTCGCGGTTTGCAGATATTTTCCGGCAAAAGCCTTTAGGTCAGCACCCGAGAGTTTATTTACCCAAGCAGTGTAATTCAAAATCTCCTGCAAATCTTCATTGTTCTGATAATTTGAATTAATAGTGTTCAGCCAGAAACCATTCTCTTGTAATCCGGTTTCTCTCTCGCGAAGAGCAGTCTCTTTAATTTTCACCAGATTTTTTTCGTCACAATCTTTATTCTTAACCTCTTCAATGACATCCTGCGCAGCCTTGATAAGCATATCAACATTGGTTGGCGCGCAGCTGAATCCAATTGATAATTCAAGTGATTGCTTTGGATAATGTTTTGGAGATGCATTACAACTTACGCCATAAACACCGCTTTTATCTTCACGTAAAACTTCTCTCAAACGAATATTCACTAATTTCATCAGTGCATTCACCTCGTTGCGGTTGGATCTGGTGTATTCAAAAGGCATGCTGTATCTGAGCACAACGGATGATTTGGGTTCCACACCTTTCTTGACAGTTTTTTCTATCATTCCCGACGGAGCACGCATACCCAGATCTTTCCAGGTTTCATTGTTGTTTTTAGCTGGCAAACTACCGAGATATTTTTCACACAAGGCTTTCATTTCTTCCACTTTAAAATTTCCGACAAAAACAAAAGTCATTCCCGAAGCATCACTAAATCTTTCTTTGTAAATTTCCAAAGCACGATGCAGGGAAATTTCTTTTAGGGTTTCAACAGTCCAGGGTCTGCTTCTGTAATTATATCCCGACATAACATATCCGATGGTATCTCTGAAAATCGACTGTGGATCAGCATTTTTATTTTGTAAAAATCCCTTTCTGTTTTCAATATAAGACTGGAATGCAGTTTGATCTTCGCGGGGGTCAGTACAATACTTATAAATCAATTGCATCATTGTACTCACATCTTTTGGTGAGCAACTGCCATTCAGTCCCTGGGATAATTCTCCCACGTATGGGGATACGCCAACAATTTTTCCGCTCAGATATTTCTCTAAAGCAG
The DNA here is from genome assembly GCA_937871435.1 of uncultured Bacteroidota bacterium. Lineage (GTDB taxonomy): Bacteria > Bacteroidota > Bacteroidia > AKYH767-A > 2013-40CM-41-45 > JADKJP01. Next base: position 3,206 of record CALMQM010000035.1, on the reverse strand, counting down.
TTGCATCGAATTCCCCCAAACCACTTTCATCCACGATTTCATCGGAAGAAGCGGCAGAATAGTAATCCTTTTCTGAATATAATGACCATCCGCCCCAAGAATAAGAAGTGAATAAAATTTCATCATTCTTAAAATCCGTTGGTTTCAAGGCAACACGGACTCCATTAGACAACCTCAGTTCAGTGATTCCAAAAGGATCAATTGTAGTGGAGCTAATTGTTTTTCCGCCTAAAAGACTATTCTCGACAAGTGGTTTGTCAACCACTTTATCTTCGTATGGTGTCAGCTGAAGTGACTTCATCCCTTTCATGATAGAACGGATCACTTCATCACTTGGCATTTTGGTTGTTTCCTTTTCAGGAGCAGTAATTAGTACTACGCAATTCTCTCCGTCTGTAATCCATTCACTCGCGAATTTATTTACTTCTTCAAGACTTATTCCGGACAGGTATTTCTTGTAAATATCATATTCAAAAGTAATTCCAGGCATTGGTTCCTGGCTCAGGAAATTGCTCACATATTCACGGGCAAAATTGCGCGACTCCGATTTATCCCGTTCATTGTATGCTTCCGTCATACTGCTCATCAATTCTTCCTTTTGACGTTTGAGCTCCGTTGTTGTAAACCCAAATCTTCTCACCCGTTCATTTTCACTCACTAATGTTTCCAGCGCTTTTTGAATTCCGTCCTCTTTGCAACCGGCAACTGAAGTATAAGCATATTTATTTCTGACAAGATCACCATAGCCGCTATATGAAAACATAAACGGTGGATTGGCTTGTCTTTGTAACTCAGACATTCTTGCATTTAACATTCCCGAAAACAAACTCTGTGCAATACTTCGGCGGTAATCAGCAACTGTTTTAACAACTTGTGGAGGTTGTTTATAAAACAAATTAACTACTCCGAATCTTGCCTCCTTATCTGTCGCGATTGCAATCTGGATTTCTTTATTATCCGGAACCGTATAGGCGATAACGGGACGCGGATTCGGGACAGGAGGAACATTTTCAAACTGCTTTTTCAGTTTCTTTTCCATTTCATCCACATCAAAATCCCCGACAGCAATAACTGCCATGAGATCCGGCCTGTACCAATCTTTGTAAAATGATCTTAAAGTTGCCTGTGGGCATCCTTCGATGATTTCCTTTTTTCCAATAGGCAAACGTTCTGCATAGCGTGAATCTTTAAACAAGACAGGCCAATATTTTCTACGCATACGTTCGTCTGCACCCTGACCTAGTCGCCACTCTTCTACAACGACACCTCTTTCTTTATCCACTTCTATTGAATCAAATGAAAGAGCATGAGCCCATTCTTCCAGAATCTGAATTCCTTTGTCAACAATTTTCTCGCTGTCAGTAGGAAGTTGAATCATGTAAACAGTTTCATCAAAACTTGTATAAGCATTTAAGTGGGCGCCAAACTTAGTTCCTACCGATTCGAGGTAGTCAACCAATTCATTCTTTTTAAAACTCCAGGTACCGTTGAATGCCATGTGTTCCACCAGGTGAGCCAATCCCTGCTGATCATCATTTTCAGAAGTTGAACCGGCATTCACTGCCAGTCTGAACTCCGCCCTTTTCTCAGGTTTTGTATTATGTCTGATATAATATTTCATGCCATTGCTGAAAGTTCCGGTGCGTACGAGAGGATCAGATGGTAATGAATTTTTAAGTTCAAGTTGGGCATTTGCCTGCAGTAGTAAAAGAAGCGCAAAGCAAAGAGAAACTAATTTTTTCATGTTATGCTTGTTAAGATTTGAGCAGACAAGGTATAAAATCATAAAAAAAGAGCCATAAAAAGATGTTAACAAAGTGTAACGATTCAATTGAAGAAGATTTAATAAGTTTGAAACATGAATAAAAAATCACTCCTGAAAGTTCTTTTCCAGATTTGTAGTTTATTTCCTTTTGTCAGCCATGCATCCGGATTAATCCCTGCAGATTCCCTTTATTCTGCCACACCGGAATACAAAAATTTAATCGACGCCTATCATTCCCTGGATTCGTCTTACTCGAAGGCCAGATTGATTCCATATGGGAAAACGGATGTTGGAATTCCACTTGAGTTATTCATCATAGATAAGAAAGGCATCTTTGATCCAAAAAGGTTACACGAACTGGGCGTTACTATTCTCTTTATCAATAATGGAATTCATCCCGGAGAACCGGATGGAGTCAATGCCAGTTTAATCTGGGCTGAACAACTGCTCAAGAAAATCGATGAAACCACAGAATTGGAAAATGTGGCAGTCTGCATTCTTCCTATGTATAACATTGACGGAGCATTAAATCGCAACTGCTGCAGTAGGGTAAATCAGGATGGACCTCCACTCTATGGGTTCAGAGGAAATGCACAGAATCTGGATCTCAACAGAGATTTTATCAAATGTGATGCAAGAAATACTCAATCCTTAATTGCCATCCTTAAACAGTGGGATCCGGATATTTTTCTTGATACGCATGTCAGCGATGGTGCAGACTACCAGTATACAATGACTCTCGTAAGTAGTCAAAGTGATAAACTTTATCCCACCCTCGGCAATTATATGAAAAAAACGCTGAGTCCTTTGTTGTATAAAAAGATGAAACAAAAGGGTGAGGAAATGTGTCCATATGTTGACACAAAAAATTACGAAGACAGTCCGGATGAAGGTATCAGATCTTTCCTGGAACTTCCTCGATTTTCAACGGGTTATAATGCCTTATTTAACACCTATGGTTTCATTGCAGAAACACATATGCTGAAACCATTTAAACGTCGTGTTGAATCCACGGTGACACTCTTACAAACCATGCTGGAGGTTGCAGGCAGTGAAGGGAGTATGATCAGAGAGACACGATCGTTGGCAAAAAAAGAAGATGTAGAAAGAAAATTATTCCCGATTAACTGGCAGGTTGATACCAATTATAGTGAGATGATTGATTTCAAAGGATACACTGCATCCTTTAAAACCAGCACTGTTACAGGTTTGCCACAATTGTATTATAATCATTCAAAACCTTATGAGAAAAAAATTCCACTTTACTCAAAATATTATGCAGAAGATACAATAGTGGCTCCTATGTATTATTTCATCCCTCAAGCATGGATGAAAGTGTTGACTCTTCTTGAACAAAATAAAATTCGTCTTATTCCTGTAAAAGAAGATTCGACAACGATTGCTGAAGTTACATACATCACCGATTTTAGAACCTCCGATA
>CALMQM010000034.1 GCA_937871435.1 uncultured Bacteroidota bacterium | reverse complement strand
AAAGAAAATAAACTTCAGATAGCGAATTAAAATTTTGCTGCCTGCATTGCCTGCTCTCATCCGGTTATTTGATTTGTTAATAAACAATTATTCAGTGCCTAATCCACTCTTATGAGCAATCGTTCGCTGCTGCATTTTTTATTACAGGAAAACGAACACAAGGATGTTCCTACATCCAGAACAACCGAGCTACTCACCAGTCATTTTATTGAAACCATCACCAAAGATCCTGCGGGTGTGGCCAGACAAGTTGTCGATTTGCTGATGAATACAAGCAGTCGCCTGGAAGATTACAAAAGAAATTTGTACGAGCAGAATAAAATGCTCGAGAAGAAAACGGAAGAGTTGATTGAAGTCAACACACGGCTCGAACAGGAAACTGTTCGTCAGCGAAACATTCTCCGAAACCTTAGGAATACCGCTACGATGCTGGCAAGTTATTCCAATAAAAATGTTTCGATAGAGGATTCCAATATTGAAGTACTGACTGAGTTGGTAGAACAATTGATTCAAAAGAGAGAACAGGACAGATTGCTTCTTGTGGAAAGTCAGTTCAAATACAGTTCGCTGGTGGAGCAAATGAAAATGGTGGTGTTCCAGACCGACAGCGAAGGGAATCTTACATTCCTGAACAATGCATGGGCCGACCTGATGGGTTATCCGGTAGCTTCTGTGTTGGGAAGAAATTTTGTATCCTTCATTCATCAGGATGACCGGCAGCAGGGATTGAATATGCTCAATTCATCTTATCGTAAAGATGAAAAAGAACAGGATTTCCGGATCCGTTTTGTGACACAATCAGGTGACATTCTGTATATGGATGTGAACGTGAAAAATTCCTTTGATCAGGAAGGGAATGTTGCCGGAATTTCAGGTACGCTGAATGATACTACACACGAACATCTGGCCAACGAACGGATGCTTAGTCAGAAGAATTTTTATGAAAATATCCTGAACCAGATTCCCGCAGATATCGCGGTGATGACACCGGATAAACGCTACATCTTTGTGAACCCTGCTGCAGTAAAAGATCCAGATGTCAGGAAATGGATCATCGGGAAAAACATGTCGGAATACTGCAGCTATCGTAACAGGGATCAGTCGCTGGCAAGATTTAGAGAACAAAGTATCGATGCGGCCATTTCCAAAAAGAGTTACGATGACGTGGAGGAAGAATTCCGTCATCCCGATGGCACGCTGCATTATCACCTCAGAAGACATTCCGCTATCCTTGATGAAAACGGGCAGGTGAAAAACATTATCGGATACGGTATTGATATCACGGAACAGAAAGAAGCACGAAAAATATTAACGCTCACAGCATCACGTCTTACCACATTGATCCGGAGCATGAATACCGGAATTGTGGTAGAAGATCAAAACAGAAAAATCGTTGTCGCCAACGAAAAATTCTGTGATCTTTTCGCTGTGCAGTCTACTCCGGCTGAATTACAAGGCATCGATTGCAATGACAGCACAAAACAATGGATGCAACTCGCGAAAGATCCTGCAGGATTTGCAAAAAGAATCGATGAAATTCTTTCCAAAAAAGAAATTGTGCTGCAGGATGAAATAGAATTTGCGGACGGCAGAATCATGGAAAGAGATTTCGTTCCTATCCTCGAGAATGGAAATACTTATCTCGGGCACCTTTGGCAATACCGCGACATTACACAGCGTTTGCAAATGGAGTCGCAGTTGAAGGAAGCGAAAGAAACAGCCGAGCAATCCCTGCGTGCGAAGGAACAATTCCTGGCTAACATGAGCCATGAGATCCGGACACCAATGAATGCGATACTTGGTATGAGTAATCTTTTGCTGAAAACGGATCTTACGCCAAAACAAAATCAATATCTCGAAGCGATACATAACAGCTCCAAGAATCTGTTGGTGATCATCAACGATATTCTCGATTTCAGTAAAATCGAAGCGGGAAAACTGGAACTTGAAAAAGTCGGATTCAGAATGAAAAAACTGATCACTTCCACACTGGATTCCTTCCTTTATTCCGCGGCAGAAAAATCTTTGTCGCTGAATTATGAAATCAAAGAACTGGATGAAGTAGTGTTGTTAGGAGATCCTGTGCGCATGTCGCAGATCATTATCAACCTTGTGAGCAATGCCATTAAATTCACGGAACAGGGTGGAATCAATGTGGCGGTAAAAAAGGTCAGTGATCGGGACAATATTGTGAAAGTTCAGTTTAGTGTGATGGATACCGGAATAGGAATTCCTGAAGATAAACTCAATACGATCTTTGACAGCTTTACTCAGGCGGATGTAGGTGTGAGCAGGAAATATGGCGGCACAGGCCTGGGATTGTCAATCTCTAAAAAACTGGTAGAAATTCAGGGAGGAAAGATCGAAGTACAGAGCCGTGTTAACATGGGAACTTCATTCATTTTTGAACTGTCCTTCGAACGCGGCACTACGCTGGATTTGCACGAAGAGAAAAATGTGGAACTGCGTCATCTGAAATCCGGTTCAGTACGCGTGTTACTTGCAGAAGACCATGAATACAACCAGATGTATGCAACATCCCTGATGAAAGAATGGGGCTTTGAAATTGATGTAGCAAAAAACGGCAAGCTTGCTGTTGAAATGCTGATGAATAAACCCTACGATATTGTACTCATGGATATTCAGATGCCGATTCTCAGTGGTATTGGCGCGGCGAAATTTATCCGTACAAAATTGTCAGAACCTCTTCGCAGCGTTCCGATCATCGCGATGACTGCGAATGCAATCAAAGGAGATCAGGAGAACTGTATCGAGGCGGGAATGGACGATTATATAGCCAAACCGTTCGATCCGCAACAGCTGTACAATAAAGTAGCGAACCTCTTGTATAACCGTAAAGGTGTGACTCTGCAGCTTGCTCCTGAAGGTTCAAAACCGGAAAAGGGTGCGCTTGATTTATCCGATACAGAACCTTTGGTGGATCTATCCTTCCTCAAAAAGATGTCGCGCGGGAACAAAGTATTTGTCATGAATATGATAAATATGTTTTTTGAAACTTCTCAGCCTTTGATAGAACAAATAAAGAGGAGCCACAAAAACGGCGAGATGGAAAAAGTGCGCAAGAACATTCACAAGATGAAACCCTCCGTAGATTCTATGGGCATGAAATCGCTAAAGAACCTGCTGATACGCATTGAAAATTCCATTGACAAGCAACAGCACCTTGATAAAGTTGACGACTGGTTATGTGAAGCGTACGAGTTGTATGAGCGTTGCGAATCAGCCTTGAAAACAGAGCAGGGAAAAATGGAAGTAGCTGTTTAAGCGCGATAGTATTAAAGCGTCCTTTGCGGGAACTATTTTTCGCAAAGGATGCTTTTTTTATGGCACCAGAAAATTGTATCCTGTACCTTTTAAGGTGACAATCTTCAGTCGCTCATCAGCGAGCAGGTAATTGCGAAGCTTGCGCACATACACATCCAGTGTACGCGAATTGAAAAAGGAATCATCGCCCCATACTTTTCTCAACAAGACCCGACGATCCACGACCTGATTTTTTGAAAGAGAAAGAATCTCAAGAATTTGTGATTCCCTATAAGACAGTGTGATTATTTCCTCACCTGTATGAAGCTCATATTTCAATGGATAAAACTCCATTTTCCCCAGTAAGATTTTCTCCTGTGTTCCGGTGACGGAAGTAGCAGGATTTAACAGCCGTAGTTGATTTTCAACCCGTACAATCAGTTCTTCCACACTGAATGGTTTCCGGATATAATCAGTACCGCCATGTTCAAATCCTTTTACCAGATCTTCTGTTTGACTTTTGGCGGTAAGAAAAATAATTGGAAGTTGAGGCTGCATCTGTCGGATCATTTTAGCAAGCTGGAAACCGTCAATTCCCGGAAGCATTACATCGAGAATACATATTTCAGGCTGAAAATTTGCAAAGCTGTCCATCACCTTGTTTCCATCAGTTTGCAGGTGTACATCATAGCCCCTGAATTCAAGAGTTTCCCGCACTACTTTCCCGAGAAATGGTTCATCTTCTACATATAAAATTTTCGTTTTCATACTGAAGAATGAGGTAGGGTGATTAAAAAACAGGCGCCACCAGAGCTCAGGTTTTCAAAAGTAATGGTTCCGCCATGCTGACGAATCACGGAAGAAGTATAAGTCAATCCGAGTCCATGACCTTTGATCAGATGTCCGCTTTCATTAGGTACGCGAAAAAATTTGTCGAAAATTTTATCTCTGTATTTTTCCGGAATTCCCGGGCCGCTGTCACTGACTTTCAAAACAAATCCGGCCGGAACACTGTCGAGGGAAATAGAAACGACAGGCTGAGGACCTGAATATTTCAGGGCATTGTCGATCAGGTTCATGATGGCTCCCTGCAAGTGTAAACGGTCAGCTTTTATCTGAAACGAATTTCCATTGCTTGAAAAATTGATGACACCATCACATTCACGGACTCGAATCTGGAAGGATGATATAATTTCAGCGATAAGGGAATGGATGTTAATTTCAGTTTTCTCCATGGAATGTGGGTCTTCATCCATGAGTGAGGTATTGAGGACTTTGGTAATCAGCATTTCGAGACGGGAAACTTCTTTTGCAGCCATATCCAGGTATTCTTCTGTTTTCTTTTCCTGAGCGCGGATGTTGGCGTCCTGCAGGGCTTCTACGACAACTTTTACAGTTGAAACCGGCGTTTTTAATTCATGTGAAATGTTGTCGATGAAATCATTTCGCATGGTGTTGAGAAGTACTTGTTTTTTCAATGTTCTGTAAGCAAAAAGAAAAGCTGAACCCGCGAGCAGAATCACAATGAATCCAAAGAAAATCTGAGGCAGAATTTTGTTCCAGAGATAATGAGAATATCCGCTGATTGTAACTCCATAGGAATTCGGGTATAACTGGGTGTCAAAATACAAAGCACCGGGAAGTGAAGTGTGAGAGCTTGAGTCTGACCGCTGGATCCATTTTGCATTGAATTGCCAACCGCTAGTAGAAAATTTCGAAGCCAGGAGCTGGTGCAGAAGCTGTGTGTCTGCATTCGCATACACGGTGTGTTCAAAACGCTTCTCCTTATTTTCATTTGATGCGACTTCTTTCACAATCATCTTCACTCCCTGCAGAAGAAAATCTTTTGCGGAATCTGATGTATGAAAAAATGTCAATGTGTTTTCATGCCTTGTTCCGTTGCTGTCGACAAAAATTTTAACGACGGAATCACCCGGCAACACTTCAGCGGTGGATGTAAGTTCAATTTTTTGTTTGAAGAGTTCTTTGGGATGAGGAAGAGAGGAAGAATTTGTATCCAGATGAATTTTGAATTTACTTCCTCCGGATAAAATCGGGTTGATGTATTCCTGTACCAGCATTGAGTCCAGCACCTGCTGACGTATTTTCAATACACTTTCGGCGATGTCTTTTTGAAGAGTGTTTTGTTCTTCGCGATATTGTCCGCGCAGCCAGATGAATACAAACACCATCAGCATGAGTTGTGAGCAAATCATGAGTGTGCTTAACAGACGGAGCTGTGGTTTTTTATTCATGTTGGAAATGATGGTATTTGCCTGCATTCAGGCAATAACAAAGGTAGTTTCTTCTGTGCCTTATCTCAAGCGATTAACCTTAATTAACCTTAATTGGCACCCCATTAACCTCAGGCAAGATTCTGCAATTTATTTTTGAAAAAAAATCACATGAAAAAACTATTGATGATTGCCATGTTGGCAAATGCCTTAAACAGCTCAGCACAACTGAGCGGAACCGTAACTTACGAGGAAAAAGTCAAACTGAATATCCAGATTGACGACACGGATGCGAACAGTGAACTAATGAAAAACATTCCCAGGGAAAGAACTTCTTCCAAATTGCTTGTCTTTAACCCGGATGCTTCGATGTACAAAAAAAATCCGGCAGCAAAAGCGCCGGCTGATGTCACAAGTGAACATGGTGATGCACACGTCATGATCAAGGTAGATGAACCGGATGATTGTTCTTATTCTGATTTGAAAGAGAAGAAAATATATGACCAGCGCGATTTTATGTCCAGACAATTTCTGATTGAATCCGATTTTGATGCACAAGTATGGAAGCTCACAGGCAATGAAAAGAAGATTCTGGATTATCCATGTCAGGAAGCACAACTTCAGGATACGGCGAAGAAAGTGACCGCCTGGTTTACTTCCGCCATTCCTGTTTCGATTGGACCGAATGGTTATGCCAATTTACCCGGATTAATACTGAGAGTGGAAGTAAACGGAGGTGATCAGGTGATGGCTGCCACCAAAGTAGATCTTGGTCCGGTAAAAACGTCTGACCTTGTTAAACCAAAACAAGGGAAGAAAGTAACTAAAGCGGAATTCAGAAAAATTGTTGCTGACAAGCAAAAGGAAATGCAGGACGAGAATGGTGGAGGCAACAATGTTATTATCCGTATAAAAAATTAATCCCGTTTCTAAATGCACGGAATCAACCTGATGATTTTAATTTTTTATACGCAAAGGAAATTTGTGTTTTCTTTTTGTGTTTTACTCCTTGCGGTTATTTCTGCCCAAGCGCAAAGCACATCAATGAAAGGAAATGTAATGGATACAGCCGGGAATGCATTGCCATATGTTACAGTAACTCTGTTGCATCCGGCTGATAGCACCCTTGCGTATTTCGCGGTAAGTACAACGGAGGGACAATTTGAACTAAAAAATATTTCTCCGGGTACTTATATTTTGCAACTGGCAAGTTTGGGCTACAATTCCATGTACCGTTCTATACAATTTCCAGGAGAAGAGAACGAAAAAGGAATGCTTGTTGTCCTAAAACCCAAGGTCGTGAATTTGCAGGCGGCGGAAATCAGTTCGGAACGTATTCCCATTTTGCTGAAGAAGGATACGATTGAATACGATGCCGGTGCTTTCAAAACAGCTCCTGATGCCTCTGCTGAAGAGCTGTTGAAAAAACTTCCTGGTGTGCAAGTCGATCGAAATGGAAATATCAAAGCGCAAGGAGAAGATGTAAACAATGTGCTGGTCGACGGAAAGGAATTTTTTTCCGGTGATCCAAAAATCGCGACCAAGAACTTGCCGGCAGATGCAGTGAAAAAAGTCCAGGTGTATGATGAAAAGTCGGATCAGAGCACCATGACCGGGATCGCGGATGGCGAAAGAAATAAAACGATTAATCTCGAATTAAAAGATGATAAAAAGAACGCATGGTTAGGTGAAGTACAGGCAGGTGGAGGTACTGACGATCATTTCCAGGCATCCGGAAAAGTGTACCGTTTCAGCGGGAAAAATCAGATCGCAGTATTGGGTATGCTGAACAACATCAATCAATTCGGATTTTCATTTCGCGATTACATGGATTTCAATGGAGGGTTGGGAGGAAGTGAATCGTTCAGAATTCAGCTGGACGATAATGTTCCGGTGAATTTTGGTCAGCCTGTATATGGAAAGATCGCTTCGGGTGCCGGTGGATTGAATTATTCTTACGAAGCAAAAAAAGACCATCGCTTTTCTTTTAATTATCTCGCCAATGGAAGCAACAAAACATTGGATCAGTCAACGCGTACTGTAAACTATCTTGCTTCAACGTCATTTACGACAAATGAAAATTTGCGTGAAAGTGATCACAATCGCGCGCATCGATTCAATCTGACCTGGAAAAACAAAATTGATTCCACGCAGAATCTGAGAATGAACGCCAGAATGAGTCTGAGCAAAATGAATCAACATCAGTCTCAAAATGGAATCAATGAACAAAACGGAATTGCAGAGAATTCTCAACAATTAAACAGCTCAGAAAAATCAACTGTACTCAATGGAAATATCACACTTTCCTATCTTAAGACCTGGGAGAGTAAATGGAAATTGGTAAGAGTAAAAGCTGAAGGAACTGTCAACAATAAAAAACTGGATGATGGCCGGGATGGTTCATTGCAATTTTCAGAACCACTGAGCGAAAGTTCATTCAGTCAATACCGTTCTGATCTGAACAATAGTTGGACAGGCAAAGGAACATTGTCTGTGATGCGGGATCTTGGAAAAGACTGGTATCTGGAGCCCGCTATGGAAGCGGGCTGGGAAAGAGAAGCGCTTGAACGGAAAGAAGGAGTTCCGCCGCTGGAACAAAACAGAGTGGATTCTCTGAGTCCGGTTTATCAACGCGATTATTCTTACATGCAGCCGGGAATAACCATCAGACAAAGTCGTGAAAAGCGACGTATTGAATTCGCTCTGGCCAATAGTTTTTCTGAGCATCGTAAAGAACTAAAAGGAGATAAAGTATTGAATGAAATATACTCTTTTTTACTTCCATCCCTTTCATTTGAACAGGATTATTCTGGCGGGAAACGATTGGGTGTTTCTTATGAAAGCAGTGTGAAGGCGCCGGAAGTGAGTCAGTTGTTACCTGTTAGCGATAGATCTGATCGTTTGCAATCGTTTACCGGAAATGAATACCTCACACCTGAGATCAATCATGAATTCCGCTTGCACTGGTTGAATTTTGATCAGTTTTCTTTCACTTCACTTTTCTCTAATCTTTTCTTTACCTATACCCATAACAAAATCAATTGGTCGAGAGAAGTACAACCGGATCTGAGTCAGGCTTTGACTCTTTACAATGTTCCGGATGATTACAGGGCTTCATTTTCTCTTGAATATTCCAGACCCATTCGTAAGTTGGGTCTGAATGTAAGGAGTGGAGTGGATGAAACGTGGAATCAGGGAAGGAGCAAAGTGAACGGAATCCTGAATACACAAACAAATTGGGAACATGCATTCAGTTTGAGTTTCGATAATCGTAAAAAGGAGAAAGCAGATATAAGTATTGGGGCGACACTTAGTTTACATTCTGCAAAATTCTCAGTTCAGGAAGCCATCAATCAGAATTATACGCAGTGGACGGGATTTGTTGATGCGCAGTTCAGCATCACTGCAAAATGGCAATTTACAACATCACTGGATATCACTCATTATGGGGCTCCCGGATTCTCATCCGCGCAAACCATTCCTTTGCTCAAGGCCGGATTGAGCCGGAAAGTTTTCAAGTCGAACAGGGGGACAATCACGCTTGAGGCTTTTGACATCCTGGATAAAAACAGTGGAGTAGAAAGGACAAGTGAATTCAATTTTCTTCGCGAAAGAAAGAGTGATACGATTGGTCAATATTTCTTGCTTAGCTTCAAATTTCGTCTGAATAAATTCGAAAAGAAAGACGGAATAGATATCAAAGTAAACGGACGATAGGTATTGCATTTTTGCAAGGTTCTTTAAAAAGAAGATTTTCTATCTTGCATGTTCATGGTGTTCCGGGAGAATACAAGAACCAAATTGTGGAAAGGCTTTGCTTTTTTAGCCGGCATCGCTGCATTGTATCATCTTGTGGGTGTATTCTATCCGGTGAATGATGCTCCGAAATGGCGACATCTTCTTTTTGTCCTTGTCAATGTGTTTTGTGTTTATGGATTTATTCAACGCCCGGGATATTTTCTTATCATCTTTGCTGCTTTACTTGTCCAGCAATTTTACAGTCATGGTACAGGTCTGATCAAAACCTGGACGGAGACCGGGCAAATCCATTGGATCAGTGTATGTGTGCTGGTGTTACTACCAATAGCAATGCTTTGTTTGCTGTATGATTACAAAGCAAAAAAAAATCTGTAATGAGAATTACAGATTATATTGTTTAAAAAGAACCAGCAATTATTTCGAAAGAAACTATGTATTCAGATAATTCAGTTCAACTACTCCGTTTGAGAATTGATGTGTGGAAAGTAGTTTTAATGTGGTTTTGTTCTGGATATTTTTAAACAAAGGAATTCCGGTTCCAAGGATGACAGGATTTAAAAACAACCAATAACCATCAATCATGTTGAGTTGATGCAATGAATGTGTTGCGGTCGGACTTCCGAAAAGAAGGATCTCGGGGCCTTGTTCCTGTTTGATCGCTTTGATATTTTCCACTAAATTCTCGCTGATGATCTTTGCGTTTTTCGCTGTTGTGCTTTTCATACTTTTTGAGAGTACAATTTTATGCGCGTTCATGTACCATTTAGAATGTACCCGATCATGTTTGGAAGCATTGGGTTGATCAGCGGCTGTGGGCCAGTAAGCTTCCATCATTTCAAATGTTTTGCGACCATACATTGCGGTGTCTCCAGCGGAAATACGATTTTCAACGAAATCAAAAATTTCCTGATCCACTTTGATCCAGTCCATTTCTCCCTTTGGTCCGGCGACGAAGCCGTCGAGTGAAATATGCATGAATGAGAATAATTTTCTCATGATAATTGTTTTTTAGGTTTTACTTTGGAGCGAACTTCTTTGGATTTTTGTTTGAAAGCGCCCTCGTATTTTTCGATCCATTGCTGAACACTTATTTTCTTCATCAGTTCACCGATGAGTTTATAGGGAATGTCATCCATTTTTTTAAAGCGTACACAGCTCTTCCCCATGTCGAGTTTTTGTTTGCTGTGTTTCGGATATTCACTGACGAACCATTTCAATAATTTTTCATCAGCGTAGATTCCCATGTGATAGAAATTGATGGATCCTTTCTGAGAGGCGATTCCGGCGAAAGGCAATGGTTCACTCGGTTTACAATGATAGCCGGCAGGGTAGAGGCTGTGCGGGACAACGTATCCCAATCCTCCATAGCTGATGGCAGGTTCAAAACCTTTGGGAAGATTTTTTACGATAACATCGTGTAGTTTGTTGAATGGTTCCGCCCTGTCTTCCGGAAGACTGATGAGAATTTCGTGGACTGTTTTACCCTGAGCTTTCATAGACCGAATTTTACTTTTCGAAAATACTGCTTTCTGATCAATTTTGTGCCGGGTGGTCAAAACTCTTAATTTGCTTTTTATTAAAAAAAATCCTGAATCGGTATTTTAACAATTCTTTTCGCTGTTCCTTATTATCGCTGAACAGAAACTTGAAAATCAATTTTTATACTGTAAGGAAAAGTGAGATATGCGCCCCTGTCTTATCTATTCAGTAAAAGTGTTAAACGATTTTCCATCGTAGCGACAAACTCCTTTAGTTGTGCCGAACCAAATGTTTCCACTTTTGTCTTCAATGATTCCAAAAATTACCGGGTTATCGGTTTTATTTTGTTCTATGATTTTAGTAAACAACTTTCCATCATAGCAATAGAGTGCAAAATTGACATTGTCAGACCCTTTATTGTGAGCCAACCACAAATTGCCTTTCTTGTCTTGACACATATACATTACATAATATGGAGAAATTGAAGTACGTACCGATTTGCCATTATACTGACAAAGCCCTTTGCCCCCCGCTTGTTCAGAGCCACTACCAATCCAGATGTTTCCGTTTTTGTCTTCAAACAGCGAGGCGACTTGTTTAAATGGCAATTTATTTTTGTCTGTAAATGTGGCAAAGGACTTCCCGTCATATCGATTGATGCCATTTTTAGTTCCAAACCAGATCATTCCTGTTTTGTCTTTCAATATAGCATTAACGTAATTATCACTAAGTCCATCCTCCGATGTAAAATGAATAAATGTTTTTCCGTCGAATCGGCTTGCGCCCTTCTCGGTTCCAATCCAAATATTCCCGTTTTTATCTTCCGCGATGCAATTTGCGGTGTTATCAATCATCCCATTTTTTGTTGTGTAAAGTGTAAATGATCTTCCATCATAGCGGTAAACGCCCCCTCGTGCAGTACCAAACCAAATATTTCCTTTCGAATCTTCAAACAAAGTTGTTACATGAAAATGGATAAGACCTTCTTTCAAAGTGTAGTTTGTAAAAGTAGTACCATCATATTTTATAATACCATGCCAGGTTGCGAGCCACAAGTTTCCCGCTTTGTCTTGAATCAGATTCCTGACAATACATTGAGGTCCTTTTGTAGAAAAAGTATCCTCCGTTTCTACAAAGTAAGGGTCAACACCTGCATCCAAAAAGGATTTCATCTCGTCCGGAGTTTTAGGAATGCCAAGTCCTTTGTCTGTGATTGTTTGCTGTTTGTTTACAGTGTCATTCGGCAGACGGGTATTCACTTGTCCTGTACAGGATGTGCAGAAAACGAAAATCATCATCAAGTGAAGATGTGAGTATGGGATAACTTTATTCATTCTTCCTTATTGATTTAATATTCTGATGTTTCGTGAGGAAAGTTCAGGGTTAGAAGCTACTCTACCCGTAATGCTTTAGTGTTTTGGGCTTTTGAATTGTCCTAAAGCAGAATCTGACGGAAGCAACGAGAATTAATTGCAGAAACATGCCAGCGCGTCAAAAGTTTTTTCTATTCGGCGCTTCGCTGCACTAGCTTAATACTTGTATGCTTTTGCTCCTTTTTCAAACAATGATGGTTCAGTTGATGATAAACCCTGTGAATGTTGTCCCATCGAATTTACATATACCATTGGCATCAGTTCCAAACCATAATTCTCCGCTTTTGTCTTTGTAAATTGTATTTACGGCATTACTGGTAAGTCCATTTTCGGTTGTGTAATTCGTCAGGCTGTTTCCGTCTTATTTCCAAACTCCAGAGTCAACAGTTCCGACCCAGATGTTTCCGTTATTGTCTTCGTTAATTGCATACACACGGGCCAGGGTTGTTGAACGGGATTTTCCGGAGGTTCTGAAATCAGGATTGCTCAGCCCTTTTTCTTCCGTGAAATTTGTCAAAGTCTTTCCATCATATCGAAATAAACCGGCGCCATTATTTCCAAACCACATGTTGCCTTTACTGTCTTCAAATATTCCAA
The DNA here is from genome assembly GCA_937871435.1 of uncultured Bacteroidota bacterium. Lineage (GTDB taxonomy): Bacteria > Bacteroidota > Bacteroidia > AKYH767-A > 2013-40CM-41-45 > JADKJP01. The sequence goes on along the minus strand of CALMQM010000034.1, from coordinate 1,936 downwards.
GCACAGCATATCCGGCAAGTCCCTTTTCTTTAAACCAGGTAAGTGTTCTTCCGTCATACTTGCAAATTCCTTCGGCCTGAGTTCCGAACCAAAAATTTCCTTTTTTGTCTTTGTGGATACTGTAAACACCAAAGCGACTAAGTGAAAAGGGATTGTTGGTTTGTGAGTTTGAACCTGACGGGGTGAATGGCAAATAATCAAGTGAAGAATTGCTATACCTGAGCGCGCCGCCACCGCCGTAGAACCAGATATCGTTGTTTTTTGAGGTCCAATCGGTTTTTGTTCCTTTCGTTATGTTGACGTTTTTGCTTTGAGTTGTGAATTGTGTACCGTCAAATTTACTGATACTGAAAGTACCACTTCCAAACCAGAGATTTCCTTTCTCATCATCCTGAATGTATATTACCTGATTATCCGCTAATCCATCCTCATTGGTAAATTGAGTCAAAGTTTTTGTATCGTAACGATATACACCTGCTTGATTTGTCCCAAACCAATAATTACCATTCCTGTCCTGAAAAATGCTTCTTATGTTCTTGTCAAGAGTATTGATCGTCTCATTAACGCTTTTAGTTTCTGAAGTATGAGTTGGTTTATTCGCTTCCTCAATTGAATTTTTGTGTTGAGTTTTTCCATTGCATGAACTCAGGTATACGAGGAGAAAAGTGATTGCTGTAAACTGTGTCGTAAAGGATTTAATTTTTTTAAGTTGAATCACTATCGAATAGTTTGGGTGTGGATGGTTTGGGTTGAAGGTAATGACAAAGGATAAACAAAGTTATTAAAATGGGGAACACTTGCCTGTCGCCAGGCGCAAATATGCCTGTATTTATTTTAGTCCTTTTCAAAATAGTAGTAGTATTCCCTTAGCCAGCTATGCGCGTTTCCATTTGGATACCAGTGGCTGGAGGAAAAAATCAGATGATTGTCTTTGGAAATAATTGGCGTCCATACACCTCTGAATTTGTCGGAAATGTCCAGATATCTGTTTATTTGAAATGTATTTTCCAGGTAAGATTCTTTTGAGTAAACATTTTTCGGTATTGTGTCGATTATCTGAAATTCATTAAATATTTCAACGATAGTCAGCCAATTTTCTCTTTTACTATTTAGATATATATCGTTTATGTCGGTACGTCCGGACTTGCCACCCTTAGTATAATCTTCTTCGTAACCGGTATGGATGTAGTAAACCAACTTCCATTTGTCCTTAAAATTGAATGGCATTTTTTCATGTGTTATATTGTAAAGAATTACTGAAGAGTCATACTCTGTTTTCAATTTTTTAATCAGGTCACTGCTATCAAGTTTGCTTAAACAATAGCCAAAAGGAATATTATCAAACTCATGAGTGAGTTGAGCAAATGTTTTGTTTGAATTTAGCATTACCAAAGTAATGATGAATAAGGAAATTGTTTTTTTCACTTTGTTAATTTCAGGATATTGGTGTGAGCTTTGTAAGGTTGTTGGACTGGAGTAGCGCAAAACAAAGAAGGGGTTGAAGAAGTAAATTAAAAATGGAGATATATAGCACGCTCTCTCTCATCCGCCACCCACTTTGTTACTTGCAAGCTCTCTTATCATTCTTTACCGCCTTTCTTTTTTATATTTCTTTTAATCCTATTGTTATCTGTTCGTGCAACTCTTGCAACGCCTCTATAAATTTTAAAGATTGCAATCATTTTGAACAAGGATACATTTTCCTAATGAAGAAAATTCCATCAAAGAATTTATTCCACTCACGTTTTAAATCTTGGTGTCCCAAGATCGTTGTGTAAAAAGTTTCCGAATTATTCGGAAATAATTCATTGAATTTTTTAAAATCAGTGAAAGAAAAATTAACGGACTTGTCTATCCAATTCTCAAAACCATTACGGTTGGGTTTATTTAAAGTATAATGTTTGCTACCGAGCATTCCTGCTTCTCCCTCGTAAGA
>CALMQM010000033.1 GCA_937871435.1 uncultured Bacteroidota bacterium | reverse complement strand
AAATTCCAGATTGAGGACATCGATATTAAGAAGCTCAACTATGAATTTATTGCAGATTATGAATTTTGGCTGAAGTCTCAGCGTAAATGCGACCATAATACTTCGGTCAAGTACCTATCCAATTTCAAGAAGATTGTCCACATCTGCATTAAAAACGGTTGGCTTGACCGCGATCCGTTTGTAGGATTCAAAATGACAAAGCGGGAGGTAGAACGTCCCTTTCTGGTAGATGAAGAACTCAAACGAATTATTGCAAAACAATTCGTAGCCCCACGCATGAACCAGGTGCGCGATATTTTCATCTTCTGTTGCTATACCGGATTAGCCTATGCTGATGTTGAAAAACTAACCCGCGAAGAAATCACCACTGGTATTGATGGCGAGAAATGGATTTGGACAAGCAGACAAAAGACCGATACTGCGACCAGAATTCCGCTACTATCTCAAGCACTGGAAATTCTTGACCGCTACAAAGATGATCCTCAATGCGCCATCAAAGGAAGATTGTTGCCTGTATTAAGCAATCAAAAGATGAACACCTATTTAAAGGAGATTGCAGATGCATGTGACATTACTAAGAAAATGACCTTCCACACGGCTCGACACACCTTCGCTACTACTGTTACGCTTTCGAATGGTGTACCGATTGAAACAGTAGGTAAGATGCTAGGACACAGAAACCTAAAGACTACCCAACACTACGCAAGAATACTTGATTTGAAAGTGAGCGAGGACATGAAGAATCTCCGGAACAGGCTCAATACAAAATCAGTAGCTCCTGCAATAACTCAAAAATCCTAATCTCAACTTTAATCCATTACTCCAATGAATAAGATTGTCACATACCTTGAAAGCAAAGAAGTTGTTTTTCACGGAGCACTTATACTAATCATTCTTTATGTACCTCATGCTGGCCACCTTTTTAAGCAGCTTGAACACCTCGATATGACCTTCTTTGGTTTTTCCATTCTTAATTGGGTCTACGGAATAGCATTGGCAGGAGTCATTGAATTCATCATCCTGGTCTTCATTATCAACGGCTATCGAACAACTGGAAAATTTTACGCAGTTGTGAGCTTTTTCATTAATGCCTTCTACTATGACCATTGGTTCCTTGCTCTTCAGGAGCCAACAATGTTGAATATCAAATTAGCAACGATCAGTTTTTTGATATGCTTCTGTCACTCCCTAGCAGTGTGGCAATTAAGCGAACTGTTCTACAAAAGATTGAAGGCAGACAAAGAGAAGGTTGTTGAATACTGGTGCCCTGAATGTGAAGCCGGACCATTTCCAAATAAGAGGTCGATGGAAGGTCATATTTCTAAAGCACATAAATACTACAAACGGATTTTGGAAAACGGTAAGAATTCCAAAACCCATTTGAATGGTATCAGTTTGTAACCTCTACTATTATAGACGCTGAGATTCACAATCTCAGCGTTTTTTCTTCCCCACATTGTAAAGTACTGGCCCCAGGTTCTCACTAATCTTCTCAAGAGACCTTCCTGCTACATAACCTCCAACACCCAAGTCCATCAATGTCCAGATGTGATCATCAAGAGTCGTTACCGGAAGATTGAAGTATGGCACGAGGACATAGTTATTGAAAACTATAAACATGCAAATGCACATGAGTATTGGTCTCCAGTTCCGTTGCAACCAGCTTTCTCCTTTAGTTTCTGATTCTATGATTTTTGATTTCGTTTCCAGTAGCTTGCTTTCATAATCAATACAAGCTCCTTCCATGTTCATGAGAAGTTCCTTGTACTTCAATTGAAGCTCAAGCTTCTCATCTGACTTGTCGATTTTGTCGATTGCATTTCCAATGGAATCGACTGTCTCTTTTACACCAGCCCCAAGAATTTTGGACAAAAATCCTCCGATAGCTGGTTTTTTACCAACTTCACTTGCCTCCATGTTTGTATGTTTAATTGTTAGATAATTCTGTTTAGTAATGCTGACTATCCTTAGTAGTCATGTCACCCTTGATTGGATGAGGTTTTAATTTTTGCTTGGTCATTGGCTCTTGCCATTGGATGCCGAATTGTTGGAAGAAGTCCAGTGTACTCTTAGGTGCGTATCTGTTCTTGGAAATGTTCACCACACCTTTATGTACCTCACCTGCTATCTCAGCGATATGCTCCCAATCTTTTCCACCTTTGAAATCTCCGGCTTTGGTATGCTGAAGGATAAAGATGAATGCTTTGTCCGGATGCTCCTTTCGAAGCTCTTTGTATTCATTGATTTTCAATCCAAGGTCATTCACTGAATCGAGAATTATAAACTGGTAGTCCGAAAGGTCAGGGTCTTGCAAGTTTTCAGCGAAGTGCAACCTTGATGGTAGAGGATTCAAGAATTCGTTCACCTTCTTGGTCATGGTTGGCGAAGCAAATTCCTCCGATGATACGTAAAGCACATCACCGAAATTCTCAGCAAGGTATTGCGCAAGCTTTAGCAGGAAGATGGTTTTTCCGTTATGCGGCTCTCCATGAAACATCATGGTGAAGTTCCTTGCCGGATTTCCAAACAGGGAATGCCAGAATGAAAAGAAATTGAGCAAGTCAAGTTTACGGGTTGCCATTTCTTCCGCAGTCAGCACTCCGCTTAGTCCTCTGTTATGCGAACAGGCTCCACGACTTGCATCAGAGTACGTTTTACTCTTGCATGGCCTTAGCTTTTTCCCGCCAGTGTCATAGATTCTGCCCA
>CALMQM010000032.1 GCA_937871435.1 uncultured Bacteroidota bacterium | reverse complement strand
GACTGTAATCGTTTCGTGGAATTACAATAGAACGCATCCCGAATTGAGTCATGAAGCGGGCGCGCGCATTGTTGTAACTGAGATCCCCGCCAATATGCATCGCCTGTAATTGAACTTCATTATTTCTGGCCAATGCTGTTGACCCTACAACTGTATTGTCATTCGGATTGTTGAATGAATGAGTGTAACTGACATCCATCAGGATGCTTGGTGTAAAATATTTGATGTCTTTAAAAACAGAAGAATCCCTGCGGTCGCTTCCGTTTTGCCATGATTGATCAATGCCCTGAAATGGTTCGCCTTTTTGTTGTGCATAAGCTGTTATAACAAATGCAAGGAGTGATGTAAGTACAAAAACATTTTTCATAAATATATCTAATTAATTTGCTTAGTCTTTTTGATTAGTTTAGTTTGTCCAATGCAATATTTAATTTTAGTACATTAATTTTTTCAGTACCGAATAAACCGAGTAAAGGTTTTTCAGTGTTTTGAGCAATAAGCTCCTGTAATGTTTTTTCAGTGAACCCTCTTGTTTTTGCAATGCGCCTGACCTGTACCATTGCTCCTTGCACCGAAATGTTGGGATCGAGTCCGCTGCCTGAAGCTGTAACTATGTCAGAAGGAATTTCAGATTTGTTGATTCCCGGATTATGCACTAAAAATGTGTCTATGCGGGAACTAACTTGTGAGAGATAATCAGGATTTGTCGGTCCTTTGTTGCTGCCACCACTACCTGCCGCATTGTAATTTACTGCGGATGGCCGGGACCAGAAATATTTATCTTCGGAAAAATTCTGCGCGATGTTTTCGTAATATTTTTTTCCGTCGGCTTCAACAATAAAACCATTTCCGCTGTTGGATGAGAATTGCGCGATCCCAAGAATTAACAGAGTGTAAATTCCCATGAAGAGGAGGATCAACAGGAATGTGAGTTTAAGCGAGGGGAGAAGATTCTTTTTCATTGGATGATAATTTCAGATGAAGAGCGTAACTGCAAGATCGATGAGTTTTATGCCGATGAAAGGAATGAGAATTCCTCCCAACCCATAGTAGAGCAGATTCCTGCGGAGCAGTGCACTTGCGCCGATCGGTTTGTACGCAACACCTTTCAACGCAAGAGGGATTAGCAACGGAATGATAATGGCATTAAAAATTACCGCGGAAAGAATAGCGGTTTGTGGAGAATGAAGGCGCATAATATTCAATGCCTGCAAAGCGGGAATTGATGTGATGAATAGCGCGGGAACAATCGCGAAATACTTTGCCACATCATTCGCGATAGAAAATGTGGTGAGAGTACCACGCGTCATTAGCAGTTGTTTTCCGATTTCAACTACTTCAATCAGTTTGGTCGGATCATTGTCGAGGTCAACCATGTTGCCTGCTTCTTTGGCGGCGGCAGTTCCACTGTTCATGGCCACACCAACATCTGCCTGTGCAAGTGCCGGCGCGTCATTTGTTCCGTCGCCCATCATCGCTACTAATTTGCCTGCTTGCTGCTCTTTTCTAATATAGATCATTTTATCTTCCGGTTTTGCTTCGGCAATAAAATCATCTACACCTGCTTTCTCGGCAATATATTTGGCTGTAAGTGGATTGTCGCCGGTCACCATAACGGTTTTAACTCCCATCTTTCTCAATCGCTGAAAGCGTTCCTGGATTCCGGTTTTGATGATATCCTGCAACTCAATTACACCAATTACTTTTTCATTTTCAGAAACCACCAGCGGAGTGCCTCCATTAGAAGAAATTATTTTTGTTTGTTCTTCAATTTCAACCGGAAAAGAATTACCCGCTTTTTCCGACAAATTTTTTATCGCGTCATAGGCCCCCTTCCGAATCCGTGTTCCTGAAAAATCAATCCCCGAACTTCTTGTCTCAGCAGTAAAACGGATGAACACAGGATTCCCTACTTTGACAGCTGCAGGTTGAACCCCGGCTAACTCCAGAATAGATTTTCCTTCCGGTGTGGTGTCACTCAGTGAACTAAGCGCCGCACAACGGATAAAATGTTCTTCAGCAATATCCTTAGCAGGAAAGAAATGAGTTGCTTTCCGGTTACCAATTGTTATCGTTCCGGTTTTATCAAGAAGCAGGGTGTCAATATCGCCTGCTGTTTCAACAGCTTTTCCTGACTTCGCGATTACATTGGCACGTAAAGCCCTGTCCATACCTGCAATACCTATAGCTGACAGTAACCCTCCGATGGTAGTGGGTATCAAACACACAAACAGGGAGATGTAAGAGGAAATCGGGATCGGTGTCTTCGCGTAGTCAGAAAAAGGCGAAAGTGAAATGCATATGATAATAAATATAAGTGTGAAGCCCGCGAGGAGAATTGTAAGAGCAATTTCATTGGGAGTCTTTTGCCTTGACGCGCCTTCTACCAATGCAATCATTTTGTCAAGGAAACTTTCACCGGGTTCAGTAGTAACCTGAACCTGAATTCTGTCACTCAATACTTTTGTACCACCTGTGACTGATGATTTATCACCTCCTGCTTCACGGATTACCGGTGCACTTTCTCCGGTTATTGCACTTTCGTCAATGGTAGCTATTCCTTCCATGATTTCTCCATCCATCGGAATAATATCACCGGCTTCACAGAGAAATAAATCTCCTTTGGTTAATTCGGAGGATGGAACGATTTTTACCTCGTTGACATACAATTCACCAATTGCAAATATTTTTTTTGCGGGAGTTTCTTCTCTGGTTTTACGAAGTGAATCCGCCTGGGCTTTGCCTCTTGCTTCTGCCAACGCCTCTGCAAAATTCGCAAACAGTACTGTGAGAAATAATATTGAGAAAATTATACCGTTGTATACCAATGATCCTTGTGACTTTTCTCCTGACATGATCCAGATACAAACACCAAGCATATATGCGGTTCCAACTTCTACTGTAAACATTACAGGATTACGGAACATCACTCGTGGATTGAGTTTGATAAATGATTGCCTGATGGCTTCAATTACCAAGGCGCTGTCAAATAATTTGGAATGCGTGTTTCTTTTCATGTCGATTGTGCAGTTAATTAATAAAGGGAAAAATGTTCGGCGATTGGCCCCAAAGCAAGTGCAGGGAAAAAGGAGAGCCCGACAAGTACAACAATAACCGCCAGGATCATCAGTCCGAATGTAGCTGTATCTGCTTTCAGTGTTCCTGCACTTTCAGGGATGTATTTTTTCTTCGCGAGTGATCCCGCAATTGCCACCGGTCCAATGATTGGAAGAAATCTTGCGAGTAACATAATCACGCCGCATGTGATGTTCCAGAACGGATTGCCATCTCCCAATCCTTCAAAACCACTACCATTGTTTGCGGAAGCAGAGGTGTATTCATACAACATCTCACTGAATCCATGATAACCCGGATTGTTCAGCCAGCCGGAAGCATTCCCTGCATACCACCAACCCATTGAAGTATCATGCGCAACCAGATAACTTGCAAGGGCAGTACCTGTCAGAATAAGCAACGGATGCAATAAGAATACAATCATTGCAATTTTCATTTCACGGACCTCGATTTTTTTACCGAGAAATTCCGGTGTTCTTCCCACCATCAGACCACTGATGAAAACCGCGATGATGATGAAGATGTAAAAGTTGAGAAATCCCACACCTACACCTCCGTAAAGTGCATTCACCATCATGCCAAGCATTGCATTCATTCCGGAAAGTGGCATGGAACTGTCGTGCATCGAATTGACCGAACCATTGGATGTATTTGTTGTATTTATTTCCCACAAAGCGGAAGCAGCGGCACCGAAACGTACTTCTTTTCCTTCCATGCTTCCCATGGGTTGCGCAATGCCCATTTTTGAAAGTGCCGGATTCCCATTCATTTCTAAATAAATTGTCGGTATGACAAGGACAAAAAATCCTACTGTCATCACTCCGAAAATCATCCATGATAATTTTTTCTTGCTGAGAAAATATCCCAAAGCAAAAACCATCGCGATGGCAATCAGAAGAATGCTGATATTTTCAATGATGTTGGTGAAGTAATCGGGATTTTCAAAGGGCACAGCTGAGTTTGCTCCAAAGTAACCGCCTCCGTTCGTTCCCAGTTGTTTAATGGCCACCATTGCAGCAACAGGACCTGTACTTACCTGCATGGTATCACCCTGCATGGAAATGACAGTGTCTTTTCCTTTGAAGGTCATCGGTGTACCATGGAAAATGAGAATGCTTGCCACGACCACCGCGAGTGGCAATAATATCCTTGTGCATGATTTCACCAAAAGGTTGTAGAAATTTCCAAGTTGTTCGCTTGTACGCTCCTTCATCGCGATAAATACAACTGCCGCGATTGCAATACCGGTTCCCGCACTGATAAATTGCCATAACATCAGGACCAGCTGACCGAGATACGACAATCCGCTTTCACCTGAATAGTGCTGGAGGTTAGTGTTGGTCACGAAACTGATCGAAGTGTTAAACGCAAGGTCGGGGCTCATTGACGGAATGCCATCCGGGTTGAGCGGAAGCCGGCTCATATTCAGCAATACCAGCATGGAAAGCAGAAACCAAATCACATTAATGGTAAGTAATGCGACAAGGTTTTCTTTCCAGTTCATCTCTTTGTTTGCGTCAATACCGCTGAAACGGAAAAAGAATTTCTCCAGGGGATTGAAAACCGGATCAAGAATAGTTTTCTGTCCGCCAAATACCCTCGCGATGTATTTTCCCAGAGGCAATGCAAGCAAAACAGCTGCAGTATAAATAAAGATCACTCCTGCGATTTCAGTATTCATGTGAAATAAATGTTAGAATTTTTCCGGTTTAACAAGTACATAACCCATGTATCCGAATATTAATAAAGCGATAATGAACAAAGCGATCATGACTTTTGTGTTTATATGTTTTCAAACCAATCAATACACTTGTAGCAGAACGCAAAGCCTGTTATACCAAGGAGAATCATTAATAGTGTGATCATTTTATTTTTGATTAAAAGGCAACTCCTTAAGATCTGATGTTGCTGTTGGTTTAGTTGTTTTTATTACAAACAGATATTTCAAACTATGGAGTTATTTTGAATTGCTTTTTTGTTCGTCAATCTGATATCAGGATTTTATGAATTCTTACGAACCGGTTTTATGGATAACAAGAATTTATTTGTTTGTGATATTCCGAATCAAGCGATTTTGGAACAAGGTTTTTTATATTGCAATGATGCAATTCCATAAAGGAAGAAACAGAGAATAAAAACACATTACTAATCGCATTTTTCATTTCATTGCTTCCTGTTTCAAATAGCTTTTCAGCTATTGCAAAACTCTTTTTTGCTCTGGCAATGTTTCCTTGTATGATGAAGATTTTTGTTGCATCGGCAAACCTTTGCATTTGCCGGTAAAGATTTTTTGATTGATGCTGATTCATTTTCTGAATTATTTGCCACCCGTACAGGCAAAGACATTACCACAGCAGGCTTCAAACATTTAAATGTCTCTGAAACACATGATTAAGAATAGAAGGGAGGCGGATCCATAAAAAAACCCTTTCGTTCTGAAAGGGTTTGCACTATCGTTTTGCTAGTGTTGATCAGCCAATGTTGTAATCGTCCAGCTTGCGGTACAGAGTAGTAAGTGCAATGTTGAGCAGCCGCGCAGTTTCGGTTTTGTTTCCGTTTGTATAGTTTAATACTTTTTGAATGTGCAGTTTTTCTGCACTGGCTAATTCAAAGGCAGATAGTGTCTTGCTACCGCTTTTTTCAGAAGAAAATAGTTGAAATTCCGGAGGCAATGAATCCTGGTTAAGTTCATCACTGTCAGATAAAATTACACTGCGTTCAATGATATTTTTCAGTTCACGGATATTCCCGTTCCAGGAATATTGCATCAGTGCTTCAATAAAATTCTTTGAGAGTTCTTTCGGTTTTTTGTTCGTCTTTGCGCAATACAAATTCGCGAAATGTACCGCGAGAGATTCAATATCAGCCACTCTGTCTCTTAAAGGAGGCAGCTGAATCTGAAAAGCTGATAAGCGGTAGAATAAATCTTTTCGGAAATTTCCAGCATCGATCTCTTTCTGAAGTTCACGGTTGGTTGCCGCGATGATTCGAACATTTACTTTGGTGGATTTGCTCTCTCCAACTTTTAGAAATTCACCGTTTTCAATCACGCGTAAAAGTTTTGCCTGTAATGGCAGACTCATTTCACCGATTTCATCCAGAAAGATTGTTCCGTTGTCGGCTTCTTCAAAAAGTCCTTTCGTGTCTTTGATTGCACCTGTAAAAGCGCCGGCTTTATGTCCGAACATTTCACTTTCCAGAAGGTCTTTTCCAAAAGCGGAACAATTGATTGCGACAAAATTCCTGGTGCTCCGACTGCTTGCCTGATGAATCGCCCGGGCAAAAACTTCTTTACCTGTTCCCGTTTCTCCGGTTAGCAAAACGGTTGTGTCGGTTGGTGCGACTTTTTTAGCAAGGGCAATCGCTGCCTGAATTGTTTTTGACTTACCAATAATACTCTCAAAGGAAAATTTCTCTCCAATTTGTTTCTCCAACAGCTCAACGCGCCGAGCAAGATTTACCTTGTCTACAGCTTTGTAGAGCAAAGGAATAATTTTGTTGTTGTCATCACCTTTTGTGATGTAGTCAAACGCTCCGTTTTTAATTGCCTGCACACTGTCGGGAATGTTTCCATATGCAGTGAGCAAGATGATTTCTGCAGTAGCGTTTTTCTCTTTTAATTTTTTGGAAAGTTCAACTCCGTTGCCATCAGGTAATTTTACATCACAAAGAATGACGTCAATGTCGGCTTGCTCTGCTTTTTTAAGAGCTGATTTACAATCGGCAGCCTGTATTACTTCAAATCCTTCCAGACTGATAATTCTGGCCAATAGATTACGAAGCTTTTCTTCATCGTCTACAATAAGAACTTTGTTCACAGGATGCTTATAAAAATCAGTTCAAAGGTAATGAAAACAGGGAGATGTTGGAAAATCAATGTTTCTGAGTGGCAGAAGGTGTAGTGACAAAAAACGTTTTACCGGATTGAGTAACGTAGTAGCATGTAAATGTGACTCAAAATTAGTTCATAAAGAATACTTTTTCCGTTTTTACATATCCGACAGTTTCCATCTTCACAAAATAAACTCCCTGAGCATAATTACGCACATCTATCGGCATTTGACCGGAATGTATTTCATCTGAATAAACAATCTGTCCAAAAAGATTAATAAGTTGAATGCTGAATTCTTTTGTTTCTCTACAATGAATTGTAAGAAATTCTGTTGCAGGGTTTGGATAGATTTCAAATGACTGAGTTCTATTTTCTCCAATGCCCACGATTTCATCAGGCAGTGTTTTTACTAACCAGAAATCACGATCACCGTGATTACCGGTAACTTCGCCATTAGTAGATTCGCTGAAACCGGCTATAATAAATCCCTTATCGAATGTTTGCTGGATTGCATTCGCTTCATCATAAGCTGAACCACCCATGCATTCTTTCCATTCCGTAATTCCTGTGTTATCCAATTTCACAATCCAATAATCTGCTAAGCCATAATTTCCGGTTACAGCACCGTCAATTGAAGCAGTTTCTCCTGCAACAATATAACCGCTGTCAGTTGTTTGTTGAATGGCATAAGCTGTTTCATTATCAGAGCCGCCGAAGCTATGCTGCCATTGAATATTTCCTGTGTCATCAAGTTTGACCACCCAGTAGTCGCTTTGTCCATGATTATAGCTTACGTCACCATCGTTTGAATCGCTGGATCCGGCGGCGATATAACCGCCATCAATGGTTTGTCGGATAGCTTCACCATAATCATTTCCTGATCCGCCCAGACATTTCTGCCATTGAATGATTCCTGTGCTGCTCAATTTCAGAATCCAGAAATCATTATTTCCATGATTTCCTGAAACGTCACCATCAACCGATCTGGTAGTTCCAGCGACAATGTAGCCGCTGTCAGTTGTTTGCTGAACAGAATGTTCGTGGTCCCCATCTGAACCACCGAGGCATTTTTGCCACTGAATATTTCCTGTGCTGCTCAATTTCACGATCCAGGAATCATAACCTGAATGACTACCTGTTACATCACCATCCGCGGAATTAGAAATTCCGATGATAATGTAACCACTGTCAATAGTTTGTTGAATGGAATAAGGCCAGTCCGTGCCGGATCCTCCAAAGCATTTCTGCCATTGTATAGTTCCGGAATCATTTAATTTCAAAATCCAATAATCCCGATTCCCATGATTACCTGTTACATCACCGTCATTTGATGTAGTATAAGCAGCAATAATGTAACCGCCATCTTTAGTTTGCTGAACGGATTGCGCACATTCAATACCTGAACCGCCAGGATTATTCTGCCACTGAATATTTCCGGAACTACTTAGTTTCACGATCCATAAATCGGCATGTCCATAATTTCCACCAACATCTCCATCATCTGACTCAGAAAAACCGACTACAACAAACCCGCTGTCAGAAGTTTGTTGAACAGCCTTCGCCCAATCTTGATTTGATCCACCAAAACATTTCTTCCATTGCATCAATGGCTGTGCATCGATTGAAGTAAGGCTAACTGAAAACAGAAATGCAAGAACAAATTTGTGCATTGTATGTTGAATTTAAAATTGAAGGGTATTCCGAATCTGAGTTAAAATTGTGAATATGTAGGAACGAAAAAGATGAATCATTTTCAAATAAGTAATAAATTTTACTTCTGTTTTCAGAATGTAAATTAAAAAATATTTTGATAGAATTAAATTAAAGTTGGATTCCTTTCAGAATTGCTTTGGCTTCTGCCTTTTACCGGCATGTTCTGCGATTATTTTTATTCTGGATTTTCTTGTTTCAGGTCTTTTTGCCAATACCAGCCATTGCAGCATGGATTTCCTGACTGATTTGCTCAAACTGTGAAAATAATCTTCAGCATTTTTCTTTGCTTTCAGTGCTTTTAAGAGATCGTCCGGAACAATTAAATTCTCTACTTCGTCCAAAATATTCCAGGAGCCATTTTGTTTTGCGATTTCAATTATTGCAAATCCTGCTTCAGTCATATGGCCGCTCTCTATCAACTTTTCTACCTTTTCTTTGTTGATCTTACTCCATGTACTTTTTGATTTTCGCTTGCTGAAAAATTGAATCGAGGCTTCCGTATCCAGTGATTTTTTGACACTGTCAATCCACCCAAAGCAGAGTGCTTCATCTACTGCATCTGTCCATGCTATTGACGGATTGGTTGATTTTTTATTATAAAAAACCACCCACACCGCATCTTTGACTTGATGGTTTTTCATTAACCACTTTCGCCATTGCTTTCTGGTCTTAGGATAAAATTGCTCAATTTCTTTCATCTTATTAAGGAGGAACTGCAGTGAAGGGAAAATGTTTTGCAAACTATTTAAAACTCTTCAGTAAAATCTGATATTAAAATTCCGTCTCTCTTTCCATATGGGGAGATATAAAATGTCATTGTGGTCAATAAAATCAGAGTTAATACAAATGGTAATTTCAGATGAATGGGTTATTTGTTTATTTGCTCATCAATCCATTTTGCAAAAACAGAGACCCTTGTCCATTCCATAATTTGCCCATAATAACCAACATTCATAAATTGTTTGATATCATTGTCAATACCTGAACAGATACCAATTAATTCCCATTGACCTTTGTTTTTTCTGAAAAGCCCACCGCCACTATCGCCACCAGAAGCTGTGTATTCCAATGGTCTGGGAATAGGACTCCCCATTTTATTACAATCTGATCTTGTTGGGTGATCAAAATCGCACATCAACAGTGTTTTATTTCTCAAATATTCTATTCCTGCAATGCTATCAATTACATTTTCACCTGCGATTTTTTTGTTAAGAACTGCAACTAATTCCGGCCTATTTGCTTGCCCTGAAGCTCCGAATCCAACGCCAACAACTTTTGAGTTTAGTTCATCAAACGCAGTATTTATTTTTATTGGTAATACATTATATATAGGATTTTCCAATTCAAGAATTGCAATATCGCAGGTGCCTTTTGAAATACTGTCAAGATATTTTGGGTGTAATAATAAACGTTTGACTCCTGTTTTGTTGCTCTTAAATACAACATTCAACTCTGATATATCTGTTAATCTTTGATTGAATGGCACATATGCAATAATAGTTTGTCCTCCAACACTGAAAGTGTCAGGACGGGTGTCATTATCGATAAAGACATGGGCTGCGGATATTACATATCGATCGCCGATTAATACACAAGAACCGCTTGAGGATGTGCCTTTAAAGATTTGGCCAACGCAATCAAATTGTTTTTCTGCTGCAAGCTTTAAATATTTACTTTCATCGACATCATGCCTTGTGATTCCTGCAAAGAAGGTCAGAAAAATAATTGGAATTATAAGAGACTTATGTTTCATTGTTATATTTCAGTTTGCTGAGCATAAAAGATCATGATTTGACCATTCACAAATTTTTCAAAATAATTTCTTCCAGATCCTTTTCTGTTTCATTGCTGAATCCAACCTGAGTGAAAACTATTTTCCCGGTTTTGTCGATCAGGTACATTGTAGGATAACCTGAAACTCTATACTCTTTAGCCACTTCTTTCGCTCCAAGCAAAACAGTGTAGGTTACGCCGCGTTTTGTAAGAAATGTTTCAATGTCATTTTCTTTAGTGTCGAAAGGATCAAGGCCGATTATTTCAAGTCCTTTGTCTTTGTATTTCTCGTACAATGCCTGTAAGACGGGTATTGCTTTCATACAGGGGTAACAGGATTTGTAAAAAAAATCAATGAGAATCAGTTTCCCCCGCAAATCCGTCAAACTGATTTTTTCATTAGCAACCGAAAGTAATTGCCAGTCTGGAGCGACACTATCTTTTGGTAGTGGCTCGGCTCTTTTGTAAGGAACATAGTCTTTCGTATTGTAGTATGCAGGAATTGAGTTAAGAGTCAAAATATTTTCATCGGTCAGATTGTTTATCTCGTACTTGTTAAGAGTTTTTTTTTCGTATTGAAACATTGTGTCATGGCTGAAGGCCAGGTCCAGAGCAAGAGAATATTGTATCGGAGTGAAATCTTTTTTCTGAATCCAGTAATGGTATTCCTGCCGGATAATTCTATAAATCTCCGTGCTGTCATTTTCAGGAATTGTATTCAACTGAATGTGATAGCACAGAGCATCCCCTGATTTTTCTTCTCCGATCAGTTTTAAAGTATGTCTGTTGCCAATAAAATCAGAGTCGTGTTTAATGGGTGAACTTTTTTTGTCTGTGAATGGTGTAAAAAACTTGTTTTTGTCGAAAGAAGCTTTCACTTCTTCAGCCCATAATGATTTAGACTTTATTGTTGCCATACTGTCTTTTGATGACGCGGTGACAAAATCTTCTCCGGTATACATCACATCGTATCTGATGGAGTCATGCCATAGTGAGTAATAGTGAAAGCAAGAAGAGGAGAGGGAATCATCTTTCAGTTTTTTGAAGGAGCAGTAAAAGGTAGATGTGGAAGTGTCCTTGTCGCTCATGGGTTTAAAAGATCGTGTCATTTCATAATATCCGTTCTGAACAGACTGACATTTGGCATACGATTTATTCAAGATGTCTTTTACATCCTGAGCGATTGAAGTAAAGAAAGCTGAAAGGAACAGTACTGAAATTAAAAATATCTTTTTCATTATCTGTTTTGTTGAGGATCCTTTTGAAAAACCCGGAGGAGTAAAAAAAAGAAAATACCCGGCAGGAATGAACTGTGCAAATGGAAGAAAGTGTTGGAATTACTTTAGTGTATAATAACAAGTAAAATTTAGCCCGGCATTCCATAGGTACCCAGTTACCGGCGCATCAATGAATTTTAGCAAGCCGTAGCGAAATGTTGGTTCAACTTGTAAATTTATTTTCCTGCTGATGATATAATCTACACCGATACTGAATGTTGGTGAAATGTTGAAGGTATTAAAATCATAGGGTTGATTGGAGGTTTCACGCTTGGTATCTCCATTTTCATCCTGAAGAATTAAAGTCTGAGTTGCTTTGAGTAAAAAATTTGCTGCAAGTCCGACACTTGCCAGGAAGTGAATTTTTTTTTCTCCAAAACAAAAAATAGCGCGTAAGGGAACATCAAGATAAATGTGATTGTACCGAAGTTTAAAGTTGGCAGGTACAGCGGAGCTGCTTGAAGTATATACAGTTCCATAGCGGGGATCTATCAGATCTCCGAAAGTCAGTTCTGTTCTTTTCTGTGCGTAACCTTTGTTTGAATATTGTATTCCTAATTCAATTCCCAGTTTTTTGGAAATAGTGTAACACATATTCACTCCGGCAGAATAGCCGATTTTATAAGTTTCGTTTGCATCACGTATATCGATAATAGCAGAAGCATTCGTACTACCATCATTATTTTTCAGAGTGCGGTAACAATAGTCCGGAGAAATACTTAAACCGAACTCGAGGCGTTTTGATTCAGAGTTCACTTTTGTATTCAAGCTGTCTTGTCCAAATGCAGCAAATGAAATCAGCAAAGCTGTGATTGTTGTGAGTCGTGTCATTTTGGTAAAATTTATTACACCGATAATTCAGGTTAAATAACTCAACAAAATAATTTCTGTGGAAGCCGTAAGCTAATTGTTGAAAACACAGAAGAAATCTCCGGTTTCGAAAGAGTAAATTGTTTTCATTACCCATATATTCTCCAATTGAGAAAGCTTTAATTTGGATTCACTAACTTCTTATATTCTTCAATAAAAGTAATTAAATTTTCTCTTGTTTTATGATCAGTCAATTCTCCCAGTTCATTCATTTTACCTTTAATACCCCGGATTAATAAAGTTGTTTTGTCGCTGAACTTAGCCATGAGAGTTTTCATGATGAGTTTAAGTTCTTCATGTCCTTTCTGTCCATCCGCGGAAGCAGTGAGAATTCCGAGAGGTTTATCCGAAAAAACGGTTGTGGCGACGCACCATTCAATGGCATTTTTCAGACCGCTTGGGATACTGAATACATATTCGGGTGTACAGATGAGAACTCCGTCAGCCTGTTCAATTTTTGACCGGAAGTCGACGATGGCCTGAGGAGGATTATCAAAAGTGAGGTCCGCGTCAAAGTGCGTCAAAGATTTCAGGTCGGTAAATACTGTCAATTTGAAAGCCTGTTCACTCAGATTTGCAATGAGATCCACCAGTTTTTCATTGGAGGAGTTTTTACTTGCGCTTCCGATAATTACAAATATATTTTTCTTCCGGGCCATTCTTTGTTGCTGTATTGTTGTGGGGTTTTTTCTGATGAGGTATGTTGACGATTCTGCTTGTCATCTTAATCAACCGAAGATAATAAGATTTTGGGTATTTGCATATTCATTGTGCTTCCTTCTGTGTTCAGACAAAAGTATTTGAAGAGAAATTATCTGAATAAACCGGTTGAAAAGGATAAATAAATTCTAATTTCTTTTCGTCACATTTTGACCAACAACACCACGACCCCGGAA
>CALMQM010000031.1 GCA_937871435.1 uncultured Bacteroidota bacterium | reverse complement strand
TTAGGTATTAGGTATTAGGTATTAGGTATTAGGTATTAGGTATTAGGTATTAGGTTTAAGGACGTGGGACGAGGGACAATTGGACTTTTACCTAACCTCTACAATTCACACGAAACCAGGAACTCGGAACCCCATAGAAAACCGCGAATCACTCGTACTCTCCAAAAACCCTCCGCATGGCGTCTGCAATCTCACCCAGTGTAGTCAGATTTTCAGCGGCATCGATAATCAGAGGCATGAGGTTTCTTCCATCTTTAGCTGCGCTTTCAATCGACTGAATACACTCTTTTACCTTCTCATTATTCCTTGATGCTTTCAGTGTACGTATTTTTTGAATTTGCACTTCACGAATGGAGTCATCAATAGAAAAATGCTTGTCAAATGGTGGTTCTTCCAAAGTGAATTGATTTACACCAACAATAATTCTCTCTTTCCTTTCAACAGATTGCTGGTATTCATAGGATGCATTAGCGATTTCGTTCTGGATATATCCAGCTTCAATCGCATTAACAGAACCTCCCATCGCGTCTATTTTCCGGATATATTCCCATGCCAGTTTTTCCACTTCATCGGTCAAAGTTTCAACATAAAATGATCCGGCGAGCGGATCTACTGTTTCAACTGACCCGCTTTCATGAGCAATGATTTGCTGCGTTCTGAGTGCAATACGTGCCGCTTCTTCTGTAGGCAAACTCAATGCTTCATCATAGCCATTAGTATGTAGAGATTGTGTTCCACCAAGAACCGCAGATAATGCCTGCAATGTCACACGGATAATATTATTCATCGGTTGCTGAGCAGTAAGCGTTGAACCTCCTGTTTGCGTATGAAATCTCAACATCATGGCTCGTGGGTCTTTCGCTCCCATCTCTTTCATCATTGCAGCCCACATTCTCCGGGCAGCACGAAATTTGGCTACCTCCTGAAATACATTGTTGTGAGCGTTAAAAAAGAACGACAGTCTTTTTCCGAAAACATCAATGTCCAGACCTTTTTCCAAGGCAGCTTTTACATAAGCTTTTCCATTCGATAAAGTGAATGCCAGTTCCTGCACTGCTGTAGCTCCGGCCTCCCGGATATGATATCCTGAAATCGAAATTGTATTCCATTTCGGAACCTCTTTACTGCAATATTCAAAGATGTCGGTGATGATCCGCATCGAGGGTTTAGGCGGATAGATGTACGTACCTCTCGCCGCATATTCCTTCAGAATATCATTCTGTATCGTTCCGGAAATTTTTTTCAGATCTGCTCCCTGCTTCTTTGCCAGTGCAATATAAAATGCAAGCAATACAGAAGCGGTCGAATTAATCGTCATAGAGGTAGTAATACCCTCCAGTTTAATTTTGTCAAACAGAATTTCCATATCCCGTATGGAATCTATCGCTACTCCGGCTTTGCCAACTTCACCGTCAGATAAATCGTGATCTGAATCATACCCTATTTGAGTCGGCAGATCAAAGGCTACAGACAAGCCTGTAGTTCCCTGTCCCAACAAGTAATGATAACGTTTGTTGCTTTCTTCCGCTGTAGAAAAACCGGCATATTGACGCATCGTCCACAACTTGCTTCTGTACATGTCAGGTTGAACTCCTCTTGTAAACGGAAATTCTCCCGGCTTTTCAGGATGCGTATTGTGACCTGAATACACTTGCTTGATTTCAATACCACTTTCTGTCACAAACTTTTTTCCGGCAGCCTCTTCTGTTATCATGATTGTTGTATTGAATTGTTCGTATAATGCCCGGCATTAATTGCCCAATAATTTCCTGGCTTCTGCTTTTAAAAAATCAATCGCACGCTGTGTGGGTAACATTTCTGTTTTCAATACCTGTTCAAAAATCTGTGTACTCATTTGTATCCCTGTGCCATTCATGCCAACCTGATTGAATGCATTGTTCACAATACGAATCATATCTTCCTTGGCATTTTTCACTTCATCCCAGGATTGTTCAGAAACATAAATCTGTTGCGATAAATTATGTTCAAATTCTGCGCGTATTGTCGCTACAAGATCAGATTGAAGCTGACCGGCTGTCATACCTCCTCGATGGACTCTGACCAAAATACTATTCGGATTTATTCTTTCCAGGAATAGCACCAGTCTTTCATATGCCTGAAGTTTTAAAGGAGTGCCTTCCTTTTGCCTTGCTGCCTTATCTTCCATGGATTTCAATTGAACATCACGGTCAAGAAATTTCCTGACAGTAACCAACATGCTGTCCAGTGAACGTTTGATGACCATAAACATCGCCATCAAAACAAGGAATGCCGGAACGAAATAAAGCAGAATATCAGTGTAATCTTTAGTTTGATTCATGTCTTATGATTTTACCAGGATCGGTATTTTGTTGTAATCTCAAATAAATGTTTGAGTATTTTCTGATCGCTCAAATTAAATTCTATATGTCTTCTTTCATACACTCTTTGACCAACTTCAAGAGCTTCTTCAAGTCTGTACGTTTTAAACCCTTCTGAGCCACCCCATGAATAAGAAGGAATAAATTTTGGCGGAAAACCATTTCCATAAATGTTTGCACTCACTCCTACTACAGTTCCGGTATTGAACATAGTATTGATGCTACACTTGGAATGATCGCCCATGATCAATCCACAAAACTGCAAACCGGTATTGATGTATTGTTCCTCCTTGTAATTCCAGACTTTGATCTTGGAATAGTTATTCTTCAGGTTGGAATTGTTACTGTCAGCGCCGAGATTACACCATTCACCTAATACTGAATTACCGAGAAATCCGTCATGTCCTTTGTTTGAATAACCCATCATCACGGAATTGCTGACTTCACCACCTACCCGACATTCAGGACCAATGGTGGTAGCACCATAAATCTTGGCACCCATCTTCACCTGAGCGTGTTCACCTAAACTAAATGGCCCCCGGATCATAGCTCCTTCCATAATCTCAGAATCTTTCGCAAGGTAAATCGGACCTGTTTGCGCATTTAGAATGGAACACTCTACCTTAACGCCTTCTTCAAGAAAAATATTTTCCGGTTGAATACACTTGTTGGAAGAAGGAATTGGTTGTGATACCCTGCCCTTTGTCAGCATGGCAAAATCGTCCCTGATAGCAAGATCGTTAAATGCAAATAAATCCCAGCAAAACTTTACCCGATTCAATTTCGCTGAATATATTTCAACTTTGTCAACGGCAATCCCGGCAAGGAAATTCAAATCATTGTTCACCTGTTCATCTGTTCGGACTGCGATTACAAAATCTTCCTGTACTAATTTGGTTCCGGGCTTTAATGCCTGAATACTCTTGAGTAATCCGGCATCCGGCAGGATACAGCCATTAATCAGGAGATTGTTCTTGCCTGATTCCAGTGGATATTTTTCTTGCAGGTAATCAACAGTAATAAATGAAGCTTTTTCCCGGAAATGCTTCTCCCATTTTTCACGTATTGTTAATATGCCCACCCTCAATTCGCAGGCCGGCCGGGTAAAAGTCAATGGCAATAAATTTTCTCTGTTCTCGTCGTCGAAAAAAATAATGTTCATGCTGGATGCGCTGGTTTGAGCGATCAAAAATAAAAATTAAGCAGGCTTAAAAAAGAAAAAGTCCTCCGGGTTTTGGAGGACTTTTCAATCTTTCTTTTGATTCCTTATTTGGACGCTTCTTTTTTCTTTGCGTATCTGTTACGGAATTTGTCGACACGACCTGCTGTATCGATCAACTTCATCTTACCTGTATAGAAAGGATGAGACATGTGGCTGATTTCAAGCTTCACAAGTGGATATTCCTTGCCATCAGTCCATTTAATGGTATCTTTTGTTTCGATCGTAGAACGAGTCATGAATGAATAATCGCAGGAAATATCCTTGAAAACGACCATTCTATAGTTCTGGGGATGAATGTCTTTCTTCATTATCTTCAAAATTGAGGCTGCAAATTTAAGATTTTTCACTCAATAAACAAGTATCTTATGAAAAAATGGCTTTCAATGCCTAAAAATCGAAAAAATATCAATTTTGAGGCTTCTTCAAATCATTGGGTACGGTCCTCATTACCCCTGCATTTGGACAATCGAAGAAAACCGTGCAAAAACCATTATTCACTTTCTTACTGCTTTCTCTCACCTTTCATGCTTGACATCCTCCGATTCAGGAACTATCTTGTCGCCTCGACAAATGTGTCATTCCGGGTCGCCTGCGCTTTCCCATAAAAACAATTCCTAAATTTGGGATTCTCTTTAGAATTCTACTATGTCTATGCTCACTGTGTCCATGAAGGAAGAATTAATTGCCAAACTGGAAGATCTCACCAAAGAAAATGTTTCAGAAGAAACTTTTTCCAGGGCGGATGAAATCAAAAACGACTACTTACGCGAGTGTGATCGCCTGCACCAGGAACAACAACAAGGTTTCATCGCTGACGGCGGCGAACCGGATGCCTTCGAACCACCGAAGGATCCTCTTGATCATCGCTTCAGTGAATTGATGCACATACTGAGTGATCGTCAGTCTAAATTCAGAAAAATGAAGGCTGATGAAGTAGACTCAAAATACAAGGAAAAGGAAGCGGTTATTGCAGAGTTAGAAAAACTGATTGCTGAAGAAACCAATATCGGAAAAGCCTTTCAATCATTCAAAGAGCTGCAAAATCGTTGGAACGAAATAGGTAACGTACCAACCAGGGAATATAAAAACCTGCAAAGTGTCTATCATCGTCATGTACACAACTTCTATTACAATATGAAGTTGAGTAAGGATTTGCGTGAACTCGATTTTAAAAGAAACCATGAACACAGAGTTCAACTGCTTTCCAAAATTGAATCTTTGCTTCCTATGGATTCCATCAAAGGAATTGAGCGAATGATCAATCTCTACCGGATGGAATGGTCGGAACTTGGTCCCACCGCCCCTGAAACTGTTGAACCACTCAGAAACAGATACCGGGAACTGATCGGACAAGTGTATCAGAAAATCCGGGATTTCTATCAGGAACGTCAGAAGGAAGAACACAGCAACATCGAAGCGAAGAAAATTTTGCTTACACGTGCACAGGGAATTGCCGAGGAAAATTTTGATACGCCAAAGCAATGGCAAACCATGACGGATACCTTCAATGGTATTTTTGATGAATGGAAAAAACTCGGATATGGTCCGAAGAAGGAAAATGAACAGGTATGGAATGAATTCCGTGCTGCGCTCAATAAATTTTATGGTAAAAAGCGGGAGTTTTTCGGTGACCTGAAGAAAACTCACAAAACAAACAAAGACAAGAAGCTCGCTATCATTGAAAAGGCGGAAAGCATCGCGGCTGCCGTTCATGATTCATGGGATGATGTGACGAAAGAAGTGTTACAACTTCAGAAAGACTGGAAAGAAGCCGGGCATATTGAACAGTGGGAAGAAAATAAACTCTGGAAAAAATTCCGCGAAGCCTGTGATAAATTTTTCACAGGAAAACGAGAACATTTTAGCTCAAGAGATGCTGAACAATCTGTCAACCTTGCAAAAAAGGAAGAGCTTATTAAACGTATTGAAGACTTCTCTCCCAGTGGTAAATCGGATGAAGATCTCAAACAATTACGTGATTTTTCATCCGAATGGAAAAGCATCGAACATGTCCCGATTCGTGATAAACAACGAATCTGGGAACGTTATAAAAAAGCGCTGGATTCAAAATACGATGCAATGAAACTGGAATCTTCAAATTTACATTTGGAGAAATTCAGAAGCAATGTTGAATTGCTTTCACAATCTGATGAAGCCGGCAATTTATTGAGAAAAGAAAAGAACAGTATCAAAGAAAAAATCAATAAGCTTCAGGCAACCATCAGCCAATATGAAAACAATCTTGGCTTCTTCAGAAATTCCAAGAACATGGGATCTCTTTTACAGGAAGTAGAACAAAACCTTTCCCGTGCCAAGGAAGAAATAGAAATGCTCAAGAAGAAATTAAAATTATTTTCCGACGCGAAGTGAGATACTAACTTCTTCGTTTACGGAAATCTTACGGGTAGAAAAAATCCCCGGAGGTAATCTCCCGGGGATTTTCTTTTGGAAACAAACACAAACTATGGAAGGAAAAATATCTTTTGTGTAGTGGAATAACCATTCACTTTAAGATGAATGAAATAAATACCGGGCGACATGTTTTTCCCAAACAACGAAACCTGATGAGCCCCTTTGTCGGTGTGGCCTGAATAAACAGTTTCCACTTCATTACCAAGCAAATCAACCAGTTTCAGTTCCACATCAGCCTGCTGATTAATGTCAAAGCTCACAGTGGTTCCTTCATGGAATGGATTCGGTGCAGCGGTGAAATGTTGTACAGGACTTACTACATCAGCGATACCACTACTCATACGGTATGCATATACTGGTTCGCAATCACAGAAGGTGTCAATTCCAATCACTACGCAGGCACAAACCGTATATGTTCCTGTATCTGCATAACTATGAATCGGTGCCAGAGTTCCGGATGAATCAACTGTTCCGTCTCCGAAATCCCAGAACACTGCTGTCGGACTGCCACAATTAGACTGCAGCCAGAAATTCATATCCACAGTTGTCTGCATCAATGAATCAGGGAAAGCTCCAAAGACAGGAGCACAAGGTGAATTCGCGACAACATTAGTGCAATATGTATTGGTACAGGAATTTAGTGTGTCAGTTACAGTAAGGCACACACGGTATGTTCCAATTGAAGCATATGTATGCACCGGATATTGTCCGTTGCCTGTACTTCCATCACCAAAGTCCCACGACCAGTCATTGATAGTTCCGGATGATAAATCGTTAAAGTATGTAGTAAGGAAATTCATGGAATCCTGCATGCTGGTAAACAGTGCAGAACAACCGGCTTGTGTTATGACAACTGTATCACACGTTGTCGAGTAACAAAGTGAATCTGTAATGGTAAGACACACAACAAATGTTCCCACACTAAAATACTGGTGATTAACAGGCAAGGAATTCCATGTCCAGAGTGTATTTCCATCACCAAAATCCCATAAACCGGAGTGATTGGATGGTATGCTGTTATCTGTAAAAGTGACTACTCCTCCATTCACCTGCGCGCTGAAAATAGATTGGCAGGAACTGCTTGTTCCAATATAAACGGAATCGCAATAAGTATCATTACAACCGCTGTTTGTACTAATCGTCAGACAAACATAGAAATACCCGCCTGCGGCATAAGTATGAACCGGGTTTTGAAGATTCGATGTATTTCCATCGCCAAAATCCCATGCCCATCCTGTAATTGTTGATGAAGATGATGAATTGTCAACAAATGAAGCTTGCAACGGATTCGATCCGTAACTGAAGAAGTTCGAAGTACAATAAGGTCCCAGGATATCTACACGAGAACAATATGTGTCAGTGCATCCATTGATTCCTGTAATCGTCAGACAAACCTGATAATTACCTGTTGTAGCATAAGTATGAGAAGGATTTTGCAAATTGGATGTGCTGCCATCTCCGAAATCCCAGGCCCAACTGGTAATGCTTCCACTGGATGTCCACGATGTATCAATGAAATCAGCTGTGTAGCTTCCGGATTGAACATTGTATCCAAAATATGCAGAACATGTTTGGCTGGATTGAATAACAACATTCTGACAAGTGCTATTTGTACACTGTCCACCTGTTGTAGTAATCGTCAGACATGCTACATAACTTCCAGGACTCGCATATGTATGTGAAGGTGATTGCTGAGTAGATACGGAACCGTCACCAAAATCCCAGTCCCATGAAATAATGGATTGAGATCCACCGGTACTCAGATCATTGAATGAAACTGAAGTTGCTCCTGTTACCTGCTGGTAAAAATCTGCTATACATGGATACACCGGGGTTCCAATGTAAACTGAATCGCAAGCTGTAGCTGTACAGGCCGGATTAAATGTAACTGTCAGACATACCTGATACCAACCCGATGTAGTGTAGGAGTGATTAGGTGCCTGTTGCACAGAGGTTGCACCATCACCAAAATCCCATGCCCAGGATACCGGAGTTCCACCACTGCTGGAATCAAAAAATTGCACTGTGTATCCGGAGCTATCCGGAAATGCATAGATAAAAGTTCTGCATTGCGCAGATGCTGAATTACTCAATCCTGAGATAGCAATCAGGAGGACTAAGAAGGAGAACAATTTCCTTTTGAGGGGATTGTCCTTTAACTGGGTTAGAAATTTTTTCATAGGATTGCGATTAAATAATTATTTGAAACCAAAAGTATCTTCATCACCTTTTCTGACAAAGTCTAATTCTCGTTTTTCTTACTCGTCTGAATACAATAATTGATCGCATTTATCGACTTTTTTGCAATTTTATGCAATAAATGAAAAAATGATTCTTACCTAAATTACCTGTAATTAAATAAGTTTGAAAATCCCACGTTTCAAACGAAAATCTATCTTTGCCCGATATGAAATCAAGTTTCGGTTCATGGCTTCGGATTGCGCTTTGGGTTGTAGCTACAGTGGCGCTTTTCAGTTCGACTTCTTGTAAAAAAGATGATTTTAGTGATGATTCAAGTGCCAGGCTTGAGTTTTCACAAGACACCATCCTGTTCGATACAGTTTTTACAAGGGTTGGCAGCTCAACTGAAGTGTTCACTGTGTATAACAGAAAAAACCAACCTCTGAAAATTTCTTCTATCCGGCTTGCAACAGGTCCTGATTCTCCCTATCGTCTGAACGTTGACGGAATGCCAGGAAAATCATTTACAGATGTAGAAATAGGCGCTGAAGACAGTCTGTTCATTTTTGTTGAAGTGACAATTGATCCAAACAATCAGAACACACCTTTGATTGTAACTGACTCCATCTTATTTGAGACCAACGGTAATTTACAGGATATTGATCTGGTAGCCTGGGGCCAGGATGCCTATTACTATCCGGAACCTCCCGGAAGTTCACCTCTGTATTTTTTGAACTGCAATGATGTTTGGAATAACGACAAACCGCATGTGATTTATGGTTACGCTTTGGTCGACTCAGGATGTACGCTCACTATCAATGCGGGAACCAAAGTACATTGTCATCCCGGATCGGGCATCATCGTATTATCTTCAGGAACATTAAAAATAAACGGAACGCTCTCTGAACCTGTAATAGTGCAGGGAGATCGCCTCGGAGAAGACTACAAAGATGTCGCAGGTCAATGGGACAGAATTTGGCTTTCCAATATTACTCGCTCCAATCTGATTAATGGAACAAATGAGATTGGACCCGGAAGCAGGAATTCAGAAATTAAATATGCAATCATTAAAAATGGGAACATTGGACTGCATGTTGATACCGTCTTTTCTCAAGTCAACGAAACCACATTGCGCATGGAAAATTGCATCGTGAAAAACATGGCCGGAAACGGAGTGTTGTTTCAGGGTGCTGTGGTCAAAGCATTCAACTGTGTGTTTGCAAATTGCGGGTATCAGACTGCAGCTTTGCTCTATGGTGGAAACTACAATTTCTATCAATGTACTTTTGCGAATTTTTGGGTAGAGGGAAACAGACAAGATCCGGCTTTGTTACTGAATAATTACTATGGTATTGATGTCAGACAGCTAAATGCCTTCTTTTACAATTCAATCATCTATGGGAATCTGGATACAGAAATCGGCCTTGATTCCTTCCCGAATGCGGCTCCGGGTAGATTTAATTTCAAATTTGATCACGCATTATTAAAAGTTGAAAACGGTTTTCCACTCAACAATCCGGCACATTTCAGTGCAATACTTGCCGGCAATTCTGATCCTAAGTTTAAGGATATTGAAAACAACATTTATGAAATTGACTCCACTTCTGTAGCGGTAGACGCAGGTGATGCAGGTATTCTGACTGTTGATCCCATCTTGAACTTTGATCTGAATGGCAATCCAAGACCGGTAAGTGTTCTCCCTCCTCCCCGTCCGGATTTAGGTGCGTACGAAAGAAGATAAATCTTTTTCAATTTTCAAATTTTGATTCTCTCCACGGCGTATTTTCCACCTGTCAGTTACATGCAACAATGCATACAGTCCGGCAGAATTGTGATTGAATCCTACGAACATTTCATCAAACAAACGTACAGGAATCGTTGTCACATCTATAATTCCAATGGGCTGTTACCACTGATAATTCCGGTTGAACACACAAACATCGCCACTGCTCCAATCCGTGATATTCAAATTTCGTTTGGTGAACAATGGAAAAAAAATCACTGGAAATCAATTTACTCTTCCTATAAAAATGCGGCTTTCTTTGATTTTCTGGAAGATGATTTGCACAAGGCCTTTTTTCAAAACACAAAATTCTTGCTTGAGTTCAATACCATCCTCCTACAAACAGTTTTGAAACTTTCCCGCATTGAATTGGCAATCGGATTTTCTACAGAATATGAATCACAACCGGATAATCTTCCGGATCTCAGAAATGTTTTTCATCCTAAAAAAAAGCATCCATATTCTTTACCGGTATATCATCAGGTATTTGCCGACAAACACGGATTTATTTCTGATTTGAGTTGTCTGGATGCTCTGGCAAACGAAGGAACTGTGAATCCTCAAACCTGATGGAATTCTACTCCTACAAAGAAAGTATCTCGGCAATCCTCATCAATTCCATAGGAAATTCTTTTTTCGAATTCACAACTACTGGAAACGGAGTATGTACAATCTGATTATTCACTACTCCGACCATTTCATTGCTCCTTCCTTCAAGCAAAGCTTCAACTGCCGCTACACCAAGTCTGCTTGCAAGAACACGATCCGAACAACTTGGACTTCCGCCGCGTTGCATGTGGCCGAGTACACTCACCCGGGTGTCAAAATGCGAAAATCTTGATTTCACTTCCTGTGCGATCTTGTAGGCGCCTCCTGCATCATCACCTTCTGCAACCAATACAATCATGGAAGTTTTTTTTCTGTTCCAGCCTCGCTTAAGAATATGAATGATCTGTTCAACCCTGGTTTTTGATTCCGGGATTAATATTGCTTCTGCTCCGGAACCAATTCCGGAAAGTAGTGCGATCATCCCTGCGTCCCTTCCCATGACTTCAACAAAAAACAATCTGTCATGAGAATCAGCTGTGTCGCGGATTTTATCGACTGCCTGAACAACTGTATTGAGTGCAGTGTCATATCCGATCGCGTAATCAGTTCCGTAAATATCATTGTCAATGGTTTTCGGAATCCCAACCACACGCATAGGATGTTCACGTGTAAATGTCTCTATGCCTTTGAAAGAACCATCGCCACCAATGACAACAAGAGCATCTAAATTATGGCCTTTCAGATTTTCCGCGGCAATAGCTCTCCCTTCAACAGTTTTGAATCGTTCGCTGCGTGCAGTTTTTAAAATGGTCCCACCCCGCTGTAAAATGTTACTCACAGAGTGTGAATTCATCAGGAGATATTGGTTCTCTATTAAGCCTTCATAACCACGCAGAAAACCGATGACTTCATGTCCATAGTAAATACTTGTTCGTGTAACTGCACGGATAGCTGCATTTAGTCCGGGACAATCACCTCCGGTTGTAAGAACACCAATGCGGAGTTTTTTCTTAGTCTTGCTCATCACAATTAGGTTTTGTCCTGCTGTTCAACCGGAACACCGGTTTTCCTGGTGCCGGAATAAAGTACATAACGCAAAAACCTGCATTCCATAGCTCCATTGAACAAAGGTATTTTTCTTGTCGGATGCAATCCGATCTTGTGAGATGCTTCTTTGTTTGCAGTCAATACCCAGGCTGTGCATCCGGGATATTTTTTCTTGAAAGTGTCACCGAGATTTTTGTACAGTGAAAACAAATCTTCATCTGTGATCCTTCCTCCATATGGCGGATTCGTGATAATCATCGAAGGAACAATATCAGGAGTATAATCTTCGAACGACATGGCATACAAATCAATGTCCTTATCCAGTCCGGCGAAACGAATATTTTCTTTTGCATAAGCCAGAACCTGGAAAGATCTTTCTATTCCTGAAATTCGAAAGTCAAGTGACGCCAATTGTTTTTGACGGGCATCAGACAATATTTCATCCCACACATCCTGATCAAAATCGTTCCAGCGCTCGAAACCAAATTCAGTCCTGAACAGTCCCGGAGCAATATTTCTGGCCATCATGGCAGCTTCAATAAGAATGGTAGCACTTCCACACATTAAATCCATTAGTGGAGAATGCATATCCCATCCACTCAGCAGAATCATTCCTGCAGCAAGAGTTTCATTCAGTGGGGCATCACCTGTTTGCTGACGATAGCCTCGCTTATGCAACGATTCACCGGAACTATCGAGAGAAACACTCGCGATATCCTGGTTAAGATGAATATGAATACGGAGCTTGGGTCTTACCAATTCCACATCGGGTCTTTGCCCTGCACGATTTCTAAACTGATCAACAATTCCATCTTTCGCTTTCTGTGAAATATACAGGGAATGACTAAGCCTGGAACGTGTCACGACAGAATCCACTGCCAGCGTTTCATCCGCTGACAAATAATGACTCCAATCAATTGTCCTGATACCATCATACAATTCCTGTTCACTTGCACATGGAAAAGAAGCAATGGGTTTTAATATTCTGAGCGCGGTGCGACACCAGAGATTTGCTTCGTACATGATTTTTTGGTTTCCTTCGAATAGTACGGCGCGGATAGATTTACGAATATTTTTCGCACCCAATTTTTGCAATTCTTCCGCAAGGATATCTTCAAAACCAAAGGATGTTTTTGCAATCAGTTCAGCAAATTCGCTCGAATTTTTATACACGGATAATGATTTTTATTCTGTCCGGTTCAACCTTTTGTCAACCAGCCTTTTTTATAAAAGAAATAAATTTGTCCGATGACGATAAGCACCATCGCAATACATACACTCAAATAACCATATGGAGAATACAACTCCGGCATATTCAAGGGCAATGGTTCTCCGGTTTTCGGATTCAAATGCGCGAAATTCATCCCGTACAATCCCACAATAAAAGTGAGAGGAATGAATATGGTGGAAATTATTGTCAATACTTTCATCACCTGATTCAGGCGATTGCTGACAGAAGAATGGTATACATCCATCAAAGATGCTGTAACCTCTTTATAGCTTTCTACCAGATCCAGAATCTGAATGCAATGATCATATGAATCACGGAAGAACACTTTTGTCGTGTCAGTCACATTCGGAAAAGCGCTGCGAAGGATATCATTGATTTTATCACGCTCGCTCCAGATTGAACGGCGTAAAACGATGAGTTCCCGCTTTATCTGCAGCACTTTGTTTAACGCATCTCGTGTAGGATTCATGATCAACAGATCCTGCAATTCATCAAGACGCTCCCCCAACTGCTCTAAAATCGGATAGTAATTATCCAAAACTACATCCATCAGAGCATAGCCAAGATAATCCGCCCCATATCTCCTCACGAATCCTTTTCCATGGCGAATTCTGTCTCTTACAGGATCAAGGATATCCTCGTATTTATCCTGTAAGGTGATCACAAAATTCCTTCCGACAAACAAACTCAGCTGATCGTTGATCAATTGCATGTCCTTCTCCCGCATAACCCTTGAAATCAGAAAAAGATGGTCTTTGTAATCTTCTACTTTGGGCCGTTGATAGACATTTACCACATCCTCCATCTGAAGGCGGTGGATACCAAAACAATCCGCAAGTTGCTCGAGGAAATATTTATCACCAAAACCCTTGATGTCAATCCAGTGAATCTTATCCGTTTTGGATGCTATCTGATCTTTAATTTCTGAAATTGACTTTAATTCCGTCTC
Organism: uncultured Bacteroidota bacterium; assembly: GCA_937871435.1. GTDB lineage: Bacteria > Bacteroidota > Bacteroidia > AKYH767-A > 2013-40CM-41-45 > JADKJP01. The sequence continues at coordinate 27,923 of CALMQM010000031.1, read as the reverse complement.
CGTATAATCATCCAGATCATAGATAAAAGATCTGATGTTTGGTTTTAACGCGTCATCCGGAACATTGATAGCTCCGGGTGCAGTGCCCGGAGGAGAATGTTTATACCTTCTGGCTCTTTGTGGGTTCTTGAAGAGTGATTTAGACATGTTAAATAGTCCGAACACAATACGAATGGCAAATCCGATATTGTGCGTTAAAAATAGCTACATTTTCCGGATATTTACAGCTTCAAAAAAATAGTTTGTATTGACTTTTCCTGTGCCGGAACAGGAAGCATACAATCGGCTTTTGAACAGAAAAGGTATTAGATTTGCCACGTAAAATGAATCCTCAGGAAGAAAATTGCAATCATCTTAGCACCGGCTCTAAAGAGTGGTTTGAAACGTGGTTTGATTCACCTTACTATCACATTCTGTATCAACACAGGGATGAAAAAGAAGCGGAGTTTTTTCTTGATAACCTGATCTCCAAATTACAGGTGCCTCTACATTCCCGTGTTCTGGATGTAGGTTGTGGGAAAGGCCGGCATAGTATTTTTCTGAACAAACGTGGCCTGGATGTTACAGGTTTTGATCTTTCCGCCGAAAGTATCGCGTATGACAAGCAATTCGAAAATGATTCTCTTGAATTCTATCGTCATGATATGCGACAGGTATTCAGAGTAAATTATTTTGATCTGGTTCTTAACTTGTTCAGCAGCTTTGGTTATTTCGATACCATTCACGATAGCATCAGATGCATGCAGGCAAATTCAACAGCACTGAAAAAGAACGGCATCATTGTACTGGATTATTTCAATGCTGAAAAAGTCCGGAGTCAGGGAAAACAGGAACACGAAATCAAACTCGGCGGGATAAACTTTCAAATCAGGAAAATAATAGAAGGCAATAAGATTAAAAAAGAAATAAATTTTAACGACAAAGGCAAATCATTTCATTTTGAAGAACAGGTTTGGCTGTTTTCTGAAAGAATGTTTGAAGAGATTTTTCATAAATCTGGTCTGGAGATTACAGCCCAATACGGAAACTATAATCTGGATAATTTCAACATCAAAGATTCTGATCGCTTGATTTTGGTTGCAAAAAAAAGAGGAACTTAATCCATACCTTTAGCAACTGGTTTATTTAAACAACAACTGTTATCTTAATTCTTCAGAATGCCGCTACTTTCCTATTTACTACTTTTTATAACCATTTTACTTAGTGGCTCATCCCTGTTTGTTTTCAAACGAATAGAAACAAGGACATTAAAACTAATGTTGTCTTTTAGTGGCGCTTACCTGTTCGCACTAACAGTTCTCCATTTAATTCCCGAAGTATATACCGCGGGAAAAGGAAGTGCGGGTGGATTTATTTTGCTCGGATTTTTCATTCAAATATTACTGGAAATATTTTCCGAAGGAATCGAACACGGGCATATTCATATTCACAAAAAACAAAATGCAGCTTTTCCCTATGGAATGATGATTGGTTTGTGCTTACATAGTTTTTTAGAAGGTATGCCTCTTGTTCAGAGGTTCTCCGAATCCGGAACACAGAATTCTTTGCTTATGGGAATTATCCTGCATCACATTCCTGTAGCCATTGCATTGATGAGTATGCTGCTCGATTCAGGAATAAAAAAATCATCAGCAATTATATACCTGGTATTGTTTGCATCCATGGCTCCGTTGGGCGCACTTAGCAGCAATGCTCTTGGACAATCCGGAAGTGATTTGTCTGTTTACTTCAATTCTATCATGGCGATAGTGATTGGTATCTTTCTTCATATTTCCACAACGATACTTTTTGAATCTTCCGAACAACATCGGTTTAATTATTTGAAATTTTTTGTCATTGTCATTGGCGCAGGTCTTGCTTTTCTTTCCTGATTGGCGAAACAAAGGAAACTATTTTAGGAGCAATCAAATACATTCCTTTTCATTTGAATCAGCACGTAGGAATGTTTTGAGTTACTGTAATTTTCATTGAATTGTCAATGACAAAAGTCTTTTCCATGCTATTCTTTTCGGCTCAGAAAAAATATTAATAAATAATCAAGATCAAATTTCATTTATTTGAGATACAAGAACATAACTCCGGCAAGTACAATCCCTCTCGTAAAAATCAGGAAAGTACAATTGTTGGTAAGACGATAATTCGATTTCATTTTAAAGAAGATGATTTTGTAATTTTGCGGCGAAATCAGATGTCTAATATTTTAATAAAAAACCAATGTCATTAGTAGGAAAAAAGGCCCCATCTTTCAAAGCCCACGCGGTTGTGATGGGAGAACAAATTGTCGAGAATTACAGCCTGGATCAATTTATCGGAAAAAAAGAAGTTGTATTCTTCTTCTATCCAAAAGATTTTACATTCGTTTGCCCGACTGAATTGCATGCATTTCAGGAGAAATTACCTGAATTTGAAAAACGCAACGTTGCAGTTGTCGCCTGTTCAACAGATACCGAACAATCCCATTGGGGATGGTTGCAAATGGATAAAAAATTTGGAGGCATAAAAGGTATTACGTACCCTATAGTTGCCGATACGAGCAAAACAATTGCGATGAACTTTGGTGTACTCTCCGGAGAATACGATACAAATGAGCAAGGTGAAGTAATTGCTACCGGACCAATGATTGCTTTTCGCGGATTATTTTTGATCGATAAAAAAGGAAAAGTAAGACATGAATTAATCAACGACTTGCCACTTGGAAGAAATGTGGATGAAGCCCTTCGGATGGTTGACGCTTTACAATTTAATGAACAGAACGGAGAAGTTTGTCCTGCAAACTGGTCCAAAGGAACTGAAGGTATGAAAGAATCGCACGAAGCAGTTGCTGATTATTTGTCAAAAAAATAAATGAACATCCGGAATAAGAAAAAGGTGAATGTGCATCTGCATATTCACCTTTTTATTTGTGTTACATTGTGATCGTACTACTTTGTTAAACCTCCTCATTCCCTCTCATTTCTTTTCGCTTCATTCCAGTATACGTCCATTTCTTCCAGACTCATTTTGTTGAGAACCTGTCCATTTTTTCTCGCTGAATCTTCAATGAACTGAAAACGACGCAGAAATTTTTTATTGGTTCTTTCGAGTGCTTCTTCGGGATTTATTTCCTTGAATCGGGCATAGTTAACCAAAGCGAAAAGTAAATCACCGAATTCAGCTTCAGCTTTTTTCTTATCTCCCTTTTCAGCTTCGTGAACAAACTCTTTCATTTCCTCTTCTACCTTCTCCCAAACCTGCTCAGGTTTATCCCAATCAAACCCGACTCCCCTCGCCTTTTCCTGCATCCGAATCGCTTTTATCATCGCAGGCAATCCTTTGGGTACACCTTCAAGCACAGATTTATTACCTTCCTTCAACTTGAGCATTTCCCAGTTTTGTTTTACCTCATCTTCATTTTGAACAGTAACATCTCCATATACGTGTGGATGACGATGAATAAGCTTCTCGCATTGAGCATGTATGAGTTCATCAAGAGTAAACAAATTCTGTTCTTCAGCAATCTTCGCATAAAAAACGATATGAAGTAAAATATCACCAAGTTCCTTCTTGATCGACTGGATATCGTTATCTATAATTGAATCAGCCAACTCATAGGTTTCTTCAATGGTCAGGTGTCTCAAAGTTTCCATCGTTTGCTTCTTGTCCCACGGACATTTTTCTCTCAACTCATCCATGATGACTGCAAGGCGTTCAAATGCTTCAGATCTCTTTGTCATAAAATTTAGCTTGAAACAAATTTACTAATAATACATCCTTTTACCTGTGGATTATAAACAAGTTTCAACGATACATTGTTGAGATGTCTCTTTCAACTCACGATTCTCCGGTGAAATAATAAACGAAGCGGAGTTCTCACCCCTGAAATCAATACACTCGCCAAATCCTTAGCAAATTGATGAATCAAAACGCCTGACCAATTTCCTTTTTGTATAGCTTTAAGATAATTAAACTGTTATGTCAACCAACTTCCATTTTTCTCTCGTGAGGTACTTTGTTTTTTTCGCTTTCATCATAAGTCCAACCAAGGGTTTTTGTCAACCCAATACGTTTATTAAATCTTACAATTCCGGAAATACCGGGAGTTCCGTTCGGGAAATAAACGCGGGAAAGTATGTTGCAGCAGGAAGTACCGACTTCTATTATAGTTTTCATTTTATGTCGATGTCTGCAATTCCCAACACGAATTTGCATCTCATTTCTACAACTCAGGATGGAAATCTCATTTGGGAAAAAATTTACACGAATCCGGGTTTTAGAACTTTTCCGACATGGATGGAAAAAACTGCCGACGAGGGAACTATTATAACAGGACATATGAACAAGGATATTCAATGGCCACCAGATAGCAACGATATTTTTTTAGTGAAAACAGATTCCTCCGGAATAATTCAATGGTCACGTCAATTTGATACAGGAAAAGATGAATTAGGATATTGCGTACGACCAACTTCCGATGGTGGATTTATTGTATCAGGATTTCATGACGCTGCCCCTATGAGTCTGACAGTATTTACCTATGCTATGTTGATTAAAACAGACGCGAACGGAAACATCATGTGGGAGAAAAAATACAGTCTTGCTGTCCGTGATCTAGATACAGGTGAATCTTTACCCTGGGTAGTGCAACAGACAAATGATGACGGATACATCCTGGTAGGAACTACTGCCAGTAACCATGCTGCAGATGTATATGTCATTCGTACAGACAGCAATGGAAATGTACTTTGGGCGAATTCCTACGACCATGATAATACTGCTCTTCGGTTTTCTCTGGGACTGGATGTTATTGAAACATTGTCAGGGGAATTTGTCATTGCCGGGTCACTCGATAAAGATCAAACATTAAATCAGTACAATTATCCATACATCTTGAAATTAAGTGATACAGGATTAATCCTTGATGCGAGATTTTACGATTCCGCTCCTGTTCAGGTTTTTCAAAGTGGTTTCTCCTCTGTTCAGCAAACAGTTGATGGTGGCTTCTTTTTCACAGGGATGGGAGGGTACGGCGGTTTCGGTATGCAGGCACAACTCCTGAAAACAGATGCAAATTTAAATATGCAATGGTCACGCTCCTATTCCAATGACGGCAATGCTACTATAGGATCGAAAAGCGGCAGGCAAACAGCTGATGGATGCTATATCTTCACCGGAAAAAAAATGAATACAGGAACAATTGTATGGAAATCGGATATGTTTGGTATGATTCCATGCAAAAATCCGGGAACATTGGTAGAACTAAATCCATCCATTATCCGGGTTGCTCATTTCCCTACGACAACTTCTGGAATAGCTTCCTCATCACCGACATTTCTTTCATTGCCAGCTTTAGCTGACACAAGCACGGTCTGCCCTCTCACTACAGCTTTGCTGCCTGTAAACCTTTCTTCCTTTACAGCAACGCTGACAAAAGAAAAGGAAGTGGAGATTGAATGGATTACATCTTCTGAATCAAACAGTGATTACTTTGAAATTGAAAAAAGTACTGATGCTAAATTCTTCACTTTGGTTGGCAAAGTAGATGCAGCCGGAAATTCATCTGAAAAGAAATTTTATCGTATCCTCGATCTCCCACAGGCATCATCATCCATTCTCTATTACAGACTTTCACAAACAGATTTTGACGGAGCACGTTATGTTACAAAACCAATACCTGTACGTTTATCGAATGAACAAAATAACTTGAATTGTGAACTGCTGAATGTTTCCAATCAATCAATTTCAGTTATAGTAAATTCAGCTACAAAATCTGTTTGCCACTTTGTTCTTTTCAATGCAATCGGGCAGATTTGTAATCGGGAAATGCAGACTATCCTTCCCGGTAAACAGCAGATTTCTATTTCTAACACTTATCAATCTTCAGGTATTTTGTTCCTGAAAGTGTATGACGCCGATCAGAGCGTTGTTCTTAAAATTTCCAATTAATCCTATTCGGGTATTACTATTCTACGAATTGATAGAATTCAATCTATTCAGTCTAAATGAATTTAATTTCATAGACTTCCGTTAACAAAATCCGTTGTAATTTGTTCTTTGTCAAAAGAGCAATATGGGAGTACACCAACTTCAATTCAAATTGGAATTGCCAATTCCTATCCGGGAAGCATGGGATTTCTTTTCTCATCCGAAAAACCTGGAATTGATCACTCCGCCGGATATGAAATTTAAAATTGTTTCAAATAATTTAAGTGAAAATACCTATGCAGGGCAAATGATCAAGTACAATCTGCAGCCAATTACCGGAATACGGGTGACCTGGCTTACTGAAATCACACACGTAAATTCTCCGTATTATTTCGTAGACGAACAAAGAAAAGGACCATACAAAATCTGGCACCACGAACATGAATTCATCTCTTCAGAACAAGGAATAATAATGATAGATAAACTAACCTATGAATTACCACTGGGCTTCTTAGGTGAAATAGCAAACTGGCTTTTTGTAAGAAAAAGAATGGATGCAATTTTCGAATACCGCAGGGAACAATTGATCAAATTATTTCCTGATAAAAAGAGTTGAATTACCTTTATTGTTCTATCTGCAAATCGAAAGCTTTTGTCTGTATTGATTTTGATTTGTCCTTACTGTGATAATATAAATTCCATCCGGCAAAGAAGTTAAATCAGATGGAGGCACTTCACTCTTTCTGTAAATCAATTTTGAGTTCAAATCATAGACTGCAACTTCCTGAATGAACTCATTTTTAGGAACGACTATCCTGAATTTCCCGATTGATGGATTTGGAGATACAGAAAATTCATCTGTCAATGCCGCGTGAAAGTCAATTCCGGTCGGAAGCAGTGAAGCTACCTTCATTCCATTCCCAAAACTTGTCACCCACATCTCTGAAGAATTGTAAGGGTTAAAAAATACTTTCCATGGGTAATAAAATGGATAATTGGAAACAGCCTGAAAAGTCGGAGAAGCTGCGTGAATATCTGTACTTGTCCACAAGCCATCCCCTTCTGTGCAAATAAAAACCTGATCGGGATTCGCCGGATTGAATGTACAAGAAGCAACACGATCCAGGTTAGAAATTTTAGTCCAGGTTGTTCCTCTGTCAGTTGTCCGGTATAATCCACCTTTCCCATTTGGAGCTCCTCCCCAGCCACTGAAGACACTCACAAACCATGTATTCTGATTTACATCTGCAGGATCAATACAAATGTCTCGTGTCCAGTAAAACATCCCTGCATCCGATTTATCACTCCACACTTGTAAACCGGGATTGTAAATAAAAACTCCGGAACTTTGTGTGAATGCCCCGGATGAATTTCTTCTTCCGGTATATGTGCACAATACAGTCCCATCATTCAAAACTACAATGCTGTGTGGATGTCCTTCTGTCCGTCCCGGCGCACTTAACTGTGTCCAGGTTGAACCGCTGCCTTGTTGAATATTCTGACTTACCCATAAACCGCCGGCATTTTGAGTGTGATTAACCACACCTGCATACAAACGGTTTGCATTATTCGGGTCACGGGCAATGGTAAAAACGGGATGTCCGAAATCATGCAGTGTTTGCCAGCTTGCTCCATCATCTGTTGAATAAATAACTTTACCTGCCGCACTTCCGGCATCCAAAGTAGCATCCTGCAAATGTGTACTTTGATAAATGTCATGAACACTGGAAGTAGCTGCATACAATGTGGAAGAGGCTATGTTCTTCACAATTTTGTACATGGAGTTCTGTGTATGTCCGGTATAATTGAAAGACCAGGAATCACCGGCATCAACACTGCGAACACCACGTATATCAGAATATCCTGAAAACATTTTTGACGCTGAGCTCCAGTGAATATCCCAACTCGAAGTATTTTCAAGTCCGCAACTATGATAGGATTGATTGGGAGGAGTTGAAGTGCCTGCAGGATGTTGATCCGAAACTGATACATATCCCTGACTCCAGGAATCTCCGGCATCTGTGGTTTTGTGCACAAAACCATAATCTGTCATCACCACATTGCGTGCATTGAATGGAGCTACAGCAAATCCGAAGGGACATTCCGCATAACCCCATCCTCTGTCACCACCTGATCCACACCAGCCGGTAGAAATATTTTGATTTCCTGTTGTAATAAATACATGCTGCCATGACTGCCCCCCATTTACAGTTCGCATCACATTCGGTTCTGAAGTACTGGAACTACCTGCCAAATATGCTGTATCAACAGAATTCAATGACATGGCTGCAAACATGAGCCAATCCTGTGAGGGTACAATTCCTGACATACTACTCACCCAAACTGATCCACCGGATTGATAATCCATTCTGTATACACTTCTCATAAAATTCCAATAGTCACTTCCCCCCAATCCGACATAAATACTTGCTGAATCACCAAGCAGAGCGAAAAAACGAATCATTGATCCTTGTCTGGCTCCCGCAAATGAATACATTGCCTGACCGGAAGGAAATCCTGGTGAAGTATCCCTGACAAATGTTTGTCCGTTATTATGTGAAACAAGTAACCCTTCATTTGTGCCGATAAAAATATCTGTGCCATCAAAAAACACACCGGCAACAAGTACCCCGTTTGAAGAGTTTTGTGTTGTGTATACATTCACAAAAGAATTGCCTCCATCCTGAGAAGACCACAAGGAGCCGTAATAAGCGATGAGTAAATTATTGGTTCCGTACGGATCGGCCCATATTCCAAAACATTCTTCAGAAGGATCAGGATTTCCAGATAGTACATTCCATGTCAATCCACCGTCTGTTGATTTTACCGGAACCACTGAATTGTTCGAATAAGATACCGAATATCGGATCAGAGTATTCGAAGTGAATGCAACTCTTGAATTTCTACCTCCTTGAACTTGTCTGAAGTCAACCTGATCATAGGTTTGACCAAAATCATTAGTAAGAAATAATTCCCCCATATCGCAGGCAACATAACAGGAAATACTATTTGCCGGATCAACAGATGGAGAAAACAAAGCCCCACCACCTCCTGGTCCTTTTGAGGTAAAAGAAGATGGTAGTTGCGCCTTCAGTAAAACTGACAGGAGGATGCTCAAAAGAAACAATGCCGAAAGCTTCATGATCCGAATTGAATGAACTTTGAAAATACTCCAAATTCGATCAACACTTGATCAATTAAAAATCAATCCTTACAATTTAAGGAATAAAAATTAAAAAATTCATGGAATCGCCCCTTTTACTGAACAACGAGCATATTCCGTACTTGTTGCAATGGCCCATTTTGCAGTCGGGCGTAATAAATACCCGCAGACAAATTTTGGTTTTCAAACCAGATTTTATGTTCTCCGGAAACAAATTCACCATCTACCGGTGTTCCGACAAGATGACCTTCACCGTCAAAAATCTGAATCAATGTATATCCCCCACTTGTTTTAAAAGTGATGTAAGTTGAAGAAGTGAACGGATTGGGATAGTTCGAAATAAGATTCTCCCCTGCACTTTGATTCAATTCATGAATTCCGATTCCGGAACATGCATTCTGCTGGACAATAGGAAGTGTTTGATAATTGTTCAGCAAGATAGAATTTAAATCCGCGGAGGGTACACACAACCAGTCCTGCAACAAGGAAGCATATACTGATCTAAAATCATATTGCATCGGCACATTGTCATTCACAGTGATAGCTGAGGGGATAGAAGGATTATTTCCTACAATACCGCCCTGAACCTGTTTCCCGAAAATAAACATGGGCGCTGCGGCTCCATGGTCGGTTCCATCACTTGAATTGGATTTTATTCTTCTTCCAAATTCTGAAAATGTCATACCTACAACTCTGTCATCTACATTCAAAAAGTCAAGATCATCCATAAACGCTTTTACCGCAACAGAGAGTTTATCCAGCAAATCCGCGTGAGTTCCTGTGCTTGTATTGAGTGCATCAACCTGGCTTGAATGTGTATCAAAGCCCGTCAAATTAACCATGTAGATTTTTGTTTTCAATCCACCGGCAATTAAACGTGCGACAATTTTCAATTGATCGGCCAGACTGTTTGTACCGGCTGTTGGATAAGAAGATGATTGCTGTGTGATAGCATTCGCTGCTGCAGTGATCACTGATGCATATTGCTGACTTAGCTGAGAGACACTTCTGATGTATGTCAATTCATGGCCTGCGGGTGTATTCGGAGCAGGATCCTGAATGCCATTAATGAGATTATAAAACGATGTTGGATCAGATATCGCCATACCTAAATTTCCGGCGGGACCTTGCAAGGCAAGAGAAACAGTACTTCCAATTTGCAAAGCCAATGGATCAGGCATTGTGGAATTAGGATAACCGGTAGGAAAATTAGGATATTCATAATTCAGGTATCTTCCCGCCCATCCCGAAGAGAGAACCTGATTCGCATCAGACCCTGTCAACCATATATCTGTTGCTCTGAAATGCGAAAAATTCGGAGAAGGATATCCTACTGCCTGAACGATGGAAACTTTTCCATCGTCAAATAAATTCTTCATCCCACTCATAGCGGGATGTAATCCGGTACCATTCACACCATTCAGAGCCAGTACTTGTGTATCCGGAATAAGAATATTGGGACGTGCAAGAGACAGGTTGGAATATTGATCAAGGGGTATGACTGTATTCAGTCCATCATTCCCTCCGTTCAGCTGAATCAATACAAGCACATGATCAGTGATCGTTGAAGAAGTCAAAGCCTGCATCAATGGAGATCCACTGAATGCTTTAAACGAAAAACCATTGATCAATCCGGGCAATAAAGTTGCAGGTACTGCAGTACGTATAAATTTTCTTCTTTTCATTTTCACTTGGTTAACAAAGTTGGTACTCCGAAAGATCCATGATGTAGGTATAAAACTGCTGTAATCTCGTTTTCACAATCATGTAATATGAAGTGTTAGTTGGATCACCTATATAATCATCCCACGCATTTGTCCAGTATGAATTGGAAGATTGTCCTGAAAGAAGTATGGACAAAAGGTAGTTCCGAAGATTTTGGGAAACATCCAGACAATAATTCAACGCCAGAACTTCTTCAATCAATGTGAGAGGATCTGAAGCGTTGGTCAGAGACTCTGTGTAGGCAACCACATCAAGCAGAATAGATCCTCCGTATACCGTGTAGCCATTAGAAATCATTCGATCAGAAAATTGATTTCGTTTGGGTAATGTATCAGAATTGATCCATATTTCATGGTATCCAGGTTCCTGATAATATGCAGGCCATCCTGCTACATTGGGAGGATCACCTGCATCAAGTAATATTCCGGATGCGATAATTCTTACCTTATCCCAACAACCATATTGACCCGATAAATTGGAACTGTCCGGAAACTGAACATTAAATTCCCGACATAAACCGATTGAGAAATCCAAAGGATTTTTAATAAGACATCCCTGATTCAATACATCAAAAAAATGCTCGCTGCGGAATAAAGTATCCAGTACAGGCAATATTTCATAATTGTTGTTTCTGAATATTGAAGCCAGCGGAACAATAACATTCTGTTCGGTTGCAGAATCAATTTCGTAATAGACAAAATAGCGGTATAATTTCCTGCAAATGAAAAGAGATATTTCATCTTTGGAGAATATCATGTCCAACAAATCATCCAACTCGGAAATAGCACCGGCTCCACTTTGTCCTGCTATCAAAGTATTGTTATAAAAAGCCGAGAATTGCTTGTCAGTTGTATCATGACGCGTAGAGTCAAAATAACTGTTGAATCCATTGGCTGAAGAAGTACCAACAAGATCATTACGCCAACCGGTCAATACTCTTGCAGCAGCTTTTACGTCATCTTCCGTATAAGGAGGGTTTCCAGTGGCATCTTTCCCAACAGTAAATAATTCCTGAAGTTCCCTTGCATAATTTTCGTTTGGAGCCCCTGCCCTGTTTTTTTCTCCGTTCAGGTATTTTAGCATCGCGCTATTAAGGGTGATTTCTTTTACAAAATCTTTGAAATTCCCAAAAGCATAACTTCGCAGCAATTCGTTGTATTTATACAAATAAGTTGACACCTGAACCGTATCAAACTCTACAACGAAATGATTTGCCCAGAATAAAGTCATTTTCTCACGGAGGCTCCTTGTCTGATTTAGCATTTGCGAAATCCACCATGACTTCAGACTTTTTTTTCGTTGTGAAAAAGTATACACAACTCCATTGTTTGTATCCTCTGTACCCGGCCATGGTTGTCCGGCTGAACATGTAGGATCAGTAAGAAGGTTGCTATAGTTGTTTACCGGAGGTGATGGAGCAGAATAAGCAGGATGATTAATGATCTCAAGAAGCTCAGAAACAGAATCCTGAAATCCCAGTGATAGAAAATAGTTCACATCATTACGGGTCGATCCAAACATCAAACGTTTAGTCAGATGCCTGACCTCAGTAATTGTCCAGGAACCACTGTAGGGAGAGAGCCCACTTTGTGTTCTGGCAACCACATTCTTTTGAGTTTTGGGTTTTGTTTCAAGAGTTAGAAATTGACGTCGATCCATTTTCGTTAAATTAATGTTTACTATGACTTTTTGATCAATGAAAGGTTTAAAGAATCTACTGAATCAAAGCAGAATCAAATCTGCCTGTTAAATCTGGCCAGTGAAATTCTTATCCATCATTTATAAAACAAGGTTCTCTGCACTCATTAAATAAGAAGTTGCAACATTATTTATTTGACAATGTACAGAATCAATCAGTGTAAATATTGGATTTTTCTATTTAAGTATCAACAAGTAGATTCATGAGTTAGATCTGACAATAATTTCCTACCCTTTCATGCAGTAGTCGGTTATGATGGTCCGTCTACTTTTACACTACAATTTATTTACACTTTATCATTCCTAAAACAAAAAATCATGAAAACAATTAGAGCATTTACATTATCATTAATTGGAGTTTCTATACTCTCTGTTACTCTTCTGTTCACCGGATGCCAGAAGGACGAGAATCCAATGGATCCGGAAAATGACATGAATACTACCGATATGAGTAGTGCAGATCGTCATGGCCACTCCCCTGTCTACCCTGTAAACGGAAGAGTTTTCGGTAAAACATATGGAGAATGGGGAGCGGAATGGTGGAAATGGAACTTCCGCTTCGATTGCGCTCATTTCCCTCTGGATGACGCTAACGGTTCATTACAAAATCAGGGACAACATGGTCCAGTTTATTTCCTGAGCGGTGGTCACTTTAATCAACCTGTAGTTAGAAATGTTACCATTCCACATGAAAAATCTATTTTCTTTCCTGTGATTTGTTATGAAAACGATGATACCGCAGGCTATGCAGCATCCGGCATGTCAATGCGTGATTATCTTACAGCCGGTGCTGATGGACCAATTGATGGGGTGGACATTGCAACCTGTACTCTTGATGGTGTTGATCTTGTCAGTAATCCATTTGATTATCGCGCGCATTCACCTTTGTTTAACTTCAGAGGCAACATTGATTTAGCGTCCTGTTTTGACAATGCAATTACAGGTCAACCGCAACCTTGCGTAACAGATGGCTATTGGTTTATGCTTAAACCACTCAGCAGAGGGAATCACACATTGCATTTTACAGGAGGAATAAGTGGACCAGGATTGGTAATGGACATAACTTATCACATTACCCAACGATAATTTCCCAACTCTTTTACTTTTCTAATCGCCCCTTCATTTACAATCAATGAAGGGGCGTTTTTATTACACGTATCAAAAAATTCTATTGCAAAAATTTTCAATTTGCTTTGTCAAACAACTTGCTTATCGGCAAAAATCAATAAATGCAATTCAAGACTACTCGTCTATTATTCAACTTGACATTCGTAACACCAACCGAATTTGAATTTATTTGGAGATAAGTTACTTTTTTATTTATATTTAACTTTCATGTTTCTGTTGTTCGCTATTGTATGCATCGTTTTCACTTCTTTCAGTCATTGCTTTGTATTCTCCTGAACACAGTTGTGTATCATGTATACTCAAAAAGTGTTTCAGAAAACCATCCTGACAAATTAGTTCATATCACCACACATGACGGACTCTCAAGCAACCGTGCATGGACAATCTTTAATGATACACGAGGATTCATTTGGGTTTGTACCACGGATGGATTGAATATGTATGATGGAAAAAGTTTTAAAAATTATTATTCAAATGAAGCAGATTCCAATTCTCTATGCAGTAACATTATCACCAACATTCAGGAGAAGAAAAATGGAAATTTACTCATTGCAACATCCAAAGGCATATCGGAATTTGACATTGATCAACATACTTTTAAAACCATTTTTATTCCTCCTTCCAACCCAAATCAGGAATTCAGCAATGGAATCGCACAGATTTTATACACTAAAAAAGGAGAATTATGGATTGCAACCAGACATTCATTATACTGTTTGGACTCCATCTATAGAAATTTAAATTTTCCGGAAAATAAATTATATGGAGGCTCTGAAATGTTCAGGCTTCTTGAAGATACATCCGGATCTGTCTGGCTGAATAAAACCGGATATTTGAACAAAATAACATTTCAAAATGGAATGTTCACTGTCCAAAACAAGCTGACAAATCCCGGTACAGATATCTATTCCACAGTATTGATAGATTACCAAACCGATCATACAGGATTGTTCTGGGGTATTCAGGTGGGCACAAATCAACTTGTCAGTTTCAATTCCCATTTTGAAATAAATTATGTCAGTTCACTTCCATCAGATCAATCCTATAATTTCACATCACTGTATATTACACGCGAAAAAAACATCTGGATACTGACAAGTGGACATGGGGCATTAAAATTTAATCTGTCTACCGGTACATTCCTCGCATATTATCATGACGACAAAATAGAATCATCATTGTGTTGTAATGATGTAAAAAACATTGTTGAGGATGTTGTTGGAAATATTTGGTTTGGTACTGATGACGGTCTCGATTTGTTGCCATATACAAAAATCAAAGTTGACATGCTTTGTAGTCCTAAGGACAGCTCCTCTATGAAAATACTGAAGCCTTTCAATGCATTATACAAAAGTGATACATGTATCTGGCTGGCACAATGGGCAAGTGGAATATGCCATCTCGATCGTAAAAGCAGAAAATGTAAATGGTTCTCAATCGGGGAACCAACAGGCGTTAATTTTGTTTTTGACATACTTCCCTTTGGAAATAGTTTGTTGTATGGAACATTCAATGGAATTCATCTCTTGCATCCCGCTACGGGTAAACTGGAGGTTCCGTCAATTTCCTGGATAGAAAATCTGGTACATGACTCAATCCCGGTTACCGGATTTTATAAAGATTCTCATCAATCCATCTGGATATCACTCGGGAATGGCCGGGGAATTATAAAGACCGACACTACCTTGAAAACTATCAGGAGATTCAATTTAGACAAGATTGATACCGATTACTTCCCGTTTAGAAACTTTACTTCTGTCGCAGAAATTGGTAAAAATATTCTGGTGATGGGCAATGCAAGAAGCAATGGCCTGGCAATCTTTGACTATGAAAAAAACACGTTTGAATACAGAAAAGGGAATAGCGCTTGTGGATTTGATGATCAGGTAAATTGTTTACTCACATCAGGAGACTATTTGTGGATAGGATCTAATAGCGGTGTGTATAAAATTAATTTTTCAAAGAAAGAACTGAATCATTATACACGAATAGAAGGTTTACCCGGGAATAACATCAATTCGATTTCCCGAGATGGTTCAGGAAATGTATGGATAGCAACGTACAATGGCCTTTCAGTTTTTAATGAAGCTCAAAACAGTTTTCAAAATTTCAACAAGAATGATGGACTTCCTGATGATTACCTGGAAGCCATTGAAATTGATTCCCGACCAGACTATTTACTGGGGCTAACGGCTAATAACTTTTTTACACTGAACACTGCAAATTTACTCACAGTTAACACTTGTGCTCCGCCCGTGATTTTGTCTATGAAAGTGATGGGAAAAGAAGTACAATTCAATCGTACAAGTCCGTTGGAAATCAGCTATGAAAATAAATTTATCAATATTGAATTCACCGCGCCATGTTTTGCCAGAGGAAGTCATCAATATTATTCCTACAAACTGGAAGGTTATGATACCAATTGGGTATTTGTGGGAACAAATCAATTGGTAAGTTTAACAGACTTACCTGAAGGATCCTATAAATTTCGGGTCAGAACTACACGTGATTTTAAACAATGGACTGAAGCTGCAGCAGGATTGAATTTCAATATCAGCATACCATTCTATTTAAAAACATGGTTCAAAATAATGGCTGTGTTTTTTCTGATCGGAATAATTGTCGCAGCCATTTTCATTTATTACAGAATGAAATTAAACCGAATACTGATTTCGCAAAAAATCAGAAACAGAATAGCCAATGATCTGCATGATGACATCGGTTCTTCCTTAAGCAGCATTTCCTACATGGCGGAAATCGCAAAGATGTATTCTGATAAGAAAGAAACTGAATACACTCAATATTTAAACAAAATCGGTGAAACATCCAGAAATCTCATTGACAACATGAGCGATATTATCTGGAGTGTGAACCCGGATAATGATATTTCCTCTACTCTTGTTACTCGCATGCGGAGTTTTGCTGAAGAATATCTGAAACTAAAAGAAATAAAATATACCTTTTATGCTGATGAAACAGTGACACATATACAATTCAGCCTGGAAGAAAGAAGGAACCTTTACCTTATATTTAAGGAGGTTTTGCATAATATCATGGAGCACTCCGGGTGTAATCAGGTAAGTATTTCATTTCAGATGAAAACAAAAACAATAGAGTTAGAAATTCAAGACAACGGATCAGGGTTTGATACTCAAAAAATTTATGATGGAAATGGTTTAAAAAATATTACCAAAAGAGCCGGATATTTAAGTGCTCATGCCTCCTTCGATTCAGTGAAAGGAAAAGGCACCAGATTCATGCTGACCTTTTATAAGGCAACATAAAGATGTAGTCAGAATAATATAAATGAATTGTATTTTTATCCATAATTAAAATCTGCGTTTTTTTTTAATCAAAGCTCCTACACCCATGCTCAAGATCATACTTTTTGAAGACAACAAATCATTGAGAGAAATGATTTTTCATTTATTGAATGGTACAGAGGGCTTTATGTGTGTAGGTGCATATCCTGACGCAAGCAATCTCGATTTCAAAATTGAAAAAGGCGAACCTGATGTAGTGTTGATGGATATTGACCTTCCCGGAATCAATGGTATTGAAGCAACACGTAAGATTAAAAATAATTTCCCGGCAGTACAGGTACTCATTCAGTCCGTTTTTGCTGAAGATGAAAAAGTATTTGAAGCTATTTGCGCCGGTGCATCAGGATATTTATTAAAAAACACGGCTCCTATCAAACTCCTTGAAGCTCTGCAGGAAGTTCACGACGGAGGATCTCCAATGAGTGCTTCTATTGCCCGCAAAGTATTATCAGCTTTCCAAAAAGAGAAAAGTAAAAATATACTCACTGATTTTAACCTCACTGATCGGGAAATCCAGGTTTTGGAATTCATGGTCCAGGGGATGAGTTATAAAATGATCGCAGATGCCTGTTCGATTACTCTTGATGGCGTCCGGTTTCACGCGAGGAATATTTATGAAAAGCTGCACGTTCATTCCAAATCTGAGGCAATTATTAAAGCACTAAAGCATAAAATAGTTTAGAGTGGAAAGTAAGTTCATTTTTTAATACACCATTTTTATCCTTTTCATTCCCTGCATCTATATGCAGTAGACAGTTGGCATTTCAACTCTATTTTCGGGTCTTCATTCAGGTTGAATAACAAATACTCTTTGGATTTTGAATCCAATAAGTTTACGCATTGCATTTTACCATCATTGATTATTTTTTAACACTCATTCTTAATAATTCTAAAAACAAAACTTATGATCTGAACCAAAATTGTGACACATGAAAAAAGCATTTTCATTCCGGCCTTTGGTCGAAACTATTTACAGTAATTACCAAATATTTAAACTCAATTAACCTTATTTATCATGAAAAAAATCTACTTGACATCACTACTGGTTTTAATATTGACCACAATCGCTTCATCCCAAATCACGGCTACTTTAAGCGGATGCGGAGCAAACACCTTTTTCTTCGCAGGAGTTGATTCTACCGGCAGAAATTTCTACCATGACGGAAGTGGTACTTATTCAATTGAGTATTATTCTCCAATGAACGAATGGGTGATCGTATATCTTCCGGGTTATTCAATCGGTTACAGCAACACATTTAATTCTCTTCCTGACCCTCCATGTTATGGAACAGGATCCTGGAATGTAGTTACTCCTGGTTGTGGGGATGTAACAGGACTTTTCGGCAATTGCCAATCTACTCTTACTGGTATTGAAAACATAAACAATTCAACAGCTATTGAAATCTACCCTAATCCAGGGTATGGCGATTTCAATTTCTCGGGTGTTGAAAAGGAGTCATGGCTGGAAATTTACAATGCTACCGGTAGTTTGTGTTATCACAATAGATTAACTCCAGGCATTACCACAATCCATCTGAACGATTTAGAAAAGGGAATATACTTTTATCAGATCACAAATTCCGAAGGTGAAAGAAGCAAAGGAAAATTCATTTTAAATTAATTGAAAATTTCTGTTCAAATTTTTCGAATAGTCTTTGCATTGAAAATTAAGTCAGAGTATACATAAAAGTGAAAGCCCCTGAACTATGGCAGACAGGGGCTTTCCGGTATAAATTGTTGATGTTAGTTGAGCTTGTATGGAACGACTAATTGAAATTCGGGAATGCGAACATAGAATTGCTTCTTGTCAATTAGTCGTTCCATGAGGTAAGTTCCGTACATCTTACCTACTTCGGAATCCAGGTTACAACCGGAGACATATTGATATGTTTCACCGGTTCCAATAATCGGGGATTCTCCGATCACTCCTTCTCCTTCCACTTCACGGTTGGTGGCGGATGAGTCAATGATAAACCAATGTCGTCTTTTCAACTGCACAGAATAATCACTGTTATTGGTGATTGTAATTCTGTATGCAAAAACATGCTGGCCCATTACTGGATTGCTCTGATCAGGGCGGTAGAAAGTTTCCACACTTACTTTGACTCCGGAGGTTACTTGGGTGATCATGTCAAATTGTTGAATTGATATACCAAATGTATTAAAGCAGTCAGTAAATCAAAAAATAATTTGATGAAAGAAATCCAGCTTGCCGTGAATGGCAGTTTTATATGGTTAAGCGCTGAAGAGATCCTATTTTAAAGCCGAAAAAAGCACCTGATTTTGAAAAAATGACCTGAAAATGCAGAAAAAAGGCCTTAGATAAATCTCACGAGGATAAACAGGATCAGGCAAAAAAAGATGATGAGTTCGAAAAATGCAGCCCATCGGGTATTCCTTAAAATACGTCGATTTGCCGGTTTTCCGGACAAATAGCTATTCATCGGGCGATTGGCGAGAACCATAAGAATTAGCAATTTACGATTTTATTCCATTTCCGACAATTCTTCAAATGTCTTTTCCCACTCGGAATTTACCCCTTTCAATTTCTCTTCAAGGGCATTAAACTTTTGAAGCTGTTCCTGAAATGACTTTGGATCACCGTATACTTCCGGTTTTGATAAATGTTTCTCCATCGCCTCTCTTTCCTCCCTGAGTTTGACCAACTCGGTTTCAAGTTGCTGAACTCTGGAGCTTAACTTCTTTTTTCTTTTCTTTTCTTCTTCTGAAGGATCATTCTTTTTCTTTTCAGCGATTTCCTGCTTTTTAGCCTTCGCTTGCGCTGCTGCAGCTTTTTGAATTGCCTGGTTCGCGGCTTTTTGCTGACTTCTTGAATATTCGTATTCCTCGTAATCACCGGGATACTCTTTCACTTCTGCATTTTCAATCCACCAGATTTTGTTAGCTACCTGAGAAAGAAAATATCTGTCGTGTGATACAATCACAAAACTTCCTTCATATTCCTGAAGTACATTGATAAGTATACCTACCGATTGCATGTCCAGGTGGTTGGTAGGTTCGTCCAGAATTAAAAAGTTTGCTTTACTCAACATTGTCTTTGCAAGAGCTACTCTTGATTTTTCTCCACCGGACAAAACTTTTATCTTTTTAAATACATCATCACCGGTGAATAGAAAAGCCCCGAGTACTGTACGAAGTTCTACATCCTTTTTATCCGGTGCGAATTCGGCGAGTTCTGTAATAAGATCATTATTCAGGTTTAACGCTTCCAATTGATGCTGCGCGTAAAATGCCGTAATCACCTGGTGAACATTCTCAGATTTTCCCTCATACGGCTCACTCCCATTAATCATTCGAAGTAAAGTCGATTTTCCTCTGCCATTCGCGCCAATCAACGCAATCTTATCTCCTCTGTTTATTTTAATTTCTGTATTCTCAAGAATTTTCAGATCGCCATAGGCTTTCTTTTTGATTTGCAAATGAGAGATTACTTTTCCGGGTTGTTTATCAATCACAAATCGGATATTGATATCTGGTGTTCCGCTCTCTACATCTTCTACTTTATCCATCCTGTCAAGCATTTTCATTCTTGACTGAGCCATTTTTGCTTTGGATGCTTTTGCACGAAAACGATCAATTAATTTCTCTTGCTCCTTAATGTACTTTTCCTGATTCTTGAACTGAGACCTTTGCAACTCTTCTCTTTCAATCTTTTCTTCCAGGTAGAAGGAATAATTTCCATTGTAAAGAGTTATTTTCTGATTTGCAATCTCCGCGGTCTTTGAAACTACTTTATCCAGAAAATACCTGTCGTGAGAAACAATCACTACAGCACCTTTGTAATCCTGTAAATATTTTTCAACCCATTGTATGGAAGGAAGGTCAAGGTGGTTTGTTGGCTCATCAAGCAACAAAAGGTCCGGCTGTTGCAGCATCATTTTCGCCAACATTACTCTCATTCTCCATCCTCCGGAAAACTGATCCAATGGTCGGCTCAGATCAGGTGTTGAAAATCCAAGTCCTTCCAGCAATGCCTCAGCTTTGTGTTGAATATTGTAACCATCTGCGGCTTCGTAAGCAACTTGCTTGTCATGCAACTCATGAAGTATTTCTTCAGAATGATCATGTTCCATTTTTTCCAACAGTGCATGAATCTCCTTTTCAAGTCTGAGTGGCTCCGCGAAAGCTTGCATAGCTACTTCAAGGATAGTATCGGAAGAAGAATAACTCAACAAATCCTGATTGAGAAAACCAATAGTCATGTTCCGCAACTTGGAAACTTCACCTTTTTCCAGTTGGTATTCACTATTGATGATTCGAAGTAAAGTTGATTTTCCCGTTCCATTGAGTCCAACGAGACCGATTTTTTCCCCGGGATTAATTTGCCAGGTAGTATCCCTATACAGGTACCTTCCTCCAAATTCGAAACTGATATTGTTTAATGATAGCACGGCGCGAAAGTCGGAATTTTTTATCGTTTTGCCTCGGTTCCTCTCAACCGGTTTAAAAAATTAAAGCTTCTAAAAAACAGAGTCTTGATATCCATGCTTTCAATCAAGAAAGAAATTCTAAGTCATGGTCTGTGTTTCCGGAATTTTATTTCCGGTATCCACTCTCAGAAGAATCAGAACTTGTTTTGGTAATAAAACATGAATCAATGTTGTCTACTTCGTACATTCAACTGGAATACAACCGAATATATGCATCTTAAATAGGCGTAAAAAAGCAGCGAAATTTGACAAAATTCAGAGATTTTTAGCGAACTTAGCGAAAAAATAAACTATTTCACATGGGACTTGTATCAGAATTTAAAGACTTCATTAACAAAGGAAATGTAGTCGATTTGGCTGTGGGTGTTGTGATTGGTGGAGCATTTGGAAAGATTGTCAATTCAGTTGTCAATGACATCATCATGCCACCGATCGGACTATTAATCAGCGGTGTAAATTTCACAGACATCAAAATAAAAATTAAAGAAGCGGCAGTTGATGCTGCCGGTAAAGCAATACCTGCAGTAACTATAAATATCGGGAGTTTCCTTCAGATTTTTTTGGAATTCATGATCGTGGCTTTTGCCATTTTTATGGTTGTGAAAGCTGTGAATAGAATGCGTGCTAAGGAAGCCGCAGCACCGGCAGTTCCGGCTGCTCCGGGTAAAGAGGAACTCCTGCTTACAGAAATCCGCGATTTGTTGAAATCAAAATCATAAAAAGCAATCTTTATTAAGTTAAAAATACCAACTGTCTAACAAAAAAAATGTACATGAAAAAAACAATTACCACCATCCTCCCCCTCTTAATTTCTATTTTCACTTTTGGACAAGCTGCGAATGTTGACAAAATAGCAGGTATCAGTGGCGACACTCTTACCGGCGCGAAAGCAGATACTTCCTGGAAAACAGGAGGATTCATCGGAATAAATTTTAGTCAGGTAAGTCTGAACAATTGGGCTCAGGGCGGTGAGAATTCGATAGCTATCGGTTCCAATGCCAATGTCTTTGCAAATTATGCAAAAGGCAAAACACAATGGGACAATAGTCTCACACTCGCTTATGCTCTCCTTAAAACCGGTAAAACACCGGTGCGTAAAAGTGATGACCAGATCGATCTCACATCCAAATTCGGATATCGTATCGGTGACAGCAAATGGTTTTACAGTGCGCTTTTAAATTTTAAAAGTCAATTTGCAGATGGTTATGCTTATCCGAATGACTCTGTCGTGATCTCACATTTCCTGGCGCCGGGCTATGTAATTATCGCATTAGGGGTGAACTATAAACCTGTAGAATATTTTGAAATGTTCTTTTCTCCGGCTACAGGAAAAGTAACGCTGGTGAATGATCAGGATCTGGCTGATCTTGGCGCGTATGGTGTGGATCCTGCAGTTTATGATTTAAATGGAAATGTGACATCCAATGGCAAAACCAGCAGAACTGAGTTTGGGGCTTATATGAACTTTAAATTTAAAAAGGACATTTTTACTAATGTGACCTTAGCATCCAAACTCGAATTATTTAACAACTACACTGATAAAGATAAAGACAATGCAAAGAAAATAGATGTCAACTGGGAAACCGGATTGTTGATGAAAGTCAATAAATTTATGACAGCTTCCATTCTTACTCAGTTGATATATGATGCAAACACCATTGAGAGAACTCAATTCAAAGAAGTGATAGGTGTTGGTGTCGGATATAAATTTTAATCGTTAAGATTCAAAGAAGAAAAACCCGTGCGATGAACACGGGTTTTTCTATTTTTACACTTCAATTTAATGTACTTAACCAATGAATTATGCATTACTGGCGCTTGGAGGCGCGATCGGAACATTAATCCGGTTTTATCTTAGCTCCAATGTGATTTCATATTTGAAAACTCCGCCATTCCCATGGGGAACTGTGACCATTAACCTCATCGGATCACTTGTAATCGGTATGTTGGCCGGATGGAATGATACTACTCCATTTTCTACGAGTACACGTTTATTTTTATTCGTAGGTCTGCTTGGAGGCTTTACCACTTTTTCTGCATATTCATTGGAGACCATTAATTTGTTTAGAAGTTCAATGCCCGGTTATGCTATTCTGAATATACTTATTAGTAATATTGGAGGAATATTCTTCGCTTATATTGGTTATGTTATTATAAAATCAATACACACAATTTCCTGAACACATTGTTATTTAAATCAACCATTAACCCCTCAACAAATGGATAGAATAATTAAAGTTCAAACAACGGATGATATACTTCCTCAATTCAGGAATTCACCAATCAGCTTGTTATTAGAATACCATAATCTTGACAGACCTTACGAAACATACACTTCTGCTCAGATGTTGATAGGAATGTGTATGGACAATAGAAAACATTTACACATCCCGGAGAATTTTGCTTACATCATCCGTTCGGGTGGCGCAAATCTGAGATATAGTGAATTTCGAGTATCTTATGCTATTGCTGTAGGTGGAGTCAAAGCTATTGCTTTGATTGGTCACAACAATTGTGGTATGGTAAATCTAATGGCTCGTCGAAAATTATTCATTGATGGTCTGGTAGAAAATGCAGGCTGGCCAAAGGAGGAAGCAGAAGATCATTTTTATCATTTCGAACCTATGCATGAAATCGGGAACGAAGTAGATTTCGTAGCCAGCGAGGCAAAACGGATGCGTTTGCGTTATCCAAAGATTATGGTCGCACCGATGTTGTACAACGTAAACGACAACCTCCTCTATCAGGTCAGGGAAGATTGATTTAAAATCGGATGATTCCGAAATTAATACTAAGAACGGACAAACTCTAAAGTCGACATGGATTTTGCAAAACGATTTTGAGTTGTTTGATTTCTTAATAAATCCTTCATCATTCGAGAGCAACCATTCATCTTATCGTCATTTGAGACAAACTATCATTGCAGCATAAATTATAATTTAAAAATTCATCCCATGAAAAAAGTAATGCTTGCTGCATGTGCAGTGTGTTATTGTTTCGTGCTCTCAGCACAAACTCCTGCTCCCGCAACTGCTCCTAAGGCTGATGCGAAAACTGAAGTAAAAAAAGATGCAAAAGCTGTGAAAGCTGATGCAAAAGAAATGAAACACGATGCAAAAACGCATGATAAAGCAGCGATGAAGTCAACTGCCAAAGAAACGCAGAAGGACGCAAAAGAAATGCACAAGGATGCAAAAGCTGCCACAGACGGCGCAAAAAAGTAATCTCAAAAGGTCATTCTCCCGAATGACCTTTTTTTTTCATATTAACATTCTTACTGAATAAAATCCGTTTTCTCATAGTATTCAGCGATGATGAATTGATACCTTTGAAGCAGCCTCATTGTCGAAAATGAATTCAGCCAAGCTTCATTATTTTTTTCAGGGATTCTTATTTGTGCTTCTTTTTACATTTCAAAACCTGGAGGCTCAGCAATTCAGACAAGTAGCCAGATTCAACGATTTGGAGGCAGGTGTCTCGAGTATGACAGTGGATGACGACCGTCGGCAACTCATAATTGGAGACGAGAAAGGCAATCTTTACTTCAGAGATCTGGCTACAGGGACTTTGCAAAAAAAAATTAAAGCTCATAATGCACAGGTAAACACACTGGCATTTAATTCAACCGGAAAGCTGTTGATTTCATCGACAACCGATGGCGAAATTAAAATATTTGATTTTGCAAAAGATCAAATCATTCAGAGTATTTACTCACCTGACTATTCAGGAATGCGCTTCGTCTTATTTTCCATTGCTGATGGCTTTATATACTTCAATGGCAATAACCGTCTATACAAGACCAGATCTGATCTGACACAAAAAGTAGATAAAATCCTTGAGGAAACAGATACTATTTTTGATGCTGTAATTACTAAAGACAGAAGTTCACTCATTTATGCTTCAGGAACAAAACTGAAAGTAATGAGTACACGATCGGACATGATCCGACAAGAAATAAATTCAGGCTCATCTCCTGTCGAAAGGCTGTGTTTACTCAGAGATTCATTGCTTGTGAGTTGGAGTAAGGATGGCACTATATCCTTCTGGACTTATAAGTATGGACAATTATTATCTCCTCCTTCTTTTTGGTTCAAAGCAGGATTTCCATCTACAATGAATTTTACGCAGGATGGATCGTTCATGGTCAGTGGCAACATCGGAAACTGGGCCAGACTCTGGAATCCTTTTGAAAGAAAAATCGAACAGGAACTTTTCGGCCATCAGGCTCCGGTAAAATGCTCTGAATTCGGGACAGATGAAAATACTTTGTTCACAGGTAGTACTGACGGAAATATCTTCGTGTGGAAAAAGACTGAGCAACCTCAACCATTGGACACGGTTAAAAAAGTTGTCCCTACTCCGGTACCGGTTTCCATACCAGAAGAAAAATCCACTATCCTCACAACACCGGTTCAGGTACCCGAAGTTGAAATGACAGAAACCAATATTCCTAAAATTATCAATGGCCGAAAGGTCATACAATCTGAAACAATCGAAATTCAACAATCCACTCTAACGATATACGTGTTTGATAACTCATTTATTGATGGGGATACGATGTCACTCTTTTTCAACGGCGAATGGCTATTGGATCATTATGGAGTAACCAAATTCAAAAAGCCTATCACATTGAATTTTAAGGCAAATACGAATAACTTCCTTGTACTTTTTGCAAATAATATGGGGAAAAGTCCGCCGAATACTGCTGCTATAGTTTTTTCAGATGGAAACAAGGAAAGATATGTTAAATTATCTTCTGACTTAAAAACATGCAGTGCTCTCAATTTTGTGTACAAAAAGTGAGAAAATAAGCCTGTTTCGGAGCTACACCAATCAGAATTAATTCCTATTTTCGACCGGAAAATCTCAACTATCGATCTATGAAAAAAATACATTTACTAAGTCTGATTCTAATTTTTATCATTTCACAAACTGATTTTGCTGTGGCACAATGGTCTGGTCTCGGCAATGGACTTAACGGTCAGGTGAGTGCAATTGTTGAATTTCAGAATGAGTTATACGTCGGCGGAAAATTCACCGCGAATGGTACAAATGCAACCACTCTAAATCACATTGCAAAGTGGAATGGTACCTCATGGTCAGCGGTGGGTTCTGGTTTTGATGAAGAAGTTAAGACTCTCGTTGTTTTCAATAATCAGCTCTATGCCGGTGGTACTTTTACTCACTCCGGAGCTACAGCTCTGAACCATGTGGCAAAATTATCAGGTGGAACCTGGGTTGATGTTGCCCAAGGATTCAACTCCAATGTGAATGCTCTTTACGTGTTTCAGGATGCGTTGTATGCCGGTGGAGCTTTTTCTCAATCAGGAGCAACCGCTGTCAATAAAATAGCAAAGCTCGTTTCCAATAGCTGGACTAATCCAAATAATACAATTGTGACAGGAGAAGTAAAAGCAATTGCACAACATTTGGGCAATCTTTACATCGGTGGTTTCCCATTCGGAGTATTGCGGATGGATGCAGCTACTTGGACTTCTATAGGTGCACTGAGCGGTCAAGTGTACGCAATGGGTTCTTTTCAGTACCAAAGTTCAACGACAAAATACCTTTATATCGGTGGCGATTTTACTGTAGCCCCATCTTTCGGATTGTGTGTGTACAATGGCTCCTCCTACGCTACTCCGTTTAATCAATACCTTCAACCATCAAAAGTTTATGCTATCCTGCCAACAGCGACCAAGCTTTTTACAGGAGGTCAGTTTTCAGTAAGTGCAACCTGGGGCGCCGGTCAAACAAGGGTTTCCAATAACATCTCTCAAAAAGCATATACTACTCCCTGGGATACTATGTCTGCGACATTCTCAGCCGGTGCAACAGTTTTTGCTCTGGGAACATACGGTAATCGACTTGTAGCCGGAGGTACTTTCACAACCATCAATGGTGTGACATGTACAAATATCGCGATTCGTTCCACCACTGTTGGTATTGATGAAATTTCAGACAATGTTACTGATTATACATTCTTCCCAAGCCCTATGACAGATATGGCTACACTTAGAATCACCACCAAAACTCCTCTGATCAAACCGGGTCTGTCAATTTTTGATAACCAGAGTCGTCTGATCTCTTCCCTTCAAAGTGATTACACTCAATCTAATAACGAAACAGAATTCAGCATTCGTAGAAATGATCTGTCTGCCGGATTGTACTACTACGTTGTAACTGATGAAAATGGAAATGGAATACTTTCTGATAAATTCATTATCCAATAAACATATCTTAAATCCTTTAAAGCGCAACCTTAAAAGTTGCGCTTTTTTTTTGTTCAAATACTATTTACAGCTACCCTTTACATAGTTCTTTCGGATTTGTATCTTCGTAATCATGATTACCGAATCAGGGCTCTTCGCGATTGTAGACGTCGAGACTACCGGAGGAAATTCTATTCAGGATAAAATTACAGAGATCGCAATTTATCTTCACGATGGGAACAATGTGATTGATCAATTTACGACTCTGATTAATCCTGAATGTTCCATCCCTCCTTTTATTTCCAGATTAACCGGCATTTCC
>CALMQM010000030.1 GCA_937871435.1 uncultured Bacteroidota bacterium | reverse complement strand
CAACAACTCCTGTGACCAACATTGAAATTAAGAAGATTAAAAATATAATACCAACAATCAATCCATCAGTGATTTGGAAATAAGAAAAATTCTGATCCGGAATAAGGAATGAGCCAATAAGCTTATCAATCAATTTCCCAATACAATAAGCTGCAATAAATCCCGGAAGCATCACCAATGATACAAACAAGAACATAATTTGTACGTACAACTTATTGGTCTCCTTGTTACTCAGACCAAATGCTTTGAGTGTTCCCAAATTCATTTTTACTTTCCATAAATGCAGCCTCAATACATTCATGATAAATAAAGCGATACAAAATACTGCAAAGAACAAAAGGCCAAATGATATAATTAATGTCACTTTACTCATAAAATTATAATTCTCCTTTTCTCTTATTGCGGAATCATCCAATTCGATAACATCCCTCTCCCCCGCCTTATTTAATGTTCCCAAAAATTGTTTGAATGACCGGATACTGTCGAGGTTACCATTAAAATTTATACACAATATATCATCAGCAAGTTCATTAAAATTTTCCGTGAATTGAGCCAGATCATAAAATGGAATAAGGGAAGCGCTCCATTTTTTTAATTCAGGAAACGATTGAAATTTTTGAATCAACGAATTAGATATTTCAATGTCCTCCGGTTCAGGTGAAAAACGTATTTCAGCAACGCGGCTTTGCCCTGTGTCAACCAGATGGTCGCTTACTATATCCAACTCCGGATTCCATTGATTGAATTCGGGATGCGATTTTAAAAAATTCCGAAAGATATCAGCAATGCCATTTGCGGCTTTCGTATCAGGAGTTAAATACAAAAATATTTTGTTTTTATGTGTAGTTGGATCAAAAGTATTTCCATCAGCCTGATCTAACGCTTTTTTAAAATAAATCGTACTGATGAACAAATTTTTTCCGGGGATAGAGCGCACAATTGCCCTGACAGGAACAGGAATCCTCTCATACATTTCCTGATCGCCATGGAATCTTTTAAAACCGATATAAATAAACCGGTCATTCAAAGAATAATGATAATTATTCAATAATTGCTGTGAAACAATTAATCCAAAATCTCCTTCCCCTGTGAAATCAGAACCGGATAAGAGATTCTCTACTGACAATATATCATTCAACATCGGATCTCTTTGTTCACCATTTTCAATAGTCCTTCCCTTTTCAGAAAACACCTTCACCCTATCGGAAGAGTTTTTATCAAAAATGGTCATTAAAAACTCAGGATAACTTGTCGCTGAATTGTATTGATACCTTATTTTATTTTCAGGTGCGTTGATCTTGTCTTTAATCTCTACAAACCGTTCACCTGTCTGACCATATGGAATCTTCAATGTTACCCAATTGACAAATGCATCATTAAGTTTCAAATTAATGTAATTCAATGTCCCATTGGAAAAACCAAGTACCAGTAATGAAAACACCGTAAGAAAAAATAGTATGAAATAATTGACATACCTCTTACCATATAAACTTTTCAATTCATTTCGGATAAATAACCGGTTAAAACTGATTTCAGGAATTTTCTGTTCATATCCCTCTACCATTTTCTCTGAAGAGTCTGAATGAATAAAATATAAGTCCCGTATTTTTTCCCTGAATAGCTGCAATTCTCTTTCATCCATGTTTTCCCATTCCTCCCGGAGAAAGCTATTCCCTGATTCAATTCTTCCATAGGATTCACCTTCACTTTTAGTGATGACTGAAATCTGATCTGCATATTTCAAAGCAAGATTAATATCATGTGATACAACAATGGCAGATCTGGTCACTGAACATGAACCTTTCACAATAGCCATAAGTTCATGGGCATTCACCTCATCCAGATTTCCGGTAGGTTCATCACAGAATAAGACCGAATATCCAACATTCAGTGCCCGAACAAATGACAATCGTTGTCTTTGTCCGCCCGACAAATTGCTGGCCACAGTAAATTGGTTGACTTCTTTAGAATTAAGTCCTACTCTGTTCAGGATCAATTCTGCCGGTCTAACCACTTCAGCAAATGTTCTTTCATCCTTCACCATTTGAGATAAGCAAATATTCTCATAGGCAGAGAAATCTTCCATCAGGTTGTTTTCCTGAAAAATAAAACTGTAGTGCAGCTTCCGAATCGAATCAATTTCCTTCTGATTTTGAGAATTCCAGACAGAATTAAGAGAAAAAGATGGATAGTTAGGACCCGGATGAAAGATTGCATTTCCTGAAGCAAAAGTATTGTTCATCAAGCCCAGTGTTTCAAGCAATGTACTCTTGCCTGAACCGGACGGACCTAGCAAAAAGGTCAGCTTTCCTCTGGGAATAGCAAGCCGTTCTATGTACAATACCCGGTTAGAAACCGATCTGTCATATGAACAGGAAAGATTTTCAATGGCAAAAACTGCATCTTCCATACTGAAACATTCATTGTTAATAATGATTAATGCAAAGCTTCAGCGGGAATCCAATAGTAAATTTGATCATAGCTCGTAAAAGAATATGATTTACCTGATCGGATCCTCTCCAAATCTGTTTTGATATCGTTGATCTCACCGGCGATATCCTTCAAAATTTGAATCGTTACAGTACGTGAGTTTTCCAAATCAGAAATAGAATATTTTGTAAATAAACTACTGCGGGATGGAAGACCGGTCATCAATCCCATTATTTCTGAAAGTGATTTTTTATTGATGGCAGATTTGGATTCTTTCGCTCCATAATAAGATATAGCAAGCTGTTTGTAGGAATCAACAAGATTTTTTCTCAACTCTTGCTCTGTCACTGCATTTCCCAATTTTCTGAATTGAATGATCAGATCATAAAGATCATCGTCGTTCATGAATAAAACATAATTAAACAATGTTTTTTTCAATTTACTGCAGTTAACAGCAGCATATGCTTCAACAAAAATCTGGAAATTAGTATTCACATCCAGTTTTTGAAAAGCTGACGGGTCGATTTTTGAATTCTTTAAAAGCAGATACAATTCCTCATCCATTTTAATAGTAGTCGCTCCTATCCCTTTTACTTTCGCATCCCATTTACTGAGAATTTTCTCATTGTCTTCATTTCTATTCGTAATTACTTCTTCAATTTGCTCCTGGATATAAGAAGGTGAATTGGGTCTGTTTGGTGAGGCAGAAGTAAGTTTCCCCGGAACTGGGCTATCACCACCAGGAAATACCAACGAAAATTCATTCTGTAAACGCTTATCTGTGCTTTCAAATTTGATACCGGTAAACCGTTGCCCCTTTTCCATCTTGACATCATCCAACCTGTCGCGAATCTTTTTCGCAGATTGCTTGATCAACTCCTTGGATTGACTAACAAATCTTTGTTCATCATCCGAATTGTATTGAACCTGAAAGGATACGAGACTACATTGCATATCCGCAAGTGCTGAGCTTACATTGGTTTCATCAAAATTATATTTGTCAACCAGGTAATTTCCCCCTGATCCGATAACCATGATGATATTATTGTGCTCCTTCTTTCGGAATAATTTTACGGCTTTAGAAATACCATAATACAAACTGCTTCCATCTGTTTTAACTTTAGAACAAGCCGGCGCCGCATTCGTTTGCTTTTGCAAAAAGCCTGTGATAGTACTCACATTGGGAGATAAATCCTGAATTGATACAACCTGATCTGCATCACAACTATAATTCCGGTACACAACTGCTCCGAAATTAAACTTATTTCGCGAATCCATTTTTACTTCACTCATACTATTTTCAATGGAACTGATTACACTTTGCATGTATTTTTGCACTTTGTCAGAACCATCAATGACAAAGACAATATTAATATTTCTATAATCCTCTCTCGCCTGATTGTACTTCTTTTCTATATCCGCCTGTTGATCTGTAGTAATAATTGCTTTGCCGTTTTTATCCAGTACTGAAGTAATAAAACCGGTTTTCATAATACCGTTCTTTTTATCTGCGATTACTGGAAATCGTTTTTCTGACAATTGCATTCCTTTTTCATAAGGATCCTGATAAGAAAGGGTATTTACTTTTTCACCGTTCTGATACTTTCTGGCTTTTTCCTCTGACTCAAATAATCCGGCTTTCAATCCGGCTCCTTTTCGTTCTGCCACAGCATCCGATTTAGAATTCGGTTCAAGACACAAACGCTGCCCCCAGGGTCTAAGATTAACTTCCGGTACCCAACCTAAAACATCTGTTTTAGCACTCATTACTGAAATATCTTCCCTCTTACCAATCAAATATGCTCCATTTTCATATTTATAAATGAAAAGAAAATCAAATAAATTGATGTCGTTCTGAGTTCTGGTTTTTAATGAAGGAGAGGAATATAACGGAAATTTTTCTTGTGAAAGGCGTTTCAGTTCTTCAATATTCTCAAAAACTTTGTAACTACGTATCACAAGCCCTTTGAGGTTGAAATTGGTTTTTACTGTATCAATCAGACATTTCTTCCAAAGTAAAAGCCTGGATTTCTCAATCCAGCCGTAATCGAGTGAGTCGTGTTGAATAGTGTATTTATCACCCAAAGCTCCATCGTACTTCGCAATGCGCACAGCATTCCAACGCTCCTGAACGACAAAAAATGCGTCCATAAATTGAAGCGTTTTGAATGGTGTTTTCAAATAAGGATCTTTAAATGTTTGATTGTTGTCACGATCAGAATAGACACGCCAATAACTATACTCACCATCAGCAGTTCTGGAATTCTCAGGAACTAATTTACCGGTTGGTTCAAGGTAGTCCTTAGGCATTCTCTTCACTTTCATTCCCTTCACATGATCTTGTCCTATGGCAAATGAAGGGATAACAATCACGAATAAAAACAGGAAACGAAGCAAATACATTTCGCTTCGTTGTACAGAGTTACATGCAATCATACAATTCAAATAAATCCTCTCAACTTTTGATAATAGTAAAATTAATTTTCCTTTCCGCATAAGTCGTACCGTTGAAGAAATTCAGGTAATTACTAATTGCTGTTTCGTTCACACTTGTGATTTCTTTGTTGTAATACAACATCACATTCAACTCTGCACTTTTACCGGCAAAGAGAGTGCAAAATTCTCTGGCAAAGTTAGAAAGCATGGAATTCGGATCTTCCTGCAAACTTCTAAGCGCATTTTCCGACAACAGAAAATGCAGATTTACTTTGTCCTGAATTACACCAATTGAGTCATACAGAACTTCACGAATCCGTTTCTTGTCTTCAAGAAAATTTGGAATGGCAGTATTTTGTTCAAAAATACCGTCACGAAATTCGAATGTGAACAGATCTTCTTTACGTTCTGTGATTTGCGGCCTTTCACCGTTGCTTCTGAATAACAAAAATCCTTTGTCGTTTTGCTTAAGTAGTTTACGTATCTCCTGCACCATTCTTTCTATCAAGGAATCGTTCAATCCTATGGCATCTGCTCCATGATTATTATCTAAATAATAAAAATCGAATGATGTATACGTCCTTTTTCCTGTGGACACTGATTGACCTTTGCTTTCAAAGGAAAACAAGATCAAAATAAATGCAATTATTCTTACAGGTGTTTTCATATTATTTTCTAGAGCTGATCATAAAATACAAATCTTCAATACATCGATCGCCGTCATTCGATTTCCATCTGATTCTAACGCTGTCAACAACCCAGTTACTTTGTTCATCATTACTGAGTTTTGATCTAAAATCATAAAAATTATACGTCTTGCAATCAAATACAGAAACATTAAGTTTTACATGAGTGCTGTTTTGATTACACATCATTTGAACCAGAGGACGAAAAGCTGCATCTCGATTGGAACTGTTTGCCGCAGCTTTCAATCTTTCACAAATCGTTTTATCATATACATATGTGCCATCACAAATATTCGATTTAGGTGTAAGAATCACCTTATCCTTTACAGGAATTTCACCTTTAGGCTTTACAGTGACAATTGCTGTTGCTGAACCATAGATCCCATCCCCGCGAACACTGAGATTAATCTCCTTTTTTCCGGGAGTAGAATAGAAAACAGAAACTCCACGCTCATTGCTTTGTTGTTCTCCTTCTCCTAATTCCCAATGCCAGGATTTAGCTCCGGGAGTCAGGTCATCAACATGAATCATTTCACCCACAGTCACAGTAGTTGAAGACAATTTAATTACCGGAAACACTGGTTTCAGTTCTGGCTCCTTGTCACGTACTGATACAACACGTCCTGCTACGCATCCCTGATTTGTTTTTACAAGCACAGTAAATTTGCCCGATTTCGAATAAACATGTGAAACTATAGTTCCTTTTATTGAAGCGGATCCATCACCAAAATCCCACTGTACAGCTGCACTATCAGTTCCTGTTACCTTAAAAATTACAGACTCGCCAATCCTTGACATCTCAGGAGCAAATACAATTCCAGGTTCCACACATGGAACCGGTGCGTTCATTTTTAATCCTAATAATAAAACCGCCAAAAGGCAGGTAATGCCAAACGTCAGATGAACACTTCTATCCACTTTATTATAATTAACGATTCGTTATTTTCCAAAACCATATCTCACGCCGAGCATGATTCCATAGTTTTGAACATTGTACTTTTTTGTTCCATTTATTAATGAGTGATACTGATCCGAACCGGTAACCGGCTGATAGGTCCCTTCCACTTTCTTCGATGAAATATGATAAGCATAAACTGCACCAGCGAATACACTCATGGACCGATCAACCATGTAAAACGCTCCAACACGAGCAATACCGCTAAAACCAATTCGTGAAATCTTTTCAGTAGAACTATTCATTGCTTTATCAAGAGCAACATCATAACCGCTTGCCTGCAATTGATTAAAATAAGTTGCCGCGTTACCGGAAGAATTCGCATTAACAGCATCTCTGGTAATAAGCCAGTCGCTTACTGTTGGAGAATAATTCTTAGTATATGTCCATTCTTTGTTATCAGAATTGTAAATATAAATTGCTTCTTTATCAGCTACAGCGCTCGAATTGGATTGAATAGAAATCAAATCAAATGCAGGACCGATTTCGTAATAAATTCCAAATTTCTCCTCCAATCTCTTTCTGAATTTCAATAACAGAGGAAAACTGATCACCTGTGTTTCCAGACTTTCTTTGGTTTGATGAAGAGTAAGTAATCTTCGGAAAGGTGAGTGTGTACTACCATCTTCATTGTCGAGTTCTTTGAATTCCGCATGAAAGCCATTCCAGGACAAGTCATTTGTAAATTTATTGTAATTTAAACCTAAACCCAGTGCAATTGTTTTAGTAGTATTTAAACTTAATGCTACCTCCAAACCTGCTATTAAACTGGAAGTTGAATTTGAATTGAATTGTGTTTTTCCTTCATTTGATCTTTCTACATCCAGATCATTGAATGCCAACGATGATTTTTCTATAGCCACATTTTTAGGAGAATTCATGTTCATTCCTAAAAAAACATCTACACTGAATTTATTAGTGAAAACTCCCGGCGGACATCCTTTATTAAAATATGTACCGTATTCATCCGGACATTCATCGAGATTATCAGCAATTCCGTCGCGATCCCTGTCAGGGCATCCTTTAAATCGCATTTCCCCTTTTACTCCGGGACACGCATCCTGTTCATCAATTACCCCGTCATTGTCCTTATCATTGGCACAAATGAAACTAGAGCCAATCATACTGATTTTCTTTATAAGGAATCGATTCTCCGGCGATACAAGCAATTCCAAAAACAAAGTATCATTATTCTCAAAGCGATTTAACGAAGAAGACTTACCAGTTACCTTTTTATTAATTACAATATTTATTTTACCACTGTCCAGTTTACTGAAATCAATTGCAGAATTCAAAATATCCACTCTGATACCGGCAGGAAAACTTTTCCGAACATCCGCAATGTATTCTTCAATTGGCTTGCTTTTTAATTGGTAAGGACTTCCTCCTAACAAATCCTCCACTATGGAAGCATTGATGTCATCAAAAATGATAGCATTCTCAGCAAACATGGATTTGAATTTTGTGGCTTGTGTTTCTGAAAATTCTGATCCACCTATTTCGCGAAAAGATGAAGTACTTCCAAATTCATTAATGAATTCATCAAGTTTGTTCATCAGATCCTTTTTTGACGAAGAGGATTGACCCATCGTAATCAAAGGAATAAAAAAGATAAAGTAAAAAAATAAATATTTTTTCATGACCCCGGTCTTATTCAATGATAAATGAAACTAACGCTGACTCCTCCTGACTCGTTTGAATACGCAAAAAGTAAATACCGGATTCCAGTTTATTTCCACGGTACGGCAAAAGATAATCAGGATTGGCATCCAAATTCAAACTTTGGGAATGTACCCTTTCACCCAGCACATTATAAATTTCAACCAATGCATTGGTACCTGTAAATCCTTTCATCGAAATTGAAAACACTCCTCTACTCGGATTTGGGTATACTGTGACATGTGTTCCCGGAATACTTACCTGATCCAAGAAAATATTCCTTATGTAAGGAACAGGGTATTCATTGTTATTACCAACAAAATAATATTTACTTGTGCAACCTCCCTGTGTGACACGTACCCAATAATGAAAATTTTGTGGGTCAAATGAATCACCAAGTGAACAGGACTGAAATTTTTGTCCAACCAGTTCATGATCTGTAATTTCAGGAATGCTGTCATATCCCCATTGATAAGCATCCGCGTCATTGAATAGACAAACAAGTGTTTGATGCAAAGGCTGCATTTTAACCATGATGTCATTCGATGGTGCAGATTCAGGTTTAATACTCACTATGATTATGGAATCTTTGCTGGGACAATTTTCTGCAAATGAATATTGACTGGTTACATGAATAGTATCTTCAGTCAATACACTTACTTGATCAAAACTGAACATTGCAAAATTTCCGGGTGAAGGACTGATAAACGTATCCAGGCCATTTGAAATAAAACTCCATGAGTAGTGTAATCCATCCATCGAATTCAGTCTTAACAAAACATTTTTTTCCCCACTGCAAACAATCGTATCATCGGTTAGAACTATAGGAACAGGCGGAATAGGATTAACCACTATTCTGGCAACCGGTTTAGTAATTCCAGGACATGCAGTAGCACCTGGTCCTGTGGCTGTGACAAACAAAATGGTAGTGTCTTGTAACAGACCTGAATTAGCAAATGAAGGATTCACAACAGCAGTTGTTCCGGATGAATTAGTGACATTTACGTTCAGTCCTGAATTGAATGTCCAGGAATAAGTACATCCCGGAATATTTGCATTCAATGTTATCGGGGTTGACAGAAGGTTTCCAGAACATAAAGTATCCAGCAATATTGTATTGGTCACATCAGGCGCAGCTCGCAACACAAAGGCGCCTGCAGAAAAACCGGAATTACATCCCAACAAGAATTGACTCCCATTATATTGAACTCTCACTTGTGCAGTAGAATCGAAGCCTGAAAGTCCGGGAATATAAAATGTATTGGTAAAAAATGTGTCGCTCCCTGCTCCCAGATTGATCCAGTTATTTCCCTGATCAGTACTCCACGACCAGGCATATGATCCACCTGGTGTTCCGTTACCGGTGGAAGAATTTAAGAATGCACTCAAAGTCAAACTTTGATTATTACAGATAGAATCAACAGAAGTACTGATTTGGACCTGCGGCAAAGCATGTAAATGCTCCACATAAGTTGAAGTGTCAGGAATGCAACCCGGATCTGATGTAGTAAATATGTATTGAACTGACAGATCGCCGGCAACAACTGAATTATCATCTATAACCAGACTGTCTATATTTTGAAAAACCTGAGTGCTTCCGGACGAAAACCAGGAATAACCGGAATTACCGGAACCTCCGTTTCGCACTGCAACAAATTCAACTCTCCCATTGATACAATACAAACCGGAATCAACAGCATGTATCGACGATGAAGGCTGGGCGAATACATTAAGTGTCACAGAATCTGCAATGTTAGAACAACCATAATTTGATTGTGTTCCTGAAAATGAATGATAAGAGCAAAGATAAGTAACAGTACTGCCTGCATTCGAACTCAAGTCAATGGTATCCGTAAGCACATTCAAACCAGGATCGGAAGACGGAAGTTGGATACTATTTCCGGAATTAATATGATAAGAAAATTGATAGGTACCAAGCAGAGCATTTGTGTTGGTACATTGAAGTGTTTCTATCAACGAACTATTTGCACATACATTATTACTTCCCGCTGATGTAGATAAATCAATTTGTAATGGGGCATTCTGAATAACGAATACAGAATCTGTGACATGACAGGATGGTACCGTTCTGGTTTCAACTGTGAGATAAATCATATTGGTATCAGGCAAACCCGCAGCATCAACAAAAATCGCCGTGTCTACAGAACCTGTGTTCCAGGAGTATGCCTGAAAATAAGGATTATCTGCAGCATTGATATAAAACATAGTATCCGTGCTACAAATGACTATTGTATCTTTTAAAATAGCTCCGGTAACATCTCTGAAATGGATCGCATTGGCGTTGATGTAAATCAGGTTGTTTAATGTGACTGAATCGACACCAAAACTATTTGAAACCCGTAATTTTACTGAATGATAACCTGCACTATCGTAGTAAATGAGTGGGTTTTGAACATCACTGGTGCTCGGTAGTCCACCCGGAAACTCCCAATGCCATTGATCAGGATGATGATAACTTGCATCATAAAACTGAACATATCCGGGACAAAATTCATGCGCACCATTGGTGTAAGACCCTTGTCCAAAACGGGGAATTACATCGGCTATAGGTGATAAACTATCATCGTTTTCAATAATCATTTTGTAATCTTCAATTTCTCCGTTTGTCATAAGTTGACCGGTTCCGCAAAAATATTCCTGCGTTGAATCTGCAACCAGAATGCGCAGATGAACTGGCCCTGCTGTGAGAATGGATGGTGAACGGAAAGTGATTACATCAAGTGCTGCGGCAGTTTGATGTGTCAGATATTTCTGACCATTAAAATTAAGTATCAGATTTTCAGATGGACTTTCCGGATCGAAAAATCCATCGTTATTAAAATCTGCAAATGCCTGAACATATACTGTGTTCCCGCTTCCATTTACTGTTTGTACAGTCAGGCTATGATTTTTATTAGGCGTCAAACTCACAAAAGATAAAGGAGTATGATAATAATCAGTAAAGTGATTAGTACCTCCGCTGTTTGCACTCGCTGAAAATGCATCCATAGTAACTGCATTGACATATACCCCATTGGAAGGTGAGTTTGGATTTACGGGGGTGCAAACTGTAGTTCCAATGTACAAAAGATAATCCTCGTATTCTCCGGAAGCAAAAGGATTACACGCTTCGTCTTCATATCCATTTGTGATTGAGTTATTGGATACCTGCACCCGCATTCGCTTGTATCCGGTTTGATTGGGAACAGGAAACACAGGATAATTTAATACTGTATCCAGTGTTGTATTCACCTGGATTTGCAAATTACTTAATGGTGTTTCATAACTTTCATATTCACCATCATCATCATCATCAATCCATAAATTAACAAAAGCATGAGGGAACAATAAATTTTTTAAGTGAATTTTCAAAGAATCATTTTGTCCTCTGACCAGCTCTGCAAGTTTCGAAGGGTCATTGGAAAAATCACTGTGACATACAGACGTGTCTTTCCCGTTTCCCAGATTATCCATCGTATTCAATTCTATCCCATCAATCATAAAATTTGTGTTACACACACTTGTCAAAATAGGAAAACAATAATCCGCATGAATTTCAATGGTGTAATCTATGGTTTGTCCAACTGCCGGATTGTTCGGTGAGCAAGGTAAAAAATCAAATCTGCGACCCAGATTCGGATCTTCACTGGTCAATGCAATACGTAATCTTTTATCACCTGGAACCACCCATGCAGGGATATGAAACTGAATCTGTCCTACTGTATCTTGGCAGTATGCTATTCCAAGTTTCTCATCCTGATCCTCAAAACTTCCATTTTCATTGTAATCAATCCAGGCTGAAAAGGAACAATTCGTAGAACTATTGTTAACATTCAGGTTCTGATTCTTTCCCCTGATCAATTCTGTTGTTACCAGATAATACGTTGTATCCACAGCCACTGCTGATGAGTAATCGAGATATTGAGTGTCATCATGAGCAGAAATAGCAGTGTCACGTAAATCACCTAAAGAGATAGTGTGAAAATAGATACTATTACTTCCCGAATTCGCATATGGAGGAACACAGTAGTTTGCCGCGAATAATTGAGGAAGACTCAGGAAAGTAAACACACAAAGGAGTGCGTAAATTTGTCTCATAGATAAGGCATTAAAGACTAAAATGTTGAAAGAATATCAGATTAAACTGACAGGCATTCAAACGTATGAAAAATTTTCTAGAATACAAGTGGAAAATTCCGTAAAAACCGGCTCCAAAAAATTCACAAATGATTATTTAAGCTTTTTCGGAAATGAAATAAAGGTATATATTTGTGAATAGTCGTTTTACATTTAGTACTCTCAAGTTGAATCTTCTTTAATTTTTTATTCATTACATATGATTCTGAAATCAAAAGTATTCCGGACGATCGTATTCATCTTTGCTACGTTTGTCATATTGGATGGATTGCAAAATGAAGCTACATCTTATTCAAATGTTTTTTTAAGTAATTACAATTGCACCAATTCTCCCCTTGATGCGGGTAAAACATGTGCACAAACCGGATGTCATTTGTATTCTTCCGGGACAACTAATCCCATTGCATTAGCCGGACTAATTACTTCCAATATTCCGGTAGCCGGATATACTCCTTCAACCACTTATACAATCACTGCCAGCATAACAAGACCAGGGCATTCCCATTTTGGTTTTTCAATTTCACCTCAAAATGCCAGTCAAATCCTTGGCAGTATTTTGATAACAGATGGCTCAAGAACATCTTCTTATGGTGGTGGTGGTTATGTAGCTCACAATATTGGTGGCGTGAACAATTCAAATACAGCTACCTGGTCATTCGACTGGACTGCTCCGGCTGCAGGCAGTGGCACAGTCACATTTTTCGGTTCATTCCTCGCAGGAGACATGTCCGGCGGAACGTATACAGTGACCGGAGATACAACTTTCACTTCTACATTAATCGTATCTGAAAATGTTTGCAATGTTCCTGACCAACCGGGGTCTATTAATGGAAATTCTACAGTATGCAGAAACAGCACAATCAATTATTTTATCAATCCGGTTGCAGGAGCAACCAGTTATACATGGACCCTTCCAGCAGGTTGGACAGGATCATCTTCTACAAATTCGATAGATGTAACTTCCAATTCCAGTCCGGGTACTTTGGAAGTATATGCATCAAATAGTTGTGGTGATGGAACTGCACAATCACTGTTAATCAGCATCGACCCTGTTCTTAATTCCAGCGCTGTGTCATCAGATGTGAATTGTCATGGTGGAAATAATGGCATGGCTTCAGGTTTGCCATCCGGTGGTACACAACCGTTCAGCTACCAATGGTCACCGTCAGGCGGTACAGCTATAGACGCCACTAATCTAACTGCAGGGGTATATACACTCACAGTAACAGATCAGATTGGGTGTACTATCAATGCAACCACTACGATTAATGAACCACCCGCTATCGTGGTTGAAACTGATACAACTCCTGCAACTTGCGGGATGGCAAACGGCACTGCAACTGCTTTGGTCTCAGGTGGAATTGGCCCGTATTCGTATGAATGGTCTCCGGGTGGCGTTACCTCGCAAACAGTTACAGCGTTGGGAAGCGGTACTTATACCGTAGTAGTTACAGACGCTAATGCATGCACTTCGAGTCAGACTGCAACAGTGACCCAACCTTCAACTCTATCTGTTCAGGCAAATTCAGTGGTTACAATCAGTTGTTTTGGAGACGATAATGGAGAAATTCATCTGGGAGTGAGCGGAGGAATTCAACCTTATACATTCTCATGGAATCCAGCAATCAGTACCAATGCAGACGCTTCATTGCTCGCTCCGGGAAATTATACAGTTACTGTAACCGACAATTCCGGATGCTCCTATAGCGATGTTTATGCAATCAGTGAACCTCCAATGTTAACTGCGACCATTCAAGTCCTGGATGCCGCTTGTCAGGGTCAATCGACTGGTGGACTCGTTGCGATTCCGGATGGAGGTGTGGTACCTTATTCTTATTCATGGTCCACAACACCAATCCAGATAAGCGATACTGCTTCAGGTCTCGCTGCAGGAAATTATTCTGTTACAATCACCGACAATAACAACTGTAGTACTACAGCTTCAGCTACAGTACAATCACCTCCGGCTATGGTCATCCAAAACACCATTCACGGTGCCAATTGTGAGGGATCCACCGTAGGGACATTGGCTTCTGTGCAGGTTAGTGGTGGAACTCCAGGTTATTTATATACCTGGAGTAATACCAGCACAACAAATCAAATTTCAAATGTGCTTGCAGGTGATTATATAGTAACTGTGACTGATCAGAATGGTTGTTCAATCACTGACTCAATTACAATTCCTGAACCTCCGGCTTTGATAATAAATTTT
This sequence comes from uncultured Bacteroidota bacterium, assembly GCA_937871435.1. Classification (GTDB taxonomy): domain Bacteria; phylum Bacteroidota; class Bacteroidia; order AKYH767-A; family 2013-40CM-41-45; genus JADKJP01. The sequence goes on along the minus strand of CALMQM010000030.1, from coordinate 759 downwards.
ACAGCTTCTGATGTTAATTGTTATGGAGGAAATGATGGTAGTATTCTTGTTAATCCTACCGGCGGTACACCACCCTATTCTTATTCATGGCAATCAGATACTTCTCAACACGGGAATACCCTGAATGGAATTGGTACAGGTAACTATCTGGTCATTGTATCGGATGTGAATACTTGTTTTCAGCCTCAGGTCATTCATATTGATCAGCCCTCTGAATTGATTGCCAACGCGGGAAATTATTCATTCATATGTACCCAAGGTCAGGTAATGCTGGGAGGAAATCCTGCTGCTTCCGGTGGTGTTGGCTCATATGTATATTCATGGTCCCCTGCAGATTCTCTCAGTTCAGTTACCGCAGCAAATCCATTGGCTGATCCTTCAGTTAGTACAACATATACATTAATGGTGACAGACGGACACAATTGCTCGGCTTTTTCGACTTCCCATGTAGATGTATTTTATCCTTCTCCATTTGAAATGACTGAAGGTCCAGACATCTTATGGACCATTCCCGGATTTGACAGTTACCAATGGCTGCTCAATGGTGACACTATCGCAGGTGCTACCGGCGCTACACTGCCTCATCCTGTTGATGGTATTTACACCATTGTTGTGCAGGATTCAAACGGTTGTATTTTGACTTCTGAATTGTACAATTTTATAACTGCAATCAAAGATGAAAGAATTAGCGATGCCAACCTCATCGTGTTCCCCAATCCTGCAGGTTCTAAATTAATGGTACATGTGCCGGCTGAATTT
>CALMQM010000029.1 GCA_937871435.1 uncultured Bacteroidota bacterium | reverse complement strand
CACAGCGGCGCAACCTGGATTTTGAAACCGACCGCGACGATCTGGTGCGGTTGCTGAATACGGATATCACCAGCCTGGAAATGCCGGCGGTGGTGCAATCCATCCCCAAAGGAAAAGAAATCAAGAAAACCTTTTCGGATTTTACGGAGGATTGATCAAATAGATGGTCAGCGTTTGATGAGCTGATCCCACCAAGGCACAGAGTTCCAAAACCAACCGAGGCTTCGCCTCAAGTCAATCCCGAACCCAGAAAAGAAACTTTGACTTAGGGTACGTATGCAGGCACCCTGGCTTCGGCTGAACACCCTATCAACAAAAATCCCGACTTGCGTCGGGACCTGGTTTTGATTTGCAGAGGAGGAGGGATTACGAAACGTGATCCCGTTGGGGGGTGTGTCATCCAAATTGAAATGTCCGCTCCGCTCCTTTTTATTTGAACTCAAACCTTCGCTAAAGCCAAATTGCACAGGCTTAGCTCGGTCCTCATTCAAATAAAAAGCCCCGACAGGAGTCGGGGCTTTTCAATTTTGGATGCAGAGGAGGAGGGTGTTTTTTTACTATTACAACCGCCTCACTATCAATATTTTAATATCTCTTTTCAAGTAATGGTACCAGTTTGGTACCAGGGTCTAAATCACAATCGATTCGAAATCCCTTTTGATATATCAAACATACAAAAAGTGAACCGGAATTGAAAACAACAATTCCGGGTCACTCTAATTGATAACGTACTAACCTATTTTTTATTCGGATAGTATAAAAACCTGGCTTCCTTTAGCTGGATGAAAGGAGGGCTTGTATTGAAAGTATTTGAGGGCAGCCAGGTCATTTAGGATTCTATGGTAGGTAGACGTTGACTTGATTTTTGCTGCCGTCATTATGCTCTTCCGTGAAATGTTAAATGGATTTGTAAGACCGTTTTCAATCCAGGCAGAGCATAATGCTGTACACATACTAATATGACTTGTATTCAGCTTGCCATCTGATGTCACTCGCTGGATAAAATTGCTTAACTGTTCAGCGTTGCTCATTGCTTTCAATCAGTTTAGCAATTTGATCGTAGTCGTAGAAGATGATTCCACCCACTTTGCTGTATGATAGCGAACCATTGACCCTCAAGTTTTGCAGGGTGCCTGTGGATATTCCTAATAGCTTTTTTACTTCGGATGATTTAAGCCACTTTTTTGCGGGTGTTGCAGTTGTGCCCTTTAAGAAATTTTTAATCTCATTTAAAAGGTCTTGCTTCAAATTTTCAAAATCCCCAACCGTAAGAAGTTGGTCTCTATGTAAACGCTGTCCTTGTTCTTCTTTGTTTGTTTTGTTTCTCCCCTCCATAATTTTCTCTTTTCTTAAAGATGGGACACCACAAAAACTAAGGTTGAATTTTATGAACGATTGTTAATGACAATGAACAATAATTAACGATTATGAATGATTCTTAAATATTTGTATGAACCCGACTAATAAAAAAGGAGCCACACTTTCGCATGACTCCTTTTCGGGCTCCTACATCAATATTTTGGGCAAAAATAATAGCCTTTCCTAAATCACCGTCATTAATCCACGAATAAATCCTACCTCGGTCAGGTATTCGACCTGGGGATCGCTTAGCCCTTTTTTATCAGTCGTGGATACGATTTCAAAAGGAACAATCAGCTCGCTATCCATGAACTTTTTAAGTTCCTTAGAGAGTGCCCTTTGGTTGTCCTTGGTAAAAATATACTGGCCTCTTGGATCACGGATAATGTTGCCCTTGTCATCCGTACTGCAATAATCAATGTTGAGGTCTTCCAGCTTGTCATTGTAAGCCTCGACAAAAGACGAGGCGTTTTTCAATGTCTGGTTTCTCGCATGTTCTAACTTCGTTCCAGCAGGTGCTGGAGTATCCATTAATGCCGTAATGAGTTTGTAAGCTTCTTTGTTTGTCATGAGTGATACTGATTTAATATTTTCCTTCTGCGTTTCCTTTTAAGATCGATTGCTCAATCAGCCAATAGACTAAGTCAGAAATTTTAATGTCCTTCAAGGCTTCTCTGATTTCATTTGGCATTGAGCTAATACCTGGGAATGAATTCAGTCCAATGTTTTGCCAGTACTCAAGTTCTGTTATGGCATTTGGTGTTTCTGAACTCACTTCAATTCCTGTTAGTGGATTAGTAAATTTCCCATCTGTTTCCTTCGTGATTTGTTTGGGAAGGAACAGTTGCCTCTGAAGTTCATTACTTGGCACTATTGGATTACCATCTCCTTCTGTGAATTCCAGGATTATTCCATGTCTCATCTCCAGATTGCTCTTAATGATGAGATAGTCATGAATAACCTTTTTTCGTTTGTTGGTTGTTGAATCTAATTCTGGAAGATTCACAACGATTGAATTTCTACTCATAAATATTCTATGTTAAAATTTTACTGTTCTAACTACTCCAGAAGGTGTAACAAACTTGAGATCCTCACCAACGAAGTATAGCCTTCCTACTCCAGCGATACTTGCAGGATCAATTGTTACTTGGCCAAGTGAAACGACTCCGTCTTTATTAACCGAGAATTTTAACTTCAAGGAATTGCTCACTGTGTCATACTTGAAAGCCTCTACAAATGCTCCGGTGGAACCAATGTTTTCTTCCATTCTTAGGAATGCTCCTGAGTGGTCAAACCCATTCAAAACAGCATTGTGTTTTCGAATGAGGAGCATTGGCTTGGTAGTACCTCCCATCATGTTGTTTCCTGTTGTGCTGTACTGAAGCCACATGAGGTAACCATCATAGTTATAAGTGCCAAGTGATTGTTGTGGACTTATAAACAAACCATTGGCTTGTGTTTGTCCTGGAGATATTATCATCCCTGTTCTTTCAGAACCAAGTGGAACGACATACAAAGCTGCGCTAATGATGTAGCTTCCATTAAGTAGCAATGCAGTTGCTCCGGCATGAGCAGAGCCATCCGTGTTTATGGTTGTTATCGGTGTGGTAAAAGTCATTCCCGTACCATCAAAGAATATTCTACTGCCAGTAGACCGAAAAGCAAATGCTTGAGCGTTTGCATTGGTTGCTCTTACATCTGCAAAGAATCCATCTACAAAATGATTCGTTACACTTGCAAGTGCAGTGTATACCTGAGCACGATTATAATTTGGGAAGCTATCATCAACGGATAGATTCATCTGTCCATGAAATGCAGATATGAATCGACTTTGCAATCCGGTATTCACACCCTGAATCAAATATTTGTATCCGTAACCTGTGTGATACGTATCGTTAGGTCTTACAAGTATTGCAGTGTTAGCATATCCTCCTGGAGATAAGCGAAGCATCTCAGTCTTAGTACCGCCAAATTGGTAATCTGCAATTTCAAGAGTAGCATTTACATTGTTTGAACTCAGCAAAAATTCATACCCTCCATAACCGCTTAAGTAGCTGTTAATCCGAAATGAATTTTTTACTGCTCCATTTCCTTCTTCACCAAGAGTGATTGAGAAATTCCCGTCTCGAAAGAATGCAGAACCAGAAACTCCAAGTGCGGCACTACCAGGTCTGATGACTTGAAATTTATAACCATTGAATCCAAGGTTAGCTGTTGCTCCGGGTAATTGAAAGTTGCAACTCTCTGCACCAACAACAACCTGATCATTAAGAACTCGGCCAAGCACTAATGTATTTGGTGTCCGCACCACAGCACCTGCGCCAATCACAGTCATATAACTCTGACCACCACCATTGCTTACTATATCTCCAAGACTGTTGTATGCTCTAGTACCAGAACCAAGTAAAGTGTTAAATGAATTTGACCTTGCATTCTGTGCATCATAACCAACAAGTGTATGGTCAGTTCCGCTTTGCCCGGCTGTTGCTCCGGCAGAAGCACCAATCATAGTATTTCGCAAACCCGTATTAAATCCAATCATCCATCCAGCACGATAACCTACATACACGCAATCAACATAGCTTGTACCATTGTTATCCGATGAACCCGCTTCGGAACCAATTACTACGTTTCGTGCAAGCCCTCTGGCCGGATTGCCACCGGAACTTGATGCGGCATTGTAACCAACGATAATGTTATCACTTCCAGTAT
>CALMQM010000028.1 GCA_937871435.1 uncultured Bacteroidota bacterium | reverse complement strand
TTTAGATCAATTCTGATTGAAGATTGTTTCATCGATATGCATAGATTCCTTTGATTTCGGATCAACCAATACTCCCCATGCAGAAGGTTTGTTTAGAATATATTTACGTACATAAGATTTAATATCATCTCTTGTTACCTTTTTTACATTGTCATTGTAATTTGTGTAATAACCAATGCTGGATGATGCCCACCAATAGGTAACTGTATGCACGAAATTGGATGTCTTCTCCTTGCCAAAAGCATCTGAGATTTCCAGTTGAGCTTTTGCAGTTGATAATTGTTCGTCTGTAAAATAGTCGTCTTTGTCCCACTTTTGAATTTCTTCCTGCAAAGCTTTAACCGCTTCTTTGATTTTAGCTGGATTCGGAATCATGAAAATTTGTATTGGACCGGTGTATTTACAGGTTTGATAGTTCAGATTTACGGTGAATGCAAGACCGCTTTCTACAAGCCGTTTTTGCAATGCAGAAGTTTTCAGATTGACCAATGTAGAAAATACATCAGCTGCATATGTTGCAGGAATATCATTTCGTGTATCTGGTCCCTGGTAGCCACCAATAATGAAAGGTGATTTTGCATTTTCATTTACAACCACAAAATTATTTTGGTCTACCATGGGATAAAACTCTGGTATTGGCCATCGTTTGAACGGGTCCGTTTTGGTAGCCGGCCATGATGAATAAATATCCTTTACCATGGCAAAAACTTCAGTGTGGTCGACATCGCCTGCGATACACAAAAGTGAATTGTTCGGATGGTAGAATTTGTTTTGTATCACCTGCATTTTTTCCGGAGTAGCAGTTTGAATGATAAAGTGATCACCGATCGGATTTTTTCTGCAATAGTGATCCCCCCACATTTTGTAATTCAGTTCATTAATTAAAAAGAAGACAGGATTTGATTCATTGCGTTGAAATTCTCCATCAACAACCACATTTTCTCTCTTCATTTCATCTTTATCAAACAACGGATAGCGAATGGCAGAATTAATAAACTCAAGACCAGGACGAAGATTGTGATTTCCCAGAGTTATGAAGTAATTCACCCGTTCGTTGGAAGTAGTTCCATTAAAAACTATTCCCAATTCCTTTACACGATCCAGAAATTTTTCCTGTGAAGGATAATCTCTGTTTGCCTTGAAAAACATGTGTTCATACAAATGTGATAAACCATTGTATTCCGGCGGTTCCGTATAGCTTCCATTCCGTGTACAGATTTCAATAGTAGCAAGTGGAACAGTTCGGTCTTCAATCACAAGAATTTCCAGACCATTGTCCAGTTTGGTCATGAAAAAATTTGAAGGCAGTTGTTCGGATTGTGCCAGACTGAATTTTGCAGTGACAAGAATGCTGCACAGGCCCAGCCAGAGTTTTCTTTTAATCATAGGATGTGGATTTATGCAGGAAATGTACTGGATTTCTGATCCGGATCACAAACCTTAAGATAATTTAAGAAATCAACTATGGAAAAAGCTTAAAGGAGGAGTAAAAGAGTAGATGATGGAAGTAAAAATGTACAATTATTTGATTATTCAATGAAGGTATATGCATTCGTGAATTATGCAATGAGCATTCGTCTTTATTTAAAATACCCTCAAACTCTCTACAGCATTTTACTTTGAATCAATGATTAGTTGCAATGAATTCGCGTTCTAGCTCCGCGATTCGTTCATTCATTTTTTTTACCAACTCAATCTTATCATTGAGAAGTGCGATAGAAGAAGTGTCTTTTGAATTATAATTTTCAATGTAAAGTGTCCCTAACTCAAACACTAAACGATCTTTTACTTTGTAATTTCTGCCTAGTTCTTTAACTAAACCTGACCGGGATTTCATAATAGTATTGGTTATGTTCAAAGCAAAATTAATTCAACCACCAAAAATAAAACTGACCTCTATCATGAGTGTTGTTATTCATCTGATTGGATACCATATTGCCTGTTGAAGCTGTGTAATTTAATTTCAAATGCTTAGCATATAACATTCTTACACCGGAGAAATGACCTTGGCTGAATGTAAAAATGTCAAAGTCTATTTGATCATTTCAATATCCAAGCATGCTATGAGATTATAATTTGGAAGAAGGTTAGAGGGTTAAAAATGGAATGGAAAACAAATTTTAGATATCTTTTAATAATCATTTTTAGGACTGGTGTTTGTTAAATTCTAAAACTCAAGAAATTTCACTTTTTTCGAGGAAAAATCATAAAATCATAAGCGGATTAACTTTAAAAATTCATCCTGAATTGTTTCTGTCAGACTTCTGTAATTAAACTTTTACGTCTTCCAAATACCAGAAAATCTCTTAATTTTGCCCCACTATTCTCAACTTACTTTAAACAAAAATAGCATGAAAAGACAATTACTGATTGCGGCCTTATTTCTGGTGAGCCTTGGTGCTTCTGCCCAGTATGTTTGGCTGAGCCAGTCCACGGGATTGATTCCAACATCTTCGGGTGTTCGGTATGTAAGCGTAGTGGACACGAATACTGCATGGATCTGTTCATATGATGGTTCAGGTGGCGCAGCTAACCGTACAGATTTCTCCAGAACAACTGATGGAAATACCTGGACCGCGGGTAACGTTCCACTTTCAACGGATTATGACTGGTCGATGATTTTTGGTTTGAACGCTGATACAGCTTGGTCTATGTTTTTTGATGCAACTGCCGGAGCAGGTGGTGGCATATGGAAAACTACAGATGGTGGACAAAACTGGGTTCAGCAAGGTGGCGGTGCCATCTTCGATGCAAACTCATTCCCGGATGTAGTTCATTTTTATGATGCTGATAACGGATTTGCAATTGGCGATCCGAATCCGGCTGATTTTGAAATCTACACAACAAGTGATGGCGGTGCAACATGGGTTCCGGTTCCTGGTGCAAACATTCCTCCTGCACTCAATGGTGAATTTGGTATCGTAGGACATTACGTAACAATGGGCGACTCTATTTGGTTCGATACAAACCTTGGTCGTGTTTTCCGTTCTGCCGACAGAGGAATGAACTGGACTGTTGCCAGCACAGGTTTATCGATCCCTTCAGGTGGCGCAATGGACCTTTGTTTCTATACTTATCTGGATGGATTGGCACGTGTATACAACTCAACTACAGGAGTGAATACCATGAAAGTGACTCACGATGGTGGTGACACTTGGCAGGCAGCAACCCCGGTTGGAAATTTCTTTGGCTCTGATGTGAAATGGGTTCCAGGAACTCAATCTACATTAGTTTCTACTGGTGCTGCAACCGGTTTCATCGGTTCTTCTTATAGTTCTGATGGTGGTTTGAACTGGACTGACATCGAAACTGCTGATCAGCGTACAGCACTTGGAATTGTTGATTCCATCCACATGTGGACAGGTGGTTTTACTTCTGATCCAAATACAGACGGTATTTATAAGTGGGTATTTATCCCTTCTATTGCTTGTAATGATCCTTCAATCACTCCTGGTACTGCTATCGGATCCGACACTTCTGTATGTGGAGGCGACACAGGAACTTTTGTTTCAGTAGGAGTAGTTGCACCGAGTATTGGTGATTTTTCCGGAGTAAGCTGGGTAATTTCTTCCGCTGACATTTCCGGTTCAACTGATCCGTTGAACGAGCCTTCACTTGTTGCATCCTACAGATTTACTTTCCCTGCTCCTTCAATTTCAACGCGTACATACATTAATGATGGAGTATTGATTGGTGGTCAGGTGAACTATGGATTATACTACTGGACTCCGGTTGTTTTCGGTAATGCAGTTCAGGCGAGTGCAGGAACCCCTGTATTCCTCGGTGATTTGGCTTTAGATCCAAACTGTACTTATGTTGGTGCATCAGTTCCAATGACTGTGTTTGATCCTATTTCTCCATCTTGTACCGGAATTAACGTTACCTGCTCTGACCCATCTATCACTCCAGGAACTACCACTGCTTCCGCTGCTTCAATTTGTGATGGAGATAGCGTTACAATCACTGCTACTGGTCAGGTTGCTCCAACTGAAGGTGATTTTGCAGGTGAAAGCTGGGCAATTTCTACCGGCGACATCTCTGGAACTACTGATCCATTGAACGAGCCAACATTCGTTGCTTCCTATACCTTCGCTTATGGTACTGGTACTTCTTTCCGTGTGTTTGTCAACGACGGACAGTTTATCGGATCAACCCTGCCATATGGAGACTACTACTGGACTCCAATCGTTTTCGGAAACGCAACTGCAGCTGCGACTCCAACATTCTTGCAAGATCTTACTCTTGATCCAAACTGTACTTACGGAGGTACATCTGTGATGGTAACTGTTTACGATCCTGCAGATCCTGCATGTATAAATGGAATTGCTGAAATCAATTCAACCAAACTTGCGATTTCCAGCTACATGAAAGATGAATCTACTATCGATGTTCAGATCAATGCTGCTGCATACGGTAAAGCTCAACTTGATATTTATGATTTGACAGGCCGTCAGGTTTACAGCAAATCAACCTATGTGAGCAAAGGTTCTAACCATGAAACTGTGAATGCAAATAAATTAAGTGCCGGAACATATTTGATTCACATTGAATCAAACGGTGTAAAAGCTGTGAACAAATTGGTGAAATTCTAATTTGTAATAAGTATAAAAAGAGAGGCTGCTTTCATCGAAAGCAGCCTCTCTTTTTTTAACCATGTATCATCTCCGTACACTCTTTCTTATTCTTTCCATTCAAAATTTTCAGCTTTTGGAACATCGTTAATCATGTTAATTCCAAGTTCCGGCGGTATGGATAGCTTTCTTGATACAGTATCCATCCAGGCTCCGTCAACATGAATTATTGCGCAATGCGTACCGTCTTCTTTAGTGATTTCATGTCTGAATGAAAAACGTGAATAATCTTTTTTCAAATGAAGTAATTGCATATTGATATAAGTCTTTTCTCCAAATCTTACTTCTCTTCTGAATATTCCTTCCTCCCTGAATAAAACAGGCCCCAAATGCAACTCCTGCAATCTGCGTATGGTCAGGCCATGTTCTTCTAAAAATGAAGTTCTGATCTGCGCGGCAAAATCATAGTAAACAGAATGACGCAGATGGTAATTGGGGTCCAGATCGGACCATCTCAATTCCAATACTCTTTTATATTCCTTCATGTATATTATAAATTTTGACTACGGTTATAGGAAGCAGCTTTCCTGAATTTATAAATGGTGTGCAGAACTACAGTAATCATGATTATTATTGCGCCAAAATAAAATCCTTTGGTGAGGATTTTACCTTCTCCCGCAAATAACACCGCGAGGATGATTCCATATACCGGTTCAAGGTTCAGTGCAAGTCCCATCGTGAATGCGGAAACTTTTCGTAAGGCATCAAGTGATAATATCCATGTCAGTACTGTACAAACAAGACTGAGTATCAATAAATAAATTGAATCGGAAAATGAAGGTAGAAAATTCGAAGTTGGTTGAAATGCAAGATAGAAGGGGAGCAATGCCGTTAATAGAAGAAATCCGCTGCTTAACTCAACAAGGCTGATGGTTAAAGCTTCATAATGACCCGCAATGCGTTTATTAAGGCTGGAAAAAGTCGCGCTGAGCATGGCACTGATAATTCCCACAATGATACCTGCAGATGCACTCAGATCAGAATTATAAATAGTGGCAATTCCTGCAAGAGCAAATAAACTGAATACAATATCTACATAATCAAACTTTGTTCTGTTTACCAGTGGTTCAATAATCGAAGCAAATAAGGCTATTGATGATAAACAAATCATCGCTACACTGATACTGGATAATTTTATAGAGCCATAGAAGGTTACCCAGTGCAGCATTACTAAAAAACCAATCCCGCCGATTTTAATCACCTCTGTTCTCTTCAGGGAAGGGAAATTCTTTCTGTACAACATCATCAATGCAATCGCCACACTACTGATGAGCATTCTGTACCAGACAAGCAATCCTTCATTCAGATTAATCAGTTTACCCAATAGCCCGGTAAATCCCCATAGAAAAATGGCCGTATGCATTTTGAGATAAGCAGTCCGCATGTGTAAAAGGATAAGGATTACTGCTGTAAAGCTACAAAGCTTGTATTATCTTCCTTTGTATTCTGCATCAATTTCAACCAATCTTTTCCACAGTGTTAAAATGGGTAAGCCCATCACATTAAAATAACTGCCTGTGATTCGCGATATAATGGGAACGGAAACAAGATTATTCACTGCAAGAGACTTCTCAAACAAATCAGAGTGACCAATTTCTTTGAGAAATTGAAGCTCTTCCTCAGAACATGGATTGATTCCTGGGGCCAGACATTCCTGAGCTCCGTAAGATCCTGCTTTATCAAAAGGTTGGTAGTGTTCAACATAATTCAGTATATCTGACATAGTCAGTGAATGAAATTGTACAATGCTCTCTTCAACAAACGAAATTGAACTTGCAGATGTACAAATGCACACTCCGGTATACACCTGATGATCTCTTCCTTGCAGCCTGGTGAGCATTCGAATTGCATCTTCTTTACTCACAGGTTTGCCTAATAATTCAGCATCACAGCATACAATGGTATCTGCAGTAATTAGAAGTTCAGATGATGAGAGTTCCTGTTGATAGGCTTTTGCCTTGTGTTCGGCCAGATACAAAGCTATTGAAGACCTCGTTAGTTCAGGTGGAAAGCTCTCATCAACATCTTTTAAACGAACCTCCGGTTGCAGACCTATTCCTTCCAGCAGTTGTTTTCTTCGAGGGGAACCAGATCCCAGGATGAGCTTGAAATTTTCTAACATATTCCGGATTGACTTGAGGTGGTGGATGCAAACGTTGAGTTAAGAGAAACGAAATTAAATCTAATGGATGAAGTTAAGCGCTGAATTTCTATTCAATATTATCTGTTTCTGATTCTGATGAATGGAAGCAGAAACGTTTATGCAAGGAAATACACATAGAACGGAATCATGCTCAGTATTCCACCCAACATTATGAATTTGCAAAATAAACTGGCATAATAGTAATCTCTTTTTTCCTTTGCACTATAAACGAGATAGGTGAGAGCAAAAAATGGTATCAAAAACATACTCAAAAGGTAACCTAATCCAATGACTTTATTGTCCAGGAAAAAAGTGTAGAAAGTAAATGAAATCAATGCTCCTGTTAAAAGAATTGTAAAGTAGACGGCTAACTTGGATTTATTTATTCCAAATCGAACCGGCAGTGTTTTATACTGAGCCTTTTCATCTCCATCTACATCTTCCATATCTTTAATGATTTCCCTGCTTAAAGTAACTAAGAATGCAAAACAGGCATAGCAAAATAGAAAGACAAAATTTCTGTAAAATTCAGGTTCGTATAATCCCACAACAATTAATACCAATGCACTGAGAAGAGAAATAATCAGGTTCCCTGAAAGAACTCGTCTTTTGTAATATGATGAATACATCCAAAGTGAAGCGACAACAAAAATCTGAACCAACGACATAACCGGATGTTCAATCTTAAAGGAAAGGTAAATTCCGATTAAAATTCCGATTGCATTTAAAACATAGTAAATTCTTCTGGCAATTTTTTCACTTATTTTTTTTTCTATATAAACAGAATTTGGTTTGTTGACTTCATCAGCTGTTATGTCAAAAATATCATTGATAATATATCCGGCTGCTGCTATACACAAAGTAGATAGTACCAGCAGAGCAAAATCTAATTTTGATAAGTGTGCAGGGAATTCTCCTGTAGCATTGTATTCCGTCTGAAACGCGGGAATGATGATACAGTAACGGACTAAAAACTGAGTCAATACAATCATCAACAAATTTGGAAAACGGATGAGCCGGATGAAATACATTACATTTCAATTTTGTTGATAAGGAGCTAAAATATTATCAGGAGATTTATTGTTGCAAATGAATTCACAAAATCTGATCGGGAATTTTAAGTGGTGGTTTCTGGACTTTGATAGGGCCACCTTCCATGTAAGCGCATCACTTGTTCGATCACATCTCTCACACATCCGTCCCCTCCTTTGAAAGGAGAAATATACAGACTCAATTCCCTGATTTCATGTGCGGCGTCATTCGGGCAAACAGGTACTCCGATCAGTTTCATCACTTCAAAATCAGGGAGGTCATCTCCCATATACAGGATATCTTCAGTATTTAAATCGTAATCATCAAGTATTTCCCGGAGTTTTTCTTTTTTGTCTGTTACACCCAAATGAATGTTGGTAACGCCCAGATTGTTCAAACGTGTTCTCACAGATTCGGATTTGCCCCCGGAGATAATGCATACTTTGTATTTTGCTTTTACGGCTTCATGCAAAGCATAACCATCACGGATATTCATTACACGTATCAATTCATCGGGCATCACAAATAAGGAACCATTGGTTAGGACACCATCAACATCAAAAATAAAACATTTCACTCCTGCGAGTAGCTGTTTGAAATTTTCATTCATGGCTGCAAGTATAACAAAAAATCAAAGAACAGCCCCGTTGTGAGCTTCAATGCTGTCTGTGAAAAGTGAATAAAGTGCGGCATAATCAGGACTGTCGTCTAACAATTTCAGGTGCTTCTCCAATGTTTGAACATCACCTCTTCGGGCTGGACCGGTTTGCATTGCAAGAGCAGAGTGTTGCTGAACTTTCTTTGCTGTTTCAAGAATCAGAGGGCGGAGCAGGTCAAAAGGAAGGTTTTTCTTTTTCAGTAATTCTTCTGCAATCACAAACAAATGATTTGAGAAATTATTCGCAAATACTGCAGCCAGGTGCAGTGTCTTCCTTTCATCCGAATTAATCCAGTAAGTGTGTTCACTGATGGAGTGAATTAGTTTACGTAGACGAACTTTCGTACTCGGATTTCTTGATTCGAGGCAAAAGGGAACATTAGAGATATCCAATTTTCTGGTCAGTGAAAATGTTTGAAGCGGGTAGGCAATACAGGCATTTGAAAATGAATTCGGAAAAATATCAATGGAAACACTTCCGGAGGTATGCAATACGATTGCTTCTTTGTTTGGAATGAATGAAATGATTTCCGCAATCGCTTCGTCCTTCAACGCAATGAAATAAACATCTGCTTTTGGATGAAGCTTCTGTAAATCGTTGATAGATTCTGCTTTTAAATATTTCGCGAGTCGGGATGCCGACTTTTCTGTTCTGCCATAAACTTGCAAAATCCGATGTCCTGCTTTATGAAAAGCTTTGCCCAAATGAGTAGCAACATTTCCGGAACCTATCAGTACTATTTTCATTGCGCCTGAATTAAGCAGCACGTACTACTTTATTTTTTCGAATTCTTTTTCGTATGGTCATGACGGAACCGATGATCATCAGGAAACATCCAAGCCATAATATATTTATCCCCGGAAAGATGATTGCTTTCATAATGACAAAATCCTTTTTATTTTCCTTCCGTTCACTTATATGGAGTTCTATCTTTCCGGTGTTGGGATCAATCTTGCTAAATGTGAATTTAAGTCCGAGCTCCTCCAGATAACTGTCCTGTGTATAAATAGCAAGGTCACGAATGAGGAAAATGGGCTCACTTGTATAAATTTTTCTGTTGATGTCTTCAATTCTTAATTTTGCACCAACAGCAAGATCGTTTGCCTGCAGATGATATGTTTCTTTATCAAGATCCTTATTTAATCCTTCAAGAATCACAAAACTGTTGCTGGTAACAAAGGTATCTCCAATGGCCAATTCCTGCATTTTAGGTTCCTGGTAATCACTCTGATCATCTTGCTTTTTCTCTTTGTCTAATTCTGCATAAGTAATGTGAGTATAAATATCTTTGGTGAGAAAGTGCTTTGTTGCAGGCTCCGCGACATTGCCCATTCTTTCGTTAAGTTGAATAAATGGCTTCAACTCAAATGCTTTCTCTTTTTTGCCACTTTGTTCATTCTGTTTAAAATACTCAATCGTATAATAAACATGAACACCTTCTTTGGATTTTTCTTTATACGTTACAAAATAATTCCCCATAGGAAGGGTATCAGTCTTTTGCTCAATCATGATGTTCTCACGATTGGGCATATCTTTTCCGAGGTCAATGTTCTTCACATTCTGTGAAATGATTTCTTTTTTTGTATTAGAAATCAAAGCGCCACAAAGTATCAGACCTATACCAATGTGTGCTACGGAAGCACCGGCATTGCTCCATTTACCTTTTAAGCTTCGGATAATATAATCTGCATTCGCTACCACAGCGAATACAGAAGCAAATAGCAAAGCGTAATAATGGATGCGGTAGGATGTGCCGAGAAAAATTCCGCAAACAAGTGTGATCACCAGAGACAGAACCAAACTTACTGTGATTTTTTTTATCAATTCATTTCCCTGAGATTTTTTATATTTTAGAAATTGCCCTATCCCGAGAAGTAAACACACTAAGATTGCTACCGGAATTTGCCAACGGTTATAATGATCCAGCGGATCTGCCGGGGGCGCAATTTTACTTCCAAATAGTTTATTGATTACCGGTGTAGATGTAGTAAACGTGATTTGAATTGCTCCGATAACCAATACTAACATGCCGATGAACATCCAGAATTCTCTGGAACTGATATGTTCTTCATTCTCCTTTTCAACAATGTGTTTCCGGTTTTGAACCAGAAGAATGACTGCAAACGCCAGGAAAAACAACATGTAAATAACCAGATGTCCTGACATTCCCAGATCCGTAAAAGCATGAACTGAGGAGTCACCTAAAATTCCGCTTCGTGTCAGAAAAGTGGAATAGAGTACAAAAAAGAAAGTGACAACTGCCAGGATGAAGGAAGAAAGCAATGAGCGATTCCGGTGCTTGTAAATCAGCATAACGTGTCCTAAGCCAACAAGGGTCATCCACGGAACAAGAGACGCGTTTTCAACCGGATCCCAGGCCCAGAATCCTCCAAAACTCAATGCTTCATAAGCCCAGGCAGCGCCCATCAGAATTCCTGTACCAAGAATCATAATTCCGAAAAACGTCCAGGGTAATGCAGGCTGTATCCATTCTTTGAATTGTTTCCGCATCAATCCGGCCATGGCAAAAGCAAACGGCACAACTGTGGAAGCAAAACCAAGAAACAAAGTAGGAGGATGAATTGTCATCCAATAATTTTGAAGCAATGGATTTAATCCTCTGCCATCTTTTATCTTACTCAGATAATCCGGCATTTTTATAAATGGCAGATTTGCGAAATCAGGATGTTCACGGAGCAAAACAAATGGATTACTTCCCAATTTGTAACCAAAGACGACAACTCCTAAAATCATCGATGATAAAAATACCTGCACGAGCATCACAATCGACATCACTCCATTTTCCCATTCTTTTGCAGTCCATATTATGATCCAGGATAATACTACATGCCAGAACATCCACAGTAGAAAACTGCCTTCCTGTCCTTCCCAAAAACAAGAGAAGATATAACGCAAAGGCATGGTGGTACTGCTGTGTTGCCACACATAATAATATTCAAAACGGTGGTTGACTATCAGATAAAAGATCAGGCCGAAAATTCCAATGACAGAGAAGGAGTGGAGACCAAAAGATTTTCTGGCTAAGTTCCTCCAGGTGATTTCACCTGTGCGCATCGCCATAAAATAACTGACAGAGGAAAGCAATGATGCTGTGAATGCAAGTACAATGAGTAAATGACCAATCTTCCCCCAGATCAGTTGTTCACTTAGGTAGTTTATTTCCATGAAGAAAGAGTTAGAAAAAAAATGCTTAACGCATCGATGTAGTGGCTGACTTAATATCTTCCTTCGGATTGTTATACTTGGAAGGACATTTCATCAAAACATCGGATGCCAGAAAGTCGCTGTCTCCCATTTTACCTACAACTACAATCTGTTCTGATTTATCGAAATCCTGTGGCTTTGCTTTCTGTAAAACAACTTTCTTTTCCTGGCCTTCATTGTCTACTAAGAAAAATGAAAAAACATTGGCATCAGTCTGAGGATTGTATTCCTGTGGTTTTTCCTTGTTCAACTTACCCACAACATGGTAAGTCTTTGAAGGATGTTCTTCTGCCACACGAAAGGAAGCATAAGTACTGGAGTCAGCAACTGTACTTAGGATTGCCGCAACAGCAATAGCAATGATGGCAATTGCGATGATGTGGGATTTCTTCATGTATACTCCTCTTAATCTTTTTGCAAATTTAGCATTAAATACTGGAGTAATTCAGAACTTTCCACCGAAAAACAAACTCCCGGATTATTTTCGGTTTTGATTTTCAAGCTTTCTGAGACGCCGGTCAACCAGTATAAGGTTGATGAAGAATCCTCCAAGAATAACCGCCAGAACGGCAATTACAACGTATATTTTACCGTTTTCACGCATGGTATCCGCCATGTCCACATCACTGGATTGAGCTGACACTAAAAAGGTGCTCATTACCAGACAAATTGTTAAAATAAGGGATTGAATTGGTTTTGTTTTCATCATTTTAGAGTTATCATTGAATACAAACCGCCCTTCTTTGAATGGGCTGTTTATTGCCATTTTCTTTGAATGAGAGAATATAGACTCCGGATTTCAAATCCGTTGTCTTTAACTGAATGTCCTGGTTTATAAAAGAATTTAGTTTTCCCTGCACAATCAATTTTCCTCCCATGTCTTCGAGTCTCCATTCAATGGGGTACTGAACCGTTGATGGTTCAGGCATACTAAACGAGATCTGATCGGAAAAAGGGTTAGGGAATATTCTGAATGATTCATTCGGTACATCCAGCAGTGTTGAATTCGCGAGAATGTAACATGCAGTATCATGTTGAATGGCAGCAGTAGAGTAGATGAGTGAATCATCAGTTTCTACTAAATGTGTCGAGAAAGCTGATGGTGCTGCCGAGAATTGAAGTGGTGTTGCCACTGATTCAGTCAGATTCAATGATGTTTCATGGCAATGACTTACTCCCAAGGAATCACTTTTAATCATCAATCCTTCCATGTGACTGGTGACAGAATTTCTTCGATTACCAAGCAGGATAAATCCGTTATCCGGAGATTGTATGATGCCGGAAAATGAATTGGTATACTGAAAACCATAACAGGTGAACCATTCTGTCACAAGATTCTGGCTCAGTTTTATTAAAAAAAGAAATTTTGCCTGATTGGTAGTTAAACATGTTGTCCCTGAAATTGCGATACCACCATCAGACGTATTGAGGATTTTGAATCCATCATCGTTCAAAGAGTTAGAAGAAAAACTCAAATCATAAGTTCGTGAAAACTGAAGAAAGCCATTGGCATCTGTTTTCATAATGAGGATATCCTGACCATTTGTTCCACCGGTACCAACCATCAAATAACCTCCATCATTAGTTTGGATGATAGATCTGCATGTGTCATTCATTCCAAGAATGTATGTTATGAACCAATAATAATTTCCGCTTGTATCAAGTTTGCAAAGAAAAAAATTGCTTCCATTACTAAAACTTGATGTCGTTCCTGCAATAGCTATTTGATCATCGGTAGTAATAATTACCTGTGAAGGAATATCTTCGCGATTTCCACCGAGTATTTGTGACCAAATTTCATGACCATCAGAAGTAAATCTGCTCAACAGAATATCCGATTGAACGACTGCGCCGTTTGAAATGGACTTCCCGCATAAATAAAAAGTTCCGTCACTGAGAGTTTTAACTTTTACCGGCATCACCTGATCTGAAGAGGAGAACTTTCTGCTCCACTGAGGAATGCCGCTGGAATCAGTTTGCATCAAATGGATTGCTTTGGTTCCTGAATCCGCTATTGTAGATGCAAGCAATACATTCCCGTCTGTCATTTCTTTTCCAGTCACAGGAAAAATCGCTGAATCTAAAGTTGAGAAAGAATAGGACCAATCTGAACTAAAAGTATTGGTGAGTTTTTGAAGATCAATAAATGAACTTCCCGAAGTAGTAGATGATCCCCAAATCAAATATCCTCCATTCCCGCAATAATCTATTTCCTTGCTTTGAGTTTCTGAATGTACACGGTAAGTAATTTGAAATTGTTGTTGTCCCAGGAGACCGGATATTTTCAAAGAAAAAAATAAAAGCAAAAAAATCTGAGATGATTTCATTACGACTCGTGTTGGTATTTGTATCGCTTCATTCTGACACGAATTTCAGTTAACCACACAGCAAGTAAAGTCCAGCCGATTACTGCCGGATAAAAAACTGTGCGCATCCGGTTATCAAGGTCGTAAGAACTAAATCCGGGGTTCCCTCCATTACCCGGATGAAGTGAGTCTGTCAGACGGGGAAGAATCATAATAAATACGAGCATTAACGTGAAGGCAAATATGCTGTAAACTGCGGAAAGACGCGCTCTCTTGTGTTCATCATCCAGAGAGCCTCTTAAAATCAGATAGGCCAGATAAACAAGCATGGTGGCTGCTGCGCCATTCAATTTAGCATCGTTCACCCACCAGGCTCCCCAGGTATTTTTTGCCCAGATACTTCCTGTAATCAAACCCAATATTCCGAGAAATATTCCGGTATAGGCACATTGTTCAGATTTCAGATCCAGATCAAGGTCGTTATTTCTCAGATAACGTATAGCGTAAACCAGCGAGGACATCATGAGGATGATCATCGCAAACCACATCGTCACATGGAAAAATAAATTCCGGATGGTTTCGTGAAGAATTGGTAAACGTGGCACAGGTATTAATATACCTTGAATGACTGTATAAAACAACAGTATAATACAAATCCATTTCCACCAGCTTAATCCCGCAACGCTTAATTTATTACTCATGATATTTTTTTATTGTCAGAATTTCAGGATCAGATTGTTGTAAATTTTTAACCGGATGTAGGCTTTTAATCTCTCCAAAGATATGGAAAGAGAAGATATGATAATGCGAAAACCAGAGCATTCAAAGCAGTGAGAATGATCATGTATTGCCAGCTTACTGACCAGGCTAATCCATCCATTGCATTTTTAGAAAACCGGATAGTAGTCATTAGCAAAGGGATAAGAATCGGGAAACTTAAAATTGACATCAATGTGGCATTATTTCCTGCTTTGGAAGCGATGGCACTCACCATCGATAACACAGAGGCAAAACCTGAACTTCCCAATACAACTGCAATGATGAATAGAGGAAAATCCTGAACAGGATTACCTATGAACAAAGAATAGAAGAAAAGATTAAATGCTGATAATACCAGCATCAGGAGCAAACTATAAATTGTTTTTGCTAAAATAAGTGAACGGGAATTGGTCAGAGTGTAATAGTATAACATCCGGCCTCTGCTTTCCTGCATGAAACTTTTCGCTACAGCATTTACTCCTGCAAATACCTGGATGATCCAGAAAAGTGCATTCCACGTTGGTAAATCAATAATTTGACGGAAAGAAAGATAGCAGACAAAGACAGTGGAAACAACATAAAGTAACAAACCCTGGAAGGCATACTTTTGTTTCCATTCCAGTTTGATTTCTTTAAGTATTAAATATCTTACTTGATTAATCATCTTTGGTTTAAGTGCTACTTTATTTCCAAATAATTTAAAGAATCTACTTGTAGTTTTTTTTCAAACTTCCCAGGAGCTTTTCATTTCTGGAATCTCGATATTTGTAAATCCTTTACTCAATAATTTTTCCCTCCAATCCTGCTGTACTTCATAATCACCATGTACCAGGAAGAATTTTTTTATCAGCTTTTTATCCTGACAATCAAGATAGCTGAGCATTTCGTTGTAATCGGCATGTGCACTGTAGGAATTCATTAATTCCACTCTTGCTTTTACTTTGTATTCTTTCCCATAGATAAACACTTCCTTATTGCCATTCGCAAGTCGCCCGCCTAAACTTTCAGGAGTACAATATCCGACGAGCAAGATAGTGGATTCGGGATTTTCAATATTGTTTTTAATATGATGTTTAATTCTTCCCGCTTCCGCCATACCGGATGCGCTGATAATGATCATTGGACGTTTGTCGTCATTCAGCTTAATGGATTCTTCTGCTTTTTGTATGTAAAATAAATTGTCAAATCCAAAGGGATCCGGATCACTTTGCATGGTTCGCAGGATCTCCGCGTTGAAACATTCCGGATGTGCACGCATAATGGTTGTTGCATTCACGGATAAAGGACTGTCAACATATACCGGAATAGGAGGGAGCTTTTTCGCATTCCTGAGATTGTTCAGTGCGTACACAACTTCCTGAGTCCTTCCAAGACTGAAAGCAGGAATAATCAGCTTGGCTTTTTTGTTTACACAGGTTTCATACACAATTTCGAGTAAACGATTTTCTGTTTTTTCTGAACTTTCATGCAACCTGTTTCCGTAGGTCGATTCACAAATCAGATAATCACATTGAGGAAATGGTTCCGGAGCTTTCAGGATTTTATCCGAAGCACGTCCGATATCTCCTGTGAAGCACAAACGTTTTTTCACTCCATTTTCTGTGATGGTTAAATGAACTGCTGCAGCACCCAAAATATGACCGGAATCGGTGAACTGCAATTCAATTCCTTCTTCCAGCATGAACTTTTTCCTGTAAGGAATAGTAAAGAAAAGTTCCAACGCGTTTTCCACATCGCCAATGTCATAGATTGGAGTGAATGGAGCTAAATTCTTTTTTTGCCTTTTCTTGTTCACATATTTTATGTCATTTTCCTGAATATGGGCAGTATCTGCCAACATAATAGCTGCAAGATCCCGTGTTGCAGAGGTGCAATATATCTTCCCGGAAAACCCTTGTTTAACAAGATTAGGAATATTTCCTGAGTGATCGATATGAGCATGTGACAGAATCAAATAATCGATTTCCGCGGGATCAAATCCAAAGTGTCTGTTCATCGGGTCTGTATCAGCTCCATGACCCTGAAAAAAACCACAGTCCAGTAAGATTTTTTTTCCATTGTCGAGCGTAACAAGGTGCTTACTCCCGGTAACGGTTCTAGCAGCTCCATAAAAGGTTATTTTCATATTCTTAAATCTTTTACATCTTCTGATGAACCCCTAAATTAGAAAAAGAAGATGGAATGTCTTCCATATTCATCGTTTTTATAATTTTACACAAATGCCTGTTTTGGTATCTGTGTTTTACATAATTAGAATTATTGAAATATTATGAAAGTTGATGTTTTGGCAATCGGGGCTCATCCCGATGATGTGGAATTATCCTGTTCGGGTTCACTCATTTTACTCGCCAGAGAAGGAAAGAAAATCGGTATGCTCGATCTCACAAGGGGAGAGCTGGGTACACGTGGAACTCCTGAAATCCGAATAAAAGAAGCAGAGGATTCTGCTAAAGTCCTTGGAGTTTCTGTTAGGGAAAATCTTTCCATGGCTGACGGATTTTTTCGGAACGACAAAGATCATCAATTGAAAGTGGTACAGGCGATTCGAAATTTTCAACCCGAAATAATTATCTGCAATGCAATTTCAGATCGTCATCCGGATCATGGAAAAGGCTCAGGATTAATTTCAACCAGTGTTTTTCTCGCAGGACTTGCAAAGGTGAAGACCCAAAAAGATGGAAATGATCAGCTCCCATGGAAAACAAAAGTGGTCTACCATTACATTCAGGACAGGTATATAAAACCTGATTTCGTTATTGATGTTTCGGAGGTCTGGGAACAAAGAATGGAAAGTGTCAAAGCGTATAAGTCTCAGTTTTATGATCCTCAATCAAAAGAACCTGAAACCGCTATTTCAACAAAAGAGTTTTTGGATTTTCTTGCATCCCGTGCAGCTGAATTTGGTAGACAGATCGGCGTGAAATATGCCGAAGGATTTACTGTTGAAAGAACTCCCGGAGTTCGATCACTTTTTGATCTTATTTGATTCATCCGGAATATAGGCAAAAAAAAACCTCACCAATTGGTGAGGTTTTTTTTTCAAACAGATCGGATTAGTTAACGATCAATTGTTTGGTTACTTTTTGAGAACCTGCAGTTACAGTGTAGAAATATACACCTGACTGCCAGTTGCTGGTATTCAGAGTCACAGTTTGTGAAGCACCTGCGGCAACTGATGAAAGAACTTCAGTGTGGATTACTTTTCCAACTACATCAGTAACTTCAATAGTTACGGAAGAAGATTTCTTCACTGTAACTTCAAATGAAGTAGTACCATTTGATGGGTTCGGGAAGTTTTGTCCAACAAATACGTTTCCGTCATTTGCTTTTGAAATACCCAGAAGAGTTTGAGCATCTACTTTTGCAAAAATGATATCGCTTGAGTTCAGGTTGTTGTTGATCTGATCACAAGTTCCTGCAGTAGCAAGAGATGTTCCGGGAGCATTGTCGCGCTGATAAACGATGTATGCAAAATCATTTACTGTACGTGCAATAGAAGCAAATACACCTTCCTGGAATTCACCGTCGCCACCATGAGCAGCATCAGGAACGATATCCTGAGGGTAAGCCCATGTTTGACCATTGTCCGGAGTAGCTGTCAGGAATACATGGTGGTGAGTTTGTTTCCAAACTGCAGTATCTGCAAACGGAGCCTCAACAAGCATTTGGAAAGAACAATAGATTGTATTGTTGGAAGTAATACCAAGAGATGGCATCGCTGTAACACCACCACGGTAATTACCCCATGGCAGAGAACAAGTAGTATCTTCAGAGATAGCAAGGTTGCCATCACCATCACGGTCAAGAGTCTCCATAAAGTGAATACCACCGTTACCGGCAGGCATAGACTCATTCCAGTAACTCAAACCATCAGTTCCCCAAAGTGGGCTGTAAAAGCCGGCTGCAGTGGTGGAATCACGGAACCAGCGGAATTCGCTGTATACAACGTGAGCCATTCCATTGTTGTCAATGATAACTGCTGCATCACCAGGAGTAGAAGTCATAGTATCAACTACAGCATCACCATCAAGGTATGTAAACATTGTGTCAAAGCTGAAGAAAGGAATTGGGAAATGGATGATGATAGTTTTTGTCCAGGTTTGACCACCATCATCAGATTTCAAAAGACCGAGGTCGGTAGAAGCACCTCCGAAAACAATCGCTACGTGTTGTCCACTCGCATCAATAGCATAATCATCACCGCCAAATCCTGCATAAAATGAAGAATCAATCAGTGGCATACGCTGACGCAATGTTGGCCATGTTTGACCACCATCACTTGAATGAGAGTAGAGCATTGGTCCATCCTGTCCATAAATCGGATTTCCAGTAGTACCTGTAGCTTGCCAGATAGTATGTACATCTTCACCACTTACTGCCATTTTTGACCAGGTATCATCATTGGTACCAGTTCCTAAAGCAGTAGTTTGAGCTGTCCATGCTCCGGTGCCTTTGGTTGCACGAGAATTCAGAAGCATGTGACCAACTCCTGTTGGTGGTGCAGGAGAGTGTCCTACAGTCATTTCTCTTCCACTGGCTGTAACGCCAATGTTTACGAAACCTGTACGGTAAGCACCTTCTGTACGTGTTTGTGGGTAATCACCATATCCGCCATCCGGTGTAAAGTACCATTGTGATACAGTAGTCGCGTTAGGGTCAAAGTAATTGTATCCGGTACCCCGATCAGGATAGTTGGCATTTGCATTTGGAGAAAATGTCCATGCTGCAGAAAGTGATCCATCACTGTTGTATTCCAAACGACGGGATGCAGATGCATTCGTTTGCAAATCGTAAAAAGTGTATCCCAACATTTCTTCATAAACATTTGTAGTCGACAAGCGATGTGCCGGTCTGGAAGTCACAAGTTGGCGACTTGCATTGTTGTTCAACGGCAGTCCGTTATCCATCAGTTCGCTTCTGTATGGAACTTTACGTGTAAAGTTCTTCAGAGCAGCCGGCATAGGTGCCGAATGGAAGCCTTCAGGCATGCGCCGTTGTACTTGCTGCTGCGCCATAGCACCCAGACCGATAGCCATGGACAAGCAGACGAGTAAACCTTTTTTCATTTGATTCTTGGTTTTAGTTAGACAATAAATTGGTTTGTTGTTTTCTGAGACAAATTTAGGTGAAAGTTTGGCTATTCCAAACAAAAGAAACCATGTTTTTACTGTCATAATCAGGCTTTTCTGTCATTGGAATGTCACTTTAGAAAGTAATTTAACATTCCCTCTCAGAATCCTTCATTCAGCCTCTTAAATCAATGGGATTGATTTATTTTAATAGTGCCTGAGAATACACTTCAGAAAATTGAATGGAAGCCGTTTCAGTGCAGAATTTTTCTTCTGCATATTTCCTGATTTCATCTGCATTAAAAATCTCCGGTTTGCAAATCATTTTTTCTATCGCTTGTACCAATGCAATGTGGTCGTCGACTGGAATTAATATTCCTGCATTGCTCACTACGATCTCTTCCGGTCCTCCGCATCGCGTGGCTATGACAGGCTTTCCACAACTCATTGCTTCAGCACAAATCAGTGAAAAGGTCTCAAAGCGACTATTCACAATTAAAAAATCACATGCATGGAGATATTTGTACACTTCTTCATTTGTTTTTATTCCTTCAAAGAATACCGACAAGTCAAGCAGTCCATATTTTTTTGCAATCTGTTTCAACTGATCCTCGTCTCTTCCTCCGCCTACAATTCGCAATTCTGATTCCGGAAATCGAATGTGAACTTCCCGGAATGCATGAATTGTTCCGGAAATATTTTTAATATCATCAACTAAATCTGCAACAACTAAAATTTTTTTTCCAGAGGATACAGTCCGTGAAGCTGTAAAATCAATTTCCTTTTGTTTTTCAATGATGTTTGGTATGACTGTAAATGGACCCCTGAAATTTAATTCCAGCATTTTACCCTGCAAAAATTTTGAAACAACTGTTCGTCCATTTGCATGATTTGTAAAATATCGACTCAGACTTCGGATCCACCAACCTCTGCGTTGAAATCTTCCATTGGTATATCCCGACCATTGTTCACTCACTACATAGGGGATGGAATACCTTTTCGAAATCCACCAGGCAATTAATGCAGGACGAAGCAAAATATATGCATGAACAAGGTCTGGCTTTTTCGCCTGTTTCCAAACACTCAGAAATGCACGATAATATCTGAACGCATTCACAATTGGAGAAAAGATTGAATTACTCTTTTGATAATAAACAATGAATTCTGTGAGCCCTTTTTCATTCCTGGATTCTATCTCGATACCATCTTGAAGAAAAGTGTCAGTAGATTGCGCATAAAACACTGTGATATCTGAATGAACGGAAATAGCTCTGGCATGTTTTTGAATAAATACGCCAATCTGAGGATCAAATCTGTTGGGATACCACTTGGTGATCAGAAAAACTTTATTTCTTTTTTTTTTATGCATACAAAAAATCGTTACCTTCAAAACACTGATTCTTCATCATGATGCGGGTAAATAAAGTTTTTAGAAATCTATTCTTTTTGATCTTAAGCGAATAGAATTTCCGATAACAACTACATCAGAAAATGCCATAGACAAGGCTCCAATCATCGGACTGAGAAATCCTGCAGCAGCAATCGGAATCGCGATTATATTATAAAAGAACGCCCAGAATAAATTCTGACGAATTGTTTGATAAGTTGCCTTTCCTACAGCAATCGCCTCAAGCAATATCCGTAAATCTTCCTGATGAAGCAATATTACCTGTGCCGATTGAATAGCTACGTCTGTCGCATTACTCATGGAAACACCAATAGATGCCTTCGTGAGAGCAGGTGCGTCATTGATACCATCTCCGACCATGGCAGTAGGAGAGACCTTCACAAAACTATCGATAAGTGATAATTTCTCACCGGGTAATTGCTCACTGTAAACATGCTCTATCCCGACTTCCGCTGCAACACGTTCACAAACAGATTTCCTGTCCCCACTCACAAGAATCACTTTAATTCCTTTTTGTTTTAATGCGTCAACAGTTTCTTTTGCTCCCGGTTTAAGCTCATCAGTCAGATCCGCTGTTGCAATCAGTTCATTGTTTTTCAAAAGATATATTGTGTGAGAGAGATCCTTGTAGAAGTGTTTTACCATTACAAAAGAACCAATGCTATATAAGTTGCCTTCTGAATCGGTGGCGTTAATTCCGATCCCCTTATCTTCTGTCACTGATTTCCACTGGAAATTATTGGAAGTAATTTCATGTTCTCTTAACTCATTCACCAAAGATTTTCCAATCGGGTGAGAAGAGTTTTTTTCCAGAGCTACAATCAATGATCGAATGGTAATTTCATCTCCCTTGTGAATAGTAATATTTGAGATTTTGAAGCGTCCGGTAGTGAGTGTTCCGGTTTTATCGAATACAACAGTTGAAATTTTCGAAAAGGATTCAAGCGTATTTCCCCCTTTGATCAGAATTCCTTTTTTTGCAGCTCTTCCTAATCCAACCATAACTGCTGTCGGCGTTGCCAGACCCATTGCACAGGGACAAGATATTACAAGTACTGCAATCGCATTCATCAGTGATTTCGATACAGACAGATGTACTGCAAGAAAACAAATGAAAAAGGTAATCACGCTGATCCCGATTACTGCCGGAACAAAAATAGCACTGATCTTATCGCCCAATTGTTGTATCGGAGGTTTGCTGTGTTGTGCAAGTTTAACCATCTCGATGATCTGCGAGAGTGTGGTTTCTTTTCCCACCCGCTCCGCGCGCATTCGGAAGCTGCCTTCGCTTACAAGTGTGCTGCCAGTCACAGACTGGCCTTCTTCTTTTGAAACAGGCATGCTTTCGCCAGTAATAACAGATTCATCAATCAATCCGGAGCCACGAAGAATGATTCCATCCACCGGAATTCTGTCTCCGGTGTTTACCAGAAGAATATCTCCTTTTTGAATTTCTGAAATAGAGGTTTCTTCAATAAGTTCAACAGCATTATCGATCACGATTTTCCTCGCTTTCGAAGCCTGTAAACGATGTAGATCACGAATAGCCGAAGTAGTTCTGTGAACCGATTGCTTTTCAATAAGATTACCCAATAGCACGAGGGTAATAATTGTTGCTGCTGTTTCAAAAAACAGATAATTGTGTACTTCAGGTGTTCCGGAAAATTGTATCAAGCCGGCACAACTGTAAATAAATGCAGCCAATGAACCTACCGCAATCAGCACGTCCATGTTTGGAACACCGGCACGAATGGATTTCCATGCACTCACTCCGAAATGTCTGATACCAATGATGATTACCGGTGTACAAAGCAGTAATTGTAAATACGGACTTCCAGGAATCAGATTTGGAAGAAACATGTGCAACAGAAGGGGAAGTGTGAACAAAGAACTGATCACAAATTTCAACTTTACATTTTTGTGATCATGTTCTGATTCATTGTCTGGAGGTTCTGCTTTATCTACTGCATCCGAACGTCCAACAACCTTATAGCCCAATCCATTAATTTCCTGAATGGCCTGATCAACTTTTTTAGCTTCAACAAATTCAAAATTCACTTCACCTGATAGAAAATCTACACGTACCTCTTCAAAGCCGCTCTTTTGCAAAGTCCGGGTAATGGTTTGAGCACAATTTGCGCAATCCATACCCTGTACCTGTAATAAAATCTCCTTTTCCATTTGACTCTGCAAAGGTATACTATCGGTATAAATTCCACGAATCCAGCCCAACAGGCAAGAGTACTTGTTTGAAATGAATTCTTTCTTGTTTGAAAGGAATAATTGAATATTTTTGCAGCCCTGTTCGGATTAAGAACAAAATGGTGATTGTAGCTCAGCCGGTTAGAGCGCTAGATTGTGGATCTAGAGGTCGTGGGTTCGAGCCCCATCTTTCACCCAAAACGCCGATAGTTTTCTATCGGCGTTTTGATTTATACTGTTCTTTGTCAGGATTTTAGGTCGGTGTTTTCTACTCCTTGAAGTTTTCTTTCAGATAATCTTCCCACTTTTTGGTCTTGTAAATATCTTCTCCAAAGTATTTCAACACAATGAGTAACTGTTTCTCTGTCATGTAACCTGCTACCGGTCCGATAGGATTGGATTGTTCGTCCATGTAAACAGAAGTTGGATAACTCATCTGACCATTCAATAAATAAGCTGCAATCTCATTGGCTTTGTATTCAGGTTTAAAGACATAATTTTTATCCTTGTATGAAACAGTATCTTTTGTTTCTGCATCCATTTTAACGGCATAAAAATGACTATTCATGTAAGAAATTACTGCAGGATCTTCAAAAGTAGTTGCATCCATCCTTTTGCACCATCCACACCAACCGGTATACACATCGATAAACATTTTCTTGGGATGTTCTGATGACTTTTTCAGTGCGGTTTCAAAATTCATCCAGTCAATTCCACCTTTCTTTTTCGACTCCTGGGCAAAACCGGAAATTGAAATGAAGCAAATGGCGAGAAAAAAAACTGGTCTTTTCAGATATATTTTCATGAGAAGGAAATTAACGTTTTGAACTTCGGAAAATTGAATGATGAATACGAATTTATGCTTTTGCAAGATGGAGTACAAGCATCTCAAGATGTTGGAATATTTCATCATTTTTATTCACAAAATTGAAATTCCAGCGGACAGACGCCGAATTTCGTTCGGGATGGTAGGTAATATCTGTAATAATCACATTACAGCGGATCTGATCTCCGGCATAAACCGGCTTCAAAAAACGCCAGTTATCCACGGCCAATCCTGCCAGTACTGTTTTTCCAAAACGAGGAACCCAAACATTTTTATAGAAATGATGAAAAGGATGAGGACCACTTGCAACTATGTCCTTGAAGAAATGCTCTCGAGCTGCTGATTTACTCAAATGAAAATCCAATGGATCATATGCTTTGGCAAATGCAATGATCTCCTCCTCAGAAAAAACAACAGTGCCGAAGTCAAACTCTTCTCCGGCACTGTGATGTAGAAACTCTTGCATGTATTTTCAATTTACACCATGCATCATCTTGATGAGTTTCTTATACAAACCAAGAAGTAGCAATGAAGCTGTACCACTCAACACAATAAAGACACAGAAGAAAATGAACAGGTTTGAAATTTGTATTCCAAGAAAGCTTGGAATCTTTGCTGCCTCAGCTGCAGATTCTCCTGCTCCAGGAGGAATCAATGCACTCAATGTCCCTGCGAATTTATTTGCCGCCGCATTGGCAAGAAACCATGTTCCCATCATTAATGAAGACAAGCGCAAAGGAGCCAGCTTGCTTACCATACTCAGCCCGATTGGCGATAAACACAATTCGCCCATTGTATGAACAATGTACAATGCAAAGAGCCAGAACATCGCAATCTTTGTGGATGGATCAACTCCATGAACAGCATAGGCAATAATCACATAACCCAGAGCGACAAGTCCTAACCCCATTGACATTTTCAAAGGAGAAGATGGCTCCATATTTACATTGGAAAGTTTTCCCCACAACATGGTAAAGAGCGGAGCAAGAACAATAATGGCTAATGGGTTGATAGATTGAAACCATGATGCCGGAAATTCAGATTGATGAAAATCACTGATGTTTCCGTTGAATGTAAGTATGACCAGAATCGCAGCCGCAACACCTTGTATTCCGAGAATTATACCTTTTGACCATTCAAAAAACCAACCGAATGCTTTCGCTAAATAATAAGCGAGAACAACAGAGAAACCAAGAATCACATACTTGCTGATATTGATACTGACAGCACGATATACCTGTTGATCTGCAAAAAGTGTGAGTGATGCACCGGCTTGTTCAAAACATGCCCAGAAAAACACCACGAAAAATGCAAGAATGAAAACCACAATGATTCGCTCTCTTTCGTCCTTCGTCAGACTTTTATCGGAAAGGATAATGACTGGCATCAAGATAATAGAAGCATAAATCAGATAAGCAACCAAATCCATATTGGCTAATGTATGCGCGAAGGAATTTGGATCTGCAATTGCATCAGCACCAAAAATCGCTGACATGATGGTTTGGAAATTGAGAAGGAAATAAATCAATCCAATAGAGCCAAGAATAACTCCATAGGTTTTGACATCCATTTTTTGTTTAGGCATTCCGAGTGGTTTTCCTTCCGGATCTTTCAGATGTTTATTCTTTAATACCTCAAAAGAAATGGTACTCACCAGCATCCCAATCGCTGCAGCTAAAAATCCGTATTTGAAATCAGCAATATTTCCGGTGTCGCCAAGTGTGCCACAAACAAGAGGAGAAAAGAAGGCTCCCATGTTAATTCCCATATAAAAAATGGTGAAAGCTCCGTCAATTCTGTGGTCATTTTTAGGATACAATTGTCCTACCATCGTTGAAATGTTTGGTTTGAAAAAGCCATTTCCAACTATTAATAAGGTCAATCCAATCCACATGAAAGACATCGCGCCTCCACTCTGAACTCCATTGGTAACCAGACTTCCACTCATATACATCAAAAATTGTCCGGCAGCCATTAGCAATCCTCCAACAAGAATACTTCTGCGATTACCCCAAAACTTGTCAGATATATATCCTCCAAGCAAAGGTGTCAGGTAAACAAGTCCTGTAAAACTTCCATAAATGTTCGATGCAAGAGCTTTGTCAATGAACAGAGCTTTTGTCATAAACAAAATGAAAATCGCACGCATACCGTAGTAACTGAATCGCTCCCACATTTCTGTGAAGAATAAAAGATAAAGTCCACGGGGATGTTCTGAATTGGAACTGTTTGTATTCATATTTTTTGGATTTTGCAGGACGCAATGTAATTAAATTTTCCATCTGGCAACAATGTCTTTGACTCCGCCTTTCCTTCAATAGAATGACAATTTTTTCGTTTAATTGATGCTTCTTCATTATATTAAGAACTATATCTTTGTCTTCATGAGACAATTTTGTTTAGCTCTCCTTCTATGTGCCGGTACTTCATTCACTGTAAGTTCATACGCCCAAACATTTCAGGTCTTTAAAGGTGACACGATCAATCGGGTCGATGAAAAAGGCCGGAAGCAGGGACTATGGAGAAAGTATTATTCTACCGATACTTTGTTTTCTCAGGGTGTATATAAAAACAGTATACATACCGGAATCTTTACTTCTTACCACAAGAACGGAACACTTCAGGCTAAACTGAAATACCGTGGTATGACAGATATTTGTTCAGCGGAAATTTTCACAGAGGATGGAAAATTAAAAGCGAAGGGAAATTACATTGATCACACTAAGGATAGTCTGTGGACTTATTATAGTATCGATGGAAGCATCACTACTACTGAATTTTATTTGAAGGGGAAAAAAGAAGGTACCTGGAAAGTTTATTTTCCGAATGGCAAAGTCTCTCATCTCACCACATATAAAGCGGATGTTAAAAGCGGACCTTACAAAGAGTTTTATGAAAATGGCTCTGCCAAGTTAACCGCCTCCATGAAGAAGGATGAATTCGAAGGCGAGTTGATCATGTACTTTGAAAATGGCAAAATCCAGCAAACCCACCCAAAAATCCGGTCAGTCGTCCAATACAAGTAGCAAACTGCCTCCTGTTACCACCAGCCACACTGCTACTCCTGTTGATCGCTTCGAACGCCCTTCTG
>CALMQM010000027.1 GCA_937871435.1 uncultured Bacteroidota bacterium | reverse complement strand
ATTGAAGAGCTGTGTGGAAACTACAAGCGTTCCATAGAGCATTACAATCAGGCGATCTGTCACAGTGTTGTTACAACAAACATCACTTTATACAGCGAGAACATCAAAAGAGTCAGAGAAAAGCGATTGATGAATCGTCGCAGCTTCCTGTTCTGATCTGTTTGTACTGAAATGATTCACCCGGCAGCTCTATACTGCCGGGTGTTCATTTACTTGTATTGAATCTGATTCTTCAGAGATGTCTCTTCACGATATCATTTCCTTTCAGAGAAAATTCAAATGCTATTTTCAGCCATTTGTCTAATGATTGATCATTAATTTTCCATACGAGTCCTTCGTTTTTCCTATTCCGATCAAAATATACTGACCGGATGGGAAATTGGTCAGATCAAGTGAAACTTCTTTGGAATCAGCCGGAAATTTCTGAAGCGCTTTCCCATAAGAATCGAAAATCTGAATTTCCTTCAGTACATTATTTGAACGGACCACAATATATCCCGGACCCGGATTGGGACTGATCACCAGTTTTGAATTCAGATCTTTATCAGCATCATGAACAAATCCTTTTACTGTTTCATCCAGTTTTTCTTCAAGATACTTATCTGCTTCGACAGAATCAGATAATGCTTCATTCGCATTTGCAGGACAAACAAAAGTTCGTGTGAAATTCCGTATCACTGATTTTAAAATTGAATTCAATTTTGCATGATCAATTTTATCGGTGCTGGGCTTGCTGTGCGATTCCCCGATTCCACTGAAATCAGTCAGGTATACATAGGTTCCATTTGTGAGCAATGCAATATTCCTCATAAGTAACTCTGTTGATTTATCTGTGCCACTGCATGCTACAGGTACAATGCGAATACCTTTGCGCATGCTCTCTCCTATAGCACGGTTTAATAACACGCTACTACTTTCGTATTCATGAGGTGGCGCATCGGCTATCAGGAATGCAATTCTGCTTCGTGAAACAGGCGACCAACTCAGGCTTGTCAATGTTGCTAATCCAGTATCCATCGCCTCCGGAAGGTCGCCTCCTTCATCTGCACTTTGTGCTGATATAAATTGGATGGCGTTCTTAGCATCGGTGAAATCTTTGCTTTTCACAAGGAACCTACAATTGTTGTCTCTGTAAAAAACGCTGGCTACACGAATTTTCAAGCGACCGTCTATTCGCGAGATCGCGTCAACAAGATCCAACATTTCCGCTGTGAGATAATTTATCTCATCAGTCATCGAGCCTGTTGCATCAACCAGAAATGCTATATCTAAAATGTCTGATACAGCGCAGGTATGTCTGATGCGTAAAGAATTCATTCCCTTCCGGAATGCATGTATGGAATTGAATGAAAATTCACCGGAAGAAGTAACCACTTTCACTGACAATGTATTTTCCGGTATGGAATCTGTTCGGCGACTCCAGCATTCCGCTCTGCCGGTATTATCAGTATGAACTACACAGATATCCACTCCCTTCTCCTGCAGATGGACATCCACGTCTGGAACAGGCCATCCCGATTCATCCAAAACCTGGAAGGAATATCGTGTTCCGGTTTCAACATTATAGTTTTTGGCCACTCCTTGTAGTTCAGGAAAACTTTCTTTCTCCCACAAGCTCCACTTCGAAAAATCATTGATTTGTCCGGCGGATAATTTACCGCCAAGTTCCCTGACTAATTTATTATCAATGGAAAAATCGTCATGTATAGATTTTTTTTCCGGGATAATATCTTCACGTTTAGATTTCTTTTCAAAGATATTTCTCTTACGTGCGGGTAAATCAGAATTGTAACGAACTTTTATTCCGTCAACAAAATAGGATGTTTCATCGACTCGCGAACCACGGATATCAAGATCACTTGCCTCAACAGTTTTTACATATACCCCCGAAGTTTTTGAAGCAATTGAAGAAACTGATCGGGATGGTTCCGGTTTGATCTCTTCAGATGTTACAGTCCGGATAGAAGCTGCACTACCTCTATCTATGAGTGGTGCAACATGTTCCAGAATTACAACTTCATCAAGCTTTACTCCGGCTGTCA
>CALMQM010000026.1 GCA_937871435.1 uncultured Bacteroidota bacterium | reverse complement strand
TGAGCGAATCAACGTTATCAAGATTGATTTTAAAATTCTGATAGTCGAAATAAAATTGTTTACCGAAAAAATCAAACCGTCCCGCTTTTACCCTTCCTGCGAAGGTGAAATCCCTGTTCTTTTTCAGTTTTACCTCCTGATCTTTCGGATAAATAATTACATTTTGAGAATCTGACAATACAATCGGTGCCAGTCCACGCATGGTAATTTCAAAATTAAGGAGATTGATGCTGGCATTCGGCAAAGCGTTGATGATTGATTCAAACTGAATCACATCGTAATCCACCTTACCGGAATTGGCAAGCAGGTAAGTATTCAAACGGTCTTTGATCACTGCTCTATCATTCGCTGCATCAAACATGACAAATCCCTGATCCGCGAATGTCATCAACATCATTCGAACCTCACTCACAGGTAAACGCATTTCTTTTGCAAGATCTTCTGTATTAATAATGTTGCTTCCCTGCTTTGCGGCAAACTGTCTGACTTTTAGAAATGGATGGACATCGTTCAATCCCTGCAATTTCAGGAAGCGTTGTAATTTGAAATAATTACTTGACTCGAATGTGGCCTTACTTTCTCCTACCCCGCTGATCATTTTCATATTCATGATCGGCTCATCGATTTTCCAGTATAAAGCATCAAAGTACATATCCACCTGGTGAAAAGAATCAAAATACGGACTCTTAGATTTTCCCTCTTCTCCACGAATCAACGCCACTTCTCTGTCCTTCACAATATATTTGAATGATACTCCGGGATGGTAAATTGAATCATCTTCAAAATAAATGTAAATCGAAGCGTTATCACTTGTTACTTTATCTTTCCTTATCACAAATCCTTTCGATGCGGCTTTAAGCAACAACTTTTTATCACGGCTGAAATACAAATTAGCATCTTCTTCTTCATTTCCGGAACCAATCATTTTATTGCCGACCATTGAAAATCCACCTCTGTAATTCACATCCGGTACAATATTTTTTATTTCTAATCCTGTCGTATAGGATTCAAATCGCGGATATGTCGCTGTTTCCGTGGTAACATTCGCCAAAATTTTATCCGAATATTTTCCCTGCAATGTTTGTTTGAAATAGGTAGAATTCGTGAATGTCACAGAATCAGCTGTGAAATCACTTCCTGTAACATCGACCTGATAATCCGACAATTCGGCATGCACAACGGATGCATCCCAACCTGCTCTCACCCAATTTACTTTTCCTCCGGTACCAAAAAACAACTGACGTGTCGGATACAATACCCCTTTAGTATCGTAAATGATGGAGGAATCTCCCTTGGATGTACACACGAGATTCATAGTAGAAAAAACGATCTTCGGAATGGAATCAAAATCGAAAGAATAATTGTTGACGTTACTGTGCCAATTTGTAGAAGCGGATTCGTAGAGAGTATTTCCTTTGAATAAATTATTACAGGTAATCATGTAATTGGCAAAGTATTTTGAAGGCAGTAAAAGCAGTTTATCAAGACTGGCTTGCCAGGAGGCAAAACTTTGTGCTGTTTGTGTACTATTGGCGAAACTCGTAAGTGCGATGATGTAATTTTTAAAATCAGGAAATGCCTTCATCCGTTTTCTCAGCATCGCGTTGCTGGTTTTGTAAATTGCCTGTTGTTGATCAGCTGTGAACCTGGAACCTTTCCAAACAAGATCGAAAGCTTCCATGATTTTTTCTCCCTCTTTCTTATCCGTCTCCATGAGGAAACCTTTCATTTCTTCGTCAAATTTTTGCGGCTCGCTTGTGAAATTTTTAATTCCCTGTGCCAGCAAGGAAGAAGTTGATGTAAAAAAAATCAGGACAATCAAATAGATCCTGAAATGTATGGATACAAATGATCTCATAGGTAATCTTATCATGTCAATCAATAAATTTTAATAAAAATTAAGAAGATGAGGTACACACTTCTTCATTTGATAAAGCGCAGAGCAGCCCAGGCTTCTTTTCTTTTTTCCGTTTCTTTTTTCAATCCAAATGTGGAAGCTTTTTCGACAAGCAAATCAATGTCTTCTGTAAGAAATCCGCTGATCAACAAACTACCACCGGATTTTAATACGGAACAATACACATTCAGGTCATTCAGTAACACATTGCGGTTTATGTTTGCTAATATGAAATCAAAGTGTTCCTTTCCAAGAACATTTACATCGCCTTTCTGAATCCTGATCGAAGGAGCCTGATTGCGTAAACAGTTTTCCCGGGTATTTTCTATAGACCAGTCATCGATATCAACAGCAAGCACATCATCCGCCTCTAATTGTTTTGCAAAAATTGCCAGGACACCACTTCCACAACCCATATCCAAAACGCTCTTACCTTTGAAATCAGGTTCAGCCATCAATTCTATCATCAAGGCAGTAGTAGCATGATGTCCGGTACCAAAAGACATCTTGGGTTCAATGACAATTTCCCTTAATCCATTTTTAGCAGCTTTATGAAACGGAGCACGGACATACAGGATATCTGAAATAGTTACAGGTTCAAAATTAGATTCCCATTCTTTATTCCAGTTTCTGTCCTTTATAAACGATTTTTCAAAACGTATATTTTCATTTCCGGGAATATGACGGATCAATTCAGCAACTTTTTCTTCTTTATAATCCTGTTCAGGGATGAATGCAGAAATTCCATCCTCATGCTCTTCAAACATCTGAAAATCAGATTCACCCAGCCAGGCAATCAATGCTTCATTTAAACTGACATCATTGTAAAATCTGACTTCCAAATAATCCATCAGCTTATCTTTTTTGAATTTGAAGATTCATTGCAGAAATGATTTTGTTAAACTCCTCCCCTTTCAAGGATGCTCCGCCAACCAATCCGCCGTCCACATCCTTGCAAGCAAATAATTCAGCTGCATTTCCTGAAGTCACGCTTCCTCCATAGAGGATAGAAATAGAGTCCGCCAGGTCAGGAGAATACTGTTCACTTAACAATGAACGGATGAAAGCATGCATTTCCTGCGCTTGTGCTGCGGATGCTGTCACTCCTGTTCCGATAGCCCAAACAGGTTCATATGCAATAACACATGCCGAGATCCCGGTTGTATCCAGTTGAAACAAGCCTTTTTGTAACTGGCTTTTGACTGTGGAAAAATGCTCCTTGTTGTTGCGTTGTTCAAGCGTTTCTCCGCAACAAAAAATCGGAATAAGAGAATTTTCCAAAGCTCTCTTCACCTTTTCTGAAAGCTGTGAATCTTTTTCAGCATACAAACTACGTCGTTCAGAATGACCGATCAGTACATATTCTGCACCAACTGAAGCAAGCATCGCTGCCGACAATTCACCGGTGAAAGCGCCTTTCGAATGGTCTGAACAATTTTGACTTGATAAAGCAATTTGAGGACAACGTTGCAATTTTGAAACGATGTCATGTATGTAAATTGAAGGAGGCGCAAGAATTATTTCAGTATTTCCTTTCTCATCAAAACCATCAATCACTGCATCTACCAAAGTCATAGCTTCAGCATACAACAAATTCATCTTCCAGTTTCCGGCAACTATTTTTTTCCTCATCGAATTCCTTTTTACGCTTCGAAATATCGTGATTTTTAATGAGCGTGAAATGGAAGATTTCAACAATTGCTACAAGAAGGATGTGAAGAAAATTATCAACTAAATTCTATCAAATGGACATAAGAGCCATACACCCTTTTCACTTAATTGCTAAAAATATTTTATCGCGTATCATTGGTTTACTATTCAATGAATAAAATATCAAGGATGAATGGAATGATTATGTTCAACAGCCTGAGACACATCAATTATTACGGAACATGTTTCAAGTGCAAGCCCCCGAATCAGGATAGAAAAACTCTACTTTCGATTGAGTTTCATGCGTTTTATTCTAAAAGACGATTTTATCATTTGGATTGTTCCAAGATTTCTCCTTTTTTATAAGAAAAGGGCTTAAAATGAGGGTTTCTGACCCTGTTTTATCCATATTTTATTTTACATTTGGAACCCCTTAACCAATTCAAAATAAAACCAACAACAGTTCATGCATTTACTTCACAGGAAGATTTATTTACTATTCACTGCCCTGTTTTTTGGCGCAATTGCATCTTTTGCTCAAGTTACGGCTAACTTCACTTCCGACATCCAGCAGGATTGTCCACCGGCAATCGTACAATTTACAAGTACTTCTACAGGAAATCCAACTTCTTACAACTGGGATTTTGGCGACGGAACAGGTGGTTCTACACTTCAGAATCCGCAGCACTCCTTTGCGAATTCCGGTTTGTATACGGTCACTTTAACAGTTTCAAACGGGTCGTCTTCTGATTCTGAAATCAAAACTGATTACATCCGTGTTTTTGTACCGCCAAGTGCTTCCTATACTGTGAGCAACGATTCGATTTGTGCAGGAACATCTGTTACTTTCACGAGTACTTCTACACCGGGTGATGGTGTGATTAATCAATTCAGCTGGAAATTTAATGATGGTACTCCACAGGTCGACGGAGTTTCAACAGTAAACCATGTGTTCAACAACGGAGGTACTTCTGTTCAGGTGTATTACCCGATTCTGGTAATCAATGATGCCAATGGTTGTAATGGAAGTGCTAATGACGATACCATGTGGGTTTTCCCACAACCGGTTGCTGATTTCTTTTTAAACCAGATCACTTCCTGCTCTGCTCCTGCTACGATCAGTTTTACAAATTCATCTGCTTCCACATCTATCTACAACTGGGATTTTGGTGATCCGGCAAGTGGTGTCGACAACCAGTCTACACTGACCAATCCATCACATACTTACAACTCGACTGGAACCTATACCATCGTTCTTACTGCAGGAATCCCCGGATGTGACAGCACACATTCTCAAACTGTAACAATTGCACAGCCACAGGCTGATTTTAGTATTTCTGATACAGTAGTTTGTCTCTCAGATGCTGTTCAGTTTACAAATACCGGAACAACCGGAACTTATAGCTGGAATTTTGGTGATGTCGGATCAGGAGTGAATAACACTTCTGCTCTGAGTAATCCAACACATACTTTTTCCGCTCCGGGAACATACACAATCAGTCTCACAGTTTCTGTGGGTAGTTGCACTGACAATATTACCAAAACAGTTCGAGTAAGAGTCCCCCCAACTGTTCAGTTCATCACTCCTGACAGACAAGCGTGTGATACGCCGTTCACTGTAAGCTTCAGTGATACTACATCAGGACTAAATGCATGGTCATGGCAATTCGGAGATCCTGCAAGCGGAGCTTTGGATAGCTCATCCCTTCAAAATCCTTCCCACACTTACCATAGCTTTGGAAATTATACCATCAATCTGACTGTTACAGATATTTATGGATGTAGAAACAATGCTACATTTTCTAGTTATGTTCAAATCATTCAACCAGTAATAAACTTCACTCAACCGGATAGTGGATGTGTGGGTTCTACCTTCACTTTCAACGCGACAGTCAATTCGCCTGCAGATCCGACGATCTCCAATTATACCTGGGTGTTTACTGATGGAAGTGGTCCGCATTCCACAACTTCTCCATCAATCACGCATACATTCAATTCAGTAGGAATTTTCCCGGTAACCTTGACAATCACTACGTCATCCGGTTGTACCGAAACACTGACTAAGCCTGCTTTTATAAAAATCGGAACAAAACCGAATGCTAACTTCAGTGCTACACCACATTCAATTTGTTTCAAAGATAATGTGCAGTTTACGGATTTGTCTTCTCCACCACCAATCACAGGCTGGAGATGGGATTTTGGTGATGGTGGCACAAGTATTTTGCAAAATCCAAATCATCAGTATAACGTAGATACTTCAGGAACTGCGGATCCATTTGATGTGACATTGATTAGTTATTACAATGGATGTCCGGATACTATTGTAATTCCGGATTTAATTACTGTGCTCGGACCAATTCCTGATTTCAGTATTACCTACAGTTGCGCGACTCCTTATACAGTAACTTTTAATAATCTCAGCGGAGGAGCAACAAGTTATTCCTGGGATTTCGGCGATACTACAGCAACATCAACGCTGACTAATCCCAACCATACATACGGCCACAATATCAATTACCCTGTTGTTTTGACAGCGACAAGTACAGTTACCGGTTGTACGATTGATTCTACACATATTGTTCAGATTCGTGCTCCGCATGCAGTTGCTGCTTCCAGTACAATTCAGGCATGTCATCCGGCGACCATACAGTTTACAGGTAGTGGATCTACTGATGTAAATACACAGCAGTGGACTTTCGGTGAAGGTATCGCGGGAGTTCAGGACACCTCGATTCTGCTAAATACTTCTCACCTCTATAATCAAACCGGTTATTATACAGCCACACTAACTGTAACTGACATACATAGTTGTACAAGTGTTGACACTCAACGGGTACATATTATCGGACCCACCGCAGGATTCACAGGTACACCGTTTACAGGTTGTGCACCTTTGAATGTTACATTCAACGATGCTTCTCAAACAGAAGGAAGTGCAATTGTGCAGTGGATCTGGAACTTTGGGTCCTCTATTGATACAACTACCGTTGGAACGACTACAAATTCTTACCCTACTCCGGGAAATTATTCTGTGACACTTACGACCACAGATGCAAACGGATGTACTAATTCAACAACAGCGACCAATTACATCAGACCTACCAAACCAACTCCGACTTTTTCCACTACTGCCGATACACTTTGCAGAAACGCTCCGCTTTCATTTAATGCTTCACCGGGACCATACGTAGCAAGTCCTGTAACATATAATTGGAATTTCGGTGATGGAAATACTGCGTCTGGAACAAATACGAGTACAACTCATACCTATTCCACGAATGGTAGTTATTCTGTGTTGTTGGTAGCGACTGACAATAACAATTGCACCGACTCCATCCGTAAATCTATTTTTGTGTATACGACTCCTGCAAGCTTCCATTACACGTTGAGAGATACCTGTGTTGAAACAAATGGAATCAAGCAAGCCCAGGTGTATGCACAATTCTCTTCAGATTCCAACAGTTATATGGGAACCTATACATGGGATCTGGAATATACAAGCGTACCAAATTTTGCCTACCCTGATTTCGAATGGTATTATTCTGTTCCTGCAGGAAGTTATGATGTAGCACTCACAGTGACTAACCAATTTGGGTGCGTTGATTCAGTAAGAATTCCGGATTTAGTTGTTGTACCAGGTCCTACGGGATCCTTCAATTTTGTTCCGGATTCGGGATGCAGACCTCTTACTGTTACATTTAACGGATCTGTAACCAATTCAAATTTGTATGCATGGGATTTTGGTGATGGAACTGTAATTAGTGGAACAACTGAAGACACTGTGACTCACACATACACAGGTGTTAATACTTATCGTCCTCAATTATTCATGGGTTTTGTGATGCCTATCAGCGGAGATTTCTGCTATGTGCAGGTACCCAACACTGATACCATTCAGGTTACTTCCCTGGTTTCAGTGGATATCCTTGAGGATACGATTATTGTCAGCGATGAAGAGTTTGATACGTTGCATGTGCAAACAAATGGTCCGTCGGGTCAGACATATACCTATGCATGGAATCCGTCTTCACTTGTAAATGGAGATCCATCCAGCAGTTCAACATTCTATGCCACAACTACCGGTACAACTCAATTGTACACAGTAGATGTAGGATATGGAACTTCTGGTTGTTCAGGAAGTGATTCGGTATTGGTCATTTA
This sequence comes from uncultured Bacteroidota bacterium, assembly GCA_937871435.1. Taxonomy (GTDB): domain Bacteria; phylum Bacteroidota; class Bacteroidia; order AKYH767-A; family 2013-40CM-41-45; genus JADKJP01. Next base: position 90,318 of record CALMQM010000026.1, on the reverse strand, counting down.
CAGAGCATGTGAAGCGGCTCTCAAAATACCCAATGTGTTCACTCCAAACAACGACACGAAAAACGATACCTATCACATCGATGACTTGTGCAAGTTTGAAGATTTCTATTTCAAAATTTACAATCGTTGGGGAAAAATTGTTTTTGAATCCAATGATCCGAATTTTGCCTGGGATGGATTTGATACCAATGGAACCGAATGTTCAGAAGGAACCTATTACTACGTAATGCACACCCGAAGAAATGAACTTCACGGATTCATTCAGCTGATCCGCAAATAAAACAAAAGAGCCACTTCAACAGAAGTGGCTCTTTCATTTTAAAGGTGTTCTTTACATGGGATCTACATCCACATGCATCTGAACTGCATGATTTTCTCTGTTCGCATAAAATGCAACCTGGCATTCTTTGATTTTATTTTTTGCCTCAGTGGAAGAAATCTCCCGCTCCAGTTTGATGATCACAACACGATGATAAAGATTACGAATTCTTGATATCAAAGGTATATGGGGTCCAATCACCCGTTGTCCGAGTTTATTACGCAAAAGTGTCGCAAAAGCTGTTGAAGCTTCATGCACCACATGTGTATCCTTATGTCGGATAATAATTTCTATCAATCTTGAATGCGGAGGATAATTGAATTTATGCCTCTCGTACAAATCTCTTTTATAAAAACCTTCATAATCATTTTTCACAACATCCCGAATTACCCAATGATTGGGCTGCTGTGTCTGGATGATTACTTTCCCTTGTTTTTGTTTCCTTCCGGATCTGCCGCTTACCTGGGCCATCAGCTGAAAACTTCGTTCATGAGATCGAAAGTCAGGATAATTCAATAGCTGATCAGCATTGATGATACCGACTGTACTTACATTGTCAAAATCCAGTCCTTTGGTAACCATCTGAGTTCCCACGAGAATATCAATTCTTCTTTCTTCAAAATCAGTGATGATCCGGTGAAAAGATTGTTTGGAACGTGTGGCATCTAAATCCATCCTTGCAATTCGTGCGTCAGGAAAAAAAATCGCGATCTCCTCCTCTATCTTTTCAGTTCCAAATCCTTTCACTTCCAGATGATGATCACCACATTGAAGACATGCAGCCGGGACATGCTGACCATAACCACAGTAATGACATTTTAACTGATGACTTTGCTTGTGATATGTGAGTGTTACCGAGCAATTTTTACAGTTTGGAATCCAGTTGCATTGTTTGCATTCGAGATAAGGTGAAAATCCTCTCCGGTTTTGGAAAAGAATGATTTGTTCTTTATTTTTTAAAGCAAGATCTACCGATTCGATCAATTCCGGCGTGAAGTGAGATTTCATTATCCTCTTTCTGCTTGCTTCTTTTACATCCGCTACCATAATCTGAGGCATGTGAACTCCACCATATCTTTGTTGCAATTTTACAAGTGCATAACGACCAGCCTGAGCATTGTAGTAAGATTCGAGCGAAGGTGTGGCTGAACCGAGTATAACTTTCGCATGATGCATTTTCGCCAATACTATGGCAGTATCCCGACCATGGTATCTTGGTGCAGGATCATTTTGCTTGTAAGAGGAGTCGTGTTCCTCATCCACAATTATTAACCCAAGTTTGCTAAACGGGAGAAACAATGCCGAACGTGCTCCAAGAACTATCTGAGCTTTCAAGTAACTACTTGTATTTCCCTGCTCAGAAAATTTATTTACGTGATTCCAGGTTTCTACCCTTTCGTTACTACTATATCTTGAATGATAAACTCCGACACGATCACCAAAATGTCTTCTTAAGCGGGTGATGATTTGTGTAGTCAGTGCAATTTCAGGCAACAAATACAAGACTTGTTTCCCGGCACGGATTGTCTCCTCAATTAAGTGAATATACAATTCCGTTTTACCGCTGGAAGTTACACCATGAAGCAATGCCACATCTTTCTCCACAAATCCGGATTTCACTTCTTCAATGGCTGTTTGTTGCGCAAGACTTAACTCAAATGGAGCTTGTTGTTCAACAGTTGAAACCGGCATTCTGTCGACTCTCACTTCCCATTCTTTCAGAATATTATTTTTGATTAATGTATTCAGGGAAGAAGTCGAAACAGTTTCCTCCTTAATCAAATCCTGTTTTCGGACATAATCTTTCCCTTCTTTCTGATACAATAATTTCAAAAAAGTCATCAGAGTTTCAAGTTGCTTCTCCTTTTTCTTGTCTTGCTCATATTCCTGAAACAGTCCATGCAATGCAGAATCAGATTCATACGCTGCACTGAATTTCAGTCGGATTTCTTTTTTAGGTTTATAACGTTCTTCGATTTCCTCCGATAAAATGATGATTCCTTTTTCCATCATTCGTTTCAGTATCAGATGTACAGATTTCTTTTTCAATAGATCTGCAACATCCTCAATTCGCATTTCATGCTCCTTTAAAAGCTGCTCAATCAGAACCTGCTCCTGTGGTTCGAAATTTTCTATGTTGGAATCAAGAGAAGGATTCAGCATCACTTTTGTTTCACTCTGCAATTTCAATCCGGGTGGAAGAGCGGCATTCATTACTTCTCCCTGCTGACAGAGATAATACTCTGAAATCCAAGACCATAAATCAAATTGAAAAGAGTTGACTATTGGCATTTCATCCAATACGCTTTGAATAGCTTTAAAACCATCAACCGGCTCTGAACTTTCACGAACATTTCTGATAATGGCAGCAAAAATTCTCGACTTTCCAAAAGGTACAATTACACGTTTACCTGGACTGCATGATGCAACCAGTTCCTCCGGAACCAGATACGTGAAGTGCTGGTTTACAGGCAGTGGAAGAATGACATCAACAAGAAATTGATTCTTATTATTCAAAGTAAACAGCTTAGTTATTGGTGGAGAATGTCATGGAATTGCAAGCAAAGTTAATCTCTGAAATTTTCATAAATACTCCAATATGAAATTATAAATTTGGGGATTCGCTTTTTTTGGGGGCAAAAGCGAGCTGCGCACCATGAAATTTCTTACTTACCGTATCCCGCTTTACTATTTCCTATTTGTATTAATCCTTGTTGCTTCAGCTTTTACATGGCTTTACAAACAACCTGCAAAGGTAGTTGAAAGGGTTTCTGAAAAAAACAATTGTAATGTAGAAATATTGCGTCAGAATCGTTATGAACTGACTAAACCGGTTCTTCTTGTAGATGTTGCAGGGGAAGAACAAAGCTTTAACAATCTCAAAAGCAATATCAACGCCTATCTGGAACGCCAAAAAAGTGCAGGTATCATTCAAACAGCTTCTGTAATGTTCCGTCAACAGTACGATGGAAAATGGTTCAGCATTAATCCTTCCGAGACTTACAGTCCGGGTAGTATCATGAAAGTTGTTACCATGATTTGCTATCTGAAAGAGTCCGAAACCAATCCTTCAGTTCTGGAAAAGAAAATATTACTTGCACGACATTTCGGAGAAATTCCGGAACAAACTCTGACTGGAAAATCTCTCACTCCCGGCAATTATTACAAAGTGAAGGATTTGATCGCGCAAATGATCATTTATTCAGATAATGATGCCGCAGCGTTGTTAAACCGGGAAGTTGATTTTAATTTGTATGCAGGAATATTAAAAGATCTGGATTTGCCTGTTCCGGAAAAAATGCAGTTGAACTATGAGTTCACAGCTGAGGAATGTTCGCGTTTACTCAGAATTCTATATAACTCAACAGTATTACAGCCCCAGTCTTCCGAATTTGCACTTCAACTTCTGTCACAAAGTGCATTTAAAGACGGATTGACAAAATACATTGATCCTTCTGTGAAAGTAGCTCATAAATTTGGCGAGAGATCTTTTGCTGGTGCACAGCAGTTACATGAAACCGGAATCTTTTACTTTAAGGACAGGCCTTATATCCTAACAGTGATGACAAAAGGTACAGATCATTTAGCGCTTCCGGCTGTAATCGCGGATGTGAGTGAAATGGTGTACACCTACCTGAAAGACGGAAATCTGGCTATGAAATAAATCCGCTACCAACGGATTTTCAATACTCCGCTTTCCTTTTTATGTTTGCAGAATGTTTGATTCGCGCTCTGCCCTTTTTTTCTTCTTCTTTGCTTCAATTTTCTTATCAGGCAAGTCCTTTTCTCAGGCTCCGTCGAAAATCGAATTATTGAATGCTGATGTGAGCGAATTTGATCAAAACATCAATTCCGCCGCCACCAGATTAATTGGTCATGTTGCATTCAAACACGAAAATGCAATTATGCATTGTGATAGTGCCTATCTCTACAGAGAAGAAAACAGACTCGAGGCTTTCCAGAATGTCCGAATCACGCAAGGAGATACACTTACACTCACAGGAAAAAGACTGCTTTACGATGGAAATTCACGAATGGCGCAGGTTTTCGACAATGTCGTTCTGAGTGATCGTAAAATGACATTGAATACCAATCGTCTTGATTACGATATGAGTCTTGATGTCGCATCCTATTCAGACAGCGCACATATTGTAGATGGAGAAAATACACTAACGAGTAAGCTGGGTACTTATTTCAGCAATTCACATGACATGTATTTCAGAAAAGATGTTTTGCTGATCAATGCCCGATACAGAATGGAAGGTGATACATTGAGATATAATACGATTAACAAAACCGCCTATTTCCTCGGACCAACCTATTTACATTCACAATCAAATCTGATTTATTGTGAAAGTGGCTGGTACAATACTGTCAATCAAACTTCTTCTTTTCACAAAAATTCATTTCTTCAGACCGGAAATCAAAGATTGAGTGGAGACTCCGTATTCTACGACCGGAATTCAGGAACAGGAAAGGTATTTGGCAATGTTTCAATAGAAGATACCACGAACAAAATTATCATTTCAGGAGATTATGGTGAACATCATGAATTGAGTGATTCGTCCTGGGTCACAGGTCATGCACTCATGTCACAAATTTTTACAAATGATACCATGTTCTTACATGGAGATACGCTGCTTGCAGTTGGACAAAAAAACGAAACGGATTCTGCACAGAAAAAAAGCAACATGTTCGCATTTCATCATGTGAAACTCTATAAACCGGATTTCCAGGGTTCATGTGATTCGTTGGTATACAATTATCAGGATTCAACAATTCGAATGTTTTCAAATCCTATTCTATGGTCAGGATTGAATCAACTCACTGCAGATTCAGTCACCCTGCAAACTGCTAATTCAGCCATCAGCCAGATCTACCTTGTAAATAACGCTTTTATTTCTTCTAAAGCTGACAGTAGTGCAATGGATATTCTCGATTCTATTCGTTTCAATCAGATTCGTGGTAAAAAAATGACCGGTTTTTTTGAAAACAATGAATTGACAAGAATCAACGTCGAAGGCAATGGGCAAACCATCTATTATGCAAAAAACAAACATCAGAAAAATTTTGCAGTCAACCGCGCCGATTGCAGCGACATGATCATTTTTGTAAATCAGAGCAAAGTGAAAAGCATCTCGCTCCAAAATGATCCGGATGGAACGATGTATCCAATTCATGAACTCGCTACAAAAGAATTACGACTAAAAGGTTTTTCCTGGTACGAAACAAAACGACCAATAAACAAAGAAGATTTATTTCGTCAAAGCGAAAATGAATAAGCAGGGTTTTCTCTTTAGTAGTATCCTGAAGGTAATTCCTGTACTGTTAGTATTTGATTCAACCACCAAGGTATTCTTCTTTAAAAATTTTCAATAATATCAGAGAATAACTGAGTAATAGCGGACCAAAGATAATTCCGGATACACCGAACAATTGCAGACCACTGATCACTCCCACAATGGTGATGATAGGATGCACATCGGCAAATTTCTTCTGGAAAACAAAACGAAAAATATTGTCAACAGTACCGATAATCGCAACACCATAAATTCCGATTGCTACTCCTTGCCAGGTTTCTCCCGCTGACAATTGATAAATCGCCGCCGGTAGCCAGATTAACATAGAACCAACTACCGGAAAAAAAGAAAAAAATCCTGTCATCACTCCCCAGAATAATGGATCAGGCAGACCAAAAATCCAATATCCAAGCGCCGCAGCGATCGATTGAATGATAGCAAGTAAAGGTGCGCCCAATGCATTGCTGAATGTCTGAGACTCCAGTTCTGAAGAAAAACGATTGATTTTTTCTTGTGTAAATGGCAAATACAGTTCCAGCCATTTTTCCAGTTTTCCTGTGTTGATGAGCATGTAATAAAAGAAGAAAAAAAGCAAAAGAATATTGGTGAGAATGATCATCGATTGACCTAAAAAATTCGTTATAAATCCTGCTGCTTCTGCCTGCAATTTGGTAAGGTTGTCTACTGTCATTAATTGAAATCCGGTCATTCGCGTAAAACTTGCATCCGCGTTTTTCAAAACATTCATAGTGATTGATCCTTCACTGAAGATGATGGATAGTTTTGGAATGATCATGTAACTGACCACCAAAATAGGAACAAGTACAAGTACAATAGAAAGAATGATAATGGAAAAAGCTGCCATCCATGCCTTCCATTTTCTCACGTTCAATAATTTCCTCATCATCGGTCGGAACAAAACATAGAGAATGATCGCTCCAAAGATGGAATCAAGAAAAGGATTGAGTGTATAAAAAATCAATGCCGCTGAAATGATCAGGGCCACCAATACAAATTGATGCGTAAATCTTTTTTTTATCCATTCAGAAGGCATAGCGTTCCGGTTTGAGAATGTGAATATAGGGATTGAAATGAATACTCTATCTTTGAACTGTGATGGAAACTCCTTCAGTAGTTCGAATTGATAAATGGCTCTGGGCCGTTCGCCAATACAAGACAAGATCACTTGCGACAACCGCTTGTGAACAAGGCAAAATTATCATACAAGGTCAATCTGTCAAACCATCGAGACATATCAAAGTTGGAGATGAAATTATTCTTAAACGAACTGGTCTCATCAGAACATTAAAAGTTTTGCAGCTAACCAACAATCGTTTAAACGCGAAATTGGTTCCTGAGTATATGCAAGATCTTACACCTCCGGAAGATATCGCTGCATTCCTGTCCAGATCCAAAAGAGTCACCATTTTTCGCGATCCCGGAACAGGCAGACCAACTAAAAGAGAAAGAAGGGATTTGGACGAATTTATGGGTGATTTCTGAACATTCACTTCTCTTTCCGACCGGGATTCAATTTTTTAGCTGTCATCTCGTTGTTTTTTGTTGATATTTTCTTTAAAAAACAGGCCGTTTACAACCATAGGCCTGAAACGGAAAAGTTACTTTTGAGCCGACCCATTTTGGGTATCCCAAAATCAAAATAAAAATGCGCTCTACGGAAGAACTAAAAAAAATTGCCTCCCAGGTCAGAAGAGATATTATTCGGCAGGTTCACAATGCGAATTCCGGCCATCCTGGTGGATCGCTGGGCTGCGCCGATTTTCTTGTCGGACTTTATTTCGGAATCCTGAATCATCAACCATCCAAGTTTTCAATGGATGCTAAAAATGAGGACCTCTTCTTCCTGAGTAACGGACACATCTCCCCTCTTTGGTATAGCGTCCTTGCCAGATCTGGTTATTTTGATGTGAAGGAATTGTCAACGTTCAGACTTATCAATTCACGATTACAAGGACATCCGGCGACGCATGAAAAACTTCCCGGTATTCGTGTCGCGAGTGGATCTCTCGGGCAGGGAATAAGTGTAGCTATTGGTGCAGCACTGACCAAGAAGTTAAACGGAGAAAAAAATACTGTTTACTGTTTGTGTGGAGATGGAGAAATGGAAGAAGGACAAATCTGGGAAGCAGCCATGTATGCCGGAGCAAAAAAAGTAGACAACCTCATCGTCACTGTCGATGTAAACCTGCAACAAATTGACGGATCAGTGGATCACGTAATGCCATATGGAGATCTTCGACCAAAATTTGAAAGTTTTGGATGGGATGTTTTAAATATGGATGGAAACGATATGCAGCAAGTAGTGGATACATTACTCAATGCAAAATCCAGAACAGGAAAAGGCAAACCTGTAGCTATCCTCATGAAAACAGAAATGGGGCAAGGTGTTGATTTCATGATGCACTCTCACAAATGGCATGGTGTTGCTCCAAATGCTGAACAAACCAAAACTGCATTGGCACAATTGGAGGAAACATTGGGTGATTTTTGAATTATCCAATTCCACGATTGATTGATTTCTGTAAACACTTCTTCTTCTCTTCTGATGGATTTGAATACCAAACGAAATATCTTTTCATTGAAACTGCATAGAGCAGGAAAAATGTCGTGGATATTCCTGCTATTCATCTTGGTTGCGACAACACTTTCAGCTCAACCAAATAAAAGACAGAAGGCTCCTTCGCTAACCCGGATTGAATTTCTTTTTGATGCTTCTCAAAGTATGTATGGGAAATGGCAGAGCGGAGCAAAAATTGATGTAGCCAGACTACTCATGAACAAGGTACTCGACAGTTTGAGATACATTGACAACATTGAGCTGGCTCTTCGTGTGTATGGTCATCAAAAACCATATCCTCCTCAGGACTGTGACGACAGCAGACTTGAAGTTCCGTTTTCAAAAGGAAATATTTCTTCCATTCAACAAGTTTTAAAAAATCTTGTTCCGAAAGGCACGACACCTATCGCAAAATCGCTGGAATTATGTGGAAATGATTTTCCGCAAAGTCCTTCCAGAAATATTCTAATTCTCGTAACAGACGGAATAGAAGAATGCGGTGGTGATCCTTGTGCAGTATCACTGGCATTGCAGAAAAAAGGAATCTTTTTAAAGCCATTTGTCATCGGAATGGGAATTGATGATTCCTGGAAGAAAACGTTTGATTGTGTGGGAAGATATTTTGATGCTACCAATGAAGTGACTTTCAAACAAGCTCTCGATGTGGTGATTTCACAAGCATTGAATTCAACCACGATGCAGGTAAATCTGCTGGATATGCAACACAATCCAACAGAAACAAATGTAAACATGACTTTTTACGATCGTTTTTCCGGTGATATAAAATACAATTTCATTCATACATTAAATTCAAAAGGCAATCCCGATACATTGGTGATTGACCCCTTACCTATTTACAAAATTGTTGTACACACTATTCCACAGGTTTCGCTGGATTCAGTGGTACTCACTCCTGGTAAACATACTATCGTAGGAATAGATGCTCCACAAGGCTATCTCACATTAAAATTTGATGGAGCATCAGAAGTAAAAAAGCCGCTTGCAATTATTCGTCAACGTGGAGAAATGAAAACATTGAATGTTCAGGATTTCAATACCACTGAAAAATATATTGTAGGGAAGTACGATTTGGAAATACTCACCTTACCAAGAATTCATCTCGAAAGTGTGGACATCAGTCAGAGTAAAACCACTACCTTACAAATACCCCGTCCGGGAATGGTCACACTGATCAGTAATAACCTTGGATATGGCAGTATATATGTAGAAGACAAAGGCAGTCTGCGTTGGATCTACAACATGGATGAAAACCTGAACAAAGAAACAATTGTTTTACAACCGGGGAAATACCATGTTGTTTTTCGTCCAAAGAATTCCAAAGAATCTATTTACACAATTGAAAAGGATTTTTCTATTGTAAGTTCCGAATCGAATATCATCATTCTGAATTAATACCTAACAAGAAATCAACCTTCACATGAAAAAATATACTTACACGGAAAAAAAAGATACACGTTCAGGTTTTGGCGCCGGCTTGCTCGAATTAGGTCGAACGAATCCTGATGTAGTTGCTCTTTGCGCTGATCTCACAGGATCTTTGAAAATGGATGCATTCGAAAAAGAATTTCCCAACCGGTTCTTTCAGGTAGGTATCGCTGAAGCGAATATGATTGGAATTGCTGCCGGAATGACAATTGGTGGTAAGATTCCTTTCACCGGAACATTTGCCAATTTCTCTACTGGTCGTGTATATGATCAGATAAGACAGTCTGTTGCTTATTCAGATAAAAACGTAAAAATCTGTGCCTCTCATGCCGGAATTACTTTAGGAGAAGATGGCGCCACTCACCAGATTCTGGAAGATATAGGCATGATGCGGATGTTACCGGGTATGGTCGTTATCAATCCTTGTGATTACAACCAAACCAAAGCTGCCACAATCGCGATTGCTAAACACCATGGTCCGGTCTACCTGCGATTTGGTCGTCCGGTCGTTCCTGTTTTTACAGATGCCAAACAGGTCTTTGAAATCGGGAAAGCCGTGATGTTGAATGAAGGTGTTGATGTGTCCATCTTTGCTACCGGGCATTTGGTTTGGAAAGCCCTTGAAGCCTGCGAAATACTTGAATCCAAAGGCATCAACGCGGAAATTATCAATATCCATACGATTAAACCCTTGGATGAGGCAGCAGTCTTAAGGTCAGTTCGTAAGACCGGTTGTGCTGTTAGCGCGGAGGAACATCAGATACATGGCGGGCTTGGTGATGCAATCGCCAATGTTTTATCAAGGAACTTCCCTGCTCCGCTTGAATATGTAGCTGTAAATGATTCTTTCGGAGAAAGCGGTACACCGGAGCAATTGATGAAAAAGTACGGACTTGAAGCTGAGAACATCGTTCATGCTGCAGAAGCAGCTCTGAAAAGAAAAAAGCAAGAATTTTCCCACTCCTGATCCTTTTATTGGGATTTGCCGGGGACAATAGTTAGAATGACTGAATTCACAGACATCGAATTGCTCCAGCAATTTCGCGACGAAAACACACGACATTATGCATTTAACCTGCTGGTTAGAAAATACCAGCAAAGGTTATACTGGCATATCCGGCGCATTGTGATAAATCATGATGATGCCAATGACGTCATTCAGAATGTTTTTATAAAAGTGTGGAAATCTCTTCTTGGATTCAGAGAAGATTCTCAGTTATATACCTGGTTGTACCGGATCGCGACCAATGAATCCCTCACCTTTTTGAACCAAAAAAAGAAACGTTTTGCATTACCATTTTCGGATGTAGAACAAGAGCTTTCACATTCATTGAACAGTGACAGTAATTTCACAGGTGATCAGATACAACGTAAATTACAACAGGCCGTTTTGAAGCTTCCAACCCAGCAACGAATCGTTTTTAATATGAAATACTATGACGGGATGAAATACGAAGAAATTTCCGCTGTTTTAGGGGTTTCAGTAGGCGGATTAAAGGCATCTTATCATCATGCAGTGAAAAAAATAGAGAAATACCTGCTGGGAAATTAAACCCTTCAGGCAATAAAGAATCCAATAACGACTTGTTCATCAAAATGAAAATCAGGCAACAAAATTCAGACGACAATATTCAGCTGTCAACACTGCTTGAATCGCTGCGTGAACAGGAATCTTTTCGGACTCCGGATGGCTATTTTGAAAATTTACCGGATATCATCCAACATCAAATTCAGCAAATTCCGGATTTTGAAAAAAGTGCAGTTGTCAATCCATTCACAGTTCCTCAGGATTATTTTGAAAAACTGCCGTTTGCTGTAAGTCAGGCTGTAGAACAATCACAACATGCATCCTTCAGCTTACGCACACTCATTGCACAATTCAAACGTCCATCCGTAAGTCTTGCTTTCGCTTCACTTGCCCTTGTTCTGTTTATCAGCATCCGGTTCTTTTCGCGGGAAATTATCATACAAGCGCCGGATTCCGGACTTACGGTGGAAGAACTTACTCACTCTGTTTCTCTGGATGAATTGGATGAAAACATGTTGATTGACCTTCTTGCTGAACAAAATCAGGATGCATCCGTAAACGATCAAAACCAGAATATCGAACAGTATCTGATCGACAACGACATTGATATTACACAATTAGAATCACGACTATAATGAAAAATCTACTTGTATTGCTGGCTTCATTCTTCGTACTCAACCTGACAACATTTGCTCAGGATAATCCGCCTCCGGCAAGAGAACGTCTTGAATCCCTCAAAGTCGGGTTCCTCACCCAACGTTTGAATCTCACTACAGAAGAAGCAAAGGCATTTTGGCCGGTGTATAATAAATATCAGGATGAGCTGGAACAAATGAGAAAATCCAGACGAGAAAACCTGATGAACGCGAAACTTAACTTTGATGAAATGAGTGATGCGGATGTTGAAAAAACAATTGACAATGAACTCATGTTTCGACAAAACGAGCTGGACGTACAGAAAAAATACAATCCTCAGTTCAAGAAAGTTCTTCCCATAAAAAAAGTAGCAAAATTGTACAAAGCGGAAGAAGACTTCAAACGCAAATTAATTGACATGATACAGGATAAAAGAGAAGAACGGAGACAAGACAGAAGACAACTTCGCGGTGGACAAAATTAATTCAGCATTCACCAATATAAAACACAAAGGGTTGACAATTTTGTCAACCCTTTGTTATAATTCCTTCAGGAAACTTTGACACTGTACATCTCTTTGAGTTTTTCGAGTACAAAATCTATCTCTTCCTTTTTGTTGTATTTGCTGAATGAAAAACGAACAGAAGGTCTGTCCACTTCTCCATATACTGCTTTCAATACATGAGAACCTGCGTTACTGCCTGATGAACAGGCACTGCCACCGGAACAGGCAATCCCTGCAATATCAAGATTAAAAAGTAACATTTCAGAACCTTCAGAAGGCGGAAAAGCGACATTCAATACAGTATACAAACTGTCATCGCTTGCGGAATCTCCGTTGAACTGAATACCGGGAATATTCTCCACCAGTTTCTCTTTCATGTATTTCTTCAGGCCAAGAATATTCTGCTTGTGCTCTTCCATGTGGCTTGTGGCGAGTTCCAATGCTTTTGCAAGGCCAACAATTCCATACACATTTTCAGTTCCCCCGCGCATATTTCTTTCCTGCGCACCGCCAAAAATGAAAGGCGAAATTTTAACCTTGTTGCTGATGTAAATAAATCCAATGCCTTTCGGTCCATGAAATTTATGCGCTGCACATGTGATAAAATGAATATACAGATCTTTTAAATCTATCGGGAAATGTCCCATAGTCTGAACTGTATCACTATGAAAAAAAGAATTGTATTTCTTACAAAGTTCGCCAACTTCTTTTAACGGAAGCACATTCCCTAATTCATTATTGGCATGCATGAGAGAAACAAGACTTCCTTCATTCGCTTTCAAAAGTGACTCAAGATGATCAAGTTTCACTTTGCCTTTCTCATCCAGATCAACATAACTCAGTTTAATCCTGCCTTCCTTTTGCAGTTCTTCTACCGTATGGAGAACTGCATGATGTTCCAGTCTGGAAGTAATAATTGACTTCACTCCCAGATCACGAACTGCACAAAAAATCGCGGTATTGTCTGCTTCAGTTCCACCGGAAGTAAAGAAAATTTCAGACGGTGAAGCGTGAAGAATTTTCGCGACAGTTTTACGGGAAGTTTCAATTGCTGTTTTTACTTCTCTTCCGAATGCGTGAATGGAAGAAGGATTGCCAAATCCATTCTTTAGAACCGGTAACATTGCCTCCAGCACTTCAGGATCAAGAGGAGTTGTTGCAGCATTGTCGAGATATACTCTCATGTCTTACGTTCGCTAAACTGTTTTATATTCAGAATGTATCAAATGAAATCAACGCATTGATTTTTCGCTGATCATATCCTTGATATCATAGATTATCTTTTCAGCCAGGTTTTCAGCAGTCGTCTGGCTTTGACTTTCAGCATAGATCCGAATAATAGGTTCTGTATTGCTTTTACGCAAATGAACCCATTCACGATCGAATTCAATTTTTACTCCGTCAATCGTATTAATCGGCTGTTTCTTGTACTTCGTTTGAATTCCATCGAGGATTTTATCCACATTAATTTCCGGAGTCAGTTCAATTTTGTTCTTGGAAATATAATAATTCGGATACGTGGAGCGAAGCATGGAAGTTGACTTCCCGCTTTGTGCAAGATGTGTTAAGAACAAGGCAATTCCGACAAGTGCATCACGTCCATAATGCAATTCAGGATAAATAATACCGCCATTACCTTCGCCACCGATCACGGCATGATGTTCTTTCATGGCTTCTACTACATTTACTTCCCCAACAGCCGCGGCAAAATATTTTCCTCCTGCTTTCTCTGTGATATCACGCAAAGCTCGTGTACTGGATAAGTTTGAGACTGTGTTTCCCTTTTTATTCTTCAGGACGTAATCAGCTACAGCGACAAGAGTATATTCTTCTCCGAACATTTCTCCGTCTTCACACACCAACGCAAGTCTGTCAACATCCGGATCGACAACGATACCAAGATGAGCATTTCGCTTTTTGACTTCTTTGGAAATATCGCCAAGGTGTTCCGGTAATGGTTCAGGATTGTGAGGAAACTGTCCATTCGGATCACAATACAATTCAATAATTTCTTCTACACCCAGCGCTTTCAAAAGAGCCGGCAACACAATACCACCTGAAGAATTGACACAATCAATCACCACTCTGAATTTCCTGGATTTGATTGCTTTTACGTCAACCAATGGAAGAGCTAGAATTTTGTCGATATGTTTGAGGTGATAATGAGGCTCAGTTGTGTATTTACCAAGCTTATTCACTTCCGCGAATGTAAATGCGTCTTCGTTTGCAATTCGCAATACTTCTGCTCCATCTGAAGCGGAGATAAACTCACCCAGATTGTTCAGCAGTTTTAATGCATTCCATTGTTTAGGATTATGACTTGCAGTAAGGATGATCCCTCCGTCTGCTTTCAATTCTTTAACAGCCATTTCAACTGTCGGAGTGGTTGACAGGCCGAGATAGATTACATCAATGCCAAGACCTTTTAAAGTTCCGGCAACAAGGTTCTGTACCATCTCTCCGGATATACGTGCATCTCTGCCAATGGCTACGAGTGGTTTGCGCGAACTTTTCTGCAAATTGTTCATGAGCCACGTTCCGTAGGCTGCAGTGTATTTGACGATGTCAACCGGTGTCAAACCTTCTCCCGGTTTCCCGCCTATCGTTCCTCTTATTCCTGAAATTGATTTGATTAGTGCCAAACTCGATAAATTTTATAGTTGAAAATCCGGACACAAAGATAATCGCTTTCCTTGTTTTTAAGCCGATTTTCTGGCTGTTTCCACATGACTTTTCAACGGAATTTTGAAAAAACTGCACAAAAAAACCGGACCAAAGATGATCCGGTTAATTCTGTGTGGACCCAGAGGGAGTCGAACCCCCAACCTTCTGATCCGTAGTCAGATGCTCTATCCAGTTAAGCTATGGGTCCTTTTGCTGAATTTGAGGGCGCAAAGATAGATTAAAAATCAATTCCGCAAATTCTTTCACTTCGTTCCGGGATGATAATACTTTAATGCGGTGGGCATGAATTCTCTAAGGTTTTTGATCCGCGTCTGATCACTTGGATGTGTACTGAGTAATTCCGGTGGCTTTGCTCCGCCTTGCGCGGCCATGCGTTCCCAAAATGCAATCGCCTTTTGTGGATCATAACCTGCCATTGCCGCGAAGATCAATCCCAACTTATCCGCCTCCGTTTCATGAGTTCTTGAATAAGCCAATGTTCCCAGCGTCGTTCCAACACCATATGCTGTCATGAAAATAGTTTTTGTCTGCGCGCTCTTTTGTGCAAGCAAAACGTCCGCCGCCATTCCTCCGGCCTGTGCAGCCAACATCTGACTCATGCGTTCGTTTCCATGCCGTGCTACCGCATGCGCGATTTCATGTCCCATCACAATGGCTAAACTGGATTCATCCTGAGTAACCGGTAACAGCCCGCTGTATACAACTACTTTTCCACCGGGCATACACCAAGCATTTACTTCCTGAGAGTTGACAAGATTAAATTCCCAATTGTATCCCTGAATTCGTTTTGCATACCCGTTCTGATTCATGTATTTCGTCACGGAAGCGGAAATTTTTGCACCAATATTCTTTACCATACTCGCATCGTTTCCGCTCAGCACAGGAGGATGCTGTCCAAGAAATTCTTTGTAGCTGGTAAGTGCCATGGACATCATTTCACTCTCTGGAAGAAGATTTAATTGTTTCCTCTTGGTAATTGGAACTTTGGAACAGGAAATAAATAACAAGACGAACATAGAGACAGCAAGCAGGTTCTTTTTCATGGAGATAGATTTTGGAAATAAGAAAACAAAAGCTGTACCACCGGTGAATCCCGATGATTATTAAAATACAGGAAAGAATCTGGTCATTTGATTACAGCGGAAAGTCCGCGGTCACACAATGCTTCCCGCATTGGATTCAAATCGGAATAAGATCCGGATTTGACGACGCATTTACCATTGTAGTGAACAATATAGGTACATTGTTCCGCCTGCAGGGAATCATGATTGCATACTTCGATCAATGCTTCAATCACGAAGTCAAAGGTGTTGACGTCATCATTAAACAGGACAAGATCCCGCTGGCGAGCTTCGACGACTTTCTCGTCGACAACTTCTTTAAATTCCAGATCGTGTGATGTTCCGGAAAGGTTCATGGCTTATTTCTACAATTTATGATTGTAAAAATAAGAAAAGTTTAGAAATAATCAATTCCGAAGTGCCTTGAAAGCCTCAGAAATTGGGATTCTTTCCCCGTTTCTTAGCGCAACCACGAAGGCATCTTTTACTCCAAGGTTCACAATTTCCTCTTTGAGCTGCATCGCTTTTGTGTAATCCGTGAAAGAACCGGTGTAAAAAATATGCAGTCCTCGCTTGTCTGTTTCCTGGCTGATTCCTTTATCAGTAATCTTCAAAAAGGCTTCGACCATTTGGTATGGTACATTGTTTTTGAATGCTCCAAGCTGGACTCTGAAAACAATTCCTTCGGTTACAGCAGAGCCTGATGATTTCGGTTCTACTGCAGGTGATGCTTCAGCAGTTTTACTTCCGGCTGAATTTACAGAAACAGGTTCAGAGTTGCTCTTTGCATTTGTCGATGCTCCCAATCCGGCTAAGGATATGCGTCTGCCATTTTTAAATACAATGATGAATGCATCTTTTACTCCCGTATTCACAGCAATTCTTTTTGCAGAATCTGCTTCAGAATAGAATGAATATCTGCCATTCGTATAGCGGAACAATCCTTTGTTAATAGGCTCAGTATACAATGGCTGAAGTGAAGTAAGCAAGGATGGTGGTGTTGATGTTCTGTATACACCTACCTGAACCGCATACACAATTCCACCGGGGATACTTGCATCTGCAACAGTTCCTGCATTGTTAACATTATCTTCAGATGCTCCTGTACCTTCTGTTAATCTTGCATATTTATTGAAATCGGCTCCATAAAATTGTCTTGCATCCTCATCACGAACCGGCGTTCCGGAATGATCATCGTGAATATTCATATCGTTCAACATGGCCATTTCTCTGGAATTCTCCTGTGCATATACTCCCCTCAAATCAGTTCCCGGCTTGTTGAGAATAGCATAAGCTTCTCCCAATGAAATGCGATTTCCATTGAAGTAAGCAACAACAAATGCATCCTTAAATCCATTCTTGCGAAGGTCTTTTTTGACCACATTGGCAGGTTCAAAAGTCTTGAACATTCCTACGCAATACCTTATCCAACCCGGTCTTGTGTTTTCACCCGAGACAGGCTGCAGATTTTTAAACGTTTCGTTAGGAATCGGTTTGTGGAAAGCTCCCACCTGTACTTTAAACACTAAACCTTCCGGCAAAGCAGGATTAATTGGAATGGGTTTAGTATCTGAATATACAGGCTCAGGACTCTTACTAAAAACAGATGCTGCCATCGTTTCTTTTTCTTCAGCACTTAACAATACAGCAGGCTGACTTGCTGCAACAAATGGATTGCTTTCTGCTTCTTTAGATGCAACACTTGTTGTTGGTTGAGATTGCGCAGGAGCTTCAGTTGTCGGAATACTTTGAACTGATGGATTGGTATTCACAGCAACAGGTGATGTCTGACTATCCTGCTTCGAAGCAGACTGATCAGGTTGAGCAGAAGGAAGAACCAATTTGCTCTTCACGGATTCCATTTGCCAGGTCAACACTTTTACTTCTGAAGTCTTTTGCTGAGCTTCAGTAAATTTAATTTTTGAATCAGCTTCATTTTTCAGAGATGACTTCCTCAGTTTTTCTGCTTCCTTCAACAGTTTATTTTTCTTGTCTGGATCAGGTGTTCTATCCGCTTCATCCAGCAAATCCAATTGCTTTTGTTTCTGTTCAACCGCAATTTTGTTCAGGTTAATCGCTGAAGCAAAAATGTTGATGGTTTCCACCTGAGCTGCATTAATATCTTTCTGGATTTTTATATAACGCGGATATTCCTCTTTCGTAGTATCCAATTGCTCAGGAAGAGGCTGTGATTTTATTTCCGGATTATCATTGATATTTCCCGAACTATTTTCTTTCTTCGAATTAGCGGTCAGGTTTTCGTTTCCGCTTGACTGAATTTTAGCCGGATTAGAATTTACATCCGGATTAACATTTGCCGGTGTTGAAGTTTTTTCTCCTGCAGGTGATGTAGCAGATGAACCTTGCTGTGATGTGCTTACATCCACTTTTACAGGGGTTGAATTATTCGCAAGTCCGGGCTTCGACTGATCAGCATTTCCTGAATTGGATGGTACAGGATTCGCTTTGCCGGAACCTGAATTTCCACTTTCAACTTTGTTGCTTCCATCGTTCTTTTCGGTTTTCGCCTGACTCAATCCATTATTGGAAGGATTCAACTCAGTCTTGTTGTTTTCATTCGCTGGTTGAATTTCAGATTTATTAGTTTCATTAGTAACAACAGGGTTCTGACGGTTAGTCTCCTCGCTCTTTATTGCTGGCGGATTTGCAGGAGTAACATTCTCATCCTTCGTTTTTATCGAAGCAGAATTCTCAGCTAAAGGCTGAGTAGCAGATTCATCACCTGTTTTTGATTTTGTTGAAGCCAAATTTTCTGTGGTAGAAGAATTGGATGGATTATCATTCGTATTGGTTGCGGGATTCTGTCCATTTGCCTGACTGCTTTGAACAGAACTATTTCCTTCATTTTCTGAATTCAGATTTTCATTCTTAACTGATGTAATATTATCGGATGCAGTACTTGTATTTTCCGTAGGTTGAGATTTGATTTCTGCTCCTTTTGTTACATCAGAATTTTTTGGAGCCGGACTTGTTTTCTCAGTCAGATTACCTCCTGATTTATTTGTGTTGTTACGATCAATAGTTTGTTGAGGAACATTTCCACTTACAGTTCCATCATTTTGAGCTTGATCTTTTGATTCCTGACTCAAAGGAGAAGATGAAATTCCACTGTTTTGTTGTGCTGCCGGAACAGAACTTCTGCTGTCAGCATTTTGTACCACACTATTGTCTTGAACCGCCGATTCTTTATTTACTGTATTCACATCAGAGCCGGAAATAGTATTTGCTTTCTCTGTACCTGAAGAAGCAGAATGACTATTTTTGCTTGCTTGAGTTGAAACCGGGTTTGTATTTGATGCAAGATTTGAATTTGTGTTCAAAGTATATGCAGGACTTGATTTATACTCCTGAACTTTTTGATCTACATCCGGATCTATTTGTTTCGCTTCCTTCAATTGCTTTTGAGCTTCCTGCCAGTTTTTAATTGATTCGTGACTTAAATCGTTTGAAACAACAATTAAACTGTCGCGCATCGGAGATATTTTCATTCCCGCTACACGTATTTGCAATTTTTCAGATTGCGCTGCAAGCTTTTTAGATTGAACAATATTGTCTTCATAACCTTTGTATGCTGTCAATGCCTCCTGTTTCAGATTCGGAATCATATTCACACCTGCTTCGGTTAATGTTCCGGAAAAAGTGGAATTTGTGCGGACAGGAACACTACTGGTTTTTAAAGGCTCAGCAGAATTATTCAGAGCAAGATTCTCTTGTTCACCGGAATTCTGTCTATCTGATTTTCTGGCAGATTCAATTTCTTGTGCAGATTGTGCAGGAGCTTCCGAGTTTTTTATTTCGGATTCATTTATTCCAGAGGCACTTTCTTTTTCCTGAGCTGCTGTACCTGATATTTCACTGTTATTCTTTTTTGTTGAACTCGCAATCTGTTCAGTATTGATAGCAGTTTTAATGCTATTGTCTCCGGAAGTTGTTTTTGAATTCTCTACCTGATTTTTCTCCTCACCTGTTTTATTGTCGTTCAGAGGTGAAGCGCCGATATTTTTTTCAGCATCTGATTTTTTTTCATTTGCCGCTAACTCATTTTGATTAACTGGTTCACTTTTATTTGCAGATGCAGGCTCGGCATTCTGTGTAGGTTGTTCAGAAGTCTGTACATTTGATTTGGCTGACTGATCTGATGTTTTCTCTTTTGTTGCCAAAGCCGGATTTGAACTTTCAACAGATTGATCCGAATTACTTTGTACAGATCTATCTTCGTTCCGTTTTTGCGCCGGAGTATCACTCACACCATTTCCGGTATTCTGTTCTTTTGAAACATTTTTATTTTCAGCATTCAAATTTGAATTTGCAGCTCTTTGAGAATTTTCTCCTGCCGGATTTGAATTCCCGGTATTCACTTTGCCATCAGCCACTTCGGTGGATTCTGTTTTCGGAAGGTTTTGATTCAGCTCATTTTTTGAATCCTGATTAGAATTCTGATTGACTGCTAAATTTGCATCATTGCTTTTCGATGGTGAATTTTGACTTTCATCTGCAGCAGCATTCTTCGCGTTTGTGAGTCCGGATGCATTAGAATCCTGAGATGGCGTAACTTCTCCTCCGGAAGCAGGCTTTACAGTCTCAGCCGTTTGATTTCCTCCGGTTGTGTTTGATTTTACACTACCCTTTTTAGGAGAACCGGAAGCTGCAAGTGATTTCTTTTCAGAGGCAGCAAGCACAATCTGTTTGGCATCTTCAAGGGCAAGTTTTGCTTCAGTAGCTTTTTGTGATGATTGTTCTTCCAGTAAAGAAGCCTGATGTGCCAGTTGTTCGGCTTCGCTATGACTCTCCTCCGATTGCGTCAACAGCGCTTGTGACTTATCCGGATCCTTCACTTTCATCTGATCTGATTCCAACTTCAGAACTCCGGAAAGACTGTCTTTTGATACAGCTTGGCTTCTGAGTGAAGCTGCTTCATTTTTTAAAGCAATCGACTCTGTTTCTATTGAACGTGCATCATCAAAAGCCATTTTCGCCAATTCGTCATTGCTTACATTGACATCCACCTCCTGAATTTTTCCTTTTTCTTCCAGAACAATTTCTTTTGTCCGGGTTTCCTCATCTTCCTTTTGTTTCAACTCATCAGCAGTCAGAGGTTTTTCCAGATACGGATCGTATTTCTCTTTTTTATTTTTTCCTGCATCGGCTAAATTCTCTGTTGTATCTTCCGGTTGTGTGATAGTTGAATTATCAGCATTTGATTGTCGGGAAGTGACATTTTCCTGTGTTTGATTTGTGCTGGAAATAGAAGTCTGATCACCGGGAGCTGCAGTTTTAGATGTAGGTGCAGCTACATAAACAACATCATTCTCAATTTTAACAGGAATCAAATCACTGCTGTCTTTGCTACTAAGATCATATGATTTGGAAATAGTTTCAGTAGGAACATCAGACGTGGCAAGAGCCTGATTTCCTGAAGCAGCAAGTGGTGTGAAGAAATTTACCAAAGTCATTTCTTCTTTTTCCTTTGTTTTATTCAGCTTGACTTCCTGACGTAAACTTGCACCTGGCATGACAGGTAAAGTAAAATTTTCCGCGTGAGGAAGGTAACTACCTCCTTCTACAACAAGTGTGTATTCCATGCCGGGTTCTAATACCAAATCATATCGACCGGTGCGTGGGTCAGTTCGTACACTTGTAATTATGCCATGATCACTGGTTCGTAAAACAGTTACCCGTGCATCTCTTCTGGTTACCTGATCCAAAGAAAAATATGTACCGCTGATAGAGACTAAGTCATTGCTTACATCACCTACATCGATTGTACGAATAATTATTTTACCTGAAGGTGCATCCAGTTCAGTTGCATAGGTTGCTTTTTCACCTTTCAATGTAGGCAAGTACAAGAAATCATCATCAACCGTGTTTATAGGAATTCCAAGATTCTGAGGTGTTGACCATTTTCCTGTATTCAGATCAAATTGCGTTTTGTACAAATCATAACCGCCGATGCTGTTATGCCCGCGACTGCTGAAATACAATGTTCTTCCATCCTTATCGAGTACAGGATAATCTTCGTTTTCGGCGGTGTTTACTGTTGATCCGAGATTTTCTGCTTCAGCCCAATCTCCGTTTGTCATTTTTCTACGGAGGTAAATGTCTTTCCCGCCTAAACTGTTTTTACCATAACTTGAATAATAAAGAATCTGTCCATCCTTCGACAAAAACATGGTTGGATAGATCTGAAGATCTTTGTCTGTTCCGGTCAGAAATTTTTCTGCGGTGGGCAACATTTTACCATTTGCATCTGAAAAATCAAATGCAGCGTAGAAGTTTGTTCTGCTCACTTCTTTCGCATCGATCACAGCAACATTTCTTCTTGATTTCATCAACTCCTCTGCATTAGAACAATTTGAAATCAACAAATCTGTTTCAAGCTTTTTTACTTTAGCAGATGAACCGGTTTGTTTGAACTTTTCCAAACTCTTTTGTGCTCCCTGAAAATTTCCTGCAAGCATATAGCCTTTACCGAGGTAATACCAAACATCTGCATCAGTATTGGGTTGTGTAGATGCAAATTCTAAAAAACTAACTGCATTGACTTTTTCTTTTCCTGCCTGCATCACGCAGACTCCATAACGATAGTTGTAGCTTGCATCCTTAGGATACAAACTCAGTAGCTGCGAATACAAAGGCATTGCCGCGTCATATTCTCCGTCGCTGTACGACTTATCCGCTTTCTTCTTCAGATCACTTTCTGACACAGCATTGGTTTGAGCCAAAGCAGTGGCACTGATAAAAATCGAAACAAGAAAAATCCAAACTTTTGTTCTGGTAATCATTTGACTTACAAGAAATACTGTGCTATTTCTTTTTATACTATTTCTAATAGCTTTAGTTTCTGATAAATCCCGTTTTTTGGAAAGAAAATAGCGATTTCTCTAAGTTGAAATCAAAATTTCAAGCGAAATTCAAGCTTTCTTTTTGAGCCTTGCTACAAACAATGTATCCGAACCTGTTTCAGATCCTTCCAAATATTGAAAAGCTTCGGTCCGAAGACCCAATTTTTGTTCAAAAAAGGCAATATTCCCTTCATTTTCTTTCTCAAAAATGGAACATGTGATATAAACGAGGGTGCCAGATTTTTTTAGCGAAACTGTAAGGTTTGATACAATTTTACGCTGCAGAGGTACAAAGTGTCCTGAGAGTAAATCAGAATTAAAGCTTTTCAAATTTTCCGGCGTTCTGGTCCAAGTACCTGATCCACTGCAGGGAACATCCGCAATAATTCCATCGAATAATGCGCCTGTTTTTAAGCCATTCTCATGCAATAAATCCAACACTTCTACTCTGAACCCACCGACACCAGCCCGGGCCATCCTCAATCTCAGGTTATTCAAAATTGTTTCCCGGTTATCTGTCGCCAACAGATCCACTCCCGGCTCAATGTCTTTCAGCAGGAGACTTTTCCCTCCTGATGCTGCGCAGGCATCCCACCACTTTTCACCTTCTTTCGCAAAAAAGAAATTTCCAGTCTTCTGGGAATTTAAATCCTGAATTTCAAACCACCCTTTTTCAAATGCATGCAAAGTATTCAAGGCAGAACTGTTTCTGAAAGCCAATGCCAGGGTTTGTTCTGTGGTTTCAAAAAATGAAATTGATTTTTCAATCAATTCATCTTTTACATCCTGCAAATACTTTCGTCGTACCCTTATCCAAACAAAGGGTTGAGTAAAATAACTGTGCAACAAAGCTTGTTTGTTCAATCTCTTACTCACTTCATTTAGAAAAGGAAAAATGTCTTCCAAATTGAAAGCAGGAAAAAGAGAACGAACGTAGTTGATTTTTTCATCCAAATTCTTTTCAACAAATGATACATCCAATGTTCCTGACTGACTCAATAAAACCTCAAGAGACGGATACGATTTGTCGCTACATAAAAAATTAGCAATGCAGAGGCGTGTATTGAAGTCTTCATTGGATAAAACATTCCCCAAGCGGTAATAATTATACATCCATTCGCGGGTCTCCCGTCTGTCGCGGGCGCCCATATTCCGGTGTTCTGAAAAATAGTTTTTCAGATACCTCGCCAGTGGCTCCTGAAAAGTATAGGATTGTGTCAACTCATGAATCCTTCGCACGAGGGCATCTTCTCTCATTCGACAAAGAAAGGAATACATTCGGGAATCGAAAAATGAAAACTTTGATCTGAATCACTTTCTTTCATCAGAAAAAATGAATTAGAAAAAATAATTCAGGAGAAATGAATGTCATTCAGTAAGAACAGTACTGATTTTTGGAGAATGCATCTTTCTAATCAAACAAATCAATGTTTCAAAGAGGATGATACGTATCTTTACATCAACTCTTTACAATTAATAGTGAAAAAAGGATATTATTAGAAAAACAAAATTTCATGAATTCATTCTTTGTACCGTTGAACAGATTACCTCTTATTCAAGTTCTGTTCTTTGTTTTTCTTCTTTCGGGATGTTCAGATCGTCATGAAAAAAATCAGGAAAAAAAATCAGTGACTCCGGGAGCAACAACACAAGAGGTTTGGAAAGCCAATTCATTTTACCCTTCAATTTCAAGTTCAGCAGGCAATCAATTAATTTCAGTATACCTTCCCTCCTCCTGGAATGAAAAGGCTCAACTGCCCGCTCTGTTATTTTTTGATCCGCATGCCGATGGTTCATTACCTGTTTCAAAGTATAAGGGCTTAGCAGAAAAATACAATGTAATTCTTATCGGTTCCAATACTTCTGAAAACGGAATGAACTTCGATCAGAGCAATGCAATTGCCGGTTCAATGAGCAATGATGCCATTTTGAGATTCAAAGCAAGTTCACAGAATATATCTGTCGCAGGTTTCAGTGGTGGCGCTAAAGCCGCGTTGGCTGCGGCTTCAATGCATCCTGAAATGTGTTCAGTAGTATATTGCGGAGCTGCTTTCCCGGCGGGGAATATCCAGACTCTTCCGCCTGCACTTGGTTTTGCAGGAATAAATGATATGAATTTTACCGAAGTGGAAGGATTTGATGTTTCATTGGATAATCTTTCCATTCTTCATGCACTTGATGAATGGAATGGGAAACACGAATGGCCTGACTCTTCCACTTTCGAGCTCGCATTTATCTGGACGCAACTGTCATCTGCAACTGTTTCTTCACAGATCAAAAAGAATCTCTGTGAAAAATACCTCGATATTCAGAAAAGCAAATTGAAAAGTAAGGATGTTTTGGTTCGTGAAAAAACTCTGAAGCAAATGTGTGCTTTCAATCATGGAAACAGCGTGGAAACTGAATGCAAAAAAGAACTTGCAGAACTTGAAAAAAATCCAATTCTGATCAAAAGAAAAAAAGAAGAAGAAAAGCTTGTTGCCGATGAGAATATGCGAAAACAACAATATGTCCAGGCATTTGAAGCTGCACCTTTGACCTGGTGGGAATCCGAAGTAAAAAGATTAAAGGGAAATAAAGAGAATGCCAGTGATCAACGTTTACTTGGTTTTATTTCTCTGGCAGCCTATTCTTTTTCTTCCAATGGATTAAAGCAGGAAAATTTAGCGGGTGCTGAGAAAGCAATTGCTGTGTACGGAATTGCTGATCCGGAAAATTCTGAACAGCCGTTTCTTGAAGCTTGCCTGCTTTCAAAAAAGAATCAACCTGATCTGGCGATTGCATCAATCAAAAAGTCAGTGCAGTTAGGAATTAACAGGAGGAGTAAAATAGAAAACGAAGCCGACTTTGCAGCGTTGAGAAGTAGAGCTGATTTTCAGGAAATTCTTAGCGGACTGAAAAATCCTTAGTGTCAGTTTAATTTTGACAAAGCGGTCGTGATGTTCTGTTCGATACGATCCAGTTGATTGGATGTATCCTGGCGAACAAACTCCTGTCCGATTAATTTTTCATACAGTTCAATGTATCTGCGAGAAATTTGATCCACCCAGTTATCCGGCATTTCGGGTACAACCTGTCCTTCTTTTCCCTGGAAATTATTTTCAATCAGCCATTGTCTTACGAATTCTTTTGACAATTGCTTTTGAGCTTCTCCCCTTTGTTGTCTTTCCTTATAACCCTCCGCGTAAAAGTATCTGGAAGAATCAGGGGTATGAATTTCATCGATGAGAAAAATTTCATCATCAAATTTTCCAAATTCATATTTCGTATCTACTAATATCAATCCCCTTTTAGCAGCCATCTCGGTTCCACGCTGATACACTGCATGGGTGTATTTTTCCAGTTGCTCATAATCTTTTTCCGAAACAATTCCTTTCGAAATAATTTCTTCAGCGGAAATATCCATGTCATGACCGAAGGAAGCTTTTGTTGTTGGGGTAATGATCGGATTCGGAAACTTATCGTTTTCCCTCATACCATCCGGCATACGCACACCGCACAACACTCTCTTTCCGCTCTGGTATTCCCTCCATGCATGTCCGGATAAATATCCTCGTATCACCATTTCAACTTTAAACGGAGTGCACATCTTTCCTATCGTCACATTGGGATCCGGCACATCCAGAACCCAATTAGGCACAACATCAGCGGTAGATCGCAACATGTAAGCAGCAATTTCATTCAGCACTTGTCCTTTGAAAGGAATGGCTCTTGGCAGTACTACATCAAAGGCTGAAATTCTGTCGCTCACCACCATCACCATGAATTTATTTTCAATCGTGTAGACATCTCTTACTTTTCCTTTGTAGAAAGAAGTTTGTCCTTTGAATTGAAAATTTGTTTCCCGGATAGCATCCGACACAGTATTCATGGTAGTATTCATTACAAACTTTATTTATTGTAAGCTTCAATAATTTCTTTTACGAGTTTATGTCGAACGACATCCTGAGAATCGAGGTAAATAAAATCCACGCCTTTGATATTGGAGAGAATTTTTATTGCCTGAATCAATCCTGATGGTTGATTCCGTGGAAGGTCAATTTGAGTCACATCACCGGTAACAATAAATTTAGCAGAAGGACCCATACGTGTAAGGAACATTTTCAACTGACTTTCAGTTGCATTTTGAGCTTCATCGAGAATGACAAACGCGTTATCGAGAGTTCGTCCGCGCATGAAAGCCAACGGAGCAACTTCAATGATTCCATTTTCCACATAGTTCTTCACCTTCTCGCCTTGAATCATATCATACAATGCGTCATACAAAGGTCGCAAATAAGGATCAATTTTTTCCTTCAGATCGCCTGGAAGAAAACCAAGATTTTCTCCGGCTTCAACTGCGGGACGGGTCAGAATGATTCTTTTTATCTCTCTGTTTTTTAAAGCCCGAACTGCAAGAGCTACTGCAGTATATGTCTTACCGGTTCCGGCCGGACCAATGGCGAAAACGATGTCATTTTTCTCCGAGCTTTCAACCATTTTCTTCTGGTTGGCGGTACGTGCCCGGACCATGATTCCGTTCTGGCCGAAAACAAGTACATCTGTAGGCGGAGCCGGCGGCGTGCCATCTTTACCGTTTTTATCGGCCAGAAAATGCTCCACATTATCAGGTGTAAGACTGCCGAATTTTTGATAATGCTGTATAAGTCGGTTTATTTTTTCACTAAAAAGATGAATGTTTTTTTCATCTCCAATCACTTTTATTTCATTTCCCCTGGCTACCAGTTTCAATTCGGGGAAATTGCGTCGGATAACTTCCAGATTACTGTCATTCACTCCGAAAAATTCTACAGGATTGAAGGTATCGATAGGAATTATTACTTCACTCAAGGCTTTTAGGTTTAGGGTTAGACATCAATAAAAAATCCATTTGGCTAATAACACTGAATTGTGAATAGCCCTTTAGATACGACGTTTCAATACTACCTAAAACTCGTTACTTTTGGCTCTGCTGAAAATACAAGTTATCAACACAGCACGTTTGAGCGATTGGCACAATGGCATTACTGACATTAACTACGGATTGGGGATTGAGAGATCATTATGTTGCCGCATTCAAGGGTGAACTTATCGGGCTATATCAGGAAATTCAGCTGATTGATGTTACGCATGACGTTGAACATTTTAATATACTTCAGGCATCATTTATTCTTAAGAGTGTTTTTAAGCGGTTTCCAAAAGGAACCATTCACTATATTGGATTGAACGCGGCGGATTCCACTCAAAAATCTCAGAATACGGATTTGTTGATAGTATCTGCGAATGATCACTATTTTGTAGGTCAGGACAGCGGAATATTTTCTTTGCTGCTTGGTGAAACTTCAATGGAAATTGTCCGCATTGTACTGCCAGTAAATTGTTCGGAAGAAGAACAATCGACAATCCTGATGAATTCCTTGATAGCCTTGGTAAAAGGGGCAAAAATTTCCGAGCTGGGTGAAGCTCATCCATCAGTGCATCAAAGTTATCTGGCGCAACCAACTGTTGACAGTGACAGTATTCGGGCAACGATATTGTATATTGATTCTTTCGGTAATGTGATTGTGAATGTTGATAAAGAGCTTTTTGAACGGGAAAGAAGAAATAGAGATTTTACGATCTTTTTGCGAAAGCAGCTATATGATATCAATAAGATCAGTGCACATTATCATGAAGTAGAAATCGGGGAAATTGTTGCAATTTTTAACCGACAAGGATTTTTAGAAATCGCTCTAAACCATGATTCAGCAGCATTGCTGCTTGGTTTAAAAATGATGGATCCTATACGAATCGAATTTTATGATCGTTAGAATTGTGCAAATGACATTTCATGCGGATAAAACCGCTGAATTTGAAAGCGTTTTTTCATCAGCCTGTGAAAAGATCCGCTCTTTCCCCGGTTGTCAGCATTTGGAATTATGGCATTCCCTGAATTCCGATAATGTTTATTTTACATATAGTATCTGGGAGAATGCTGAAAGCCTCGACCATTACAGGTTTTCAACATTGTTCAAAACTACCTGGGCGAAGACAAAAGTGTTATTTTCTGCGCCACCAGTGGCTTTGAGCCTCGAGAAAAGTTGGCCGACAAGTAGTTAAAATTACTGCAAGCCTTGTCTGGCATGGATTTAATCGGTACTATTGTGATACATTTGAAACAAAATAGAATTCTTGGATGCATTATTTTCACAGGGAATTTTCTCCCACTCGCCAATCAGAGGAAATGCTTTACATAAGAATTTAAGTCTTCAGCCAATTCAGAATTACTTTTACAACATATTCCAGTAATTAAGCAAAACAAACCAACCCAATTACAACGATGATGAAAACAATCTACAAAGCATGTATGAACAGGGTCCTGCGAACAAAACTGACTCTGTTGATTCTTGTTGCCACGGTGTTCAGCGCGAATAATTCCTTCGCCAGTCACATGGCAGGAGCTGATTTGACGTATGAGTATGTCGGCAATGGCCAATATCTCGTTACGTTTACCTTGTACCGGGACTGTTTCGGTATCCCGGCACCTACTTCGGAGTCTCTTACATTGAGCTCCTCTACCTGTAACAACTTCTCTCAGTTCTTTACTCTGGATGCAATTCCGGGAACAGGACAAGAAATCACCTACACATGTGATGGTACTCTGACCACATGTAATGGCGGTACAGCTCCTGGTATCCAGGAATGGGTCTACCAAACTACGGTGACTGTTCCTGCACAATGTCCGGACTGGGTGTTCAGTGTTTCTGACTGCTGCCGTAACCAGGCGATCACTACAATTGCAAATGCAAGTGGTGATAATCTGTACATTGAGGCTTACCTCAACAACACGATATTCGATAATAACTCTCCAACATTCTCAAACGTTCCAATTGCATTCGAATGTATCGGACAGGATAATTTTTATAACCATGGTGTAATTGACGCCGATGGTGACTCTCTCGTTTACTTCTTCATTCCTCCAAAAAACAACGCGAACGATCCGTTGGCTTATAACCCAACTTATTCTATCGCAAACCCTATCACTTCTGTTCCTGCTGCAAGCATCAACCAAACTACCGGTGATATCTTTTTGCACCCGACACAATCAGAAATCGGTGTAATCGCCATCCTCGTTCAGGAATGGAGAAATGGTGTCCTGATTGGTAGTGTAATGCGTGATATGCAGATTTACACTGTTCAGTGTAACAACACTCTTCCTTCTGCAACAGGTATCAATGGAACCACCAACTTCAATACAACTTCTTGTATTGGCGGTCAATTGTGTTTCGATGTGATTTCTGCTGACGTTGATCCAAATGATACTCTGACAATGTCCTGGAATCAGGCTATCCCTGGTGCAACATTCATCACTACGAGTGGCCCTCGTCCGGTTGGTCATTTCTGCTGGACTCCTACTCCTGCTGATGCACGTCCACAACCATATACATTTACTGTAACTGTCCGTGATAATGCCTGCCCATCAAATGGTGTACAGACTTATTCTTATTCGATCATTGTGTCTAACATGACAGTGAATGTGACGTCTACTCCTTCTGTTGCTTGTCACGGTGATCATAACGGAACCGCGATGGCTACTGCTACCGGAAATAATCCACTCAGTTTTGTATGGACTACTCCAACAGGTGAGTTGTATACACAAAGTATTTCTCACCTCTATGCGGGTAACTACTCAGTTGACATCACTGATGCGAATGGTTGTGTTGGTACGCAATACTTCACCATCACTGAGCCGGCTCCGATTATATTGAGTCTGACAAGTGTTGACGCAGGTTGTGGTAATCTATTCGGAGAAGCAACTGTAACTCCAACTGGTGGTTCCGGCGCTTATACATACTTGTGGAATGATGCTTCCGCACAAACCACTGCCACAGCTACCGGACTCACAACCGGAAATTACGCAGTAACTGTTACTGATGATCACCAGTGCCATGCTTCAGGAAACGTTGATGTAATGGGCGGTATTCTTATCTCAGCAACTATCTCTTCTACTCCTGCAACCTGTCTTGCAACAGACGGTTCAGTTACTGTAACAGTAACGGGTGGTAGCGGTAACATTACTTACAACTGGACTCCAAATGTTAGTTCTGGTCCTACTGCTACAGGTCTGACTGCAGGTCCATATGCTGTTGATGTAATTGATAACCAAACAGGATGTGTCATTAACCTCAATACTATCGTAAACAACTCATCAGGTATTACTGCCACTATCTCTTCTTCAACTGATGCAACTTGTCAGAATGGTGAAGATGGTACTGCTTGTGTGGTAGGTTCAGGTGGTATCCTTCCTTACACTTATTCTTGGATGCCAAATGGTGACACAACTGATTGCGTGAGCAATTTGTCTCCGGGTACTTACTCAGTAATGGTTACTGACTACACAGGTTGCAGCGCTTATGCTTCTGTAACTATTGGTTATACAAATGCAGCTCCATCAGTTGACCTTGGTCCGGACACTGTTGCTTGTATGGGAACAACTGTTACCCTTGATGCAGGTCCAGGTTACTCTTCTTACCTGTGGTCTGATAACAGCACCAACCAAACTCTGGATGTAACTGCTGACGGAATTTACTCAGTATTGGTTAGCAATGCTGCAGGATGTGAGAATTTTGATGCTGTAAACGTTACTTTCATCACATGTCAAACTGCACGTCCGGTTGGAAATCACCACACAGCTGCTTCACAGGCTCTGACATTGTCTCCAAACCCTGCACGTGGAAATGTTGTCTTGGCAATTGCTAAAATCAAAGACACTGATGTTACAGTGACAATTTCTGATATTATTGGCAATAAAGTATTCACATCAACTGAAACTGCTGATTATAACTTCAACAAAACAATTGATGTACACCAGTTACCTGCAGGTGTATACATGGTAAAAGTTGAGTATGCAGATCAGGTGAACACTATTCGCCTTGTAAAAGAATAATTCTGAATAATTCATCATCGTAAGAGGTCGCCCTAAAAAGCGGCCTCTTTTTTTTGCCCAATCCGTCGATTTCGGGCACATGAAATTATCATGAAAAGATTGTTTTTTTGAATAAAAAAATCATTTCAGTACTTTAAGTAATGGGTTATTCACACCAGAATTTCAGTCGTTTACGTCATATTTAAAAAGGTAAACAGAAGATAATTGATTCAGGCTTGTCACGAGGCTACTTTGCCTGTGTTCATTCAAACCTGGAACATGCGAAACATTTCTCATTACAGAAAAACTGCTACACCATACCCTATCATTTTGATTTTGATGGTATTGGGCTTCATGTTACTTTTCAGAAACCTTGCTAATTCAAAGGAAATTACTGAAAATAAGGGTTTTAACGATATTTCAGAGGTTGACCATCCGGCTCTGAGCATTAGTGGAATAGATGGAACAAATGATTTTGTGGCCTCTGTATGCCCTGGAAATGCCCTTTGTTTCGATGTATTCACTGATCTGGTGTCAGAGGATCAATCCATCCTGATGAAATGGGATAATTCAATTCCGGGGGCTTCTTTCACAACTGAGGGGAAATCTGCACCGGTAGGCCATTTTTGCTGGACTCCCGGCCTGAAGGATGCACGTGATGAAGCCTATCATTTCACAGTATACACATCAGAATCCTCTAATCCGGAAATTGTCAGAAAAAGCAGAGTTTATTCCATTTTCGTGGTCAGACTGGAAATTTCATCTACTGTCAAAGGTGTCAGTTGCTTTGGGCAGAGTGATGGAAAAATTAGTTTAACTGTAAAAGGTGGTGAACCTCCCTATTCCTTTTCCTGGAGCAACCCATCTCTGAATTCTGCACTGGCAGAGAATTTAACAGGCGGAATGTATTCAGTCCAAATAAGTGATGACCTCGGTTGTTCGGTTGGACGGAACTATTTTATTTCTGAACCTAAACCGATCGAAATTAGCACACAGGTATATCCTACAGAATGTAAACGCAATACCGGAAGTGTCGAGGCAACAGTCACAGGAGGCGCAATGCCGTACCGCTATTCATGGTCACCGGAAGGTGGAAATGAATCAATCGCCAATCAGTTAAAAGCCGGGTGGCATACTTTGTATATTGAAGATGCGAATGGTTGCATGAATTCTTCACAGGTAAAAGTACCCGGAACAGGACTCGAATTATCTCTGGCTTCAATGAATTCTGCAACCTGTGAAGATTCTGAAGACGGATCTGTTCAATTGAGTTTGTCAGGAAACAATTCTGCTTATAGCCTGCATTGGGAACCTGAAGTCAGTTCGTCACTTCATGCAGATCATCTTTCTGCAGGCAACTATACAGTTTCTGTGACTGAAGAAAACGGTTGTTCCTTCTTCATACCGATATCACTTGGCTATTTGCATGCATTGCCCGTCGTGGATTTAGGCGGTGACCGGGAAATACCTGAGGGTACAGGGTTTACATTAAAAGCAAATGGCGGCTATGCTGGTTATTTATGGTCAGACAACAGCTCAGATGATCATCTGGAAGTAAAAAATGCCGGAACGTATTCTGTTCTTGTTACTGATGAATTCGGTTGCCAGTCTATTGATGCAGTTGAATTAAGAAAAGGAGAAACCTCGAATACTGTTTCGTCAATTGAGGAATTAAAAGTATTCCCAAATCCGGCCAAAGAAATTGCATTAATCAGCTTCAGTAATCCTGAAAGAAAATCGGTCAGCATTCAGATTTGTACAGGATGGGGAAATATGATTGCGAGCAGGATAAGCGATTCCAACACATTGATCAAAGAAGAATTCAACATTCAGGATCTGCCTTCAGGAATTTATCTGGTGAATGTTCTGTGTGGAAATAAGGTCTATTCTCAGAAACTGATAAAAAGTTAACCAGGCATTTTACTCGTCATTTCTGATAAGTTCTGAATCCGGAATCGAATGATAGTTTAATGACAAGAATCGGTTAATAACCTTGTATAAGATTCAATCAAATCATTTTTGATACATCAAAAAAAACTACTTTTGAGGGCTAATTTCCACCTGTGTTTGCCCTGTTCAAAAAAGAAATCGACAGCTTTCTGAATTCCCTTATCGGGTATGTTGTCATTCTTGTCTTTCTTCTCACCACCGGTCTGTTTCTCTGGATATTTCCCGGAACAGATTTTAATATTCTCTCCAACGGATACGCGAACCTGGATGCACTTTTTATTTTAGCACCCTGGCTTTTTCTGTTTTTGATTCCGGCTATCACGATGAGAATGTTTTCAGAAGAAAACAAATCCGGAACTATTGAATTACTGCTCACAAGGCCACTGAAAGATTTGCAAATAGTGACAGCCAAATACCTGGCAGCCGTGATTCTGGTTTTATTCTCACTGCTTCCAACGCTTATCTATTGTATTTCCATTTATCGGCTTGCTTCACCTTATGGAAATATTGATCTCGCCAGTATATTCGGTTCTTATATCGGTTTGATTTTTCTGTGCAGCGGATTCACTGCAATTGGCGTATTCTCTTCTTCACTCACAAACAATCAAATCATTGCATTCATTGTTGCAGTATTGCTTTGTTTCTTTTTTTATTCCGGCTTCGATTTCTTTTCAGGATTACTTTCGGCAAATGGAGCTGGAAGCATATTTTCTTTATTCGGAATATCCAGGCATTATGCTTCACTCAGCAGAGGAGTTATTGATACCCGTGATTTAGTGTATTTTATTTCACTCACCGCTTTCTTCCTTGTGCTGGCAAAATTCGTTCTGGAGAAACGTAAATGGTAATGTTTATCAGGATCTAATTCAACCTATGGCCTCTCGAAATCTCAGAAATCAAAGTATCCTGCAACTCTTGTTGCTGCTGCTGATTCTTGTTTTCGTCAATGTAGTCGCCTCTTCGCTCTTCACGCGCTTTGATTTTACTGCTGAAAAAAGATATTCTCTTTCTCAATCTTCAAAAAAAATTGCATCAGATTTAAAAGATGTAGTCTCATTTAAAATATATCTCGACGGTGATTTACCTCCTGCATTTAAACGTCTGCGTAACAGTACAAGAGAATTACTGGATGAATACAGAATCTACGCCGGAGAAAATATACAGTATGAATTCATTGATCCATCTGCCAATCCGGATGACAAAGAAAGAGTTCAATTGTATAAACAACTCAATGAGAAAGGCCTCACTCCCACCAACCTGGAGGAAAAAGACAAAAGCGGTCGTTCACAAAAATTGGTTTTCCCCGGAGCAATAGTCACCTATAAGTCAAGAACGGTTCCGCTTCAACTTCTGAAAAGTAAAATAGGCGCGGATCCTGAAGTAATGCTGAATAATTCCATCGAAGGCCTGGAATATGATATCACCAGCACCCTGAGACGCATCAGCAATGATGTTGCACAAAGCGTAACTTTTTTACAGGGACAAGATGAACTGAACACAAAACAGATCACCGACATCGCCAAAGGATTGAGCGAATATTACAATGTGGACACAGTTAAAATCGACGGAAAGCTTGATGCACTTAAGCACTACAAAGCTGTAATTATCGCAAAGCCTCTCACAGCGTTTTCAGAAAAAGATAAGTTTGTAATTGATCAGTTTATCATGCATGGAGGAAGAGTCTTGTGGCTGATAGACCGCATGGAAATGAATATGGACAGTCTGGTTGAAAGCAGCACCAATATCGCCATCGCAAATGACCTGAATCTTGACGATATGTTGTTTCGCTATGGAGTTCGAGTCAACCCCAACCTTATTCTGGATCTGCAGTCTGCACCGATTCCAATTGTAACCGGCATGGTGGGTAACCAGCCAAAGCAGGATCTTTTTCCATGGTATTATTTTCCGTTGTTCAATCCAATCAGTAAACACCCGATCGTTAATAATCTCAATGCAATAAAAGGAGAATTTGTAAGTACAATTGATACAGTAGAAGCCGAGAATGTCAGAAAAACAATTCTTCTGACTTCTTCAAAATATTCGAAAGTTCAGGCTCCTCCTGCCCGCGTCAGCCTGAATATGCTTCAGGACCAACCGGATCAAAGAGAATACAACAAAATGTATCTGCCTGTAGCTGTATTGCTGGAGGGAAAATTTCGTAGCAATTTTGTCAATAGAATTCCTGAATCCATTGCGACTTCGAAAGAGATCGGATTCAAAGCTTCAAGTGACAGCACAAAAATGATTGTGATCTCCGATGGAGATATTATTGCAAGTCATGTCAGTAAGAAAGGAACCATTTATCCATTGGGATATGATCGATACACTCAGCAGACATACGGAAATAAAAATTTCATTCTGAATTGTGTGGATTATCTCTGTGATGATTCAGGTATTCTGGAATTGCGTGGAAAAGAATTCAAACTTCGCTTACTGGACTCTTCAAAAACTTCAGAAGAAGCTTCTATTGGATGGTTCAATGTCCTCAGCCCTATTTTAATAATACTTCTTTACGGAATATTCAGATTGTGGTTTAGAAAAAGAAAATATGGCAGCAATTGATTGATTGACGAAACACGATTATTCTCGTATGAAAAAAAACAAAACTTTAATAATATTAACTGTAGTGCTGGGAGGACTGGCAACTTATTTTTTAATGAAAGATAACAGCTCCAGCTTTAAAACGGCTTTGCGGGATTTTTCAGTGAAGGATACAGCTGCTATTACAAAAATATTTCTTGCTGACAGAAATGGAAAATCTGTCACACTTCATAAAAATCCGGAAGGCAAATGGTTTTTTAATGACAGTCTTTCTCCAAGAAAAGATATGATCAAAAGTTTGATGGATGTGATTTATAAAGTAGATGTGAAAGAGAATGTAGCAAAGAGCGCATACAACAACGTGATAAAAACGCTTTCTTCGACAGGAATAAAATGTGAGATTTATTTAAACAATGAATCCACTCCATCT
Organism: uncultured Bacteroidota bacterium; assembly: GCA_937871435.1. Classification (GTDB taxonomy): domain Bacteria; phylum Bacteroidota; class Bacteroidia; order AKYH767-A; family 2013-40CM-41-45; genus JADKJP01. Next base: position 53,592 of record CALMQM010000026.1, on the reverse strand, counting down.
AAAGTTTATTATGTTGGTGGTGCCACTCCGGATGATTTGGGAACATATATGTGGATGGAAGATTCAAGGGTTCCATACATCACAGAAATTCCTGGATTCAACGGATACCTGACGCCGAGATATTGTGTTTCTCCAACTGACTGGAAAGAACCTATAATATTCAGCTACACTCCTGCTGAAATTCAGAAAATTTCAGTTTCATATACCGCTTTCCCACAAAGGAGTTTTGAATTGATCAGGAATAAAAACAGCTTTCAGATTTCAGGAAAATCCGGAGCATCATCTGTTCAACAAGTAGATTCTGTTGCGATAGATAATTATCTTGATCTCTTTAAATCCTTGTCTTATGAAAGTTTAGAGACTACACTCAGTCCGGCCCAACATGATTCATTGAAACAAACCAACACACTTTGCTCGGTGTCTGTGACCGACATAAAAAATCAGCAAATAAGCATCGATATTTATCCTATGCCAGTGAATGAAAAGTCGCTGACTCTGCAGGATTCATTAGGCAAACCTTTGAAATACGATGTAGACAGAATGATCGGTTATTTTCAAAATACTGGCGAATGGGTTGTTATTCAACACTATACATTCGATCGCATTTTTCGTTCTCCCGAAGATTTTGATTCGGAAGTAATTCGCAAGCGGATATTAAAACTGCAGGGTACCAGACCATGAGTTGTTCTGTAATCTGCATTTGTTGATATTTTAGCATTATAGCTCACTTCTTTTCTTTGCAGTTTAGGTCGAATGAATTAGGTTTGTAATCATGAAATAACAAGCTTATTTCAACTCATTTTCAATCCATTTCTGCCTTCCTTTTAGTTCCTAAACAGAAATGTTATCGGGATTGGAGAATTAAAATTATAAGAGAAAAATGAAATTCATCGTATCGAGTCAGACGCTCCTGAAACAATTACAGCAGATTAGCGGCGTATTAAATTCCAGCAATCCTTTACCTATCCTCGACAATTTTCTATTCGTAGTCGAAAAAGGCAGTCTGATGATTTCTGCTTCTGATCTGGAAAGCACCATGACCACTCAGATCAGTCTGATTGAAGGAAAACAAAGCGGGAAAATTGCAGTGCCGGCCAAAATATTGCTGGAGACTTTGAAAACATTTCCGGAGCAGCCACTCACATTTATCATAGATGATAAGTCACATGCCATTGAAATTGTTTCTGATTTCGGGAAATACAAACTAACCGGATTTGACGGAGAAGAATTTCCAAAAGTTCCTTCGATGGACGGAGGAAAATCGTTGGAGATTGCCGGTGGTGTAATGCAGAATGCGATTGCCAAGACTTTGTTTGCCACAGGTAATGACGAGTTACGCCCTGTTATGTCCGGAGTATTTTGTCAGCTTAGTAAAGACAGCATCACTTTTGTTGCCACGGATGCGCACAAACTTGTTCGATACAAACGTACTGATTCAAAGTCGAAGTCAGAAGGTGCATTCATTGTACCTAAAAAACCATTGAACCTACTGAAGAATATTATTTCCAATCCTGAAGAAAAAATCAAAATCAGTTATACCGACAGCAATGCTTTTTTTGAGTTCGGAAATTTTTCTTTAATCTGTCGATTGATAGATGGAAGGTATCCAAATTACGAAGCTGTAATTCCTGTTGACAATCCAAACAAGCTAACCATCAGCAGACTTGCCATACTCAATTCTGTTCGTCGTGTATCTATATTCTCCAATAAAACAACACACCAGGTTCGATTGAGAATAAACGGCAGCGAATTACATATAAGTGCTGAAGACCTTGATTTTGCAAACGAAGCGAATGAGCGATTGAGTTGTCAGTATTCGGGTGAAGACATGGAAATTGGTTTCAATGCTCGGTTCCTGGCTGACATGTTGAGCAATCTGGAATGCGAAGATGTGACTGTAGAAATGTCGGCTCCTAACAGAGCAGGAATTCTTGTTCCTGCGAATCCGGAAAATAAGGATGAAGATATCCTTATGTTAGTGATGCCGGTGATGTTGAACAATTAATCATTCTCATGAAATAAAAAAAAGTCCTGCTGTAAATACAGCAGGACTTTTTTTATGATTTTAGAAAATCAGTTGTGTTGTTCCATGTATTCGTTTTGATATTTGTCTGAAGACTGCGACTTCATTGATCCTTCGTGAGGTACCAGCATAAAGATGAATACCATCAAGGCGATACAAAACAGAATGAACATCAGGTTGAACGTGCTTAACTTTTTCATGGCTATTTAGTTTATCATGTGCGCCATCAAAATCGTTGTCTCATTCACAGGCATGCCCAGTTTAATGTGAGCATCCATTTCATGATGTGAGCGAGCTGACTGATAAGCGACAACATTTTTTGCCGGGATGAAATAATATTCAATTCTTGCTTCCGGAATATTGTAGCGGGAGACAATCATTCCTTCGTCTGTGTTTCCGTCGATAAAAGTGAATTTACCGGTTTGACTAATCAGATTCTGCATTTCTCGAATACTCATTGTGTTTTTTGTTTTAGGGTGAGTGAATATGAAAACAAATGTAAACGAGCAGTGTGTGGAGTTCAATTCTGTTTGGTAAACGACCGGTTTCTGTTGGAATGAACCAGCATTTCATTGGTGAATGAAGCCTTTGTCAAGGCTGAAAATGGCTGAAAAAAGTACCTTTTACAGGTGAATCTGATTGAAAATCCTTCTATTCTAAAGAAAAACTAAGAATAAACAGTTCTGCTTATTTTTAAAAAGCTTTTTCAAAAAAGAAAACCCCGCCAGGATAGAACCTGGACGGGGCTTCTCGTCTAACCAAAAACCACTCTTTACTCGATTACCACTTTTATCTTTTGATGACCTTCTACCCGATTTACATCAAGTATATACAGTCCTTTTGCAAAACCGCTGAGGTCGATTATTTCATTATTAATACCTGAAACAGATTCACGTTTGAAGGAAACTACTTCTCTTCCTGTCATATCCAACATGCGTATGTCATATTGTTCATGTTCGGCACCTTCAAATTGAACAACCAGTTTATCTTTTGCCGGATTCGGGAATACCGATACGTTACTGAATGGAATGATACTTCCATCGTCAGCGACACGACATGGGTTTACAATAACACCCACTACACGAGGAGGACTGATACCGCAATCATTTTGTGCTGCCACAGTAACATCACCTGAACTAGCTCCAAGGTATTCTACAGTGATTTGTGTTGTTCCCTGACCAATTAAAATAGATGCTCCGGGAGGAACTGTCCAGATATATTCTGTTGCACCAAACACCGGCTGTACTTCGTAGAAGGCCTGACTGATGAGAGGGTTGGAATTACATGCGCCTGTTGGACCATCCACTAAACCAGGTGTTTGAGGACGGGCAAATACAACTCCACAACGAGCAACACTGCTTCCGCATGAATTGTCTGCAGTCACACACAAAGTTGCCTGACGGAAAGCTGAATTGAAATCAACATAAATTGTATCGTTACCATTACCGGATATCGTAGTGTATGTACCCGGAGTGAAACTCCATGAATACGAAGTTGCACCCGGAACTGAATCCACCCAATACATCACTGAAGACATATCACACACACCATAGAATGGTCCGTGAATAGCACCGGGCTTCGGAGGAACAGAACGAATTTTTAATTCGCGACGAGGGCTGGAATTACAACCACTGTTGGCAGAAACAAACAATGAACCATAAGTAAATCCTGCAGGGAAAGTAATATCAACAGTATTCGTGCTTGATGTAAGCGGATTGCCACTTGCAGCTGCAGTACTGATAACACATCCTGAAGGTGCGAACCATGTATAAGAAGTTGCGCCAACAACAGGTGCTACAGAATAACTGTATGTTCCACCAGGGCAGGCACCAACAGCTGGTCCGGTTACAGCGCCGGGGCGACCCGGTGCTGAAAATACTCCGATAGTGTATTGACCGGTAGTACCACGACAATTAGAAAGAGATACGCGAAGATAGCCCCAGATGAATCCATTGGCTACCGAAACGTTGATTGTGTTTGTTCCTTGTCCATCGATGATGCTCATGTAATTTGGGACAACCCAATTATAGGTAGCAGCTAAAGGATCAACAGCCACTGAATAAGTATACACATGATTAGGACATACTGTTGTGGTAGGACCGATGATAGCTGTAGGAGTATAAGGTTTACTCGGAGCAAGGAATGTCGTAAGACAAGAAGGTGCTCCGGGACCGCTACCATCATCCGCTGTTACACACACATCTCCGTAAGTGCTTGCGAAATCTACAGTGATGGAATTTGTACCTTGTCCGGAACTGATACTTGCTCCGGCAGGAACAGACCAATTGTAATCCAATACGCCAATCACAGGTTCTACCGAATACACAACTCCGGTTTGATTTAAACAAACAGCAGCAGGTCCTGCAACAGGTCCAACTGAAACAGCAGTTTGATTCGTAGAAACATCTCCCGTATGAGCTCCTGCGATCATCACTACTGCCAGATTCAATACCACCAGGGCGATAATAGTAAATAGCTTTTTCATAAGATTGATTTTTGATTTATCCAGACTCTTATATAAGATCAGAACCCTGATAGTTATTTACTCAATCGTATGCACCTGTCAACTGTAAGATTTAGCCGGAAGTTTAATGACATTCTGAAATTTGTTGAGAAAGAAATCCAGAATGTCTGTGAATTGTTCAATCTTTTTTCAAATTCACGATACTTTGGCTTTACTGATAGTTGAGATGAAAAATAAAATTCTGTTGAACTAATTCCGATTTCATTCAGAAACCAAAACAAATACAGATACCTTAGAACTTCATGAAAAGTCTTACATTTTCGATGACTGGAATTTCAGGAATGGTGAATGATTTCAGTGTTGAAAAGCTCCAAATTCAATCTCCGGATTTAAGACAAATCCTGAAAAAGAGAAAGATGTCAATTCCACATTCGTCCGGAATGCCAGTAGATTATCAGAAAAAAGAAGGAAACATTCTTGAAATCCGGGAAAAATTATACTTTTGCAGCCCTATCCTCAATTTATTTTGATACTCTTCATTGACTAAGGTCAATTTGCTGATTATCAGATTTAAATGAATCATGCGCAGGTGGCGAAATTGGTAGACGCACCACTTTGAGGGGGTGGCGGGCAACCGTGCGAGTTCGAGTCTCGCTCTGCGCACACCGTTTACCGGGGTAATTTGTACAAGCAATTTTCCTGGCTCGTAGAGCCGAAATTTGCCCGGATGGCGAAATTGGTAAACGTTGCGGTCTCAGAAGCCGTTGGAGTTATATCCTTGTGAGTTCGAGTCTCACTTCGGGCACAAAAAAAAATCCCTTCGATATATTTCGAAGGGATTTTTTTTGCTAGAAATTTTCGTACTCCTTTTTATTTAAGGTAAGTATCCAGCCAATCATAAAATTCTCTTTGCCACATCACACTGTTTTGAGGTTTCAAAACCCAATGTCCTTCATCCGGGAAACACAGGAATCTTGCAGGAATATTTTTCATCCGGGCGGCGGAGAAAGCTTCCAATCCCTGGGAATAGGGAATTCTATAATCTCTTTCATTTGAAATGATAAATATCGGTGTATCCCAGTTTTGTACAAATCTGTTCGGAGAAAATTCTGTGTAACTTTTTGGAACAGGAGTTTGCCAATACGGTCCTTCGAATTCTTTATTCTGAAAAAATAATTCTTCAGTACCATACATCGCTTCAAAATTGAAAACACCACAATGAGATATAAAAGCTTTGAATCGTTTCTCATGATGTCCCGCTAACCAGAAAACAGAGAAGCCACCGTAACTTGCTCCAACTGCACCGAGTTTGTCTTTGTTCACATAAGGTTCTTTGGACACATCATCAATTGCACTCAACAAATCACGCATAGGTTGACCTCCCCAATCACCAATGATATCATCATTCCATTTCACACCAAATCCCGGTAAGCCTCTGCGATTCGGAGCTACAACAATATAACCATTGGCAGCCATCAGCTGGAAATTCCATCTGTATGAAAAAAACTGACTCACTGTAGATTCGGGTCCACCCTGGCAATACAATAATGTTGGATATTTTTTTGTCGCATCGAAATCGGGCGGATAAATCACCCAGGTTAGGATTTCTTTTCCATCTGTAGATTTCACCATTCGTTTTTTCACTTCAGCCAATTTAAATCCCGCCAAAAAGTCTTTGTTCGTGAACGTAATTTGAGTGGAAACACCGGATTTTGCATCTACTAAAAATAATTCGGTTGGCTCAGACATGGACATACGCGATGCCACGATGATGTCCTGCTTAGCCGGAAAACTTGCAACACTCATTCCATTATAGTCAGCAACATCTTTTGTCAACTGGTGCAAAGGGGAAGCTGATTTATTATACATATCATAGAAGAAAATCTGGTCTGTTGCCTGTATATCAGCACGGAAATAAATTCTTCTTCCATTACTACCCCATACCGGATTCTCTACATTGAAATCAAAACCAACGCTGAGTTCCCGTTTCGCCTGCATCGTGAAATCATATAGGAACAATCTGTGGCGGTCGGCTTCGTTTCCGTTTTCAGCCAGACTTTCCCAAATGATTTGCGATCCATTCGGAGAAAATGCCGGATTGATATCGTATCCAACCATACCTTCCGTAAGGTTTGTAGTTTTTTTCGTTTCTACATCATAGAGATAAATATCAGAATTGGTATTCATCGCATATTCTCTTCCTGTAACCTTCTTGCAGGTATACGCGATCATTTTTCCATCCGGTCTCCAACTGATTTGCTCTTCACCTCCATCAGGTTTTTTAGGAGAATCAAAACGCTCATCCTTCATGATGTCTGTGAGCTTTGAAATCTTTCCGCCTTCAATTGAGCCGACAAAAATGTGGCTATACGTTCCATCCGCCCATGAGTCCCAATGACGCATCATCAGATCATTGTACACTTTACCGGTAGTTTTCTGCAAATCCTCATATTTATCTCTTCCAAAAAAATTATCCAGCTTCACATCCTGAGCAATCCAGATCATGTTTCCGGTAGGAGACAAACCAAATAAATTGATGTCATTGTCGAGTTTGGAGACTTGTTTTTTATCAGAACCATCAACATTCATACTCCAAAGTTGATTGCTGCTACCTGCGTCATTGAGGTAAAATACTCTTGTACCATCCGTATTCCAGCGAGGCATAGTTTCATTGGAACTATCGGATGCTATGGAACTCGCCTGGTTTTTCTTTATATCGTAAATCCAGATATCCGTATTTCCTTTGTTGGCGGCAAGATTAAAATTTCGAATGTTGTACAAAACTTTATCTCCGGCAGGAGAAAGTTGTGGATCAGAAACACGACCCAATTTCCAAAGGGATTCCGGTGTGAGTGTTTGTTGTGCAAAGGTGGCTGTGGTCAGCATACAAAGCAGACCAGCGATAAGCATCCGATTATTCTTCATATTCCAGATTTTGCGGTGAAGGTAGAAACTATCAACTATTCCGTCAATACGAATCAAGGAACAAATTTTATCTTTACAGAAAATTAAGCTTTCTTAACATGAAGTACAATAAGTCATTCACGCGGTTCATTCCATTTTTTACAACAGTTTTGCTTCTTATCCTGCCAGCTCTCTCATTTGCGGAAAAAGATAAAATTCTTTGTGATACGTTGAAAGCAAATCTGGATTCTGGACTGGTAAATAAACTCAGACCGGATGCTTTACCTGACACCTTGAAAAAGTATTTTCCGTGTTATTCAGAAGAAATTGCAGAGGGATCCGAATCAAAATGCGGTGCCGGGCTTATTTACGAAAATCTGAATTTCTCCATCTATACTGATCAGGATTACTTTGAAATCAGAAAAGGATTTATCGGAGAAATGAATTATCAGTTATTTGGTCATGACGAAGAATATCTGCAATCTGTATTGGGCGAACCGGTAAGAGTAACAGATGTGCAGGAATTTGACGGTGCTCCGATGCAAACTGTGTTCTTCTACAAAAAAAGTTATGGATTTCTATTGATCTGGTTTGATGCGGATCACAAAATTTTCAAGCTGCAGATGTATTCAAAAGACATCGACAAAATTGAACTATGTTTTTAATCCGAAAAAGGATTAAGTAAGCATTCCACCATCTACGTTCAGTACCTGACCAGTTATATAAGTAGACATGTCCGAAGCCAGGAAAATTACTGCATTGGCAACATCGTCAGGAGTCCCGCCACGTTTTAACGGAATAGCTTCCCTCCATTGTTTTACAGTATCTTCAGCGAGCACTGCAGTCATTTCCGTTTCAATAAAACCGGGAGCGATAGCATTGCACCGAATATTTCTCGAACCAAGCTCAAGTGCAATGGATTTGGTGAAGCCGATGATTCCTGCTTTTGAAGCAGCATAATTCGCCTGTCCTGCATTTCCCTTCACTCCTACTACACTGCTGATATTAATAATGCTTCCGCTTTTTTGCTTTAACATTTGTCGCTGACAGCATTTCGTGATGTTGAATACCGAATTTAAATTGGTTCGGATTACATCATTAAAATTTTCTTCGGTCATACGCATCAACAATCCATCACGGGTAATTCCTGCATTGTTTACAACAACATCCAAAGAACCGTATGCAGCAATGACAGCATTCACAAGTTCTTCAGCGGCTTTCATATCAGCAGCATCAGAACGATAGCCTTTTGCTTTCACACCCAACTGTTGCAATTCTGCTTCCAGGGCTTGTCCTTTTTCTACGGACGACAAATAAGTAAACGCAACATTGGCTCCATGTTTTGCAAGATGCAAAGCGATTGATCTGCCAATTCCTTTTGAAGCACCTGTAATGAGGGCCGTTTTTCCCTGGAGAAGTTTTTCCATATATCTATTGTCAGCTGAGAATACGACAGAAATGGTTAAGCAATTCTACTCAAAATATAAAAACGCACAGCATGGATCTCAGGCAGGAACTTTTTTCAGCGTTGCAGCCATTGTAAGACCAATGACAGCCGGAGAATCCACTACGGTAATTCCGCATTCACGCATGATTTGCATTTTGGCAGCAGCAGTATCTTCTGCTCCACCGATGATCGCGCCGGCATGTCCCATACGACGTCCTGCAGGAGCTGTCTGACCTGCGATAAAACCCACAACAGGTTTGGTTCCATTGGCTTTTATCCAACGAGCTGCTTCAGCTTCCAGACTACCACCAATCTCACCAATCATAATAATTCCTTCTGTTGCCGGATCATTCATAAATAATTCAACCGCTTCTTTGGTTGTAGTACCAATGATAGGATCACCACCTATTCCAATAGCCGTAGAAATCCCCAAACCGGCTTTTACAACCTGATCCGCCGCTTCATAAGTAAGAGTTCCTGACTTTGATACAATACCAATCTTACCCGGCTTAAAAACGAAACCCGGCATAATACCCACTTTGCATTCTCCTGCGGTAATTACTCCCGGACAATTCGGGCCAATGAGTCTGGTATCTTTATCCCGTAGATATTCTTTCACCATGATCATATCTTTCGTTGGAATACCTTCGGTGATAGTAACAATCAAACGTATTCCTGCATCGGCAGCTTCCATGATTGCATCCGCTGCAAATGCCGGCGGAACAAAAACGATGGACACATCCGCACCGGTTTTTTGGACAGCATCTGCAACTGTGTTGAAGACCGGACGATCCAAATGAGAAGTGCCTCCTTTACCCGGAGTTACCCCTCCCACCACATTGGTTCCGTATTCAATCATTTGAGTTGCATGAAAAGTTCCTTCACTTCCTGTGAAGCCTTGCACGATTACTTTGCTTGATTTGTTAACTAAAACACTCATTGTATGAATATTATTGATGATTATTTATTCAGAAGAAACGCAAACAGAGTTTCGATTAAGGAGAAAACCGAAAAATCAACTCTTTAAGATGCCTGCGAAAATAGATATTTTCTGCCAAGAAATGATGGGAAAATGGATAAATTTGGGCTCTTTTTCAACATGCAGAAAGCACACAAAAACGACCCCATCATTGCTCTGGCAACAGCACCTGGAACAGGAGCTATCGCAGTTTTGCGTATTTCCGGAAAGGACTCTATACGAATTGTTGATTCTCTGTTTAAATCACTGAAAAAGAAAACTCTGTCTCTCTCAAATGTAGCATCTCATACCATGCATTTTGGAATGCTGCAATCAGATGGACTTCTTTTGGATGAAGTGTTGGTTTCCGTTTTCAAAGGTCCCCATTCTTATACAGGTGAAGACACGGTTGAAATCAGCTGTCATGGTTCACCGTTTATCCAACAACAAATCATCTCTGCATTTTTAAAGAAAGGTGTCCGCATGGCAGAGGCGGGAGAATTTACACTGCGGGCTTTTCTGAATGGGAAAATGGATTTGTCACAGGCAGAGGCTGTGGCTGATTTGATTGCATCTGATTCTGAATTTTCGCATCAGCTGGCTCTCAAACAAATGCGTGGAGGATTTTCCGGGGAGATAGAAAAACTCAGACAGGAGTTAATTCACTTTGCTTCTTTGTTGGAACTTGAACTTGATTTTGCAGAGGAAGATGTGGAGTTCGCTTCAAGGACTGAACTGATACATACGATTGAAAAACTGGAAAGTGAAATTCAGTCTCTGATAGATTCCTTTGAAGCCGGCAATGTTATCAAGACAGGTATTCCTGTTGTCATAGCCGGTAAACCGAATGTCGGCAAATCGACTTTGCTGAACGTGCTCCTGAATGAAGAACGCGCCATCGTGAGTGACATTGCCGGAACTACCCGCGACACTATTGAAGAAGAAATATTTGTCAGCGGAATCAAATTCCGTTTTATAGATACTGCGGGCATCCGTGAAACCAGCGACGCGATTGAAAGAATAGGAGTTCAAAAAACGCTCGAGAAAATAAAAGAAAGTCCGGTTATTTTGTACATGTTTGACATTAACGATACCACAGTATCTTCTCTTCAATCCGATCTTGAAGATTTGAGATCGCATGTTTCGTCCGAGTTCAAGCTGATTCCTGTCGCGAATAAAATTGACAAACATGATTTCATTAAAATCCATGCTGAATTTTCCGGAATTCCAGGCATTCTTTTTATTTCTGCAAAAGAAAAGAAGAATGTGAATGAACTCCGGCAATTGCTGGTAGATAAATTCAAATCAGGCTTGTTGAAAGGAACTGATACGGCTGTTGCGAATGCCCGTCATGCAGATGCGCTTCACAAAACCTCGGAAGCGTTGAATCGGGTACGTACAGGAATCCAATCCAAAGTCACCATGGATTTTATTACCGGTGATGTCCGCATTGCTCTCCATTACCTGGGCGAAATCACAGGAAAGATTACCACCGATGACTTGCTCGAAAATATTTTCTCGAAATTTTGTATCGGAAAGTAAATCTCGAATTCTATTCAACCAGGCATCAAGGATCAAAATTGAATCATCACATTAATCAATTCTCATTTTCTGAATATCTTTGAAACGAATTAACCACCAGAATTGAAATTTCTGCAACAAAACTCATTCAATGAATACGATTTCGACTTTTTTTAAAGACACACAACTTGTTGCAGAAATTGAAAAGTACTCAAGGTTAAAGAAGCTGAATAAAGATGATGTATTGATGGAAACCGGAGATACGATTCAGTTTATTCCGGTTGTTCAAAATGGTGTATTGAGAATTGTTCGTCAGGATAGTGATGGAAAGGAAGTGTTTCTTTATCATTTGTATCCCGGACAAACCTGTGCCATGGCTTTAAACTGTTGTCAATCGGGTAAGAAAAGTATGGTAAAGGCAATTGCCGAAGACACTACTGAAATTGCTCTGATACCTGTTCAGCAAATCGAAGAGTGGTTCAAATATCCTGAATGGAGATCATTTATCAACATCACTTATGGAACACGATTCACCGAACTTTTACAGGTGATAGACCTGATTGCATTTCATAATCTTGATAAACAACTTTTAAATTACCTGCAACAAAGAGCGAGGGCAGTAAATACAAAGGCATTGTATGTAACTCATCAGGAAATCGCGGATGAGCTACACACACATCGGGAAGTAGTTTCCCGATTGCTGCGTACAATGGAAGAAAAGAAAATGGTGGTTCTCGGAAGGAATACCATTGAACTACTCACAGATTAAGATATTTTTTCTTCAGATAAGATTTTTCCACCTGTTTCTCAGGGTTTTCCTCATTTTTTTCAATTATCCAACAAATGTCACAGGTCAGACCCTGTGATGATGCGACATTTGCATTAAAATAACAGGAAATCTATGAATCAAATTTTAGCCCGGATAAAAGCGGGAGATGCCACAGTAGTGGATGTGCGTAGCCGGATGGAATTTATGGGTGGAAATGCTGCCGGCAGCATCAATTTTCCTATGGATGAAATCGAAGAACGAATGGAAGAATTGCGCAATATGAGAAATCTTGTACTGTGTTGTGCAAGCGGAAACCGAAGTGGAATGGTCGCAGACTTTCTAAATGCAAGTGGAATCCCCTGCGTAAATGCCGGTTCATGGCTCGATGTGAATTATCTGCAAAACTCCTGACCGGTTTCAGAATAAATTACCCAAAAAAAGTATCAATACTTCAACTTCTTTCTCTGTTCACTATTCACTCATCACTATTTACGCTATGTTATCTCTCATAAAAAAAGTATTTGGTATCAGTCCATCCGTTGATGTTCAAGACTGGATTCACAAAGGGGCAATCATCGTGGATGTACGTACAAAAGATGAATTTCAAACAGGACATATCAAAGGATCGATCAATGTTCCTTTGAATGCACTGCCGGGGCAATTATCTAAAGTACCAAAGGATAAACTGATTCTCACCTGTTGTGCATCAGGAATGAGAAGTTCATCCGCCAAACACATATTAAAATCAAAAGGATTTCTCCATGTACACAATGCCGGTGGTTGGCACAGTTTAAAAAGATTTGTAAAATGATTTCCCGAACGCTGCTATATCTGAGTACCTGGAATTTTGTCAGGGTTTTACGACTAATACTTGGCATTACCCTGCTGGTGCAGACTATTCAAAACAAGGATTTATTTTCTGGTGTAATTGGCGGATTTCTGCTTTTCCAGGCCATTACAAATACAGGTTGTTGCGGAGTGAGTAACTGTGGTAATGTAAGCCAGAATACCTCTGAAGATTCAAATTTGAATCCTGAATATATTGAAATCAAAGCCAGACAAAATCAAGAAAATGAATTAAAATAAAAACTGATTATTCAACTTAGTGAGAATACTTAAAAAAAAATTACAGCTATGTCAACATTTCAAGAACTAATTAATTCAGATAAACCGGTACTTGTAGATTTTTCCGCAGAATGGTGTGGACCATGCAAAATGATGTCGCCCATTCTTGAACAGGTAAAATCCAGTTTAGGCGACAAAGTTGTCATCATCAAAGTAGATGTCGATAAAAATCCGGGAGCAGCCGGAGCATATCACATTCAAGGTGTACCAACATTAATTTTATTTCATCACGGCGAAATTAAATGGCGTCAATCCGGTGTTGTTCCTGCAGATCATTTAACTGGTATACTTTCACAATATAATTGATACATTATGGAAAAGGTTCATTATTATGATGTAAATTTGAAATGGGATGCAGACCGAAAAGGTACCATGTCCTCCCCTGTTCTCAATGATCCTCTGGAAGTGGCCACACCGCCTGAATTCCCCAAGGGGATGCCAGGTATCTGGTCACCGGAACATTTGCTGGTAGCGGCAGTGAACAGTTGTCTGATGACCACATTTCTCGCGATAGCGGAAAATTCAAAATTGGCTTTTATCAGTTTTGAATCTTCTGCCAAAGGCAAGTTGGAAATTGTTGAAGGTAAATTTATGATTTCTGAAATTGAATTAAGTCCGGTATTAAGAATCATTTCATCAGATGACGAAGAGAAAGCCGGAAGGATTTTACAAAAATCTGAAGCTGCTTGTTTAATTTCCAACTCAGTTAAATCAAAAATAATTTTTAAACCAAAACTTCTCGTCCCTGAGATGCTATGAAAAAAATCAGCACTTATTTCATTTTATTCCTCACACTTGCGCTATCTGCTTCCTGTCAGCAGCATTCAAAAGTTGCAGGTGCCAATTCAATCATTAACTCAAACATTAATGTAAATGATTTTGAGAAGTTGATGAAAGAAAAAGCCAATGTGCAATTGGTGGATGTCCGAACTCCGGATGAATATAAAGGAGGACATTTGAAACAGGCGATGAACATGGATTACAGGAGTCAGGAATTTTCCAAATTAATTTCCACATTGGATAAAGACAAACCCACTTTCGTGTATTGCTTGTCAGGAGGTAGATCCGGATCTGCTGCAAAAGAGATGGCTGCTCTTGGATTCAAAGAAGTATACAATATGGAAGGTGGAATTATGAAATGGAATGCCGCCGGAAAACCTGTTGACAGTCCGGATGACGCAGCTGCTTCTCCGGGACTGAGTCTTGTGGAGTTCAATTCTCAATTGAAAGGTGATAAGTTTATTCTGGTTGATTACAATGCCACCTGGTGTGCTCCATGCATGAAAATGATGCCGGTGTTGGAGCAGCTTGCTAAGGAAAAATCCGATAAACTTACTTTTATAAAAATTGATGCGGATAAAAACAAAGGTTTGTTGAAGGCAAAAGGTATTGATGCCATCCCTGTTTTGGAATTGTATAAAGACGGGAAGCTGATCTGGAAACATAATGGTTACATCGAAAAAGATCAGTTGCTTTCTGAAACAAAATTGTGAAATCTGATTATTGAAAATATTTATGACTTAAATCCTGTCTGATACTGATGAATCTCAGGAATGAGATTGCCGGTGAACAAAAACTTTTCTTTCCTTTGCTCCGGAAAATATTCATTGTATGGTTGACAGATTTACCTATTCAAAGGCCGAAGACGCACTTAGTGTCATTAAAAGCGGACAACGGGTTTTCATTCATGGAAGTGCTGCCACTCCGACTTTTATGTTGAGAAAATTAGTGGACCGTGCTCCGCAGTTATCCAATGTTGAATTGGTTTGCATTTCTGTTTTGGGAGATTTCCCGGTCGCTGATCCGGCATTCGCTAAAAGTTTTTATACAAATTCACTCTTTGTTTCTGAACCTATCCGAAAAGCAGTGCATGAAGGTAGAGCCGATTATGTCCCTGTTTTCCTGAGTGAGATCCCGGATCTCTTTCGCAACAACATACTTCCATTGGATGTGGCTATCGTTCAGGTATCGATTCCGGATGATCATGGATATTGTTCACTCGGAGTTTCGGTCGATATCGCACGCACGGCTGTGAACCGTGCGAAGCATGTTATTGCACAGGTCAATCCGCAAATGCCGCGCACACACGGAGATGGAATGATTCACGTAGATGCCTTTCATGCTTTGGTGTATGCGGATGAACCAATTCACGAAATGACATTCGGTCAGCGAGTAAGTGATGAAGAGAAAAAAATCGGAGCATATATTGCTGAATTAATTCCGGATAAAGCCACTTTACAAATGGGTATCGGAGCGATTCCGGATGCTGTGCTTAGTTTTCTCGGGAATCATAAAAATCTGGGAATTCACACAGAGATGTTTTCCGATGGTGTGATTGATCTCATAGAAAGTGATGTGATCAACAATAAATTTAAAACCAAACATCCGGGAAGAACAGTGACAGGATTCTGTTTGGGTTCCAGAAGATTATATGATTATGTACATGACAATCCTTCCTTTGCATTTCATGATATAGACTATGTGAATGAAGTTTCTGTTATCCGCCAGAATCCAAAAGTTCATGCAATCAATAGCTGTATTGAAATCGATTTAACAGGACAAATTTGTTCCGATTCCATTGGCACCTATCAATACTCCGGTGTTGGCGGTCAGATGGACTTTATGCGTGGAGCTGCATTATCAGAAGGTGGCAAACCTATCATTGCACTGGCATCCAGAACACACAAAGGGACTTCACGTATTGTTCCCTTTCTTAAACAAGGAGCCGGAGTTGTTACAACACGTGCACATGTACACTATGTTGTGACTGAATATGGAGTGGCATTTTTACTTGGGAAAAATCTCCGTCAACGTGCACAGGCATTGATTGATATTGCGCATCCTGATGACCGGGAGATGCTGGACAAAGCAGCATTTGAACGCTTCGCTACAAACTTTCATTGAATCTGAATTCTCAGAAATCAATCATTTCAGGAGTATCATTTTGTGGCATCTGATTGCGCTGATTTTTCTTGCGTTGGAAAAGCGATGCATCCTGATTCCCGAATCTATAAGTGAGAGTAATTGACGCAACGCGACTCTCTCGGGTCCGATACATATGTGAAGTATAAAAATCATTGAAGGTAGTAATGTCCATCTTCCTGGTGTTGAAAATATCAGTGATGTTCAGACTCAATGATCCTTTTCCTTTCCATAAATCCTGACGTATACCGGCATCAATTCCACTCATACCTTTAAAACGGGAAACAGGTGAAGTTGATGGAGACATATAATTTCCGGTAATCTGACCTCCCGTCGTTTTACCAAATCGAAGATTTACATTTAATCTACCGGACCACTGAGTAGAAGCACTCTGAAGATCTGATTCAATGTTTTTTCCATTAATAGAATTTCTGTAAACATTAAAACTGGCCATTACATTACCGGCTTTCTCAAACTGATAACGGAGAACAATTTCACCGCCTTTATTTTCACTGGAACTGTAATTAATAAATGTCATCGTAGAAACTCCTGTGCTTCCGTCTACCGTCCTGAAACGTGAGATAAGATCATCGGTATGCCTGTAATAAAGAGTTGCAGTGAGGCTCAAGTTCTTTAATGTTGTTGAATAAGCCAGTTCCATTGAATGGATATATTCGGGTTTCAGCTCAGGATTCCCTTTTCTTAAGAATAGTGAATCGGAATAATCAATAAATGGATTCAGTGATCTTGTTTCCGGACGGTTTACTCTTCTGCTGTATGACAATTGAAGATCCTGGCTATTAGTGAGAGCATATTTAACAAATGCGCTTGGGAAAAGAGCAAAATAATTATTGTTGAAATGAATGGATTGACTGCGTGATTCCCCGTCTGATAGTGTTTGTTCTGCTCTCAACCCTGCATTGTATTCAAATGATTTCCATTTTCCGGTGTACATGGAATAGGCTGCGAGAACCTGTTCGTTATAGATAAAATGATCCGTCTTCAATGGATTCTCAAAATAATTTAATCCGGTTGAATCCAATGATGAAATTACCTGATCATTGTCCATTTGTCGGTTGGTATTTTTTACTCCGGCTTCAAACTTTCCGTTTTCTTTTACAGGTTGTATAAAATCGATCTGACTGATCAGAGTATGAAACTTGTTCAGGTCTTCATTTAATTGGTATGCTTTATCTTCAATGCCATAAATACTGTTAGAAAGGCTTCCGTTTTCGTTCCTTTCATTCTGTGAATAGCTCAGGTTGGCAGTCAATTCCCTTTTTGAACCGGTCCATGTTTTTTTGTAATCCAATCCTGCGTCAGCACTTAGATTTTTATCTTCATCTGTAGATTGCGTACGAAAATTATTGAATTCATTCCCCTGATTATCTATGAAAGAATAAAAGGACTGAGAAGGTGCACTGCCGCTTCTTCTGGTTAACGATCCGTTAATTCCCAGTGTATTGTTTTTATTCAAATAAAAATCTACGCCCAATTTACCTGTATGAAACAGTGAGGTGTTGTTGCTGTGTGTATCATAGGAATAAGAATATGGATTCTGACCCGGAAAAAAATTGTCCTGATCTCCGTAACCTGAATTACTTCGTTTTTCAGAACGCATGCTGTAGTTGGCATACATATTCATTTTGGAGGTTCGGTTATTGAGACCAAGGGAAAAATTGTATTTGTTATTTGTTCCAATTCCTCCTGTCACATTTCCATTCAGACCCTTCAACTTTCCTTTCTTCGTTTTAATATTAATGATTCCTCCCATTCCATCGGCATCGTATTTAGCGGATGGATTTGTAATTACCTCGATTTGATCCACTGCGGAAGCCGGAATTTGCTGTAACACAGCTTTTCGGTCGCCGCCAAGTATTCCGCTCGGTTTTCCGTCAATCAGAATCGTTACATTTTCTGTTCCACGCAGACTAACTTTTCCATCCATATCAACAGAAACTGAAGGGATATTGGACAGCACTTCAGTTACTGTTCCACCCGTGTTGACAATGTTTTTATCTACGTTATAGACTTTTTTGTCCAGAGAGTTGATCAAATCCGGACGCTCCGCTGAAATGTCTACCTGTTTCAAACTTGCAGCTGTAGGATCGATTGAAATCACACCGGCATCTGATTCCGGATTTGAAGGAATGACAAGGAATGGATCTGTAAAAAGAGTTCCATATCCCAAAATTGTAATACGTAATTTGAATTTTCCCATCGGCAATTCCTCTACAAGAAAATTTCCTTTGGTATCCGTGAGTGCTCCACCTGCAATTGATGAATCCCGATTCGCAATCACCGCTACAGATGCATATTCAACTGGCTTTTTTGATTTTGAATCAATGATCTTTCCAGACACTTTGCCAATCTTAGGCATTGCTTTCATCAAAGAATCATTTCTTTGCCGGTGAGAAGGTCCATTATCCTGTGCATACAAAGAAGTTGCTGCTACAAAAGAAAAAATGATCAGAACGAATCTGATCAACACACACGATTTTTTCATTGGTGTAAAGATAACGTTTTTGCGATGAGTAAGGCATGAACTACCGATCTGAATGATCTCAAGTTAAAAGGATTAATCATTAACAAAAATTTAAGCATATCAAGGAATGTGCTTCAATCAATGTTATCTCGAATAGTGAAGAAGTACAAGCTTCTCGTCCGGATTGGTTTTCGCTCTCATCTTCCGCTATTTATACAAGTCAATAAAAGTTTATACAGATTGATTTATATTTACACTTTAAATAAAATTATGATTCCCATAGCTGAAAGAATGCGTCCGATGGATCTTGATCATTATATTGGTCAGGAGCATTTAGTAGGTGAGAATGCTGCACTCAGACGATCTATTCTTGCCAACAGTATTCCATCTATTATTCTTTGGGGACCGCCCGGAGTCGGTAAAACTACATTAGCAGGAATCATAGCCAGACAATTAAAAAGACCATTTTATGTATTGAGTGCGGTGAGCTCCGGAGTAAAAGATGTTCGTGAAGTGATTGAAAAGGCTGCACGTTATGCGACAGAAATTAAAGAAGTTCCGGGAAGTCCGATTTTATTCATCGACGAAATCCATCGATTCAGCAAAAGTCAGCAGGACTCCTTGTTAGCAGCTGTTGAAAAGGGACTCGTTACACTCATTGGCGCGACAACAGAGAATCCTTCTTTTGAAGTGATCTCTCCTCTCCTTTCAAGAAGCCAGGTATATGTACTGAAAGAATTGTCGAAAGACGATTTGCTGAGAATTCTGAATCAGGTGATGAAACAGGATATAATTTTCAGTAAGAAAAAAATTGAATTAAAAGAAACTGAATCCTTGTTTCGGCTTTCAGGCGGTGATGCCAGAAAATTGCTGAATCTCTTTGAATTGGTTGTAAGTTCATTTGCAGAAAATGACGACATCCTGATAACAAATTCTATTGTTCAGGAAATTGCTCAGGAGAAAACTGCATTGTACGATAAAGGCGGTGAGCAACATTACGATATCATCAGTGCCTTTATCAAATCCATGCGGGGTTCGGATCCAAATGCAGCTGTTTATTGGCTGGCACGAATGATTCGCGGAGGGGAAGATCCGTTGTTTATTGCCAGAAGAATGGTTATCCTGGCTTCCGAAGATATTGGCAACGCGAATCCAACTGCTTTGGTTATCGCGAACGCCTGCTTTGAAGCATGTCAGAAAATTGGTTCTCCTGAAAGCAGAATTATTCTTTCACAAACTGCCATTTATCTTGCTTCTTCTGCCAAAAGCAATGCATCTTACATGGCTATTGAAGAAGCACTTGCATTGGTTGACAAAACCGGTGACCTTGCAGTTCCATTGAACATTCGCAACGCACCAACGAAGCTGATGAAAGAATTAGGATATGGTCACGGTTACGATTACGATCATTCGAAAGAAGGGAATTTTGCTGGACAGGAATTTTTACCAAAAGAAATATCTGGCTCTAAACTCTATGAGCCTGGACACAATGCCCGGGAAAATGAATTGCGGGTCTTTCTTTCATCGTTATGGAAGGATAAATACAAGTATTGAATTACTTTTTGTGTTTCTTTTGAATTCTTAACGAGATGACTTTTTCGTGACAGGCTGGTACCAACTATACATTAATTTTTCGCATATTTACACAGAGATATTCTTGTGAAAAAATACACCTTCCTCCTGCTTTTTGTCTGCCAGTTATTTCTCCATTTGGGCTGCAAAAAAGAAAATGAAAGTCCACAATGGGACATTGCCATTAAAGGGCCTTTACTCAAAGCCAGCTTAACGCTCGATCAGCTCATTGCAGATTCATTGCAACAGATAAATCCTGATGGTTCGGTAAATATTTTATATGAATCGGATGTTTTCAAACTTGATCCTGATTCATTGTTCAGAATTCCGGATACAACATTAAAGACACTGAACATCTGGCAATTCATTCCATACAACGTTGTTCCGGGAAGTTCATTCTTTTCAAGTAATAATAATATTCAGCTTGGCATTGCCGGTCCGCAATTGTTGGAAGTATTGATTCGTTCCGGAAAAATAAAACTGGACATCAGGAATACATTGCCAAGCAAAGTTCTGGTAACTTATATTATTCCGAAAGCAATTAAAAACGGATTGCCATTTAAAGTTCAGGAGTATGTAGATTCCGGATCAGTGAGTGATCCCGGAATTTTTAGCGGAACCTATGATCTGGATGGATACAGAATTGATCTAACAGGCGCTTCCGGAAATCAAACCAATACCGCTTACTACAATGTTGAAGCGTTATCAGATCCGAATGGTATTACTTTTCAAATTCATGCCGGGGATACATTGATCAATTTGAATTCTACCATTCTCCAACTCAAACCTGAATATGGAAAAGGCTACCTCGGACAAAAAAACATACACCAGTCCAGTACGTCTTTTGTCGGCATTGGAAATATTATCCAGAGCGGAACTGTAAATCTCGACAGTATCACGATGGATATGGAAATTGAAAATGGATTAGGAGCGGAATTACAAGCTATTCTTACTTCGTTTCAATCATCTAATGAGCATACAGGAAATTCAGTGAATCTGGTTGCTCCTTCTGTTATCAACCATGTAATTAATCTCAACAGAGCTTCTGAAACCGGAAACGAGGCGGATCCGGTGCAGCCAACTCACACCTCGATTCATCTTGATAATTCCAACAGCAATTTGATTTCATTGCTGGAGAATCTTCCGGATCGATTCATTTATGATTTTGATTTTGGATTAAATCCATTGGGAAATATTTCCGGCAGTAATGATTTTCTGTATCGTGACCACCTCGTGAACACACATTTGCGGGTTGGTTTTCCTCTTCGTTTCGGTCTCAATCAGATTGCACTTGTTGACACACAGGAAATTGCAACTGGTGATGTATTAAATCTCGATCCTGTTGGTCCATCAATATTCACCTTGATTGCCGATAATCATTTTCCATTTTCACTCAAATTACAATTGTTTCTGATAAATGAACAAGGAGTGATGACCGATTCTTTGCTTGTTCCCTCATTGATTGATCAGGCTTTAGTAGATGGGAATTTACGGGTGACTCAATCAGTAAGAACCAAAATACTGATTCCGGTTGATGCTGTGAGAAAACAACATTTACTGGATGCACGAAGAATGGCGATCAGGGCAACCTTCACTACTCCTTCTTATCCTTCCCTTGTACAGATGTACTCGGATTACCACTTAGATTTGAAATTAATTGCAGATGGAATTTATTCAATCCGATAATTTTGTGAAGGCAGGAATACTACTTTTTTTCTTTTTCCTTTTTTCCTCACTTTTGAAGGCAGATTCGCCCACTGATCCATTTGATCTTTGGAAAGAAAATTCATCCAGAGTTGTAATTAATACCGGTTATTCATTCGCGAGTGATGCTATTACAAACCGGATTGCAAAGACTTATTTTCTGGCTGGTTTCATTTCTCCTGAAATGAAAAATGATGTGAGTTCACAGGCATATCCGGTTAACCGTTTTGGAGCTGATGCCGGGTATTCACTGTTGTATGAAAAAAAATGCAAAACATTTTTCGGTAAAACAGGTTTCAGCTGGAATGTTTCTCTTGCGGATCAAAACCATTTGCATTCTTTATTTACCAAAGATGCATTTGAAATTTATTTTAAAGGAAACGCTGCTTACTCAGGAAAGTTGGCTGAACTGGGAAAATTCGATTTGAGTTTGCTTCACTATCAGCAATTGACTCTTGGTTTGTCGAGAGAATCTATTCGGAAAAATTATTCCATTCGATGGGAAGCAGGTCTCAGTTTTAATAAGGGACAAAAATTCCAAAGTATTCATTCCAACAAAGCGAATCTGTTCACATCTGCTGACGGAGAGTATCTTGATCTTGATTTCGACATTCAGTTGCGAGGAAGTGATTCCGCGAAAAGCGATTTGGGTGCAATGAACGGAACGGGCGGTTCTGTTCAACTGGCAGTATCAATCAAGGATGAAGAAGAAAATGAATTTGCTGTCAGTATCAGAAATCTGGGTTTCATCCAATTCAACAATCAATCTTATTTGATTCCAGCCGACAGTATATTTCGTTTTGAAGGGATAGATGCCACTCCATTATTTCATTTTTCAGATACGATTAAAACAGACATCTCTTCTGATAGTGCCTATGTGCAGAGTTTTCTCTCCGGGCGGAAAAAGGAATCCTACACCTATCAACTGCCGGCTCAATTTCAGATATCTTATTATCGAAAATTAGGAGAATGCAATGGTATTCAAATTGGATTGGATCAGGTCTTCTATAGCTCCTATTTACCTCACGGTTGGTGCAACCTGGAACATCGTATTCACAATCGTCACAAACTTGGACTAATGCTCGGATACGGTGGATATACTGTGTGGCAGGCGGGATTAAGCTATCAGGTAAAATTTGCTAAAACCTGGTTGTTCCAAATTCAAAGTTCATCCCTAAGTGGCTGGTTAAATACAAAGAAAGGACGGGCTCAGGGAGCTTTCGTATCTTTGTCAAAATATTTATAATTATGTTAAACAAAATTCCCAACCTTCATCATCTTGATTCAGGGAACTTCTTTTTAATGGCAGGTCCCTGCGTTGTTGAAAGTCCTGAAATGTGTCTCAACATTGCTAGGAAGGTGAAAGACATCACTGATCGTTTATCCATTCCATATATTTTCAAAGCAAGCTACCGCAAAGCAAACCGTACCCGATTGGATTCGTTCACCGGCATCGGTGATCAGGAGGCATTGGATGTTTTAGCCATGGTAAAAAAAGAAGTAGGTGTCCCTATCGTGACTGATATACACGAAAGTCACGAAGCTGCATTTGCAGCTCAGGTAGCTGATGTTTTGCAAATACCGGCATTTCTCTGCAGGCAGACTGATCTTCTCGTAGCAGCAGGAAAGACGGGAAAAACAGTGAACATCAAGAAAGGACAATTTTTATCCGCTGACGCGATGAAGTTTGCCGTAACTAAGGTTCGTGAAACCGGAAACGAACTGGTCATGCTCACTGAAAGAGGAAGTATGTTCGGTTATCAGGATCTGATTGTGGATTACAGAAGTATTCCTGCGATGAAAATGAACAAGGTTCCTGTTGTAATGGACATCACCCACTCTCTTCAGCAACCGAACCAAAGCACCGGAGTAACTGGCGGAAAACCGGAACTGATCGAACTAATTGCCAAAGCAGGAATTGCTGCAGGTGCCGATGGTATTTTTGTAGAAACACATCCTGATCCACAACACGCTTTGTCTGATGGTGCAAACATGTTACATCTGGATAATCTGGAAGTCATGCTCCGGAAACTGATCAACATTCAGAAGGCAATTCAAAACTCATGAAAAATAAAACCGGTCTTGTTATTCTATTGATGAGTTTTCTTATTGTCTCGCACTTGCAAGGGCAAAGTATATTCATCAAAACATTTGGTTTCGGAAGAATGAATGAGGCATATGCTGTTACTCAAACGGCAGACAAAGGTTATGCGATTACCGGTTCAACTACCGGAAGCTGGAATGAAATTCCGGATATGTATCTCATGCGTACAGATTCAACCGGAGCATATTTATGGTCTCATTTGTATGGCGGAAATAATATTGATCAGTGTAAATCTTCCATTCAATTATCCGACAAAGGATTTCTCCTCGCAGGATACACTAACAGTTTTAGTTTGAACAATGATTATGACGCGTATTTCGTAAGGACAGATTCAATGGGAAATGAAAAATGGTCAAGGTCGTTTGGAACTACAAGTTGGGAATTACTTGAAAGTGTTGTTGAAACTTCAGATAACGCGTATGTTGCTGCCGGTACCAGTTATGCTACTTCTGACGGGCATCCGACGGGATGGATCATCAAAACGGATACTCTTGGAAATATCTTGTGGGAAAATTTATTGAATTTATCAGTAGACATTTCATTGACAAACATTATCCCAACACAAGATGGAAATTTTGTTGCATGCGGATATTACAAAGATCCTGTCCCGAACAGGGAACAAGCTTTTGCGGTGAAGATTGATGGATTCTTCGGTGATACGCTCTGGACATATTATTATCATGGCCCGAATGCTACACGCTTATATTCTTCCGGTGAATTCAGTTCGGGTAGCCTTGCATTTTGCGGTTATCTATTTTTAGAAGCCGATACCAATAAAGATGAATTCGTGTTAGGCCTCACCCCTTCCGGAACAGAACACTGGCAACATTATTTTCATGAAAATGGAAAAACAGAAGGCTTCAATCATTTGTGCATTTTAAATGATCAGATTTATACAGGAGGAAGCACTTCTACGTTTGGATCCGGAAATCAAGATTATCATTTCATGCGAATTGATTCGATGGGTAATTATCTCTTTGCAACCAATTGGGGAGGAAATGACGATGAAATCTGCTATCATTTCACTCCGACGGCAGATACCGGATTTGCATTGGTAGGCACCACAAAATCCTTTGGTCCTTCCTTTCAGTCTGTCATGTTGGTTAAAACAAACAGAAGCCTGACAACAACCAATGTGGTTACGATCAATGTAGGAGAAATTGAGAATTCATTTACCTTAAATGTTTATCCGAATCCATTCAGAGATAAGATAAACATCAATCTGAAACAAGATTTATTTTCCGGAAAAAATCTGAATACGATTCGTCTATTTTCTTCGACAGGAAATTTGTTGCAAAACTTCAGTACCACAGAAAATGAATGCAGTATTTCCTGCCCGGAATTAAGTGCCGGCATTTACCTGTTGCAAATTCAGGATGCTCAGGGAAAAACCAGAAATGTCCGATTAGTAAAAACAGAGTAAAAATTTCCTTCAAAGAAAACAGAATAGTTTAATCTACCGAAAGAATGGTAAATTCAGTTCTGCGGTTTTGCGATCGGCCTTGTTCACTTGAATTATCCGCCACAGGCTTGCTGTCACCATAGCCTTTAAATTCCAAACGTGTTGCCGGAATGTTTTTCTGAATAAGATAATCGAATACTGATTTCGCACGTTTTTCAGATAATTGCTGGTTGTATTGCTTCCCTCCTACATTGTCAGTATGCCCCCCTACTTCAATCCTGATCTTCGGATTTTTAGTAAGGAACAAAATCAATTTTCCCAATTCAGCCATCGATTCATCTTTCAAATCATATTTATCAAAATCATAAAAAATATTTTTGAGGACTACGCTCTGGCCGACTTTAATTGGTTTCATTCCAACATCTTTTAATACAGGGTCTTTTGAAGATTTGGAATCCTGCAACTGGAAGTTTTCAGAATAAAATAAATACCCGTCTTTGGATACATTCAATGCATATTTCTTTCCTGTTGGAAGACAAACTAAAAATTCACCATTGCCAACATTTGACGATGAACTCACGACAGTTTTTCCGCTAGCAAGATCAATCAATTCAAAATTTGCAGACAATACTTTCTTGGTTTCAATGTCAAATACTTTTCCCTTCATATAGGTCACAGGCTGTGGCCGCATCGCTTCGGGCAAAGCAAACTGATATAAATCAAGTTGACCTTTTCCTCCTGGACGATCTGAAGCAAAAAAAGCGAGTTCGCCGTTCGGACTCACAAGCAAGGAGTTTTCATCCGCCGGAGTATTAATCGGATAGCCAAGGTTTACCGGCTCACCCCATTCTCCCAGAGGAGTTTTTTTACTCATGAAAATGTCGAGTCCGCCCATGCCCGGATGTCCATCCGATGAAAAATAAAGGGTCTGATCATCCGGGTGAATAAAGACAGACATTTCATCACCGGTAGTATTGATCTTATCAGAAACTGAAACTGGTTCACTCCAGGATGAATTGTCTCCGATTCTTGATACCATGATGTCCCGTTGTGTTCTGCCATCGCTCCCTTTGATGGCACGTACAAAGTACAATGATCTGCCGTCAGATGAGAAAGACGGCTGACTTTCCCATGCACCAGTGTTAATCGGAATCTCAAGGTTTCTTGGAGCAGTATATTTGTCTCCAACTTTTTTAGCGATGAAAATATCACAGCTTCCATTTGTTTTGCGTGCATCACTTTCTTCAAACATCTCCTGACAGGCAGTGAAAAACAAATATTGTCCGTCTGCAGAAAGTGATGGCGCACCTTCGTTTCCGGAAGTATTGATCTCTGTTACAGGAGTTGCCTGTGTCCAGTGACCATTTTCATAATGACTGACGTAAAAATCCTCCTGCTGACTTGTTCTACCGGATGTATACTTCATGCGTATTCTTCGTGTGAACAGAAAAGTTTTCGCATCTGCAGTGATGGCAGGAAAATATTCTTCTTCACCAGTATTGATACTGTCTCCCATATTTATCGGGTTGAACGGAACGGGATTTTTCACAGCTTGTTCTGCAAATGCGCAGTTCTCCACCATTTGTTTAGCGTTTGCAGCCAGGTTCGCTTTGATTTTGGGATAAGTCAGAAATTTCTGATAATGAATTTTTGCATCACCGTAATGGCCGGAGAGATATTCTGATTTTGCCAGTGAAAAATAATTATTTGGAAAAAAATCCGGGTTTAATCTGATTGCTTCATTGTATGCAAGAATAGCCTGTTCATGATTTTTCATATCAGAATAAATATTCGCCCGAAGCATATAAGCTTCAATAAATTTGGGATCTGCTTCCAGAGCCTGATCTACTGCTTCGAGAGCCTGCTTATTCTTGCGGGCATCATAAAACTGAAGTGCTGCATCAAACTGTTTAACAGCCCGCGGAACGGAAGAAGTATATTCCTGTTGTGCAGTAGCGGTGAAGACCGAAAACAAACAATAAAATAAAAGGAAGCAGAATTTGAGAGGATTCAATTTCATAATAGATATGCCTGCTGGCTGAAACAAATATACTGCCGGGAATACAACTCAAGAAAAAGCTCTGAAGAATTCATCACCGACTTTTCAACTATCATTTACTGATGGTCAAAACATGATTTGTCAGTGGATCTTCAGGGAATGTGCATGATCTTATGGGTTTGAAGCGAGATGGTCCACTCCGGATGACTTTTCACAAACTCAACGATGGATGGAACCATTTTATTGAAAGCTGAATATTCAGGTTGCAAAAAGAGCTGGCAGGCAGTTCCGACTTTCTGTTGGTATTCTTCAGCCCATGAAAAATCACTTTCATTGTAAACGATGATCTTCAATTCATCAGCGGATGCAAGTGCGCTGTCGAGAGGTTTCTTAAATTTTTTCGGCGAAACACACACCCAGTCCCACTCACCTGTCAGTGGATAGGCTCCGGAAGTTTCAAGATAACATTCGATTCCAGCTACATGCAATTGTTGAGTCAGTTCATCCAAATTATACATGGCAGGTTCACCACCGGTGATAACTACCCGAACAGCTCCGGAAGCTTTTACCGCTTCAACCATAGCGGAAATAGGCATGGAAGAATGCTTACCGGCATCCCATGATTCTTTTACGTCACACCACACACAGCCGACATCACATCCGGCAAGTCGGAGAAAAAATGCCGCCTTCCCGGTATTCGCACCTTCTCCCTGAACGGTATAAAAATATTCCATCACTGGAAATATGAGAGCGGATTCTGGGGGCATACGTTTGTTGATATCGTTAAAAAAAATGCGATTCAGAAATGGTAGAATCTTTCAGGAGATGAATTCGCTTTTTACATATTCCACTTCTCCTTTGGCCGCACGTAAAGTATTTTGCAAAAGTCCGACGATTGTCATCAATCCGACTCCACCCGGAACGGGACTGATGTAAGAAGTGTGTTCGGCTACGTTTTTAAAATCCACATCACCGCTTAAGGCATAGCCACTTTTTGTTTTATCGGAAACTTCACGTGTAATACCAACATCGATCACCACCGCTCCTTCTTTCACCATTGAAGCCTTGATAAACTTTGGTTTACCGAGTGCAGCAATCAGAATATCAGCGGAACGTGTGATCTCTTCAATATTTTTTGTTTTGCTGTGACAAATAGTAACCGTACAATTTCCCGGGTTATTATTACGTGTGAGTAAAATACTCATAGGTAATCCGACAATATTGCTGCGACCAACGACAACACATTTCTTTCCCGCTGTTTCAATATTGTAATATTCGAGCATCAACAGAATACCGTAAGGTGTTGCGGGCAGATAACAGGGTTGATTCAGTACCATTCTCCCTACATTGATTGGATGAAATCCATCTACATCTTTTCTGGGAGAAATTGTTTCTGTAACTTTTTGTACAGAAATGTGTCGTGGCAAAGGAAGTTGAACAATTAATCCGTCGATTTCAGGATCATCATTAATCTCCCGGATTTTTTCGAGTAATGCTTCTTCTGAAATGGAATCCGGATAACGCAATAAAGTGGATCTGAATCCAACTTCATCACAATTTCTCGCCTTGCTGGAAACATAGGTTTCAGAAGCTCCGTCTGTTCCTACAAGGATAGCACATAAATGCGGTGGTCTTTTTCCGTTTGCAAGCAGGGTATTTACTTCTGAACGAATCCGTGCTTTGGCACTTGCAGAAGTAACTTTACCGTCGAGAAGAATCATGGTATGTATGTAATGTGAAACCCGTGTGATCGCACATGGATTCCGGAATCTATCGTCGCATGCCCGGCATATTGCGCATCATCTTTGCCGCCTGATCTTTGTTTGAAAAGACACGCATCATTTTTCGCATCTCTTCAAATTGTTTGAGCAATCGGTTCACATCCTGAACAGTCGTTCCGCTTCCTTTCGCGATGCGATTTCTTCTGCTGCCGTTAATCAGAGCCGGATTTTCTCTCTCCTGATGAGTCATGGATTGAATGATGGCTTCAATATGTTTGAAGGAATCGTTGCTGATATCAATATCACGAATTGCTTTACCAACTCCGGGAATCATTCCGAGCAAATCCTTCATGTTCCCCATCTTTTTGATTTGCTGAATTTGATTCAGGAAATCATTAAAGCCAAATTGATTTTTCGCGATTTTCTTCTGGAGCTTTGCAGCTTCCGCTTCATCAAATTGTTCCTGTGCTTTTTCTACGAGAGAAACGATATCACCCATCCCGAGGATTCGATCCGACATCCGTTCAGGGTAAAACACATCAAGCGCATCCAGCTTTTCACCTGTACCGACAAACTTAATCGGTTTGTGTACAACTGACTTGATTGACAAAGCTGCTCCACCTCGTGTATCACCGTCGAGTTTGGTCAAAACAACGCCATCAAAATTCAGTCGGTCATTGAAAGCTTTCGCTGTATTCACTGCATCTTGTCCAGTCATGGCATCCACCACAAACAGAATTTCATGCGGATTAATCGCTTGCTTAATCGCCGCGATTTCATCCATCATTTGCTCATCAATCGCCAAACGACCGGCTGTGTCAATGATCACAACATTCTTGTGCGTATCACGGGCATGCTGAATTCCTTTCAGCGCAATCTCAACCGGATTTTTATTTCCATCTTCACTGTAGACCGGAACTTCAATTTGTTCACCGAGAACTTTCAACTGATCAATCGCCGCCGGACGATACACGTCGCAGGCAACCAACAATGGGTGTTTTTGTTTTTTTGATTTAAGGTAATTGGCAAGTTTACCTGAAAGTGTCGTTTTACCGGAACCTTGCAAACCAGACATGAGGATGACGGTAGGATTTCCGCTCAGGTTGATATCCTCTTTCTGACCACCCATCAATTGAGTTAACTCATCGTGGGCAATCTTGATCATCAATTGACCGGGAGAAACAGCAGTGAGTACATTCTGACCCAGAGCTTTTTCCTTGACTGTATCAGTAAATTGCTTGGCAACTTTGAAATTCACGTCAGCATCCAGCAACGCTTTCCGGACTTCTTTCAGCGTTTCAGCAACATTGATTTCGGAAATTTTCCCTTCACCTTTCAGTACTTTAAAGGCCCGTTCAAGTTTATCGCTAAGATTTTCAAACATATTGATTTCGAGGATTTAATCCGTTTTTACCAGAATAATTGGATCAGGTAATCGGGACGTAAAATTAGAAAAAGAAAGGGGATTTTTCTTTCTATACCTCTATTTTTAAGCCATCATAGGCGCATTGAATGTATTCTGGTAATTCCTGATTAATTTCAGCATGTTTTCCCATTTGATGGCTCAAATGGATGATCCAGGCTTTTTCCGGTTTGAGTTCATCAATGATATCAACTGCTTCCTTTAGGGTAAAATGAGATACGTGTTTTTCTCTCCTTAATGCATTAAGTACCAGATATCTGGAGCCTTTAATTTTTTCCTTTTCTGAATCAGCAATAAAATTGGCATCCGTGATGTAGGTAAAATCTCCGATCCTGAATCCAAATACAGAGAGGTTCAGGTGCATCACTTCAATCGGCTCAAATCGAATCCCTTTTATTTCAAAAGGAACATTGTGGATGGTGTGCAGATTCAGTTTAGGAATGCCCGGATATTGCGCGCCGGAAAAGACATAGAAAAACTCACGTTTCAGAGCCTCCTGAACTCTGCTTGTAGCAAATACATCCATTGGCTTCCCACTGATGTAATTGTATGCTCTTACATCATCCAGTCCTGCTATGTGATCTTTGTGTTCATGCGTGAAAAGGACTGCATCCAGTTTGGTAACAGATTCCCGCAACATTTGTTGGCGAAAATCCGGTCCGGCATCAATGACAATAGTAGCTTCCTCTGATTCCACCAGGATCGATGTCCGCAGTCTTTTATCCTTCGGATCTGTGGATGTACAGACATCACAATCACAGGCAATCATTGGTACACCTTGAGAAGTACCTGTGCCAAGGAATGTGATTCTTATCATGTGTGCACCTGTTAATGATTACTCAGCATCTGAAAATTTGATCTCTGTTTGTCGGACTTCCTGCAAAAAACGCTGGTATTTTTCATCCAGCAAAGACTCATCCAAAGTCAGTGACTGAATGGCTTCAACCAGGTAGGAAACTTTGGCTTCAACCGGAGCGAACTTGTTGAGAACAATGATCTTGGAATGTTCTATGACACAACTTCCTGACTTAAAATTCCCTTTCTCATTTCTGATCTTATAGCCAGCCAAAGTGAGCAATTCTTCGAGTTTATCCAGT
This sequence comes from uncultured Bacteroidota bacterium, assembly GCA_937871435.1. Lineage (GTDB taxonomy): Bacteria > Bacteroidota > Bacteroidia > AKYH767-A > 2013-40CM-41-45 > JADKJP01. Next base: position 21,952 of record CALMQM010000026.1, on the reverse strand, counting down.
GTATGTTGTGTGAGTTTTACCATGTTGCAAATATAGGTTTTAGTATGAATTGAAGAACCATCGCATGACCACAGTTTTTCCACCGAATGGAATTAATTCCTTTCTTTGCAACCTTCAACTGAAAACACTTGTGAAGTGAAAGTTATCATACCAAAAGAAACGAAAGATCGCGAACGACGCGTGTCATTATCACCGGATGTAGCAGCCTCATTGGTGAAAGCCGGATTTGAATGCCTCGTTGAAAAAGACGCAGGGATCCAATCCTATTTTGCGGATAGCGCTTATGAAAGCGCCGGAGCAAAAATTATCAGCAACAACAAAGAATTATACAGCCAGGCAGATATTGTCCTCAAAGTGAATGCACCTTCTGTAGAGGAAGTAAGCTGGATGAAAAAAGACTCTGTGTTAATCTCTCTGATGTATGCAGCTACCAATCCCGATCTTGTTGATGCTTGTGTAAAGCAGGGAATTTCCGCATTTTCTATGGATGCTATTCCTCGTATTTCACGTGCTCAAAAAATGGATGTGCTGAGTTCTCAGGCCAACCTCGCCGGTTACAAAGCGGTGATTATCGGAGCTGCTGCTTTGGGTAAAATTTTTCCTTTGCTGATGACTGCCGCCGGAACCCTTAAGCCGGCGAAAGTAGTGATCATGGGAGCGGGTGTTGCAGGTTTGCAGGCTATTGCAACCGCGAAACGTCTGGGTGCGATTGTGGAAGTTTCGGATATCCGTCCTGAAACCAAAGAACAGGTTGAATCTCTGGGCGGCAAATTCATCATGCTTAAAGGAGATGCATCTGTGAAATTAGAAGGTGGTTATGTAAAAAATGTTTCAGAGGATTTTCTGAAAAATCAACAGGCATTGATTGCCAAACATATTTCTGAAGCTGACCTCGTAATTACTACAGCATTGATACCCGGGAAAAAAGCTCCGGTGTTGGTAACCGAAGACATGGTTAAAGCCATGAAGATGGGATCCGTTATTGTAGATATGGCTGTGGAACAAGGAGGTAATTGCACACTCAGTGAACTCAACAAACAGGTTGTAAAATACGGAGTAACAATCATCGGTGAAGGAAACCTTCCAAGTCTGCTGCCGTTGAATGCGAGCGAATTGTATGCAAAGAACATTTCAGCTTTCCTTACTCATCTGGCCACGAAAGATGCATTCAAGTGGGAACTGGAAGAAGAAATTACAAAAGGATCTTTGATTGTGCACAAAGGAGTCGCGGTACACCCATCCGTTGCCCAGGTAGTTCCCGCTTAAAATTATTTTTCGCAGACTTTATGCAAGATTTAAATTTCAAAAACTGGACAGAGAATTTCACGCAGGCTATTCTCTCCTCGGCTATTGATTCCGGAAATCATCATGCGGCATTATTTCTCCACATGAAACTCAAAGATTCCGTGAAATCACTCGACGAGATTTGTTCCAGAATTCACAATGTTTCTTCGCCGATGGAATTCTATCATGCCTTGTGCATTTTTATTCAGGAGGCAAAGAATACACTTTATTGGTACGAACGTTCACTTGAATATGAACAGGTAAATTTAAATAACTCACAATTAATATTAAGTCAGGGTAAAAGCATGATTGATGTCCTGGAATCTGCTCTGAGAGTCATAAAATACCAGGAATCTATAAACTAAAAAACATGAGTTCTATTCTTGCCTTTCTTGGTGAAAACATTCAGATGATTTACATCGTCATCCTTTCCATCTTCGTTGGTGTGGAAGTGATCAGTAAAGTTCCATCTGTATTGCATACTCCTCTGATGTCCGGTGCCAATGCGATTCACGGTGTGGTGATCGTTGGTTCTATCATCGTGATGCTGAACACAGAACCTGAAAATATTCTGTTGTTGAGTCTCGGTTTCGTTGCCGTTGTACTCGGAACACTCAATGTGGTTGGAGGTTTTGTGGTTACCGACCGTATGCTTGAAATGTTCAAGAAGAAAGAAAAAAAATAAATTCATTGCTTATCCTCTGGTAACCCGATTGAATTTCATAGTTATGAATCAAAAATACATTCTCGATATTATTTACCTGATTGCTTCTGTCACTTTCGTGATCGGATTGAAAATGCTCAGCAATCCTCAGACTGCCCGTCGCGGAAATCTGTGGGCTGCTTTTGGGATGACGCTCGCAGTTGTCGGAACCATTGTCATGCATGACACCGTTTCTCCTGTGATATACGCATTGATTTTGGGAGCTATCGCCGTTGGAACCGTCATCGGATGGATCACTGCAAAAAGAGTAAAAATGACCGCGATGCCAGAGCTGGTTTCGCTCTTTAACGGTATGGGCGGAGCTTGTGCAGCATTGATTTCTTTGTTGGAATTTCACCACAATGTTGGTCAACCCGGAAGAGTCGGCATTATCATGGCAGGAATGATTATTGGTAGCGTTTCTTTCTCCGGTTCCATAATCGCCTTCATGAAATTGAATGGAACTTTGAAAAAATCTATCCGCCTCCCCCATTACAATATGATCAATACAGTTCTCATGTTTGTCACTATTGCTGCCGGAGTATTCCTGACAGTAAGTGGTTCTGAAAGTATTGGTCTTCTTCTGGGAGTATTTGCACTCGCTTTGGTATATGGAGTATTCTTTGTTGCTCCTATCGGTGGCGCGGATATGCCTGTGGTAATTTCTCTACTCAATTCCTTTACCGGTCTGGCTGCGGCATTCGGTGGATTCCTGTACAACAATCAGGTGATGCTCACCGGAGGTATTCTGGTTGGATCAGCCGGAACTCTCCTTACCCTTGCCATGTGTACCGCGATGAATCGTCCTTTGTTCAATGTAATATTCGGAGCTTTCGGTGAAACCGCTGCAACAACCGGTGGAAGTAAAACCGGTGGTACAATTAAAGATATCAGCATCAGTGATGCGGCAGTGTTGATGAACTATTCGAAAAAAGTAATCATCGTTCCGGGTTATGGACTTGCTGTAGCACAGGCTCAGCACGTAATTCATGAATTGGAAAAATTGCTGGAAGAACGAGGCGTTGATGTGAAATATGCGATCCACCCTGTTGCCGGACGTATGCCCGGACACATGAACGTATTGCTTGCAGAAAGTAATGTGGACTACAGTAAATTGGCCGAGATGGAAGAAGTAAATCCTGAGTTCTCCAATACAGATGTAGTGTTGGTTGTTGGAGCGAATGATGTAGTGAATCCGGCTGCGAAAAACGATTCTTCCTCTCCTATTTATGGAATGCCAATTCTCGAAGTAGAAAATTCACATCATATCATCATCAATAAGCGAAGCATGAATGCCGGTTATGCCGGTATCGACAACGAACTTTTTTACAATCCGAAAACCAGCATGTTGTTTGGTGATGCCAAGGACGCGCTTACTAAACTCGTTACAGAACTGAAAACACTGTAATAAGGATTGCCGGTTGGCTTTTCCTCTTTAATCATTTGCTCTTAATCCACTGGTATACAGTGTGCTTGATTCTTTTTTCATGTACTTGGTCTTATCAACTGATCGTGAATAATATCCGGAATTCGGTCTTCCCTTTCTTTGTATTTTTTCTAATTTTGCAGCCTTAATAAATATATCAGACGTATGTCAAACAGAACCTTTACCATGATCAAACCGGATGGAGTTGCGAACAACTACATCGGTCCAATTTTAGCCAAAATTAACGAAGCAGGTTTCCGCATTATCGCGATGAAATACACCCGACTGACTCCTGATCAGGCCGGCCAGTTCTACGCTGTTCACAGCCAGCGTCCGTTTTATAATGACCTCGTAAAATATATGTCGAGTGGTCCTATCGTTGCAGCAATCCTGGAAAAATCAAATGCTGTTGAAGATTTCCGTACACTCATTGGATCTACTGATCCTGCTAAAGCAGCTCCCGGAACTATTCGCAATCTGTTTGCGAAATCCATCGAAGCCAATGCGGTTCATGGTAGTGACAGCGATGAGAATGCAGCCATTGAAGGAAGTTTCTTTTTCTCAATGACAGAAAGATTCTGATTCTCTGCTTTTGTGGATAAGAAATTATCTCATCGAAACACAATATCATCAATAACTTCAGCTCCTGCTTCTTTGTTCAGGAGCTGTGTTATTTTATCCCTGTTTTGAACCAACTCCTGTCGAAGTGATGCTGAGTTCAGATTTACAAAAAGCTTACGATCAATAATCATGATCTCGGTTGTTCTGTGAGCAACTGCCGGACCCATGACTCTTTCCCATGAATTCAGCAGCTGAACCTTGTTCATTGGTTCTTTCAGATGAAACTGCTGCAACATGTCCTCTATCGCTGCTTTAATGGGTCTGTCGTTTGTTCTTTTGCTCATAGACTTTATCCAGATCAATTCTATTATATTTTTTCCGCTATTGAATTCTCATCAGCTTTCACCGTCCCTGATTCCACAGAAAAACAACGAATCGAACGTCCGATATCTTCGAAAATTTTCCGGATTCTTTCCGGATGCGTGTCACTAATGAGCAATTGACCAAAATTGTCCTTACTGACCAGTTCCATCAATCGTGCAACACGAAGATCATCAAGTTTGTCAAAAATATCATCCAGTAATAAGATGGGTTTAATGCCTTTGATGTTCCGGATAAAATCAAACTGCGCCAGTTTGAGCGCTATCAAAAATGATTTCTGTTGTCCTTGAGAAGCAAATCTTTTAACCGGAACTCCGTGAATATGGAATGCCAGGTCATCCTTATGAATTCCCACACTTGTATACTGCAATGCCCTGTCTTTTCCTATTGACTTTTCGAGCAAGACAGCAAAATCACCTGCATTCAATTGTGATTCATAATGTACTTCTACATTTTCTTTTGCACCGGAAATGAAGGAATAATAATGCTGGAAAATCGGGATGAGTTCAGCAATGAATTTCTTCCTTACGAAATGTATTTTTTCTGCAAGACGGATCAATTGTAAATCCCATGGAGAAATGGCTTCCTGTTCAAACGTTCGTGATTGTGCTGCTTGTTTCAAAATGGCATTGCGTTGGGTAAGCACACGGGAATAGAGAATTAAATCATCCAGATACAATTTATCGTATTGTGAAATGATGCTATCCAGAAATTTTCTTCTTTCTTCACTCCCTTCTGTAATCAGGCTGGTATCTGTTGGCGACACCATAACCACGGGCAACAATCCGATATGATCAGCCAGACGATCATATTCTTTTTGATTTCTCTTAAAAACTTTTTTCTGATTGCGCTTTATACCACAATGAATATTCTCGGTATTTTGATTCAGCTCAAAACTACCCTGTATCATAAAAAAATCTTCACCAAACCGGATGCTTTGCGCGTCAATAGGATTGAAATAACTTTTGCACATTGACAGATAATGGACCGCATCCAAAAGGTTGGTTTTTCCTTCGCCATTTCCGCCGGTAAATGCATTGGCAAACGGATCCAGATTGAGTTCTGCTTCAGGGTAATTCCGGAAGTTGACAAGTGTGAGTTTTCTAAGAAACATGCGTGTTTGCGAAGGTACACAGGAAGCCGGAAACTAGCGCTGCCGGATAAAGGATTTTAAAAAAGTGTTGAATTCTGCTGAATTAACCAGTTCTTGTGAATAACTTGGAATGTCTGAAATCGAATTTCGTGGCAAATACTTATCTTTGGACTAAAGCAATCTCTTCACAGAGATTTAATCCTTTTGCATGGAAGAAGAATTTCTGAATCCGCGCGACGAGAACAACCTGGTTCGTCATTCCATTGAACGGTACGAGCAAATGATTCGCAACAAAGATGCATACTTCTTTGATGTAGAAGCGTTTTTAAGCATTATCGATTATTATATCGAACGAAATGATCCGGTCAAGGCTTTACAGGTAGTTGAATTTGCACAAGAACAGCATCCGGCTTCTATGGAGTTTTTGCTTCGTGAGGCACAGTTGCTTGCCATGGTAGACAGATATACTGAAGCATTGGCGATTCTTGACAAAGCAGAACGCCTCACTCCTACTGATCCGGATTTGTATATGATTCGTGGAAGTATTTATTCTCAACAGCAAAAGTTTGAACTGGCGATTGAGAATTTTAATAAGGCTATTCCGCTTGCTGATGAACTTGACTTGTTATATCTGAACTTAGCTTATGTTTATGAAAGCTGGGGAGATTATGACAAAGCGATCAATTACCTCACATTGTGTCTGGAAGATAATCCGGAGAATGAGGTCGCATTGTATGAGCTGGCTTTTTGTTTTGAATTTACCGAACGCTATCAGGACAGCATAGACTTTTACAAGAAGTTCATCGATATGCAGCCCTATTCATTTCCTGCATGGTACAACCTTGGAAATGTATATAACAGAATGAGTCGTTTTGAAGATGCATTGACGGCATACGATTACTGTCTTGTTATCAAGGACGATTTTTCTTCTGCTTATTTCAATAAGGGAAATACGCTGGCCAATCTGAACAGATATGCAGATGCCATCGAATGTTATAAAAAGACTTTTGAATTTGAAGCTCCTGATGCGTTAACCTATTATAATATAGGCGAATGCTATGAACAACTGGAGGATCTTCACCGTGCCCGTGATTATTATAAGAAAGCGACAAAACTTGACCCCAACCTGGCTGAGGCATGGTTAGGTATCGGTATCACGCTTCAAAGTGAAGAGCGTTGGTTCGAAGCGACACGTTATATCAAAAAAGCGCTTGAACTGGATGATCACAACGCGGAATTCTGGTTCGCGCTGGGAGATGCTGAATACCACGTGGAAAACTATAAAGTCGCGGAACAGGCCTATCAAAAAGTTCTCGAACTTGAACCTGAAAATCATGACATCTGGTTAGAGTATTCTCATTTACTCATGGTCGACAACCGTGCTGAGGAAGCACTGGAACTCATTGAAAACGGACTTGTTTACCATCCTGATGATGCAGAAATTTTGTACAGGATGGCCTGCTATCATTACAGCACAGGACACATTCGTGAATCATATCAAACTCTTGAAGCAGCTCTCGATAAAAATCCTCACCTTTGCCACGCAATTTTTGAATATGCTCCGGGAATGGAAAACGACCGGAATGTGCTGGATTTGATTGATCATTACAAAAATCGAATATGAATTTTATTCTGGATCAGGTACCACAAAGAACTACCAAGCCGCGTGAACATGGATTGACCATGGTTATGGATAAAGGACTCGGAGTCAGACAAACAGAAGATTTTATTGAATCCGCAGAGGAATTCATTGACATTGTGAAATTGGGTTTTGGAAGTTCTCTCATCACACCCAATCTGGAGAAGAAAATCGATGTGTATCGTGCTGCAGGAATTCCGGTCTATTTAGGAGGTACTTTACTGGAAGCCTTTATCATCCGAAATAAATTTGATGATTACCTCAGATTTATTGAAAAGCTGAAACTTACACATGCCGAAGTGAGCGATGGAAGTATTTCACTTCCTCATTCCAAAAAACTGGAATATATCCAAAAGCTGTCTAAGCATGTAACTGTTATCACAGAGGTTGGATCAAAGGAAGAAGGAATCATTATTCATCCAAACAAATGGATTGAAATGATTGAAAGTGAAGTACAGGCAGGCGCCTGGAAAGTGATTGCAGAAGCCCGCGAAAGCGGAACTGTCGGGATTTACAGACCAAGCGGGAAAGCCCATGTTGTTCTCATCAATAAAATCATTTCAAAAGTTTCACCGGAACGAATGATTTGGGAAGCTCCGAACAAAGGAGGTCAAACCTATTTCATCAAATTACTCGGCGCAAATGTGAATCTCGGAAATATTGCTCCTAACGAAGTCATCGCTGTTGAAGCATTACGTATTGGATTGAGAAGCGATACTTTTTTTCAATACCTTAATAAGTAATTTCTCATCTGCGAAGTACTTTACAGGAAATTTAAAACCCGACATACAAGCTGCTTCTTATTTTCTGCCGGGGAATATTATTTCTGAATAGAAAAAATGCTTCCAGAGTAAAGCGATGTATTGATACGTTTTACACTGGAATGCAAAAGAATTAGCTGATCAATGAAAATCATTCCGTTTAGAATTTCCAGTCTGTTTCTGGCATTATGCTTTCCTTTTTTTACAGGTTGTTTCAGCACATTGCCTGTGGAAATCAGGAAAATTGACAGACTGAATGTAAATAGTACAGGGAACAATGCGGACATTAGCTTTGATCTCATGTTACACAATCCCAACAATTGGGGATTTAAAATTGTGAATGTCGAAACAGCGATTCAAATTGATCAACATCCTCTTGGAAAAGTAGAACTACCAAAGAATTTCAAAATCAAAAGAAAATCTGATGCAGGATTACCAATACGTATCAGCACGACAACACAGGAATTATTGAACCTTCTACCGGGAAGTTTGGGAGTTCTCCTCGGGAGTCAAAGCATGGATGCAATTGTTAGCGGGAAAATTACTTTTGGGAAATTTATTTTCCGAAAGAAATATCCATTTGAACTGAAACAAAAACTCGACAGCAAAGCACTGAAATCTGTTTTCTGAATACAATCAATCCCATGTCTGCTTCCGAATTTTATGCTCTTTGGTTACTTCGTTCACACTCCATCGATGAACGTGTGAAGGAAGAGTTTAGTTTATTGAATGTCCGACAGCTAAACTGGAAATCAAATGATAAAAGCTGGAGTATCGGACAATGCCTGGATCATTTGATTGTGAGTAATCAAAGGTATTTTCCCATACTTGATAGACTAGTCAACAAAAACCACCGGATGTCTTTTTGGGAAAGATACAATCCTCTTGCAAAATATACCGGCAAAAAAATGGTGGAGTCTCTTGGCCCAAAAGTGATCAAACCATTTCAGGCACCCAAATTATTTGCCCCGTCACCTAAACCAATCCGTGCTTCGATTGTGAATGATTTTCTTCTGCATCAGGATCAACTCCGGAAAAAAGTAAAAAGTGTGGAACATATCGATCCGGAAAAGATCTTTGTCAGCTCCCCTGCTGCGGAATTGATTACATATTCTTTAAAAGACTGTCTGCTCATTCTTAACGGACATGAAGAAAGACATATTCATCAGGCTCAAAAAATCATGCAATCGAATTCCTTTGCAGCAATCTGATTGATGACTTTGGATCGTTCAACAAATTTTTGATTCCATTAGAAAAAAAATCCCCCCGAATGAACGGGAGGACCTTCTGTTTAACCAATCAAAGCTACTCTACCAAGAATTTGCTTTTATGGTATCCTGCGACCCAGCAGGATGTTGTGTGTGGATTGTCTCTCTTCTTTATTCCACAATAATCTTTTTTGTGATATGCTTCCCGTTTTGGGTAATCTTGAGCAAATAATTTCCTTTTCCCTTTTCGCTAAGATTAATTTGATTTGAATATTCACCGCTGAAGTTTTTCAAATTCTCGCTGTAAACTGTTTCACCATTCGGAGTGAGTACTAAAATTTCCACATCCCCTTTGGTGCTGACATTAAAATCAAGATCGAATTTACCACGACTTGGATTTGGGTAATAACGCAGATGTTTCAATTCATCTTTACTGAAAGTGGATGCTCCATCTTCGTCTTTAGAAACGGAAGGAGAATCGTTGCTCCTTTTGAAAACAAATACCTTTTGTCCGTTTTTACCGATGATTTCTTTTTCCAATACAGGTGCTTTTTCATCCTCATCTCCAAAGAAAATAATGTGATCGGAATCACTCAGGCTGTCCAATCCATCAAATTGATCCATATAGTCTTCTTTGAAAAACCTGCCGTTCCGGTTTTTGTATACTTCGCAATCTTTCATCAAATCAGAAACATCAGGCATTTCCGGAATTGGTGGCATGGGAGGCATTTCAAAATCAAAATTGAAATTACTGGTGTCATTACCGTTTATTTCAATATGAATATTGCGCATTTCCTGCCCTGCCTTTTCCCACTCCTTTTCAGCATTCTTCATAGCAGATTCCATCTCCTTCTCAATTTCCTCCTGCTTCTTATCCGAAAAATCAAAGTTGTGATATATTACAACCTTGTCTTTTTTGTGGTGTGCCCTTTTTCCGGGTTCTTTGGCATTCTCATTCTCACGGGAATCGAATTGAAAATCATGTTCAACGCCCAGTTGATCCAGTATTTTATCAAGCTCCGACAAATTGTTCAAACTTAGTGTGGTATCCACTTTCACTGTTTTTCCATTTTCGGTTTTAGAAATTTTCAGTCTGAGTGAACCATCCTCTTTGGAGTTCTTTTTATCAGATCCTTCCTGAGCAATTGCAAGTGAAACACCCAGGAGCATAACCGCGAAAACAAGCGCAATCCATGCGAGTAATTCTTTGGGGTGACGTGTCATAGTTTTGTCTTGAATTGTGAGAATGAATCAAAAGTATAGTCGGAAGCATATCATGCCAGTTAAATCGGGGTTAATAGCTGTTAATATTTGGTTAAATTCGACGTTCAAGTGTTAAGGCTCCGTATTTTTACACCCAATGAACAAACACAGGATTCGATGGATAATTGCACTAATGAGCATTGCCCTGTTGGGTATCATTACACTGCAGGTCTATTGGATTATGCACGATATTCAGCTGAAAGAACAGCAGTTTGAGCAAACTGTTACTCAGGCAATGAGTGCCATTGTAGACAGGATTGAAACAAATGAGGCGATGAATATCCTGCACGACAGGATTTTCGACATTGATCCGGCGAAAATCAGCAGGATGATGATGAATGATACGATGAATGTCGAAGATGTTCAGGATCCTGTCCCAATCACAATTACAGATACAAGTATTGAAATTCCAGATATTCCATTAAACCCACATCCACCAATCTGGGAAGATCTGGACAATGCAGACATCAATATCGAATTTCATCGTCCTGGAAGCAGTCAGACTTTTCTTCGCCTTCAAAGAAGAAATTATATTCACAAAGACTCCATTTCCCAGCATACCGTCAGGTCATCTCAGATCATGCGATTGTATGGTGATTCAGCCGAAGTGATTATCAAACAAAATGAAGAAAAAATCAAAGCCCGACTGGATAAATTAAACGAGGTCATGCATAAAATGGCTGTTGAATTTGCGGGTCAGGATGATGATATACGAAAACGTATCAATCCTAAAAACCTGGATTCCCTTGTCGGTTATGAATTAAAAAACAGAGGGTTGGACATTGATTACAATTTTGGAGTATTAAACGGACAGAGTAATTCATTTGTCCTGACCCGCAACAAAGAAAAAGCGGAAGATCTTTCCAATTCGAAGTTTAGAACTTTATTATTCCCGAACGATATTGTAGCTAAACCAGATTTTCTTGTACTTAACTTTCCAAATACAATTAAATACCTGTTAGCTTCCATGTGGCTCATGCTAATAAGTTCGACATTATTTACCTTAATTATTCTTTTCGGTTTTGCATATACGATACAGGTGATTTTTCGTCAGAAAAAATTATCAGATATTAAGACGGATTTTATAAATAATATGACCCATGAATTCAAAACTCCGATTGCAACCATATCTTTGGCGGTAGATTCCATCAAAGATTCCCGGGTAGTCAGCAATCCTGAAAAGATGGCGTATTTTACCCGCATTATCCGGGAAGAAAACAGGCGAATGAATGTGCAGGTAGAACATGTCCTGCAAATGGCACAAATTGAAAAAGGCGAATTGAACATTCGTCATGAAGACGTGAATGTGCATGACCTGATTCAAAAGGCTGTTGACCTGATCAGCCTGCAGGTTGAAAGTAAGGAAGGACACATCGAGTGTAAACTGAATGCTGAACTTCCAATGGTACAGGGTGATCCTATTCATTTATCCAATGTGATATTCAATTTGTTGGATAACGCGAATAAATATTCTCCCGAACATCCCGTTATTTTGGTGCAAACTGAAAACCTGAAAGACGGATTAAGTGTAAAAGTGAGTGATCAGGGAATTGGTATGTCAAAAGATACACAGAAAAAAATATTTGAAAAATTCTATCGCGTTCCTACAGGAAATATTCACGACATCAAAGGATTTGGATTGGGATTGAGTTATGTGAAAGCTATCGTAGAAAAACACAATGGCTGGATTGTCGTAGAAAGCGAACCGAACAAAGGAAGCAGCTTTGAATTTTTCATCCCCTTTAAATAAACCCCCAACCCTTCTGTTATATGAACACAAAATCAAAAATCCTCCTTGTAGAAGATGACCCCAACTTCGGTTCTGTTCTGAAAAATTATCTTGAATTAAACGAATACGATGTAAAACTCTGTACAGATGGTTTTGCCGGATATGATCAGTTTGTTTCCGGTAAGTTTGACATTTGTATTCTGGATGTCATGATGCCTCGAAAGGATGGATTTACTCTTGCCAAAGAAATCAGAGAAAAAGATGAACATATTCCCATCATTTTTCTCACTGCAAAGACTATGAAAGAAGACATGCTCAATGGATTCCGTGTTGGCGCAGATGATTATGTGACCAAACCGTTTGATTCGGAAGTACTGCTTTATAAACTGAAAGCAATCCTGAAACGAAGTGCAGAAAAAGGTCATGATCCTTCTCAAAAAGAATTTACCGTTGGGAAATACCATTTCAACTATGACCACCGAAGCATCAGTATAAATAACGAATCACAGAAATTAAGTCCGAAAGAAGCCGATTTGTTACGCATGCTCTGCATTTATAAAAATGAATTGCTGCCTCGCCAAAAAGCACTCAAAGAAATCTGGGGCGATGACAATTATTTCAATGCACGCAGTATGGATGTGTTCATAACGAAACTGAGAAAATACCTGAAAGATGATCCGTCACTGGATATCATCAATATACACGGTAAAGGATTTCGTTTGATCGACAATGCCGCCAGTTGAAATCTCATATACAAAAAATTAAAAAATGCCTTCGGGCATTTTTTTTGTCTTTGCCTGCTCTCTACTCTACTACAAATTTACCGGACATCCATTTTCCATCTGCCAACAAACGCAGAAAATAAACTCCCTGCGCAATTCCTGTCAATGAAATGTCAGCAAGATGTTCATTGATTATTAAGTTTTCATCGTGATACACAATTCTACCGCTGATATCCGTGATGGAAATCTCACCTGTCGCATTTTCTATTGATGTATTCAGTCTGAGTTGGTCGTGTGCAGGATTGGGATGAGTGAATATTTTTGCATCTTTTGTCAACTCATCCACCCCATTAATATAATCCAGTGTAAGGTTGATACTAAATTGCGCTCCAAAATCCCTTACTGCCCAAATAGAATTTCCATCAATATTGTTCACTGCAAAAAATCCCTGACCGCCACCATAGCAGCACAATCCGTCACCATAGCTATCATACACATTCACGGAATAACAACCATTGGGCAAATAAACTGTATCATTATACAATGCGTAAGCAGTAGAAAATCCTGACCGGGACTCAAGAACAACTCCACTAACATCCCGAATATCCCAGCTGACTTCATTAGGTGAACCGTCATTTTTGACCTGAATCCAGAAACCATTTGAATTGATCACATTGTTGGCAACAAACTGAGTATGCAAAGTGTCATCGAAAGTATATTCATCAGTAGTAGAATTAGGTTGATCACAATAGATAAAAAATGAATGTGAACCAGGGCCAAAAGTGATTGGCGGAAGAGTAATTGAAATTGTGTCAAGAAACTCCAGATTACCTGTCCATTGCTGACTATTAGTAGTTACACCATCAATACCATAATGAAACATCAGACTTGTGAGCGGAGCAGTTCCATAATTTTTTATTAAGATCTCCGGTGAGGAGCCTTCACACATTGGATTCAGTCTATTAAATTCAAAGGCATTGTTGGGCTTACGCACTTCAAGAATTGCCGCATTATTCACATAATTCAGATGATCATAAAAGATAGCCTGTGATTGAATGTAATACTCCGGAGGATACCAACCGGAAGGACCACCGGTAACTGTGTAGGGTTGCATGTTGTAATCAATATGCAGTGTATCACCGGGAATAGCCTCAGCAGTGACGTTATAATCATGGGGAGTAACATAAGAACCGGGACACCAGTTTGCACGCTTGTAAAACCAGGTACTTGTGTATCCGGGAGCTCCCTGCGGATATAAGGGATTCAATCCACAATCAGATCTCCACAAATGTTGTGGCATGGTATCAGATCCTGCAATGAAAGTATGAGTGACATCATAAAATTCAGCTACATCCTGATTCGGATAACCGCCAAAACCATGACCTGTAGTGATCAGTCTTACTTTAGAAAAAACTGTCTGCGTATCCACAGGTATACTCAAAGGTTGTAAATGGCTTTCTATCGGATTCGAAGTGTTTCCGTATGGAAAAGTTCCGTTCCAGAGATTGGTGACTTTGAATGGATGAACGGGAGCATCCCCTTCAATAAAATAAAAATCAGTCGTAACCAACCAACCATTGCTGTAGCCACATACAGCAGTGTATAAAGCAACACTGTCGTGCAACAAAGGTTTGTAATCACTGACATCAAACCACAAATCAACTGCCATACCATAAGGTGTGATGGCACGGGCAATTTCCACCGGATCCAGAATTTCAAAAGGTGTAGAATAAAGTGAATCGGGTGAGTAATAAATCATCGAATCAGGAGCAACTGCGACAGAATCTGTAGCCACACCATTCACATCAAAAACATATTGATTGTAATACGAGGGCCAAACAGTAAGTGTATCGGTAGCTTGTGTCGGATTGGCAGAATCTCCAAACAGAATTACCTGCATGGAAGGAAAAGGAACTGAATCGACTGATGAAGTAGTTGAATTATAAGAATACTGGTAAGATGTGTCATTCATGAACCAAACTGAATCTGCTGTAACTCCATTGAGTAAAAAATTCGGAGCAAGAGTCAGAGTTGAATCCATGCGTCCGGTATGACTCAATACTTTCAGCGTAGCAATCCGATCATAAATATCACACCCGAAAGAAGGACAGCTAAGCTGATACTTCAACAACACTTTGTATGTCTTGAAAGAATCCGCAGGAAAAGCAAATGTGCCTGTTCCGGAATTACAATTTTGATGAAGAAATGCATTAAAGCCGTGAACCACAGTAGTGTCACCGGTTCCTGCGCAGGTAGAATGACTGGAAAAAATGCTACTGATTAGAAAAAAAAACAAAAAGATGGTCCGGGTTGAGTGAATAATTTGATTCATGTTCTTAGCTTTGATGTCGGATCAAATTTAAATAATTCCGAATCAAATGTCCTTCTACCTCGCGATTATTTGTTTTATTTCTTCTGTCGTCATTGCCTTGGTTTTGATGATTTTGGGGAAAAATCTTGGAAGAAGCAGGTTTCTGTTAAGTGCATCCATGCATGGCATACTGCTTTTGGGATTCCTTGCTTCTCTCATGCTCCGACCTGCATCCACTCCTTCATCTGTATTTAACTATTTTTTTCTCATCTACTTTTGTACCGGAGTCATGCTGTGTGGTTGGGTTTGGCGAATTGAAATAACACTTGCGCTTCGAATTTACTTTTCAATTTTCATCATCGGATTTCCGATGTTTCTGTTCTCCCCTTCTATGATGGTGAATTTCCTGTTGACAAGTCATTACACTGATTCATTCGGACCAAAGTTTCTTGTCCAGGGAAATATCTGGCTAGAATCACAGAGCACAATATCCAGAGAAGACAATGGTCCTCATTATAAGTTAGTCAGGAAAAGAGGTTTGTACAGAGAAACACTTGCAAGAGATCTCAATTTCAATGGTGAATTGGACAGCGTAAAATTACTTGAATTTATTCCAGGTAGCAGTATTCGAATTCGTGGTTATGCAGCTAAAGAAACCTATGTTAGTACAGAAATTGACAGCACAGAAATTGATATTTCACTCGCTTCAAAAAAAAGATCAGATATAGATTATCATTTATAAAAACAGTATGAAAAAAATATCCATCATTTTCTCATTATTCTTGTTCATTCATCATTCAGGTACATTCGGACAATTGCCGGACACTGATATATTTCTTGTTGGAATAAAAAAAGAAAAAGATAAACTGATATTTGGAACACCTGAAAATATCACCCATAGAAAAGGATACGACAACCAGCCTTGCTTCGGAAAAGATGGAAAATCTGTCCTCTTTGTGAGTATCATTGATACTACTCAATCAGACGTATATTCATATGATTTGAAAACCAAAAAAACTGCACAGCTTACTGCCACAGATGTCAGTGAATATTCTCCGACATTCAGTCCGGAAGGAAAAAACCTTACTGTAGTACGCGTAGACAAAGACTCCGGTCAACGAGCCTATGAATTGCCTCTTGCAGATATAAAATCTCCAAAGTTGATCCATGGAACTGATTCCATTGGATATTTCTGTTGGCTGAATGATTCTTTGTTGGCTATGTTTATCCTTGGTCCATCCAATACATTACAAGTATTGAATGTATATTCAGGAATACGAACATTGGTTGCGAGTGACATTGGTCGTTGTCTGAAAATATCGCCGGATCAAAAGAGTTTATATTTTGTAATCAAAGGAAATGAAAAGGAATGGTTCATTTATGCAATGAATATTCTCACTCTAAAAACAGAAAGAGTGATTCAATTGATTGAAGGGAATGAAGATTTTGCAGTGATGCCGGATGGAACATTTTTACTTGGAAGCGCAGGCAAATTATTTCAATGGAACAAAAACAAAACGGAAAACTGGACAGAAGCAGCTGATTTGAGTTCAACAGTGCGTTCATTTTACCGGATAGTTGTGAATGCTGATGGTACTCAGCTTGCACTTGTAGCCTTCACCGGAGAAAAACCATGAACCGGAATAATGTAATTGATTACCTGATCGTCGGACAAGGGATCGCAGGTTCTTTGTTTGCCTGGATGTTGATGAAAAAAGGCAAAAAGATTCTCGTCATTGATTCCGGTTCCTTTTCTTCTTCATCTCAAATAGCCGCCGGATTGGTGCATCCAATTACCGGAAGAAGACTGGTAAAAACATGGATGGCGGATATTGCATTTCCTTATGCATTTAGGTTTTATCAGGAATTGGAGAAAGAAAGTGGTACATCTTTTTTCCACCCAATGACTATTCTTGAAATTATTCAGACGGCTAAACAATGGAATGATTGGACTGCAAGAAAATCAGATCCTGAAATAGAAGGATTGATCGGTGATGCGATTGATGAAGGAAAGTATAAGGAATGTCTGCAGGAATTTCTTCACTTTATTCCTGTCCAAAACAGCGGATGGCTGAATATCCCCGGATTTTTATTTATGGTCAAAAACCATCTGAAAGATCAGGAAGCAATCCTGGAAGATACTTTTGATATCAACTTGATGCACGTAAAAGCAGAAGGAATCGAATACAAAAACATTCGTGCAGACAAAATTATTTTTTGTGAAGGATACAAAATCTCCGATAATCCCATCTGGTCCTGGGTTCCAATGTTGCCCGCAAAAGGAGAGATTTTGACCATTGAAGCGCCGGGATTACCACAAGAAAATATTCTCCTGAAAAAAATATTTATAGTGCCGATTGGGAACGAACTATTCCGGGTAGGTGCAACATATTCCTGGTCACCATTAGATGAAATCACAACGGAAGGAGCTTTGCATCAGCTTACATCAGAACTGGATGCCACGCTGAAAATTCCGTATCGTGTAGTGAATCAAAAGGCCGGAGTAAGACCAACTGTGAAAGACCGAAGACCATTGCTTGGTAAGCATCCGGAATTTGAACACGTGTATCTTTTTAATGGGCTCGGCACAAAAGGTGTTTCACTTGGCCCCTACTTCGCACAGCAATTGATTGATCACGTTGAGAACAATTCGAATTTACATCCGGAAGTTGACATCCGGAGATTTTATCAGACTTTTAAAAAAATCAACAAAGAATAAATTTCAGGATTGCAAAGCCTTTATCCGTTCCAATAAAGGAGGATGAGAATAATGCACAAAAACATAGGCCGGATGCGGGGTCAGATTGCTGAGATTGTCAACGGATAATTTTTTTAATGCACTTATCATTGCATTCGCATCGCTCGTTTTTTTAGCAAAACCATCCGCTTCAAACTCATGTTTTCTTGAGTTCATATTCATAAAAATACTCAACACATGTGAAACAGGTGTGTATAAAATTCCAAAAGCAAGTATATTCAAATGAAAGGACGGGGTTTCTGCTCCAAGAGCATGTGCAAGATTCACATTTCCTAAAAAAAATGAAAGCATGTAAAACATCAAACCTGTTTGCAACAGACCAAGCAATAATCCGGTGCGGGTATGTTTCAAACGGTAATGTCCTGTTTCGTGTGCAAGAACAGCTACCAGTTCTTCAGTTGTATGATTCTGAATAAGCGTATCAAACAGAACAATCTTTTTCTTCTTACCCAGCCCACTGAAAAAAGCATTTGCTTTTGCACTTCTTTTCGATCCATCCATTACAAAAATATTCTGAACCTGAAATCCTGTTTTCCGGCTGTATTCTTCAATAGCGGTTCTTAATGACCCTTCAGGTAAGGGTGAAAGTTTGTTAAACATTGGCAATATCCAGCTGGCATAAAACATTGTCGCAAAAAGCATAACAACTGAAACAGTTACCCACGACAAGATCCAGAAATAGTTTCCTGTATTTTCATAAATCATCACTAATAAAGACAATAAAAGTCCACTGATAATTCCACCAATAATCAGTCCTTTAATTTTGTCCGTGACAAAGGTTCTAATGGACATTTTATTAAAACCAAATTTTTCTTCTATAACAAAAATTTTATAGAGCTGAAATGGCAATTGCAAAAGCCCTGAAACAAGCATCAGAACTCCAAAGAAGAGCAGAGCAAGGAATACAGGATTGTTTGTATGATTTCTTAGCCATAAATCAAGCCAACCGAATCCTCCCAGAAGAAGCATAGCCAAAGTACCCAACAAGGATGTCGCACTTACTATCCAGGAAAAGGTTTGGTTGGCTTTGTAATATTGCTGACTTCTTGCGTATTTCTCAGGATCATAAATTCCCGTGCCTTCTTCGGGTAATTCCGGTTTAAGGTTTTTGAGATTCAGTACATCCAGAATAAATTCAAACAGAGCATCTCCGATCAGAATACACAACATAATAATAAGCATGGTCTGCATAGGAAAATCAATAAGCACCTGCTCTTTTTCGCAGGAACCATTCAAAGCTCAGCAAAAGCAGAAGTAGAAAAAATACGAGTTTAACATTTACCAGGTCCTGCAATTTGTAATGGGAATACGAAACGGATTTGATATCTTCTCTCGACAATAATTTTTGTTGCAATTGATTCAACTCAGTCGGATAAAACAATTCTCCTCCATTTTTGTGAGCAAAAGCATAAAGTAACTGATGATCCGCTGTTGTTTCGGTTTGTTCAGCCTGCAATGCACTCACAGTAAATGCTCCCTCACCAGTATATGCTTTATCGCCCAATTTTACATTCGCTTTATATCGATATTCGCCACTGTTAAGAAATCCTGCATTCAAAGTATAGGCTCTTTCTGTTTTGGAGAAGGTATAAGGAAATGATTTTCCGTCCGAGTTAATTATACTCATGTTAATATCAGGCGTATTGATCAGTTCATAGCTGTCGTTGTATACTTCAGCATCAAAAGAGACAGGTTCATTCTCCGCAAAACTGTTTTTCGAATTTATTTTGAAATGTGATTTGTTTTCCCTTACACATAAATTCTGAACCGTCTTTACTACAATTTCATTGAAGACATTCCACTGATCATGCTGGCGGTAATCTGCCAATTTCCAACGCCAGATTCCTTCGCCACACAAAACACCTGTCTTCATGTCCCCGGATTCAAAGAATACCAGCAAAGGATCATCCGTCCGTACGGCGCCAATCTGCTGATTGAGCAGTATCGAATTCGCAGTATTCAAAGAGTAGCGACCGAATGGAGTGAGCAAGGGAGGAAATTCAGGTAATGCATGCCGGGTTTCATCGCTTAAAGTAAATAAGCTAAATGATGGATTGACATTCGCTATCACCGGATTGGATTTATCCAAATTTGCCTGAATAGTTAAACCTGTATTCAGCGCATTGAATGCACGAACATTGGTCTGCGTTCCAAGAATATAGAGGACAGGAATTTTAAGGGAAGCAGCTTTTTTCAAGATAGCAGATCCATCATGTTTATTTGAAGGCAAATTGTGAAGAATGAACAGATTGTATTCATTCAGGGATTCATTATCCTCAGGACTTCCGATTTTTACTGTATAATTCTGTGAGCCTTCTATACTTGATTTAAGTGCTCCCAAATCCGGATGCGGTCCATCGCCCACCAGATAAATCTTCTGTTTACTTTCCAGCACTTCGACATAAATATCACGATGATTATTTGCGAGAGTGATTTCTCCATTCACAGCTGAGAGATCAATAGACAAATGATAAATTCCTTTTTTCTTCGCGTCCAGAATTACCGGAATTTCCTGTGAAAATACATTTCCGTTTATTGTCAGATTTCTCGAAAAGACCTGTACAGAATCCTGCTTTACACTCACTATTGTTTGAGCGCCTGCACATTGCTTTGCAGCAACTATGATCTGAAGAGGAAATGAATTGCCTAAATAAACTCTCTTGTTGAATGCTACATTACGAATCAGCAAGTCTTTCTGTACACTGGTATCACCCAGAGCCAGTGTATAGATTGGTATTTTCAAAGAAGCAGTGGAATAAACCGGATTGCTTCCTTTGTTATATAATCCGTCACTAGCCACTACCATAGCTCCAACATTTCTGTTTCCATAACGTACATTGACCTCATCCAAAAGAGCAGAGAAATCTGTTTGTTGATAGTTATATGAAAAGTCTAATTTTTCAGAAATTCTATCGCCCCATGAAATTGTTTTGACATCGTACTTGTCTTTTAAAGCATCTGCGAACTTTCGAACTTGTTCCGGATAAGAATTTTTATAAAAAAGAGAATCCTTATTTATAAGAATACTTCTGGAATTATCCTGCGCCACAATGAGAATTGGCTTCTCAGTTTCGCGGCTATTGATTTTAATCAATGGCGTGAGTAAAAGAAACGCCAGCAGAGTGATAACAACTGTACGAAATCCGAATAAAAGTTTACGTAACCAGGGACGAAGGGACTCCAGACTTTTTTCGTTTCGATACAACAAAACGGCATATCCGACACCGAGCGCAAAGCAAAATAAAAGCCACCAAAGTGGTTGTTCTGTAATCAGCTGAAATTTCATACCGGGACGGTAAAGATATGGAATGAAAACGGATGTTTGAAGTTATTATTTCTTTAGGTTTCTGGTTCCTGGTTTTGGGTTTCGGGTTTCGTGTTCGTGGTATTTAAAATTCGCCACTCGTCCTATCTGCATCTTCAACCGTCCCTCGCCCCTCGCCCCGAGTCCCTCTTCGATCGTCCCTCGCCACTCGTCCCTCGTCACTCTTCGATCGTCCCTCGCCCCTCGCCCCTCGTCCCTCTATAATCATTTACTCTTTTACCCAAAATGTACAGAGTCAATTAAAATAAAAACGTCTTCCTTAAGGGAAGACGTTTTAGAGCGTTGATTTTTAAGCCGGGTTCTGTCCGCTGATTCAACATCAGCGTCTCTATCATTTATCTGGGATAACATTCACATGCTACCTCTATCGACCTACCCGTCAGGGAATCGGGCGAGCCGCCCTTTTGGTCTTGCGACCTGCCCTGACTTATTTGGTCTTTCAGCTCCTGAGGTTTACCCACACAACCATCACTGGCTGTGCCGTGAGCTCTTACCTCACGTTTTCACCCTTATCCAGAAGGTTACCCATGTGGACGGTTATTTTCTGTGGCACTTTCTGTTTCTAAATTGCTTTAGAACCCACCCGTTAGGTGGTGCGGTGCTCTGCATTGTCCGGACTTTCCTTCCCTGTTTATGTACAAGAACGATAGAGTAGCATACAACCTGTCCGCTAAGTTATACGTTTATTTTATTAGACAAAATCTATTTATTGAATTGTGGAAACTTGAGGGGAGATGTGGAAAGAATTTGATGTGTCAAAACAGCTTCTTAAAATCACATGCCTACAA
>CALMQM010000025.1 GCA_937871435.1 uncultured Bacteroidota bacterium | reverse complement strand
ATGATACTTATTCTACTTCTGAATCCCATGCAATTTGTCAGGGTGGTTCTTATCCACTTCCTTGGGGAGGTTCAGCTGATCACGCAGGTGATTTCACATGGACATATCAGTCTTTGGCAGGATGTGACAGTGTGGTTACTATTCACATTACTGTAAATCCTGTAATTCATACTGATAAAAACGAATCTATTTGCCAGGGTGCAAGTTTCAATTTCCCATGGGGAGGCAGTGCTTCAACAGGAGGAAATTATTCGCATACATATCAAACAACTGCAGGTTGTGACAGCTCGGTAACAATTCACTTGTCTGTGAATCCTGCTTACCATACATCAACCAACGCTTCTTTCTGCAATGGAACACCTTATACACTTCCATGGGGGCAAGTTGTTACTTCAGCAGGTTCATATTCTTTCACCTATACAACAGCACAACATTGTGACAGTATAGCAACAGTTGTATTGAGTGGACAATCCGCCCCTTCCTGTACAATTTCAACAGTAGGTTGTGGCAATAACAATTCTATTTGTCAGGGTCAAAGCGCACAACTTTGCGGTCCAAGCGGAACAGGATATTCCTACACATGGAGTAATGGTTCACATTCACAATGTATCAGTGTTAACGCAACGGGTACTTACACTCTCACTGTATCAAATGGTTCAGGATGCAACAGTACTTGTACAAAAACAATTACTGTGAATCCAATTCCTTCATGCAACATTACAGTTACAGGAGCCGGAAGCAACAATACAATTTGTCAGGGACAATCTGCTCAGTTGTGTGGTCCTTCAGGTTCAGGGTATACTTATAGCTGGAGTAACGGTTCTCATCAGCAATGTATCAGTGTAAATTGTGCAGGAACGTATACACTTACTGTAACCAATGCAAGTGGTTGTCGCAGCACCTGCAGAGTCACAATTTGCGTCAGCCAGGCTCCTTCCTGTTCAATTTCTACATTGGGTTGCGGCAATAACAATACAATTTGTTCCGGTCAATCTGTACAATTGTGCGGCCCTTCAGGTTCAGGGTATACCTATTCATGGAGCAATGGATCTCATGCGCAATGTATTTCTGTGAATAGTGCAGGAACCTATACACTTACTGTTACTAATGCAGCAGGATGCAGCAGTACTTGCAGTAAAACAATTTACGTAAGCGCTGGTCCTTCCTGTTCTATCACAGCGACAGGATGTGGCAGTAACAATACAATTTGCCAGGGTCAGTCTGTAACATTGACAGCTCCTTCTGGATCAGGATACACTTATTCCTGGAGCAATGGATCACACAATCGTTCTATTACTGTGAATAGCGGAGGAACATACTCCGTGACAGTAACGAATAGTGCAGGATGTTCAAGCACATGTACAAAAATCATTGTTGTGAATCCGAGACCGTCCAGTACAATTACAGCAGGCGCAACATCGCTTTGCAGTGGTCAGAGTACAACTCTGTGTGCTCCCGGAGGAACAGGTCTCAGTTATACCTGGAACAACGGATCCCACGGACGATGCCTTACTATAAGCAGTCCGGGGACATACAGTGTGACTGTTACGAATAGCAGCGGATGCAGCAGCTCGTCCAGCATTTGTATTACATCTGGGGCCCGCCCATCCAGTACCATTACAGGAACGCTGTGTTTCAACTCCGGTTCATCC
Organism: uncultured Bacteroidota bacterium; assembly: GCA_937871435.1. GTDB lineage: Bacteria > Bacteroidota > Bacteroidia > AKYH767-A > 2013-40CM-41-45 > JADKJP01. The sequence continues at coordinate 94,508 of CALMQM010000025.1, read as the reverse complement.
ACTACTTTGTATGCTCCGTCAGGAACAGGATACTATTATACATGGAGTAATGGTTCTCACAACAGGAGTATCGTTGTAAATTGTACAGGTAGTTATTCTGTAACAGTCAGCAACGGTTGTGGAACCAGCACAAGTTGTGTGTACGTTTCTCGTTGCAGTTCACATTGCCGCATCGTGATGGATCCAACTCAAAAAACACTTACTGTAGTTTCAGAAGATGGCTTGAACCCAGGTACTATCAGTTGGAACGGAGATCCAAACTTAACCGGCCAGACTATCCAGGCTCATTTGCCGGGATTGTATGAAGCGGATGTAACTGATGCAGATGGAAAGGTGACCCGATTAAGCTATACTGTAGAGCAACCTTCTCTGAGTGTTGTAGCTTATCCGAATCCTTTCAATTCAGTTACGACTTTGGAAATTCGCAACAACCATGAGAACAGAAAAGGTTCAATAGAGGTTTATTCACTTACAGGAAAGAAAATTGCAGTTCTCTTTGAAGGAGAAATGGAAAAAGAAAGAACTTACCTGGTGAAATGGGATGCCAAAGAAACACCGGATGGTATTTATCTCTACAAAATTATCTGTGGTGATGATGTTGAAACCGGAAGGTTAACTTTAATAAGAGAATAACGCCCCCTTTCTATGATTAAAAAAGGTTGCCTTTAAAAAAAGGCAACCTTTTTATTTTAAAGTCGCAGCATGAATAACAATTTGAATGATCAATTTCAAGACTCAAGATTCTCTGTTTCATGAACGATTGTATTACAAACAGACAGACTCATTTTACAGACAATCAACTGTTTTAAAGAAGGAACGAGTTATTTAAAAAGTTAAATGTATCATTCTCATTCCTCCTCTCTGTCGATAATTTTTTAATTAAACCTGATTTTTTACATTTATCGAACTTCTTAAGGGATGTTGTGGATCGCTACAGCTAATCCGACACACACAAACCTGCAGGAAGCAACGGATATGTCGACTATAAAAACAGGATTAAATAAAATAATTTCTAACAAACTTATCATAGGATTTATCCTGACCATTTTTGCCATTACTGCCGGCGTTCAATCCATCCTGAAAAAAAGCGAATTTTATCCCGAGGTCAATAAAACGTATACACATTACAACAACTATATCATTTTCAAAAATTCTTTCACTCATCTGAGTGAACACAAAGACCTCTATCAGATGTATCCGGAGGAACATTGGGATTTATACAAGTACAGTCCAACTTTTTCTTTCTTTATGGGAATATTTTCCTTGTTCCCTGATTCAATTGGATTGTGTCTTTGGAATCTGTTGAATGCACTGGCTTTGTTTTTCGCTGTGTATGCGCTGCCCTATCTTAGTCCAAAACAAAAAGGTTTTGCTTTGCTATTATGTGTTTTTGAATTGATGACATCGATGCAAAATTCTCAATCCAATGCGCTCATGGCCGGATTGCTGATACTTAGTTTCGCATTGATGGAGAAGAATAAATTTTTTCTGGCAGTTCTCTGTATTGTCTCATCGATGTATATTAAAATTTTTGGAATAGTTGGCATGTCGCTATTTCTGTTTTATCCTGACAAATGGAAAAATGCATTGTATTCGGTATTCTGGATTATCCTTCTTTTCTTGCTGCCTTTATTTGTCATCGATTTCAATCAACTACTTTTTCTCTACAAAAGTTGGGGTCATTTGCTTTCCAATGATTACCAAAGCGCTTACAGTCTCTCCGTGGTCGGTCTTATCAACACCTGGTTTCATCTCGACATCAACAAAAATCTTGTTCTGATTCCGGGTATAATTTTGTTCATGATTCCGTTTATTTTTACAAAAAAATATTCTGAATCTACATTTAGAACTCTAGCTCTTGCTTCGGTATTAATCTGGATAATCATTTTTAACCATAAAGCAGAATCGCCTACTTTCATTGTTGCCATGATTGGCATATGTATCTGGTTTTTCATTTCCAAACCAGACAAAATAAATTTATCTCTCTTTCTTTTTGCTTTTATACTGACTTCATTATCTGCCACGGATCTTTTTCCAAAAATTATCCGTGATACGTGGGTGAAACCGTATGCTCTGAAAGCTTTACCATGCGTGATCATTTGGTTTAAAATTTTGTATGATATGATCAGTTTACATACTGTTCACGGCATTGAAAAGTTGACCGCTAAGGAATAGTCCGACCTGAATATCGTACCGTCTGTCAAAAATAAATGCTCCCGGATAATTTTACCGGAAGCATTTCATCACAAACTCCAAAATAAAATCAATTATTATTATTGATACAATTTTCAGATTAAAAAGGTGAATTCATCTCTTAAAATTAAAAATCAACTTTGTAGCTCAGGATTGGAATCAACGGACTTTGATATTCTGTTTTAGTCGTTCCACTCAATGGATCAAAATATTCTCCGAAGACGTTTTTCGCATTGCTTACGTTTTGTATATCAAGACTCCAGGTTACTGTACTCTTAGGACGATTTCTGCGCAAACTGAATTTTACATCTGTACGGAAATAATCTTTTGCCTGCAAACTGTAGGCTTTATCTTCAACATACCTGGTTTCACCTGCTATTTTAGAAGCTTCGAGATCGATCGGTGTATTTCGTAATCCACCGCTATAGAGCGCTTTTACATTAAAACCAATTGTTCTGTTTTTAAATCCGGGACCTGTTTTGAATTCCTTTCCAGCTGTAAAGGCAGAAGCGAAATTACCGTTGAATTTTGTGTTATACCATTCTCCATTGAATGCTCTGTACTTAGAATCATATGCCGATGCACTCAGGAGGAAATAAAAATCGTGATGAAGAAATTGCTCAACAGTTAATTCAGCCCCATAGTTTCTTCCAATACCCGAATTTTTCAAAGGCTCAACAGTATATCCCCCTTCACTATTCAGGATAGAATAGGTGCTTCCGGGTTTAATGCTCACCGGAACATTGTACAATTGTTGCAAATAAGCTTCAACTTTCACCCGGAGGAATTCTGTAACAGAACGATCGTAACCGAGAACAAAATGATGTGCCCGTGTTAATTCGAGATCTTTGTTTGGTTGAAGCGAGGTTCCATCACTGTTTGTGTTTTTAGCAAAATAAATACCCAGTGGCTGAATCTGACTGTGTAATCCATATCCAAAACTAATTGATTGCTTCTGATTTAATTCATATTTGACAGATGCTCGCGGTTCAATGGAATAAGTAGAATTATAGGTCAGAAGCAATGCATGCAAACCCGCATTCAGTGTGATTTTATCAGTCGCGTGAAAATTCCATTGCGCAAAAGATTGCAAAGTCATTGTTTCTCCATCCTGAAGAATTTGAGTTTCCAACTGCCCTGTGTTATTTACAAGTTCTTTGCGTTTGAAATTGTAAAACAACTCCGTTGCAATAACACCTGCTTTAAAACTATGGCGTGAATTAACTTTCTTCGTGATAATAGAACTCAGCGCCAGTTTATTCTGCTGATAATTCAAATCATTTTGTGGCACGCCGTCATAACTATGGTCCAGTTTCTCTTCTCTATAAGTTTTCCCCGTTCCTGTAGCAACAAGAGCAGTACGCAGATAACTTTTGGGAGTCAGTTGAATAAAATGGGTCAGTCCTGTTGCACCTGTATTTGAAGTAAAATTCCAATTATATCTGTCAAATGTATTTTTCCATTTGGCTGAATCTTTTGGAGCATCGTTGTACTGAGAACTCAATCCTCCGAAACCAAATACTCCAAAGGTTCCTGATTTTCGGGTTGGCAAATAAATGTTGTAGCTCAGATCCTGAAAATTAGTCACAGCAGTTCCTACGTTCACGCCCAATTTACTCAGTATTGAGAGTGTTGAATAACGGTAGTTGACCAGATAAGAACCATCATACCCTTTTTTGAAAGGTCCTTCAGCGGCGAGGTCAGTTCCTAAAAACCCTGCCTGAATTGTTCGTTCACTTTTCTGATTGTTCCCTTTTCTCAGCTTCAAATCAAACACTCCGGATAAGGCGTTTCCATATTCAGCAGGAAAGGCTCCGGTCATGAAATCAGAATTGGTCAGCAATTGTGAACTGAGAATTGAAATCCCGCCGCCGGAAGTTCCTACGTCACTGAAATGGTTTGGGTTTGGAATCTCCACTCCCTCCATTCTCCACAATAGTCCGTTTGGCGAATTTCCGCGTATAGAAATTTTGTTGTTGCCATCGTCAGTTGCAACCACACCTGCATAAGATGTAGACATCCGCGCAGGATCATTAACAGCTGCCGCATATTTCTGAGTTTCTTCAACGGAAAATGTTCGGGCGCTAACAGTGCTGTATTCATTCAGTGGTTTATTTTTTTCTATTTTGTCGGTGATAGTCACTTCTTTTCCCATCACAACATTTTCTTCGAGGGAAACAGAAAGTACCACTTCCTTTCCTGTGGTGACCGTTATGTTCGGAAGAATATATTCTTTGTAACCAAGGAAGGAGATTTTCAAGGTTTGTTTTCCTACAGGAACATTTTTCAAAACAAATGCGCCATCCAAATCAGTAGCGGCACCAAGAAAAGGATTTGAATTTACGACGATGACGTTAGCTCCGGGAAGAGGAGATTGTGAAACCTGATCTACAACAGTTCCACGAACGGTTTGCGTTAGTGTTTGCGCATGCAGTTCGGAAACTAAGAAAACAGAAAGAATTAAAATTGCAACGAAAGAATTACGATTCATGATTTTTGTGATTTTAATAGAAGACAACTCTGCAATGACTTCCCCCTATGCGAACAGAAATTTATTTTCAGAAAAAAAAAGCGATGCATTAATTGCATCGCTTTAACAAATAATTAACAGCTGTTCCATTCAGTAATGAACCACCTGTCCTGATCCGGAAATATGCGTGGTTACCGAAGGATTACCATGATAACGAATTGTACCGCTGCCGGATATTGTAGCATCCAATGCTGTTTGTGTTGTCGTCTCAATCGTACCGGAACCACTGATTGTAGCCTGATTGCTTTCACATGGCATTCCGTAAGCTCGAATGTTTCCGGATCCGCTCATTGACATGGAACCCACCTCAGCACTTCCTGCGAGGGAAATATTTCCCGAACCAGACATGGTTGCTTTCACTGACTGAACATTTCCATAGTAATCAATAGTGCCCGAACCACTCATCTGCACGGATAAAGAACTTCCATTGAACTGCCCGGACGTTGATAATTTTCCGGAACCAGCCATACTCATAAAATCCAGATATGGCAAATGAATTTCAACAGTAATCTCATCGTCATGCAATGATTTGAATGAGTTGATCACAAGTTTATCATTTACTACATAGGTGTGGATCAATGGCTGGTAATTCATGTAAGAGCTGACAAGCACAAATGAATTCGAATCCGGAACGATGATATATCTTCCATCAAGCTGCACATCTACTCCGGTGAACCCGCGGATAGTGCGGTTTTCAGTGACAATGGCTCCTTCTCCTTGAACTCCATTCCAGTCTTTTTTGCAGGATGTGCCGGATAGAATAATAAAAATTGAAAAACAAAGTAGTTGTGTAATTGATTTCATAATGGGTGATTTTTCGATGTTTGATATTGAGACAACCGAAAAAAACGATACCCCTATGTCACATAAAATTATTTTTAAAAAAATCGCAAAGCCACTTTTGCGCCAAGCCACACACTTCTTTGATAATCACCGGAAATAGCAGAACCGGAAAAAGAACCGGGAGGAAGCTGTTTCAAAAATCCTTCATAATCAGGATCGGAAGTATTTGCATACAGAATGTTGAGTGAAGGTCCGCCCGCCAGTGTAATTCCTTTGCTCAACTTTTTTTCTGCTGTAATGTTAATCTTCGTTAAAGGATTAAAATTGTCTACACGATTTTCCCGCACCGGTTGGTCCAGTGTGACATCAAAATCGAGTAACCAGGAAGGAGAAAGTTGCACCGCAGTGCCTACACCATATCCATAATACCATGTATGTCTTTCCGGAGTTTTGAATTGCATTCCTGCATTGAGAATCGTATAAAATCTTCTCACACCGGTTCTTAAAGCAACATTCAACGGAAAAACTTCATTGGAAGAAATCTCAAACTGATGGTATCCTTTTCTTACAAAGCTGATGAAGCCAATGGGAACACCGGTACATGTATCAGCGATATTGAGAAAACCAATTTGGGAACCGACAACTGAACGTGCAACATTCACAAGTCCTGAAACCTGTGCGCCTTCAATTTCATCCAGACAAACATTGAGCAAACCGGCGGCCTGGACTCCTTGCATTTTTTCTAATGACACATTCAACAAACCAGCTACCTGTGCCTTCCTGGAAGATTTCAGAGTAATATTTGCCAATCCTGCAGCCTGAAAAGCCTGTGACGGTCCAAGGTTGACATTGAGTAAGCCAGCGATGGAAACCGCTTTAGAAGAATCCAGATTTGCATTGACAAGTCCTGCAGCCTGAAAACCTTTGATGGGTTTCAGATTGTAATTAACCAATCCTGCAACTTGCGCCCCCTGAACCGGGCCTCCTGTCATGTTTATTAAACCCGCAACTTGCGCCAGTTTTACAGAGTCCCGGTCGATATTTACAAGTCCTGCTATTTCCACTTTTCTTGTTCCCATTGAATAACCGGCGAGAACATTCAATGAATAGTCATTTACTGTGTTGCCGCTTAATTTGAGATTAGTTCCCAAGTATGGCAAAAAAGAAAACTGGAATTTTCTGTGTAATGTATCTTTAATATTTCGTGTATTGGCACGCTCCTCTTCACTCAAAATCATGTGAACTAATGCCAGTCTGTTCACTGTAAAAATGCTATCACGTATAGCAGATGAATCTACATAAGTTATAATTTTTTCATCCGGATAAATATTCAGTGAGAGAACCGATCTCCCACTCTGTCGAATGAATACAATGGTGTCTTTGTATTTCTCCTTATTGACAAATAAAGTGACATCCCGGATTTTATCTTTCTGACTGATTTTTAATGAGAAATAACCGTATTCATTTGTTAAGGCAGAGACACGACTTTCTTTATCGTAAATACTTGCTGAATGGATTTCCGAACCGGTTACAGCATCTTTCACATAGCCGCTTATCAGAAAATATTCATTCTCTTTTGACACTTCTTTCGTAGTAATCTTTTGCAGGATGATATGCCTGCCTCTTTCTTTGTAATTTATTTTTCCTTCAAAAATCACATCCAGTGCCTCGCGTACAGTTTTATTCCGTAGCTGAAATGAAACAGTATGTGAATCTCTGATAACATCTTCGCCATATGAAAAGGAAAAATTTCCGGTGGCATTTGTGATCATCGTCAATGCTTTCTCAATGGAAACAGCATTGGCCTGAATACTGATTTTTTGTTCGAGGAACTGGCCTTGCGCAAAAACTTTATTCAATCCCGGCCCGGAAAGGAATAAAAGAAAAATCAGTAGAGCAGGAAATTTATTTACACGCATCACCCTGGAAAGTTATTGAACCATTGGCTTTCTGAATAGTAAGTCCTAAAGTTTCCGCGATCACAGAAGCGATGTCATCAATGTTCTCGTTTTTGAAAGTAGCGGTAATACGACATTCTCCAAGTTTTTCATTGGAGAGAAGAAGATTGGATCCGTAAATATCATTCAGAGTTTTGATTACGCGAATAAGTTCAGTGTTTTCAAAAATGAATATTTTGTCTTTGTAAGCAGAAATGTTTTTGTCGATCTCCTCTGCTTTACTCAGGTTCTGTGTTTCGAGATTATACGACGCTTCTTCTCCGGCTGCCAGCAGAATAGATTTATCATCAGCTGCAAGTATTTTCACTTCACCTGAAACAACTGAAACAATTACAATTCCGGAATTCCGGTAAGCTTTGACATTGAAAGAAGTTCCGATATCCTGAACCTGCAATGTTCCAACCTCTACAACAAAAGGAATTTTTTCATCGTGTTTTACATTAAAAAATGCTTCTCCTTGCAATTTGATAATCCGTTTATTTGAATAAGAAGCGGAAGCATATTGTATTGAACTGTGCTTATTCAGAGTAATTTCACTTCCATCAGGAAGCATTGTTTTCTGAGTGGAATCACCGGTTGCAAATTCAACATTGGAAGATGACAATGGTTGCAAACTGAAATACAGTACAGCGCCAAATACAGCGATTAAAACAAACACAGCTGCTATCCGTAACCAAACAGTTCTGTTCAATCCGGATTGCATTGGAATTACGACAGGTTTTGTTTGGTGGAGTCCGGACTGAACCTTAGACCAGGCTAAATCTGCGTTTACATTTACATCTTTTCGAAGCGATGCACTCTCGGTAAACAACAGTGACATCTGGTCAAATTCCTGTGAGTTTGACGAGTTCAAAGACTTCCACTCCTCCAAAAGTTGTTTCTCTTCCAGAGTCGCTTCTCCTGCAAGGAATTTGGCGATAATGTCTTCGATATGTTCGTAGCGGTTTTCCAAGGTCATGAAATAAGAAATGAAAAAAACATGATTACAAGTGGAAGATAATCCTTCAACTGCTCACGCATAATCTTAAGCGCTTTTCCCATTTGGTTTTCGACAGTTTTCACGGAGATACTTAAGTGTTCAGCGATTTCAGCATACTTTAATTCTTCAAATCGACTCAGCTTGAAAATAATCCTGCATTGTTCAGGTAAACTTTCAATTGCAGAATGAATTTGTTTTTGCAATTCATTCTGAAAAGTCATTTCGCTGGCCGGTTCAGATTGAGAAGTGAGTGCTGTCACTTCTTCTGCATACAAGCGGCGAACCTTTCCATGTTTGATTTTATTCAGTGAGGAATTCCGCACAGCTTTGTAGAGATATGCCTGGATGCTCAGATTAATTTCCAAAGCTCCCCTCCTTTCCCAAATCTGAATAAATACTTGTTGCACGATTTCTTCCGCTTCATCCGGATCATTGACTAAAGTAGTGGCATATCTGCACAGAGGTTGGTAATGATTTCTGAATAACGATTCAAAAACCCTTTCGTCACCTTGTCGGATTGCTTGTACGATATGTTGTTCTTCTGAATGCACCGGATATTCTGATTCCGGCGCAATTTACAAAAGCCTGTTTAAGGTATAGACAACCGGCACACCTTTTACCCCTATTGTTCAGAATTTTTTTTTCGTAAAAAAATCAATGAGTCACCGAAATCCATTAAATTCAGGCATCATGCATCCGAATTTGGATACATATTAACAGGTAATACATAGAAAAAGCAATAAAATATCTCAATGGAAACTGTTCAATGGGCCTTCTTTTTCATTCTTTAAAAACGTAATCCAATAAAAACTAATTAGAGTTGAGCGTCTCCAATGTGTGGAGCATTAATGAAAGTGTTGACCGGAAAGAAGAGTACAGGTTTTAATGAGTGCGAGGAGAATGAATGTCCAGCCGATAAACCGATCTACCTGATATTTTGAAAACAAATTGCGAATTTCTGATTTTCGATGGATAACGAGTTTTGCCAACAAATACAATAATATAAATGCACCTACAGCGCTACCTATGCTAAAAGCGAGTTGTTGAGTAATAGAGCTTATTGTAAAATAACTGTTCATATATACGAGAACTCCGAACCAGAAAGGCAAAAGTTGTGGATTCATCATTCCAAAATAAACACCTGTAGATATTTTTCCTCTTACCTGGTTTTTCTGATCCACCTGGAGAGATGACTCAATCCTCAGCTGATAGATTCCAAGAATTAAAAAAAATGGTATAGAAAGCCAGTTAAGTGTAAGCAGCAGAATCGAATCCGAATGGATTTGTCGAAAGAGCAAACAGGCAAGAAAAGAATACAAGATTTCCGGCAGTACTCCGCCAATGCTAATTTTCAGGGCCGGACGAAAACCTTCCTGCAATGCAGAGCGGATAACTGCCAGATTCACAAGTCCGATATGCATAGAACCAATAAAACTAAGGAGAGCGCTAGCGAAAAATACGATTGCCAATGTTGCCATGTAGACAAACATACGAAAGCAAGACGTAACGGACTGTCGGCGGGACGACAATATGAGGAAGCGTTGAAGTCCAAATTCGCAGCAAAATTTGTATCTTCACCTACCCTGTCGGATTTCCATATGGCTAAAAATTCTTTTGGATCAGAATCTCAAAAACAACTTCAGTTTTCTCATTTTACAATTGAGAATCTCCAGGAAAATATTTTCTGGATAGATGATCAGGCGAGAATCATCCGTGTAAATGATTCGGCTTGCAGAACAACCGGCTATTCGCGTGAGGAGTTGCTGACCATGACTGTTTTTGATCTGAACAAAACAGATTTTCCGAAAGACTGGAAGGCGCACTGGAACAAACTGAAGAATACTCAAATGTGGACATTTGAGACAGCTCACACGAGTAAAAGCGGGAAGCAGTATCCTGTAGAAATCACAAACAATTTTATTGAATTTGAAGGAAAAGAATACTGTTGCGCCATTATACGGGATTTGACCCGTAAGAAAGAGGAAGAACAAATTATTCGTCTCATCACCGAAGGGATTGCCGGAGTGATTGGCATGGATTTTTTTAAAACATTGACAAAGTATGTGACTGCAACTCTGCATGTTCAATATTGTATTATCACAGAATGTTCTACTGCTGACAAAACAAAAGTGCGCACACTTTCTTTTGTTGAAAACAATGAAGTGATTGAAAATATTGAGTACGAACTTGAAGGGACACCTTGTGAAATTGTAATGAAAGGCAAGGACTATTTTTGCGAACAAAATCTGTACAAAACATTTCCGAAAGAAAAAGGCATTGAATCGTACATGGCTGTTCCGATTTACAGTCCGAAAACCGGAGAAATTCTTGGACACATTGCTGCTCTTGACAGTCGGCCATTAACTAAGGACCAAAATTACAATCACATTCTTCGCATTTTTGCTGCACGTGCCGGCGCGGAGATTGAACGAAAAAATGCCGAAGAAAAACTTTTAGCCGCAAATGAAAAACTTCATTTGCAAATGAAAGAAATTGAATCTCTCAAGAACAGATTGCAAATGGAGAACACCTATTTGCAGGAAGAGATTAAACTTTCAAACAACTTTGATGAAATCGTAAGCAAGAGTAAAGCATTTAGTAAAGTGTTGCGCAAAGTGGAACAGGTTGCGACTACAGATGCGACTGTACTCATTACCGGAGAAAGTGGCACCGGAAAAGAACTTCTGTGCCGGGCTATTCACAATATCAGCAAACGCAGTACAAGACCTTTAGTAAAAATCAATTGCGCTGCTTTACCTGCGAACCTGATTGAGAGCGAACTTTTTGGTCATGAGAAAGGGGCGTTTACAGGAGCGACTGAAAGGAAAATCGGTCGTTTTGAACTTGCAGACGGAGGCACAATATTTCTTGACGAGCTGGGAGAATTGCCTCTTGAATTACAAGCAAAATTGCTACGCGTGTTACAGGAAGGAGAATTTGAACGTTTGGGAAATCCGCGGACAATGAAAGTGAATGTTCGTGTAATTGCCGCAACAAACAGAGATTTGGAAAAGGAAGTAGAGAAAAAACTTTTCAGAGAAGATCTGTATTACCGATTAAATGTTTTCCCGATTGAAAGTATTCCATTGCGCGACCGAAAGGATGATATTCCATTGCTTGTAAAACATTTCTGTAAAAAGTACGAGCCAAAAATCGGAAAGAAAATAACACAGATTTCACAGAAAGTGATCGATAGCCTGATGAATTACGATTGGCCGGGGAATGTTCGTGAACTGGAGAATATCATTGAGCGTGCAATTATTATCAGTCCGGGTGAATCACTTACTCTTGGCGACTGGCTGCCGAAAAAATCAGGCGCTACAAAAACGAAACTTGTTGATTTGAATTCTATGGAAAAGGAACACATCCTTGAGGTCCTCAATAAAACCAACTGGAAAGTAAGTGGTGAAAAAGGCGCTGCAAAAATCTTAGGTCTCAAAGCTACTACTCTTGAAGCAAGAATGAAAAAGCTGGGAATCCAAAGACCCTGAACAGAGATTCATTTAATCAATTTTCTCATCCGAATTATTCTCCCTCCAGTTTTCCCAATCATTTCCAATTTTCCCAATTTTCATTTCCCAAAATGTTGGGATTTTCCCAAAATATTGGGATAATAATAGTGCGGAACAAGAATTTTTTCTCAACCAATTATATTTTTATTTATCTATATTTCAATATCTTATGTAGCCTTTTCGCTTCCTGAAAAATTCCTGGCACGGAAAAAGCCTACTGGGGATCATCCAAACAAAAAAAGGATGAGTCTCAATATGATTTACAAAGACATTACATCAGAAGAATTTGATCAGCGGGTGCTCAGGGAATCGAAGATTGCGCTGGTAAAATTCAGAGCAAGCTGGAGTGGGAGTTGTCAGATTCTCGCGCCAATATTCAGTGAGTTATCCAAACTCTATCATCACCGCATCAATTTTTTTACTGTGGACATCGATAAAAACAACACATCGGCTGTACACTATGGTGTACATGAATTACCTGACATTCTTTTCTTCCGCAATGGAGAATTACTTGACAGAGTTACCGGGACAGCGCCACAAAGTATGCTAACAAGTAAAATTGAAAAAATCCTTTCTCTAAAAAAATAATACATCCAACCCAATACAACTCTAACTCCCAAATTCATCATGAACTCCGAAATTAAATTTCATTTTCTCAGCAATCATCAGTTGTCAAACAACCTGAGCCGTGAACAATTAAACGATTTGTGTACATCAGCCAATTTCCGCGTTGCAGACAAAGGCGAAAATATTTTTTTCGAAAGCGATTCCGATACACGTGTCTTCCTTGTTTTAAAAGGAGTCATCAAAATTTCAGAGATGAGTGAAAGCGGAATTGAAATGATCAAAGAAGTAATTCGTGAAGGCGATTTCTTTGGCGATATTACTATGAATACCTATACATCTGAAGTAGAATATGCGGTTGCATTGACCGATGATACAGTAATATGTTCATTCAACCGGATCGAATTCGAAGCAATTCTTAACCGAAACCCGATGCTCGCGGTAAATTTTGCAAAGCATGTAGGAAGCAAATTGCGCAAGCTCGAGCATCGCCATTCCAACCTGGTATTTCACGATGTTAAAACCCGCCTGATTAATTTTTTCAAAGAGTGGGCATTCAGCGAAGGAACAAAAAGCGGTAATAAAATTGTTCTGAACAATTACCTCACTCACAATGATATCGCAGGATTGATTTCTACTTCCCGCCAGAGCGTGACAGTACTGTTGAATGAACTGAAAGATTCAGGTTTGTTTAACTATTCAAGAAAACATATTGAAATAAGTCAGAATGCATTTGCCATCAATTAATATTGACTTGTCATTTTGCCTCTGCTGAAATGCAAAGCCCGTAAGCTTTCGCTTCTGTCCTGTAAGACAGACATGCAAGAATCCGATCCCGTAAGATCATTCATACAAGGCAAAAAGTTCAAATCCCGTAAGGTTTATTGACAATTCATTCTCCATTCTACTCACGGACCCGTAAGTCCTCATTCTAAACGCGAAGCGAAAATTTTCCTTCGCGTTTTATTTTACATTTTAATTTCTTTTTTCGAATCAAATGTATCTGCGCAGACATTTTACACTAACATCCATCTGTAGTTTCGTATTCAATGAATCAAAGACCGAAGATACTCACATTGGGTTGGGAATTCCCTCCTTTGTACACTGGTGGACTCGGTCCTGCATGCTATGGATTGAGCAAAGCGCTGAGTCAACACGCTGACCTGACCATTATACTTCCACGGCTCGCGCCTTCGTTCTCGATGAAAAATGTTCAGTTTATCGGACTGAACAGAAAAACAGCTGCCCGTTCGCAATGGAAAAATAAAAAGCAAGCTTCATTTTCTTCTGTGGAAGCGGTTCCCAGCGAACTACAAAGTAGTTATCCGATACACAATCAATACAATTTCAAGGATACAGACGATTCGTTTTTCACAAGAGAGGAATCCTTTCAACTTTTTAATGAAGAAAATATTTATGGTCCGTCCATTATGGAGAAAGTAGCAGCATACAGACAGAATGTATGTTCGATTGCGGCACATAAATCCTTTGACATTATCCACGCTCATGATTGGATCACTTATCCGGCGGCGGTACAACTGAAGAAAATCACAGGCAAACCACTTGTGGTTCATGTACACAGCCTTGAAACAGATCGTGTCCATGCGTTAAGCAGAAACAAAGTATATGAAATTGAAAAAAAAGGAATGGAAGCTGCTGACTATATTTTGCCGGTTAGCGAATACACCAAATCAAATATCATTCAACATTACCGAATCAAGGCAGAAAAAATAGTTGCAGTTTACAACGGATACGATCAGGAATTTCAAACCGCGAATACACGCGCTAAAAAAAATTCAGCAACTCCTACATCCAAAAATGTATTGTTCCTTGGAAGAATAACAGCTCAGAAGGGTCCTGAGTACTTAGTGGAAACAGCAAAAAAATTATTAGCAAAAAAATCTGATGTTACTTTTTATATCGCCGGTACAGGAGATATGCAAACGCATCTGGAATGGCTCGTTCAAAAAGAAAAACTGGAAAATAAAATAATTTTTACAGGATTTCTCGATAAAGCCGGAGTCAAAAAAATGTTGTCCATGACAGATGCCTATATTATGCCTTCAGTAAGTGAGCCGTTTGGCTTGTCGGCACTTGAGGCGGCGCAATACAATATTCCCTGCGTTTTATCGAAGCAATCCGGTGCTGCGGAAGTGATGCCTCATACTCTGCAATCGGACTATTGGGACACCGATAAAATGGCTGACTACCTGTACGCTCTGCTCCACTATTCAGGCTTGAGTGAAACTCTCACAGAAAAAACAAGTGCGCATCTCCCGCATATCAATTGGGAAATTTCAGCTAAAAAAGTGCTGGATGTTTATTCATCACTCTTGTCAACAAACTGATTTCCAAAAATTATTTTCCGCATTCTTATCCTGTCTGTCTTATATCTGACATTCCAACTTTTTGTGCTGTGGTATTTTCGGAAAATAATCCACGACACTCACGATGACATCCATTTGTTTTTATTTCCAGGTACACCAGCCATTCCGTCTAAAACCCTATCATTTTACAGAAATAGGAGAGCAACACTTTTATGAAGACTATCAGAAAAACAAAGATATTCTGGACAAAGTTGCAACCAAGTGTTATTTACCGACTAATCAGAAAATGCTCGAGCTGATTCGACAACACAAAGGTAAATTCAGAATTTCCTATTCCATTTCCGGAGTAGCGCTTGAACAATTTGAGCAATTCCGTCCGGATGTTCTTGCATCTTTCAAAGAGCTGGCTGATACCGGATGTGTTGAATTTCTTTCGGAGACACATTTTCATTCTTTGAGCTACCTGTTTTCCAAAGATGAATTTCACCGTCAGATAATGAAGCATTATTGGACAGTTCGTCGATTGTTGGGTGTAACTCCGTCAGTCTTTCGAAACACGGAATTGATCTTCAACAATGAACTGGCTAAAACTGTGGCAGAGATGGGATTCAAAGGGATGGTCGCTGAAGGTGTGGATCGGATTCTTGAAGGAAGAACACCAAATCATGTATACAACACACCGGGAAATTCTGAATTTGGTCTTCTTCTGAAAAATTACAAACTCAGTGATGACATTGCTTTCCGTTTTTCAAATCCTGCATGGGAAGAACATCCGCTGACCGTTACTAAATATGCTTCCTGGTTGCATTCACATGCCGGTGAAGCAGAAATTATCAATCTCTTCATGGACTATGAAACTTTCGGAGAGCATCAGTGGGAAGACTCCGGAATTTTTGAATTTCTTCAGCACTTACCTGAAGCCATAATGAGCCATCCGGATTTTCAATTTAGAACACCTTCGGAAATTCTGACAGCATATCCTGCTCGGGATTCATACGACGCACCCTACTTTACGAGCTGGGCGGATACTGAAAGAGATTTATCCGCCTGGATGGAAAATAAAATGCAACAACATGCAATGCACCGGGTTTATGGACTTGAAAAGGAAATCAAATTAATTAATGATCCGGATCTGTTGAATGTGTGGTCGAGGCTTCAAACCTCCGATCATTTCTATTACATGTCAACCAAGTATTGGAGTGACGGAGACGTTCACAAATATTTCTCGCCTTATGAATCGCCTTATGATGCTCACATTTACTATATGAATGTGTTGAGCGATCTGGAGAAGACTATTCAGAAAAGTTTACCTCCGTGCAGAATCTCAAAAAGAAAAGCAATCAAAGCGAAGATTCGCGCGAAAGAAATTCCTGTCAAAATGAAAAGTAGAAACAAATTACGGATCAGTTCCGGCTTGACAGTTTAACAAATACTCTCCTGTTCAAAGAAATATTAAAGAAGACAAACATAAATTATGAAACCGATAACATCAGCTGAAAAACTTCGGATCGAGGAATGTACTAACAAAAAAACTCCGTGGAAAAAGTGGGGCCCATACCTCACGGAAAGACAATGGGGAACCGTTCGTGAAGATTACAGTCCGGATGGCAGTGCCTGGAATTCGGTCACACACGATATGGCCCGGAGCAAAGCATACCGTTGGGGAGAAGAAGGAATCGGAGGAATCAGTGATGACTCTCAGCTCCTGTGTTTCGCTGTGTCATTATGGAATCAAAAAGATCCGATACTTAAAGAACGGATGTTCGGTTTAAATGGGAATGAAGGCAATCACGGAGAAGATGTAAAAGAATATTACTACTATCTGGATTCAACACCTACACATTCTTACATGAAGATGCTGTATAAGTATCCTCATGCTGAATTTCCATATTCACAGCTGGTGGATGAAAATAAAAAGAGAAGCAGGCAGGAAGAGGAATTCGAGTTGATAGATACTGGTGTTTTCTCTGAGGACAAGTATTTTGATGTTATGGTGGAATATGCCAAGAATGATTGCGAAGATTTACTCATCCGTATTGAAATACATAACAGGTCAAAAGAAAAAGCGGCAATTCATCTTCTCCCAACAATATGGTTCAGAAATACCTGGTCATGGGGTTACGATGCGTACACTCCTTCCATGCAGTCGGATCGAAAAGGAGAAATCAAAATCACACATAAAGCCCTGGGTGAATATTTCTTCTACACAGACAAGAAAGTTGATTTACTGTTTTGTAACAACGAAACCAATTTTAAAAAACTCTACCAGAGCGAAAATAAAAGTGAATACTTCAAAGACGGTATCAATGAATATATCGTGAACGGCAACGAAGAAGCAGTGAATAGTGAAAGATCCGGCACCAAGGCAGCGGCAAACTATTTCCTGAACATCCAGGGTGAATCCAGCGAAGTTATTTTGCTTCGTTTAACAAAAGAAGAAACCGATCAACCATTTCGTTCCTTCGAAAAGCTGATGTCAAAACGAAAAGCAGAAGCAGATGGTTTCTACAATGAACTGCAAAAAGACATTGCAAGTGAAGATGCAAAGAATATCCAACGACAGGCTTTTGCAGGAATGCTGTGGAGCAAACAGTTTTTCTATTATGATATTCCTCAATGGTTGAAAGGAGATCCTGTACATCCTTCTGTACATTCGAACAGATTAAAAGGGAGAAATCACGATTGGGTGCATCTGAACAATGCTGACATCATCAGTATGCCGGACAAATGGGAGTATCCCTGGTATGCCGCATGGGATCTTGCTTTCCATTGTATCACACTTGCCCAGGTTGATGCACAATTTGCCAAGGAACAGCTGGTACTTCTCACTCGTGAATGGTATATGCATCCCAATGGACAGCTGCCGGCTTATGAATGGGAATTTGGTGATGTAAATCCACCGGTACATGCCTGGGCAACATGGAGGGTATACAGGATGGAGCAGGAAAAATTAAACGGCAAAGGGGATGTACGTTTTCTGGAAAGTGTTTTTCAAAAATTACTTCTGAATTTCACATGGTGGGTAAACAGGAAAGACAAAGACAACCGGAATATTTTTCAGGGAGGGTTTCTTGGACTTGATAATATTGGCGTGTTTGACAGGAGTGCACAGTTGCCAACCGGTGGCTACATCGAACAAGCAGACGGAACAAGTTGGATGGCTATGTTTTCATTGAATATGATGCGTATCGCTCTTGAACTGGCAAAAACAAATCCTGTGTATGAAGATATGGCAACGAAATTTTTTGAGCATTTCCTGTTGATAGCCGGTGCCATGAATAATGTCGCGGAAGAAGGCATCAGTTTATGGGATGATGAAGACGAATTTTTCTATGATGTTCTTCACACCTCCGGAAATGACAGGATAAGGATGAAAGTACGAAGCATGGTGGGATTAATTCCATTGTTTGCCGTTGAAATCCTTGACACAGAACTTCTGGAAGCAATGCCGGAATTTTCAAAAAAGCTGAACTGGTTTTTAGAATACAGACCTGATCTGGCACAACTGGTATCACGTTGGAATGTGAAAGGAAAGGGCGAAAATCATTTGCTTTCATTGTTACGGGGACACCGGATGAAAAAACTTTTGAAACGAATGCTGGATGAAACAGAATTTCTTTCTGATTACGGAGTTCGTGCATTATCAAGGTACCATGCGGAACATCCTTATGTTTTTAATGTGCAGGGCAATGAATTTAAAGTAACCTACTCGCCTGCTGAAAGTGACAGTGGTGTATTCGGTGGAAACAGTAACTGGCGAGGTCCGATCTGGTTTCCGGTCAACTTTCTCATAATAGAATCTCTGAAAAAATTCCACAAATACTACGGCAATGATTTTAAAGTGGAGGTTCCCACCGGATCAGGAAACTATTGCACGTTGTATGAAGCGGCACAAATACTGGCAGAGCGGCTTTCAGGTATTTTTCTGAAAGACACAAACGGAAAACGTGCTGTTTACGGCTATAATGAAAAAATTCAAACCGATCCGCATTTCAAGGATTATATTTTATTCCATGAATATTTTCATGGAGATAATGGAAGAGGTGTAGGCGCTTCGCATCAAACAGGATGGACCGGATTGATTGCAAATCTGATTCATCTTACCAATTTACCAAACGCAAACATCGGGGAAAAGCAATCACAAGATCACGAACATGAAATAGCTCAATTGTAATTCAGCTTACATTCTAATGGGAACTTGTGATGTTCCTTTGTAATTCAAGAATAAGAAACATTAAATCCAGCAATGAAAACAAACCTTATTGAAAAAGAAAAAAAGAATGCTTCACCAAAAGCATACGGAACTATTGTGCCAGAAATGATGAAAGCCGTAGCGGTATATCCCGGAAAAAAGGATTCTGTACATCTTCGTCATGATGTACCTAAACCTAAAATCAGTGACATTCCAAATGGACGCGGAGTGCTGGTAAAAATCTTACAAATCGGTGTGGATGGAACAGACAAAGAAATTGTGAATTGCGAATATGGAGCTGCTCCTGTCGGATCTGATTATCTGATTTGTGGCCATGAAACTCTGGGAGTAGTTGTGGAGACCGGAGAAAATGTTTCTGAATTCAAAAAAGGAGATTATGTTGTAACAACGGTCCGTCGACCGGGAAAGAGTATCTATGATGCAATCGGACATTATGATATGACTACTGATGAAACATATTACGAACATGGAATTAATTTATTGCACGGATTCCTTACCGAGTATTATGTAGAAGATCCGGAGTACATTATCAAAGTTCCTGTAGGATTGAAAGACATTGCCGTGCTCACGGAACCAATTTCCATCGTTGAAAAGGGAATTCATCAGGCTTTTGAATTGCAGAGAAGATTACAGGTATGGAAGCCAAAGAAAGCTGCAGTACTGGGTGCAGGCCCTATCGGACTTCTGGCAACACTTGTTCTTCGGCTTCGCGGAATAGAAACGACAACCATCGCGAGAACAGAAGCGCCATATCTGAATTCAGATATCGTTGAAGAAATGGGTGCTAAATATTTCAGCACATCTGACAAAAGTTTGCTTGACATTGCCAAAGAAGATGGTCCATACGATTTGATTTTCGAAGCTACAGGATATTCTCCATTTGTTTTTGAAGCCATGAATATACTCGGGAAAAACGGAGTGCTTGTTTTATCCAGTGTAACAGGTGGTGGTCGAAATGTTTCAATACCTTCTGATAAAATAAACCTGGGATTTGTCCTTGGAAATAAAGTAGTGGTAGGAACTGTGAATGCTTCCCGCGAATACTTTGAAATGGGTTTGAAAGATTTTGCACATGCAGAAATGATGTGGCCGGGTCTCACACGCAAATTTCTTACACACCGCGTTGAAGGTCTCGAAAATTATCCCGAATTGTACTCTACTTTATTTCAGGCAAACGATCTGATTAAAGTATACATGCAGATTGCAAAAGAAAAATCCTGATCCTTCAACCTGAGAATACAGTTATGGATACACGCACCTGCAAACAGATCAAAGCTTCGGATTTTCCCGAATGGCTTGAAACGAACGGTCTCGGAGGATACGCTTCATCCACAGTTTGTGGCATGAATACACGCCGGTATCATGGTTTATTGATTGCAGCGACGAATCCACCAATAGGAAGAGATGTATTAGTATCCAAAATGGATGAGGAAGCAGAATGTTGTGGTAAATTTTATCAGCTAAGTAATAATCAATTTCACGGAGTGGATTATACTCCCGGACTTGAGCATGAAATTCACTTTGAACGCGATCTGTTTCCTGAATGGAAGTACAAAATCGGAGAAGTAGTTCTTAAAAAAACTGTCGTTTGCATACATGGTAAAAATACAACGTTCATTCGCTACGAACACCTATCAGGTAAAGAATCAATACGTCTTATCTTTACTCCATTACTTGCCGGAAGGAATCATCATGCACTTAATAACGCGTATGATAAAAACAGTATTCGCGTTACGCAGCAGGACAATGCATTTAAAGTCAGAATGCACGAACATCTCCCGGAAATTCACATCGGATGTTCCTCTGCGAAATTCAGTCCCAATCCTGACTGGTATTATCAATTCAGCTACGAACAGGAAAAAGAAAGAGGTTTTGACAGTTCAGAAGACTTGTTTTCTCCGGGGAAAATTATTTTAGAATTGAAACCGGGAGCAATTTCAACGATTGTTCTTTCATGCGAACAGACATTGGAGAATGTGGAAGATGAATTTCTTCGCGAAAGTCAGAGAAGAGAAAATCTGGTTGCTGATGCTGAAAGTCCATTGGAACGATCGTTATTACTTGCAGCGGATCAATTCATCGTTCAAAGAAATATTAATCAGAAAAGTATCATTGCCGGATATCATTGGTTTGGTGACTGGGGAAGAGACACAATGATTTCATTGCCCGGACTTTGTTTATGTACAGGAAGGTTCGAAGATGCGAAGAAAATATTAACCGCATACGCTGAATCAGTAAGTATGGGAATGCTTCCCAACAGATTTCCGGATTATGGAGATGTACCGGAGTACAATACCGCTGATGCAACACTGTGGTTCTTCATTGCCGCATACAAATACTACAAGGCAACATCAGACCTAACGTTTATTTCAGAAATAATTCTGCCTGTGTTACTTGACATTCTGGATAACCATGTGACTGGTACAAGGTATGGGATCCATCAGGATGATGACGGATTGCTTTGGGCAGGAGAAGATGGAGTACAACTCACCTGGATGGATGCCAAAGTAGGCACAAATGTGATCACACCACGAACAGGCAAACCTGTTGAAATAAATGCACTCTGGTACAATGCCCTGAAAATTACAGCTGAAATTCTTTCTCTTCTTGGTAAAAATGAAGAGAGCAGTACTTATATGCAGATGGCTGCAGTGACAAAAAAATCATTTGCAAATAACTTTTACTCCACTGATGGAAAATATTTATGTGATGTTATCAGTAATGAATGGACTGATCAGTCGTTTCGACCGAATCAATTGTTTGCGATTAGCCTCCCGTTTCCGTTAATTTCAAAAACTTCAGCAAAACAAATAGTTGAAGAGGTAGAAAAGAAACTGGTTACATCCAGAGGATTGCGTTCTCTATCCATGAATCATCCTTCTTATACAGGAAAATATTCCGGAGATCCGGCACAACGTGATGCTGCTTACCACCAGGGAACTGTGTGGAGCTGGCTGGCAGGGGCGTATGTAGATGCATTGATTTATGCATATGGAAAAAACGGAAAACACAAAGCTCAACTCTTCCTGGATCAATTAACCGATCATCTTTCTGAAGGTGGAATTGGGACATGTTCAGAAATTTTCGACGGTGATTCTCCTCACAAACAAAATGGATGCATTGCTCAGGCATGGAGTATCGCCGAATGGATTCGGGTGATTCATGAACACAAACTAAATACGATTTCCAAAACCCGAAAAACCACAACACAAAAAAGGTATGAGGAAGTCGCATAAACTTAGTTGGGAAAAATATTTTATCGAAGCCTGGGGATTGGGAGTATTTATGATTTCAGCCTGTGCAGTGACTTTGTTGCTGGAACATCCGCAGTCAGTACTTCACAGTGCTATTCCTTCCCCTTTTCTCCGAAGAGTTGTGATGGGTCTTTGTATGGGAATTACCGCGTGGAAAATCCTTGATTCCAAATGGGGAAAAAAAAGCGGAGCCCATATCAATCCGGCTGTTACGCTCACAATGTACCGACTCGGGAAGATTAATGGAAAGGATACGCTTGCATATATAGTCTTTCAATTCGCGGGAGGAACTGCAGGTGTGTTGTTGGTGGCATTGCTAACAGGCAATCTTATACAGGAAGAACATGTCATGTATGCGGTGACTGTACCCGGAAAAGAAGGAATACTTGCAGCGATGGCAGGAGAAATAATTATTGCGTTTTGTATGATGAGCATGGTGATGATAACCATGCACAATCAAAAATGGACTGCACATACTTCCAGGCTGGCCGGATTGCTGGTTATGGGAAATGTAATTTTTGAATCTCCATACAGCGGATTCGGAATGAACCCTGCAAGAACACTTGCATCCGCTTTGCCTTCGGGTGTGTGGACATCTTATTGGATGTATGCGCTGGTGCCGGTGGTAACTATGTTGGCAACTGCAGAGATATTTAGTCAATATTTCAAATACGCAATCAAACTACGAGCATTGAACAGAG
Source organism: uncultured Bacteroidota bacterium (assembly GCA_937871435.1). Lineage (GTDB taxonomy): Bacteria > Bacteroidota > Bacteroidia > AKYH767-A > 2013-40CM-41-45 > JADKJP01. The sequence goes on along the minus strand of CALMQM010000025.1, from coordinate 71,494 downwards.
TAAAGCATTTATAAAAATTCCTACAGATGGAAACAACACATTACGATTACATCATCATTGGTACAGGGGCAGGCGGAGCTACTCTTGCCATGAAACTGGCACCTACCGGAAAAAGTATTTTGATCCTGGAGAGAGGTGACTTCATTCCAAGAGAAAAAGAAAACTGGGATGCTATAGAAGTTTTTACCAAAGGTCGTTACCGTACTCAGGAAAAATGGTACGATGCCAATGATCAGCCGTTTGAACCTTTCACTCACTATTGCGTTGGTGGAAATACAAAAATGTATGGTGCAGCATTACTGAGGCTGAGGGAAAAAGATTTTGAAGAAGTGAAACATGCCGGTGGTACTTCTCCAGCCTGGCCAATTCGATATTCAGATCTGGAAGCATACTATACAGAAGCGGAAAAAATATATTCTGTTCATGGATTACGAGACAGTGATCCGACTGAACCTCATTCAACGGAAGCATATCCCTTTCCACCTGTTCCCGCTGAAACCAGTATGGCAGAATTATTTTCAGAAATAAAAAATCTTGGCTATCGCCCTTTTCCAATTCCTATCGCTGTGCGGTTGGGCGATGAAAACGGAACTGCAAAATCACCTGTTCGCCTGAGTAATTTCGACGGCTTTCCTGATCTTACAGAAGCGAAAGCAGATGCACATGTAGTCGCTTTGAAAGAAGCAATGATGTATCCAAATGTCACCCTTCGTACAGGAGCTTATGCGGAAAAATTAATTACGGACCCTTCAGGTAAAAAACTTATGAAGGTGATCGTAAAATTTGCCGAACATTCTGAGGAATACTCAGCTGAAACATTTGTTGTTGCCTGCGGTGCTATCAATTCAGCAGCCTTGTTTCTTCGCTCTGCCAATGCGCAGCATCCAAACGGTTTGTCCAATGGTTCGGGGCAAGTTGGAAGAAATTACATGGTTCATAACAACGGAGCCTTGATTGCAGTTTCTGAAAAATACAACAACGCTCAATTTCAAAAACATTTTGGTATTACTGATTTTTACTACGGCAGTACTGACTTTGATTTTCCTCTCGGAACAATTCAACTGATGGGAAAATCTGATCCTGATACATTAGTGGATCTATGCAAAGCAATCTATCCGGAAAAATCATTTGAACAATTGAGTTCTCATTCCGTTGACTTTTGGCTGACGACAGAAGATCTGCCGTTATCGGAAAACCGTGTAACACTGAGAGAAGATGGTTCAATCCGCATTTCCTATACTTCTAACAACCGGGAAGGCTATGAGCGCCTGAAACAGAAACTCAGAGATATTTTCAATCTCCTTGGAGAAAAAAATCCGGAGTGGAAACAAACACACTTCGTTGGCTATGATCTTGGTGTTAGCGGAGTTTCGCATCAAAACGGCACACTGAGGTTCGGTACTGATCCTGCTACGAGTGTTCTTGACCCGAATTGTAAATCGCATGAAATTGATAATCTGTATGTATGTGATGCCAGTTTCTTTCCAAGTTGTGGAGCTGTTAACCCATCACTTACTATTATGGCAAATGCACTTCGTGTAGGAGAACATCTGATTGAGAAATATTCTCAACATAGAGAAGGTAATAATCAAGCTATCGAATCAACTCAATTGGTCTCTCAGTGAAGGCGTATTTTAGCAAGCAGTAAGAAAATAAAATCAGAAGTTTCTTCATCACCGAAATTTTCATTCCCGCGAGATCCTTTATAAATGAGTTCGCTGAATCTTGTACCTCTTTTATCTAAAATCATGGGTGAAACCATTGAATTGCTCGCGGCAGTAATTCTTACTGTGGCTGCAATCAAAACCATATTCGGCTACTTCAATGGGAAGAATAAAAATGATTTAAACAGCAGACACGAAAGCCTCAGGATATCGTTGGCTAAATCCATCTCTCTCGCGCTCGAATTATTGCTGGGAGCGGATGTGTTGATGACAGCTGTAACACCAACCTGGAATGACCTGGCACAACTGGCGTCGATCGTAGTACTCCGTACAGCACTGAATTTTACTTTATCAAAAGAATTAAAAACAGAACACCCAACACCTAAACAACAAGTCTGATCATGAAATTTTTATTGAGAATATTTTCATTGCTAACCGCCGTTATTTTTTCACAAAAAACGGAAGCGCAATTTGTTAAAAAAGTAGAATCTATGACCATTGTTGTATCCGAAATGCAACAAGCTCTGAATTTTTACACACAAATTTTACCGTTTGAAAAAATCTCGGATTACGAACTCACAGGAGATTCTGTGGAATTGCTGGAAAATGTTTTTGGATGTCATATCCGAAAAGTCGGACTTCAGTTGGGCAATGAAAAAATATTTCTTGTAGATTATCTTTCGACAGGAGGTAAAGCTGTTCCGGAAAATTCAAAAAGTAATGATCTCTGGTTTCAACATCTTGCTTTGGTGGTGAGCGATATGGATAAGGCTTATGGAATGTTACATCAACAATCTGTTACACATGTATCCAATCTTCCACAAACTTTGCCGGCAAGTATTCCGGCAGCTGCAGGAATCACCGCGTTCTATTTTGAAGACCCGGATCATCATATCCTGGAACTCATCCATTATCCTCCAGGTAAAGGTGATCCAAAATGGCAAGAGAAATCTGATAAATTATTTCTCGGAATTGATCACACCGCGATTGGTGTCTCTTCGACCGATGCCAGTCTGAAATTTTATTCCGGACTTCTGGGTTTGCAGTTGAAGGGAGAGAGTTTCAATTCGGGTAAAGAACAAGCCCATCTGAACAATGTCAAAAATGCATCACTACATATATCGGGATTGAGAGCAGAGAATGGTCCCGGAGTGGAATTCCTGCAGTATTTGTTTCCGGGTCCGGGTGGACTTTATCCTGCGGATGTATCCGGGAATGATCTCATCGCCTGGCAAACTTGTCTCCGGGTTGATCACATCGATCAATTGTGGGAACAAGCGAAATTATATGCTTGCCGTTTTGTGACTCAAAGACCTGTACTAATTACTGAAAACAACAAAACCTTTAAACAAGGGATTCTCAGGGATCCGGATGGTCATCTTCTGCTCTTGCAGGAAAATATAACCGGGAAAACCGTTTCAAATTGAATGAATGTCGTCCGGACGACATGACGTTTTAGTGCTTGTCCTGATCTTTGAACGTATGGAAACTATAATATTGATTTGCTTGCTGGTTGTCGGTTTGTATCTCGCCGCCGGTCTCGTATTTTCAGTTTATCTTTTTAACAGAAGAATTCATCAACTGGATGAGGGAACAAAAGGCAGTCCACTGAGTTTTTATCTGCTCATCTTCCCGGGCACAGTACTTTTCTGGCCTGTATTGTTTCGTAAATGGATGATCTATTTATCCAGGCGATCATGATTCAGTCTCTTCGTAAGAAACACTTCAGACTGTGGACCATTTTACCACTCTTGTTGGTCTCGGGGATTATTTGCACTGCATACCTTCTTCCTCAGGAAGTAATTGAAAATTCCAATGTGTTAAAACAGGATTCTTCTGAAGGAAGTTTGGTGTATTACCATGAATACTCAGAATATATTCTCGCTATTCGAAAAAATAATGGAACCTCAAATTTACAACTTGAATGGACGACAAAAAATCCTCTTAAAATTCCTTCTGCAAATCTGTATATCGCTGCAAGCAACAATACTGAAGACAAATCACATTGGATACTTCTTGGCAGTATTGGAAAAAAAGGAACAGAAAGGTTCATTATTCCATTTATTCCGGAAAAAAGATTAATGATAGAATTGTACGATTCTATTCACAACAACCGTATCCGGCAATTTGAAATTCAACTATGAGTATTGCTTATACTTCCGTTTCGTGGAATACGAACAAAAAAATCTATGATGGGATTCTTCTGGGATTTGTATTGACCTACTTAAGCATTTTTATTTGTGCTTGCCTCATAATTTATCCCGAAATCACTATTGAAACAACTTTGATTCGGGCTACTTCCACGTTGGCCTTTCTATTGCTTCATGTTATACTTTCCATTGGTCCGTTAGCCAGATTAAACAAAATATTTTTGCCATTACTGTACAACCGCAGGCATCTCGGTGTAACAATGTTTTTAATCGCGTTGGTACATGGAACGTTTTCCATTTTTCAGTTCCACGCGCTGGGAAATATTTCTCCCCTGGTTTCTGTGCTCAGCTCCAACACTCACTATACTTCATTTATTAAGTTCCCTTTTCAATCGCTGGGACTTCTGGCATTAATTATTCTCAGTTGCATGGCAGCCAGTAGCCACGATTTCTGGTTGAATCAATTGAGTCCAAAAATCTGGAAAATTCTTCACATGGGTGTTTACATCGCATATGGACTCCTGGTGATGCATGTTTTGTTGGGTGTGATACAACTCGAACACTCTCCGGCTTACTTCATTCTACTTGCTTTCGGAGTTTGCTGGGTTTCAACTTTGCATGTATTAGCGGCTTGGAAAGAAAACAAAAGAGATTCGGAAAAAAGTACACCCTCAGCAGATGGTTTCATTCAGGTGTGCGACGTATCTGAAATTCCAGAGAACAGAGCAAAAGTTGTTACCGGACTCAAAGAGCGCATTGCCATTTTCAAATATCAGGGAAAATTATCAGCAGTAAGTAATGTATGCAAACATCAAAACGGTCCGTTGGGTGAAGGCAAAATTATTGACGGATGCATCACGTGTCCCTGGCATGGATACCAATATCTTCCTCACAATGGAAAAGCTCCTGCACCATTCAAAGAAAAAGTAGCGACGTACAATTTACGGCTCACAGGTACTAAAATCTGGCTTGATCCTAAACCAAACGAAGAAGGAGCTGAAGTGATGCCCTTGGATCTGCATCTTTAACTGAAACATCGTTCATGAAAAAAGAAGACGAATTTTATGTAGGCTACCTGCCAACTCCTCCGTCTACGAGGAAAAAATTAATCCGCATAGTGATTGCTCTGGGAATAGTACTGATAGTAACCGGAATTCTCCTCGTAGGGAAACAACGAGGATTCTCAAACGGGACATTCGAATTCGGGAAAGAAACTTCACTTAAAGGAGTACTTACTACTAATCCTATACCTATGCTTCTCATCGACAAAGGCAAGAATGCCAGTGGTCAGCATCAAATGGAGAGTATTGTTCTTGTAGGCTATGGAAAACATGGCGCGGAAGATTTTCTCCAGCAGAAAGAAAAGGAAATGGGAATTTCTCTCCAGAACAAAACTGTCAATCTGAAAGGCTCTCTCATTTACCATGACGGAAAAGCGATATTGGAACTCACTAATAAAGTAAAAGCTTCGATTGGATTGGTATCTACTGTTAACGATATAAGAATGCCCGATCCAATCACTCCGCCGGTTGCGGTGAAATTACATGGAGAAATCATTGATCCGAAATGCTACTTCGGCGTTATGAAACCGGGGGTAGGCAAACCACATCGTGACTGCGCTATTCGATGTATTTCAGGAGGTATTCCTCCAATGTTTAAAGTAACAAACGCACTTGGCGAAAACAATTACTTTATTTTAAAAAGCAAGAATACATCTTCAATCAACAAACGTGTATTGCCTTTTGTAGCGGACCAGGTTGTGATTGATGGTTCGGTGAATCAATACAACGATTGGATGGTACTCACAGTAGATCGAATCACACTTACATCAAATTAACAGAAGTTACCTAACAAAAAGTATATAGGCTCTCCTTAAGAAACAGGTGGTAACGTTAATCGTATTTTCATCACGAGGTATTTTTCTTTGTACATCAACATACAGAATACAGACTATGATGAACTATTTTGTCAAACAAAGAAAAAGATAAAAGTATAATTGTATTAATTTTTCGATGAATTTAAAAACCAGTCAGAGAACCGGAACAGGAAGCAACGCTGAGATCTGCGCAACAATGTCAAAGGCAACGAGGTGTTTTTCTTTCAATGGATAATCCTGTCTCGCCTTAGTCCTGCTGAATATACTGATCTTATTGGTATTGTATCCAAAAGTAGCTTTGTCATCCTGCATAGAATTCAAAATTACCAGATCAAGATTTTTACTCTGCAGTTTTTTCAGAGCATTCGTTTCTTCGTCATTTGTTTCGAGCGCGAATCCAACGGAAAGCTGACCTGATTTCTTTTGCATTCCAAATTCCTTCGCGATATCAGGATTTTTCACCATGTGAATTGCAAAATGGTCGTCATTCTTTTTTATTTTTTGATCCGCTACAAATTCCGGACGGTAATCCGCTACAGCAGCAGTAAAAACAGCTATGTCTGATTGAGAAAAGTACTTTTTACTTTCTTCAAGCATTTCCAAAGCTGTGGTGATGCGAATAATTTTGAGTCTTGGGTGACTCAAAGTAAGTGAAACAGGTCCGGAAACGAGTACCACATCGGCTCCTTCTTCCAGGCATACCGCCGCGAGAGCATATCCCATTTTTCCGGTTGAATGATTACTGATGTAACGGACCGGATCAATTGGTTCCTGAGTAGGACCGGCGGTGATGAGTACTTTTTTATTCTGCAAAAGCATAATCGTGTACAATTTGATAATGTGGGGTCAATATTTTTTGCGTCCTGGTATCATTCTGAATCAACGTATCAACCTGACTTTTTGGACGATCCTGCGCAAAGTGAATTTCCTGAGCCGGGAAATAGATTGAAGCATAATTTTTCTTTAGCTGATCTACGGACAATCCCTCCTGGTTTCGCTTTAATGCTCTTGACAAAGCGGTTTCATAAGAACAGTCGACCCAGATTTTATAATCAAAATAATCTCTCAGGTTTTTTCGGAATAAAAATATTCCTTCCAACAGGATGATGTCTGTATTTACGAAATGCCATGTATAGGGGTGACTCCGGCCACTTATCAAATGTGTTTTGAAAGATTGCAGTCGAACAGACTGTTTGTTTTTCAAAGGCAAAATCAGTTGCTGAAATAATTCGGTATAACGAAATCCTTTCTTATAAAAATCGAAAGCATCACCAATTTGAATTTGACCCGCGGAAAAAGGATGTAGCCAATCATCTACTGAGAGCTTTGCCACATGCATTCCGGATTCAGAAAGCTGAAGTTTGAGTTCGGATGCAAGAGTTCCTTTTCCTGAAGCATCAATCCCGCTTATACCTACCAACAATGCGCTTTTCCCGCCGAGTGAAGCATGTTTCTTTAAAATTTGAGTTGTCAACTCATCTGTACTTTCCCGGAAGAAAGAAGTTTGAAAAGAAGAACTCATGCTAAAAATATTTTTCAGTGAAGGGTTAGTCTATGCATTTCCATATACTTTCAATACGGTTTCACGCAGAGCGGCGCCTTTTCCTGACGCTGTATATAACATGACATCCGCCAGTTCCTCCGGCTTCACCCAATTGCTATAATCTGCTTCAGGCTGAGATGCACGATTTACTTCCGTATCAATAATGCTTGGTATGATAACGTGTGCAGCAATGTTCCGACCGCGGCTTTCAGCATTTATACTTTCAGCCAGTCTGAATAACAAAGATTTCGAGAGGGCATACGCGACAGCAGTTCTTGCTTCTTCAGGTTGAATAGCCGGTCTTGCTCCAATGAAAACCAGTCTGCCTCCGCTCTTCTGTTTCATCATCTGACGAAATGCAGGCTGTGCAATCGTATATGCGCTCTTGAAATTCATATTGATCATCTTATCCAAAGCATCCAATCCGGTTTCCTCAAAGGTTCCGGAAATGTAAGTCCCAACAAGCATGAATACAGAGTGAATCTCTCCAAAGCGAAGCGTAACTTCTTTCACCAATTGAGCAGATTGATCCGCATCCAAAACATTAACGGGGAAAACAGTTAGCGAGGGATGATCCTGCAGATATCCAAGGGAATTTCCGGAGCTCACTGTAGCGACAACGTGATATCCTTCTTCAATAAATTGCCTGACGGTCGCCTTTCCTAAATTTCCTTTCGCTCCGGTGATGATAACAACAGGTTTCGACATAGAGTGTGATTTAATATGGATTAATGATTATTATTCAACTTATTCCAATTGGCATCAGCATTTTTCTTCAACTGTGATTCCTGCTTATTCCATTTTGGAAGTGTATTGGTGAAATAAAAATTGTAAAACAAACAAAGATGACCATCAACAATTTTGAATGTCTCCGGATCAATTTCCACTTTACTTCCATCCACACCCATAGCATAAGCACACCAGCCACCATAAGCAGGTTCATACTTTGATGGATTCTGATTGAACAATTCACGATTGGATCCGGAACTAAAATAATAAGTGACTCCATTCCGGTTTACACTAATGGACGAATTGCCTTTCACAGCTTTCCCCAGAGTGAAATACGATACCGGGTCATATCCCTGTATCGCAAGTCCGTTTTCAATATTTAAACCGGATGTTTTTGTCACGACAGTAGAAGATTGTCCGTTAGCATTCGCGGCAATTAGTACTGTACAGAAAATGATGATGGCTGAAAATATACGGATGAGCATGTTATTTTTTTATACAAATAACCGCCGTTTCACCCGATCCCAATGTCGTGCAAATGACAGATCGTGTTGTTTTTACAACTTTAACTGGAATTGCAGATTAAATACTACACTTCTGGTCAAACCATCTGCACGGTACTCTCTTACGATTACCGGAGCACCTCCGGATAGTCGCATGTCCAAAAAAGAATTTAAAGGAAACTGAAAATTACAAGTACAATTCAATGTTAATCCTGAAGAACCATCAAGAGATGTTTTTCTTTCATCAGCACTTACGATTTTATCCGATTGAATACGGTACAAAGCCAATAAACCGGGACTCAATACTGTCTTTCCAATTTTGATTTCATAATCAGTTTTAACTAATGCATCATCTCCCCTATCCAGAAAATTGGATTCAAAATAATTTTGCTCTGTATCAGTAGAAGAAGATGCAGGCCTCAGGAATTGATTTTTATTTCCATTCCATGCGACATATTGATATCCTGCAGTGAAATTCCAGGAATTGAATTGGATTGAAACTCCTCCGATCAAATCAACAGTACCTAAACTTGTTTGATATGGCATTGGTAAGGAATTGCCGGATATTTTACGATTTGAATTTCCGGTCGGGACTTTTACACCTGCATTCCAGCTTAAACCAACTTTTTTCTTTTCTCTTTGGCGATGAAGAAAACTAAGAGAGATATCTCCTGTTCCGGACGAATTACCCAAATCACCATCCACAACAGTATAAGGAACTTTTAATTGAAAAGTCGAAGATGAAGAGCTGGAAAAATTAATCTCCGGAATAACCTGAGAAATAATTGTGCTTTGTTCACCAACACCAACACTCAAAGTCAATGCTGCTGAAAAGCGACGAGATGAGTCCGGATTGTTTTCAAGGTGAGCATTTGCAATACTGCACAATCCTGCATCGCTGCAGCCCTGACTAAAGACTTTAGCAAACAACAGAACGAAAATAATTGTGAAATTTATTTTTCTCATTTTTTTTTATCTAAAATACCGTCTCATTCAATTTCCCTTGTCGTGTGGAAGACAATATTACACATAAAATAATAATACATACACATCCGGTGAATTGTAAGACAGATGACACGGGTTTCCTTTCATGCAATATTTCTTTGCAGAAAAAAAATCATGAAAACAATACTCAAATACACAGTTCTGTTCTTTGCAATGGGAATTCTGTCCACTGCAGTAAAAGGACAACAGTACAATGGAAAATATCTGGTAAATGTGAACAGCGAAGGAGTTATCCTCGACGGATATGATCCTGTAGCATTTTTTACAGATAATAAACCGGTGAAAGGCGATCCGACAATTACTACGCATTATCACGATGCGATTTATTGGTTCGCGACCAAAGAACATCAGGAGATGTTTTCGAAAAATCCGGCGAAGTATGATGTACAATTCGGTGGCTATTGTGCTTATGCTGTTTCTCTCGGTAAAACAGCTCCGATCGATGTCAATACATTTTCCATCGTCAACAACCGGCTCGTTATTCAACACAACATGAGAGCTGTAAATGCCTGGGAAAAAGATGTAACAGGAAATTTAAGCAAGGCGGATAAATACTGGCCGGCGGTAAGTAAAAAAGGTGGCAAGCAAATTAAAACAGATGAAGAGAAAAAATTCCTGGTGAATACAGATGAAAACGGCGTCATCCTGCAAGGGTACGATGTGCTTTCATATTTCGAAAATACAAAACCCGAAAAAGGAAGTCCCGATTTCACTACTCGTTACAATGGTGCTACCTATTGGTTCATGTCGCAGGAACATGCTGACAAGTTCAAAGATTCTCCTGAAAAATATGCTCCTCAATATGGCGCCTTTTGCGGGTATGCTGTGAGTCTGAATAAACTTCGCCCGGTAGATCCAACCATTTTCCAGATTGATAACGGAAAACTGATTTTACAACATACACAAAACGCATATACTCTCTTCAACAAAGATCTGGCAGCGAACATTGTGAAAGCCGACACCAACTGGCCACTTCTTGTTCATAAAAAAGCCGGGAAGAAAGTGAAATATGACAAACCCGCAAAGCCTGTTACGGAGAACGTAACTGCACACAATTAATCTTCAATCCTTAACATACCCTACTCATGTCAAAATTAAAATTTTCTATTCTCATTGCTGCCTGGATTACATTGTTCTCCATCGCTGCAGAAGCTCAGGTGAAAACCCGTGCAACATTAACGCTCGACGCTGCACGTAAAATCGCTGACGCCGCAGTGTCGGAAGCAAAGAAAAACAATGCCGGCGGAAGCATCGCGATTGTAGATGACGGCGGCAATCTCATTTACCTTGTAAGAATCGATGGAACATTTTCAGCAAGCGCTGAAGTTGCCATAGGTAAAGCACAAACGGCAGCACATTTTAAAAAACCAACTTCAGTTTTTGAAGATGTCATCACCAAAGGAAGAGTAACAATGAATACTCTGCCTGCGGTAACCCCCTTCACACCTTTGCAAGGAGGTGTACCGATTGTGTATAATGGAGAAATTCTTGGCGCTGTTGGCGTCAGCGGATCTATGAGTGCGCAACAAGATGAACAGATTGCAAATGCCGCGGTTCAGATAAAATTTGATTAACCCAACGAAAGATCAATGGGCAGCCTGTAAGGAAAATTTCTCTTTCGGGCTGTCCACTATCCACATTATACACTATGAAAAAATATCTTCTTCTGATAATCTCCGCCGGCTTGTTCTTACATTCTCAGGCACAAAACAGAGTAGAACTTGAATCCGGTCGCCCGGATGCGATTGTAGATCTTTCCACAAAATCCGGAACAGATCTTGTACAAGGCAAATGGAAATATTCCGATGCTTCTATTATCAGTACACCATTTCACGAAGCAGGTCCGGATCGAAAACCAAGTGGGCCGGTGAATTCAACACATGACATAGTTCCTAAAGCAGGGATGCAGAATTTTGATGATTCATCCTGGGAAACATTGGATCCATCAAGTCTTGATGCAAGAAGAGGTAGCGGAAAACTAAGTTTCAACTGGTACCGTTTCAAATTTACTGTTCCGGATAAAATTGGTTCACTATCAACAGCCCATTCAACTGTATTTTTCGAAATTGTTGTAGATGATTATGCAGAAGTCTGGGTGAATGGAGTGTTGAATAAAAGCATCGGACAAAGCGGTAACTCTGTCATCAGCGGTTTCAATTCACGCAACAGAATTCTGTTAAGCACTGACGCTTATGCTGGACAAATATTTCAGCTTGCAATCCTTGGAATCAATGGACCTTTGTCGGATCTGCCGGACAATTATATCTGGATACGATCCGCAACACTTGACTTCTACTCTACGTTTCCTCATGCTCCTTCATATGAAGCTATCGCCAATACAGTGGAACGCTTAGATCCTTCGCTGGATGAAATCATTTCACCGGAAACAAAAATGGAAAGACTTGCAAACGGATTTCAATTTACTGAAGGTCCGGTTTGGAATAAAGACGGATTTTTATTGTTCAGCGATCCTAATACGAATGCTATTTACAGCCTGAACAATTCCGGTGACGTTCATGTATTCAGAACGAAGAGCGGATATACAGGAACAGATATCGGAGAATACAGCCAGCCGGGATCCAACGGACTAGCCTTTGATCGGGAGGGAAGGCTCACCATTTGCGAACACGGAAATCATCGTGTAACCAGACTCGAAAAGAATGGTACACTTACAGTTTTAGCCGATAACTACAATGGCAAACGTTTGAATTCTCCAAATGATTTAGTGTACCGAAGCGATGGAACCTTGTATTTTACAGATCCACCCTATGGTTTACCAAAGGCATTCAATGATTCAAGAAAAGAACTCGCATTTTCCGGAGTCTATTCCATCAAAGACGGGAAAATCAAATTGCTTAGTACTGCATTGAATGGACCGAATGGAATCGTTTTCTCTCCGGATGAAAAATATCTTTATGTGTCCAACTGGGATATCACTGCAATAGCTTCAACAAAAATTATTCTTCGCTTTGAAGTCAATGCAGATGGAACCCTTTCCAACGAGAAAGAATTTTTCAATATGAATGCCGAACAAGGTGAAATTGCACTTGATGGACTGAAGGCTGACAGCAAAGGAAACATTTACGCATCCGGACCGGGAGGTGTATGGATTATATCAGAGAAAGGAAAATTATTGGGAAAGATTAAAGGTCCGGAACTGCCAGCCAATATGGCCTGGGGCGATGCGGATGGAAAAAGTCTCTACCTTACTGCCAGAACAGGAGTGTACAAAATCAGGCTCGAGGTTCCCGGACGATTAAATCCCTGAAAATGCCACATTATCCGGTTTCACCAATCAATTGAACATGTCGCTTGGCAGACATTTCAACTGGTTGATTCAACAGATATTTGTGAAATAGTATATTTTATGAATTTAAAGCATCTCATTCAGCCGGTTTTAAGAATAATTGCAGCAATCATTCTTCTGCAAACATTATTCTTCAAGTTTAGCGCCGCACCGGAATCGGTTTACATATTCTCTAAATTAGGAGTAGAACCATGGGGAAGAATCCTCAGTGGTTGTCTTGAATTAATTGTTGCAGTATTGCTCTTTGTGAGATCTCTGCGTTGGTTCGCTGCCTTGCTTGGGCTGGGAATAATGGCAGGAGCTATTCTTGCGCATCTGACTCAGCTGGGAATTGTGGTGATGAATGATGGCGGAGAGTTATTTTTCCTTGCTCTTATAGTTGCTGCTGCTTGTGCCGCCATTGCATGGTATGAGAGAAAAAATATTCCGGTATTGAAAAATCATTTCATGTAATTCATTTGTCTTATCAATCTTATGAAAATAAAAATCCTGCTGCTTAATTGTTTTCTGATTCTACTAAATACCGCGTCATTCGCTCAGCGAAAAGTACTCATTGAACAATTCACAAACAGTGGTTGTCCGCCTTGCGCAGCGAATACTCCGGTCATCGCTTCGTATGTCAATAACCATCCGAACAATGTTTTGATGTTGTCTTATCACACATCCTTTCCTTACCTGGATTCCATGTACTATGAAAATCCCGGACAGAGCGATCAACGGGTAGCATTCTATGGAGTTCCCAGTGTTCCGCATTCTGTTGAAGACGGGAATGTGTATGCCGGAGCTTCTGCACCATTGGTATCGAATCTGAACAACAGCATTTCAACAAGAGCTCTCGTTGCTCCGCGGTATGCCATTCGATTTCTTGAAAGTAAAATAAACGGCAACCGATTGAATGTAACTCTTGAATTTGAATCCACGGATTCCGGAAATACAGGAGAAAATCTGGTTGCACACATAGTAGCGTGTGAGAAAACTGTATTGAAAAGCTCATACCTTGCCTCACCAGGAAATAATTCGGAGAATGAATATCCCTGGGTAGTCCGGAAAATGTTACCTGATGAACACGGCAATTTACTTTCTGTTACAGCGGTTGGACACAAAGATACTGTGCAAGTCAACTGGACCATTAACAATGTGAAAGATCTTCAGGAATTGCGTGTAGTTGCCTTTGTTCAAAACACTATGAATAAAGAAATTTACCAGGCTGAAGTTTCAACGCCGTCCAACGTTACCGGAATTCACGAAAACGCATCACATCATCGTGATCTTTTTGAATACCGTAACCTCGCTTCCGAAAAAGCAATTCGGATTCACCTCCGGGATCCAAAACGGAATGACCGAATCCGGATAGTAGATATTTTGGGAAATGAATTGGTTTACAGAAACCTGAATGAGGGGCAATCAGAATATGAAGTTTCTACAATATCATTTCCTATGGGAGTGTACATTATTCAGGTCTGGAATGAAGAAAAAACGCAATCTGAAAGACTGTTTATCTCAAAATAATGAGGGTTTTCAGGCTGATTTTAAGTCGAAAAATCAAATTTTCCGTGGTGTGAGCCTCATTGGTAGTTGAAACACCAGGTATAAAATTAATATTTTTTTGATGTGCTTGTGTGAATAGAGCCTCGGAAATTTCCGGGGCTTTTTTGGGTTTTTAGGCCTCATTGTAAGTTGACTGACATTTCAGCACCCTCCCTGCATATACATTTGTTTGTATAAATAAACTATACAAGCTATGATTTTGCAACAATCTTCTTCCGGTATATTACAACAGTTGGTGGGACTCATTGATAAAATGGAGCAGGATCAATACACTTCTCCAGTAGATGCGTTGTCAGAAAGCAGTATCGGTTCACATGTGCGCCACATAATTGAATTTTACCAATGCTTGCTCAAAGGAGTGGATTCCGGTTTTGTAAATTACGATGCACGCAGTCGCAATTACCTTCTTGAAACAGATCAATATTTCGCGGTTACTGTTTTGCTTGAAATAATTGATAACATCAATAAAGTCAGAACTGACAAAATGCTGATGTTAAGTATGGATCTGACTACCGAAGACAAGCCGGTTATTGTTGACACAACGTTCTACCGTGAATTAGCATACAACATTGAACATGCGATTCACCATATGGCCATTATTAAAATTGGATTGAACACCGCTTATCCGACTATTTCTGTAGAAAAGAATTTTGGTGTAGCCTATTCAACTCTCCGTTATAAAACTCAATTATGTGCACAGTAACCTTTCTGCCATTGGGAAATAACAATTTCGTTCTCACTTCTAACAGAGACGAAAAGTATCTGCGTAAACCTGCCCTGGATCCGCGCATTCACCTTGTTGATGATACTCTGGTAGTATTTCCAAAGGATCAACAAGCTGAAGGAACATGGATTGCGACAAGCGGAAATCCGTTTACATTATGCTTACTGAACGGAGCTTTTCAAAAGCATCAGTCAAAATCAAATTACAAAAAAAGTCGCGGGTTGGTTTTGCTCGACTTTTTCAAATACAACAATGTTCAGCGCTTTCTGCGGGAATATGATTTCAACGGAATTGAACCTTTCACTCTGTTGTTATTGGATACAAATTTGAAAATCCATTTGACGGAAGCCAGATGGGATGGAAGTCAATTACACCAAACCGAAATCGATACGCAAGAACCGCACATCTGGTCGTCAGCAACATTGTATACCCCGGAAACAGTCAAGCAACGTGAGAACTGGTTTCGTGATTTCCTGATGAGTCATCCCGATTATATGGGATACAGCATTCTGGATTTTCATCATTTGGGAGGAAAAGGAGATACATCAAACAGTCTGGTGATGGATCGGGAAAATGAAGTCAGAACGGTTAGTATTACAAGCATTCTGAGACAAAACAATCATTTACAAATGACCTACAAAGATGTTGTTAACCAAAAAATTTACAGCCGTAGAATTTGCTGATTCGTCCTTGAAGTTTCGCAAACCCTTGTGGATGGTGAAAGTTTTCAATTATGAATATTGGCCCTGGTGGTTTTTTTATCTTCCATTACTGCCATATGTTCTCTGGATGATACTGAGAACAGGATCTGTCAGATTTGTCAGTCGTGTGAATCCATCCATGAAACTTGGAGGACTGGCAGGTGAATCTAAAAAAGATATTTTAGACGGAATCACTTCAAAGTATAAACCAAAAACATTTCTTTTCTCTAAGAACAGCTCCGTGGAAGAAATCACCGGAACTCTGGGTGAAAACTCTGTCTCTGTTCCATTCATTGCGAAACCCAATATTGGAGAAAGAGGATATCGTGTGGAAAAAATTCACAACGAAACAGAACTCATCCATTATCTTCAGGATAACGAAAATGATTTTATTATTCAGGAATATGTGAATTTTCCACTTGAGTTAGGTATTTTTTATGTTCGACAACCCGGACATTTACGGGGGAAAGTTACATCTGTAACACAAAAGGTTTTTATGACGGTGCACGGAGATGGCTATTCCACGATTCGTGAACTCATGGAAAAAGATGATCGCTCTCGCTTTCAGATTAAAAGAATGTCAGGAAAATTAGTTCATAAGATGGAGTTTATTCCTTATCCGGGAGAAGAAGTTGTGCTTGAACACATCGGCAATCACTGCAGAGGAACCCGTTTTGTAAATGCCAATCATCTTATCAATGATCAATTGTGCGAGGTGTTTGATAACATCGCAACGTCCATTCCCGGATTCTACTACGGACGGTTCGACTTACGGGTGAAATCTGTTGAAGACTTGTACCAAGGCGAATCCATCCGTATTCTCGAATTGAATGGTATCAGTTCGGAGCCCGGACATATTTACGATCCTTCCTATTCTCTTGTGAATGCATACAGAGATATCATCCAACATTGGAAACAAGCGTTGTCGATTGCATTGAAACAATGATCGATTTCATTCTTGACAGAGTTGTCCGGACAGAATAGTACTTTCTGGAAATAAATCAGAAATTTTTTCACAACGAACAGACAAATTTGTTCTTGCTTCCTACTAATCGAATCCAACACACACCACCAGCGAAAATCCATTTACATGTGAGCCTTTAAGTGGATTGAAAGATTTTGAAATTTCCACGTCATTGTCACGGGTGAGCAAGGACAGACTCTTATCATATCGAATCGAAAAAATCCAATCACCGGCATATGCACTTGCTGCAACATTCAAACCTACGCCAAAAGGTGAATACCAGGATTTAGGAACCAACTCTTTGTTTTGTCTCGCCATGAACATATAGGAAAAATACGGACCCGCTCCGGCTGAAAAATGATCATTGAAGAGATAGGATACAATGAATCGCATATTGGCACTTTGGAGATGAATGGTGTAGGAGCTGTCCGCGAAACTGACTTCTCCCCCTTTATCAGAAAAATCAATTTCGGGTTGAAGATTAATTTTATCGGAAAGGTCCGCGTAAGAAAAAAAACCGGCCTCCCATGCAAACATGGATTTGGATTTTAATTCGGATTGAATTGAAAAAATCCCTGCTCCTGTTTTTAAGCCAAGTGAGGCCTGCGAAAAGGAAAAGTTATGGAAACCTATCACAACAATGAACAAAATAAAGCTAAATTTTCGTTTGCTGCTTTTCATGAATTAAAGGTATAAATTTGATTTTATTCCTGAGTACTTGACTGTTCTTCATCTCATTTCTTTCCTTAAATTTGAAGCAATTCAAATCTATGCAGGAAAATTCGGAAATTACATTTTTACAAGACGGAGAAATCCGGACAATACGAATCGGAAAAGACGGATTTAGTCCAACAACGACTGTACTCAATTACCTCAGAGCATCCGCTGAACACAAAGGAACGAAAGAAGGATGTGCGGAAGGTGATTGTGGTGCCTGTACAGTAGTAATTGCGGAACCTCATTCAGATTCAAGACTCAAATACACCGCAATTGATTCCTGCCTGGTTTTTCTTCCGATGTTGCAGGGCAAGCAACTCGTCACTGTAGAAAACCTGAAAAAAGACAATCAGTACCATCCTGTTCAGCAGGAAATGATTGAACGCAATGGAAGTCAGTGTGGGTATTGTACTCCCGGATTTATTATGTCCCTCCTTGCGTTGTACAAAACTTCCAATTCACCTTCTAAAGACGAAATACAAGACGCACTTACAGGAAATTTATGTCGCTGCACAGGCTATCGGCCTATTGTGGAAGCTGCCGCTGCCGCATGTGTGCACGAAGGGAGAGATCACTTTTCTGAAGAAGAAAAAAATGTCATTCAAAAATTAAAGTCAATATCAAAGGATCAGAACAGCATCCGACTGCTTTCAGGCAACCAGATTTATGTTCGACCACAACAATTGGAAGAAGCTCTTCGCTTCCTTTCTGAAAATCCGGATGCATTGATCGTGCAGGGGGCTACAGACATTGCACTCAGAGTAACAAAAAAACACGAAGTGCTCGGGAAGATTCTCGACTTGTCAGCATTGAGTGCACTCAAAGAAATAAAAACCGCAGACAGGGAATTTTCATTCGGTGCAGGAATGAACCTGGAAGATATTCGGAAGTATTGCGAAAATATTTTTCCTCCGTTGTACAAAATGTTGAGCGTATTTGGTTCACGTCAAATCAGATCTCTTGCAACATTTGGCGGAAATATCGGCAGTGCTTCGCCTATCGGAGATACCTTACCCGTGTTGATGGCTTTGAATGCAAGAATTGAACTGCAATCAATTTCCGGTAAAAGAGAAATCCCGATGACGGAATTTATTATTGGTTACAGAAAAACACAACGGCAATCCAATGAACTGATTTCTGCCGTCATCATTCCTAAAATGAATCCGAATTCAATTGTCCGTTCATACAAAGTTTCCAAAAGAAAAGACCTCGACATCTCCACACTTAGCGGAGGATTCAGTCTCACATTTCAGGGTGATTTTATCAGTGCGGCTGTTCTCGCATACGGCGGAATGGCTGAACGAACCAAAAGAGCAGTGACAGCGGAAAATTATCTTGTTGGAAAAAAATGGACACGTGAAATTGCGGAACAGGCGGGCGAATATGTCTATTCCGAATTTACCCCGCTTTCTGATACACGTTCCGGCGCCGAATTCCGCAGACTCGCAGCCCGCAATCTCATGTTGAAATTCTGGCAAGACACACAACACTAAGCTTATCCGGCAAAACATCCAATGAAAAATATCCCTCACGATAGCGCCGGCAAACATGTCAGCGGGCAATCCGTTTACATCGACGATATTCTCGTCAATACACAATTGTTGTACGGACACATTATGTATAGTCCGCATGCGTATGCGAAAATAAAATCCATCGATATTTCCACTGCTTCTTCTGTTCCCGGTGTGCATGCAATCGTTCTGGCAAAAGATATTCCCGGTGAAAACCAACTCGGACCTGTAGTTCACGATGAACCTTGTCTGGCCGACAAAGAAGTGATTTGTGTAGGGCAAGCCATCGTTCTCATTGCAGCTGAAAATGCTGAATGCGCAAGAGCCGCGGAAAAGCTCATCCGTATTGAGTTTGAACCATTGGACGCAATCCTGGATCTTGAAACAGCTATACAAAAAAATACACTCCTCGCCCCTCCCCGTACTATGCAACGAGGAGATGCGGATGCGGCACTCAAAAAATCCAAACATATTCTCAGCGGAGAAGTCCGCACCGGAGCCCAGGAACACTGGTATCTGGAAACACAGTCATGTCTTGCTATTCCCGGTGAAGGTCATGAAATGAATATTTATTCATCTACACAACATCCTTCCGAAACACAGGCAATCGTTGCTGAAGTTTTGGGGCTTCCCAAAAACGAAATTGTTGTGGAGACAAGAAGAATGGGCGGAGCATTCGGAGGAAAGGAAACACAAGCCAACCATACAGCTGCATGGGCAGCATTGCTTGCGCATGCAACACGGAGACCTGTATCTATTCGTTTGTTCAGGGATGATGATCAGAAGATGACCGGAAAAAGACATCCTTACTTTATTCACTACGAAGTTGGTTTCGATGATGCAGGAAAAATTGACGCGTTGAAATTCGAACAACATGCGGATGGCGGTTGTGCAACAGATCTGAGTATCGCGATTCTTGAGAGAGCAATGCTGCATGCCGACAATGCTTACTTCATTCCAAACATGACTGTTGTTGGAAAAGCGTATAAAACAAATCTTCCTTCTAACACAGCATTCCGTGGATTTGGCGGACCACAAGGTGTGGCGGGTATGGAAACTGTGATTGACCGAATCGCTCGTTTCCTGAAAAAAGATTCCGCTGATATACGGAAAATCAATTTCTATGAAACCGGTGAACGTGCAATCACACACTATGGACAAGAAGTAGAATTGAACCGTTTGCCTGTATTGTTTGAAGAATTGTCGCTTTCTTCTGATTACTATCAACGAAGAAAAGAAGTTGATGCATTCAATGCGCGAAATGAGTTTTATAAAAAAGGACTGGCATTCACGCCGGTAAAATTCGGAATTTCATTTACCACAACATTTCTGAATCAGGCCGGAGCATTGGTAAACATTTACAAGGACGGAACTATCCTCGTAAATCACGGAGGTACAGAGATGGGACAAGGTCTCAACACAAAGATCGCGCAGATCGCTGCTTCTGAAATGGGCGTAAGTCTGGATCGTATCAAAGTGAACGCGACCAATACATCTAAAGTACCGAATACCTCCGCTACGGCTGCATCAGCCGGGACAGATCTGAACGGGATGGCCGTAAAAAATGCGATAGATATTCTTCGCGCAAGAATTGTGAAACTGATGGCCTCCGAATTCAGTAAAAGCTATCCTGCTGAAGCGTCTGCTGAAAAAGATATTCTGATAAAAGACAATACTATTTTCGATAATCAATATCCTGAGCGCAAAATTTCATTTGCGGAGGCAATGACTTTGGCCAATTTGCAACAGGTAAGTTTAAGTGCTACCGGATTTTATGCCACTCCAAATATTGGCTGGGACAAACAAAAAGGTTGGGGAAAGCCATTCAATTATTATGCGTTCGGCATGTCTGTGAGCGAAGTTCTACTCGATACTCTTACCGGATATGTAAGACATTTACGGACGGATATTCTGCATGATGTGGGAGATTCCATCAATGAAGGTCTGGACATTGGTCAGGTTGAAGGAGGATTTATACAAGGTCTTGGCTGGTGTACGACAGAAGAAATTAAATGGGACAGCAAAGGCAATTTGCTGAACCATTCACCGGATACATATAAGATCCCATCGGTGCAGGATGTACCGGAAGATTTCAGGGTTCAGCTCCTGCAGAACGCTCCGAATCCGAATGCTATAAGAAAGAGTAAAGCTGTCGCGGAACCTCCACTAATGCTTGCCTTCAGTTCATGGTTGGCAATTAAGGATGCTATATCCGCTGTTGGAGATCATGCATACGAACCATCTTTCCGTTTGCCTGCAACCAATGAAGTGATTCTTCTTTCCATAGAAGAAATCAAAAAGAAGAAAAATCAATAATCGTTCAGCATCATATTATCCCGAAATGGATCAACACGAGATTGAGGAGTTAAAGGAATCGATTGAAGAAATCAGGCTTTACAGAAAAGTTATCGCCTGGTTGGCTGTTGCTATTTTCATCGGCTTTGGTGTGTATCAGATTGTCGATCATTACGGTCTTGGTGCTCATGTGATGGATTGGATCCACCTGCTTTTCCGCTGGGCGCATGTGATACTCGGTATTTCCTGGATTGGTGCGTCGTTCTATTTTATTTTCCTTGAGAATAGTTTGAACCGTACTGAAAATCTCCGTGATGAACTTGCAGGGAACCTTTGGGCAATTCATGGAGGCGGATTTTATTATGTAGAAAAATACAAGATCGCTCCCGGTGAGCTTCCTAAAAAATTACATTGGTTTAAATATGAAGCTTATTTCACCTGGCTGACAGGAATTATTCTGTTGATGCTCGTATATTATTTCAACGCGAAGTCATTTATGGTGGATCCTTCTGTCGCAAAAATTTCCTCTGCGACAGCAATCCTGATTGGAAGCGGGACACTTATCGGAGGATGGTTCTTGTATGACTTCCTTTGCAGCACACCATTAATTCACAAAAAGAAATCATTCGCACTGGTCGGCGGAACGATTATTATTTTCATCGCTTATTTTCTCAGTCATTTTCTCAGCGGTCGTGCCGCATTCATTCATGTGGGAGCTTTAATCGGAACAATCATGGCAGGCAATGTTTTTTTCGTGATTATTCCATCACAAAAAGCGATGGTGAAAGCTGCCAAACAAGGAAAGCCCCTCGATCCAAACCTTGGAAAATTTGCAGGCCTTCGATCACTGCACAACAATTACATGACCTTGCCTGTCATCTTTGTGATGATCAGTAACCACTTCCCTACTACTTATGGGAATGCTTTTAACTGGGCAGTTTTAGGTGGACTCACTCTTGCCAGTGTCGCTGTAAGACATTACATCAATATGCATGAAAAAGGTCAGCATGCTGTCTGGATGATTCCTTTCGCGACAGTTGCTTTGATCGCTTTGGTCATTGTAACTGCTCCGGTAAAAAGTACGCGTACATCTTCGGCCCCGGTTTCCTTCACTGAAGTAATGCCGATATTCCAGTCACGTTGTCAGAGTTGTCATTCCGCGCATCCAACTGATGATGTACAGAAAATTGCTCCCGGAGGTGTCATGTTTGATACTCCGGAACAAATCCAGAAGATGGCACAACGAATTCTTGTCCGTGCTGTTCAAACCAAGACAATGCCGCAGGCAAACAAAACCGGTATCACGGAAGAGGAACGTGCGCTGATTGGTGACTGGATTAATCAGGGAGCTAACATCGCTGCACTGGAATCCACCAGATAAACGTACCTTGTGATGCCTGTTGATAAAAGCAGGAAGTACTACACGAATTTTTATTCAAACAAATGTCAATCCCGGATCTTGCCATTCACAGTAAACGTGTTCTTATACATGGAGAGCTGAAAGACGCCACGTTATATATTCACGAAGGAAAAATTATTGACATCGTGGATGGAAAAGGAGATGTTAAGTCCGCAAAAGTATTTGAAGAGGCAAAAGATTCTGTTGTCATGCCCGGATTGATTGACTGTCATGTGCATATCAATGAACCCGGAAGAACAGAATGGGAAGGATTTGAGACAGCTACCAGCGCTGCGGCTGCAGGAGGGATTACCACCCTGGTTGACATGCCGCTTAATTCTACTCCCGTTACAACCAGTGTGAAAAATCTGAATGAGAAACTGGAAGCAGCGAAAGGTAAATTGTTTGTCGACTGCGGATTTTATGGCGGAATTGTTTCCGGCGATACTTCTCAACTGGAGCCTTTGATTAATGCCGGAGTACTTGGATTCAAAGCATTTCTTACGCATTCCGGAATTGATGATTTTCCAAATGCAAGTGTGAAAGATCTTGAAAAGGCAGCACCGATTTTAAAAAAACACAATGTACCGTTACTGGCACACGCTGAACTCGACTCTAAACACAAAGGACAAAAAGCTTTTGAAGAAGATTCGTATTCATACAAAGCCTTTCTGAATTCCCGTCCGCGCTCCTGGGAGGATGAAGCGATCAAAGCGCTCATCACCTTGAGTGAAAAAACCGGCGTGCATGTTCATATTGTTCATTTGTCTTCTTCTGATTCTCTTCCTCAAATTCGTGCTGCAAGATCCAAAGGAATTCCTTTGACTGTGGAAACTTGTCCGCATTATCTTTTTTTCGATGCCGAAAGTATTCCGGATGGTGACACACGTTTCAAATGCACACCGCCTATTCGGGAAAAAGAAAACAATGCATTGCTCTGGGCCGCATTGAAAGACAAAACGCTTGATTTTATTGTCACGGATCACTCTCCTGCTCCTCCGGATATTAAGGAACTGGAAAGTGGAAATCTCAGAGATGCCTGGGGCGGAATATCATCTCTCCAGTTTTCTCTTGCCATTGTTTGGACACTCGCACTGCGCGACAAAACTGACGTAGCTGAAATTTCACGTCTGATGAGTACAAATGTTGCCGATTTTCTTGGATTGAAAAACAAAGGACGACTTGAAATCGGAGCTGATGCAGATATCGTCATCTGGAGTCCGGAAAAAAAACTGAAGGTATCCCGGAGTAACATTCGTTTCCGTCATCCGATTACTCCATATGAAGGACAAATGCTGAGCGGACTTGTGGAACAAACATTTGTAAGGGGAATCAAGGTTTACGATAAAGGTTCCTTAGTATCTTCGCCCACAGGAAATGTGATTTTAAGAAAACCATGATAAAAGAAAGTACGAATGCCCCGGCATTTACTCAGCTGATCAACCTTGCATCGGATAGATTGGGCGCGAAAGCAATTGCATGTACAGATGATTTTTTTGCCGAAAAAGAAAACCTGATTAAGCCCGGACGCGGTATATTTATCGCGGATAAATATACAGACCGTGGAAAATGGATGGATGGTTGGGAATCGCGGCGGAAACGTGTCGAAGGGCATGACTGGTGCATTGTTCAGTTAGGTGCAGCCGGCATCATACACGGCTTTGATATCGATACGAATTTCTTTCTTGGCAATCATCCTCCTTACGCTTCTGTGGAAGCATGTACTCTTCCTGCAGGAACTGATCCGACATCATCTGATGTGACGTGGAAAGAAATTTTACCCAAATCACCATTGAATCCCGGAAGTCAGAATTTTTACGCATGTACAAATGCAACATTGTTCACACATGTGAAGCTTCATATTTATCCTGATGGAGGAGTCGCCCGTTTGAAAGTATATGGAGAAGTTCAGAAAGACTGGAACGCTGTAAAAGCAGGCGACGTGATTGATCTCGCTTCCGCATTGAATGGCGCCAAAGCGATCTTGTGTAACGACATGTTTTTTTCTCACATGGATAATCTCCTCATGCCCGGAAGAGGAATCAATATGGGTGATGGATGGGAAACGAAAAGAAACAGAACACCCAACAACCGCGACTGGGTAATTATCCGCCTTGCTCATCCCGGGAAAATCTCAAAAATGCTTGTAGATACATGTCATTTCAAAGGTAATTATCCCGACACCTGTTCGATTGAAGCCTGTACCATGACGAAGGAACAGGAAAAAGATCCCGGTCAGTCTGCAATCGTCTGGAAAGAAATTTTACCCAAACAAAAATTGCAGGCAGATCACGAACATTTTTTTGAAAAAGAAATTCTCGTGCATGATAACGTTTCACACATTCGTTTATTTATTTATCCGGACGGAGGAGTGAGCCGACTGAGATGCTTTGGAAATATCAGCAGATAAACAGGATATGACAATTGCCGAATTGAATCAGCTGGATGCGAATGTACTTCGAGAGGAATTCACCAAATGTTGTGGTTCCTCATCATGGACAAACGGAATGATCCTACGCAGGCCATTTGCTACAAAAGATGCTTTGCTAAAAGCTGCCGATGAAGTCTGGAACGAAACCAATGAAAACGATTGGCTCGAAGCATTTTTACATCATCCTAAAATCGGAGATTTAAAAAGTCTGGAAAAAAAGTTCGCGACAACAAGTAAGCTTGCGGGCAGCGAACAAGCTTCCGTAAATAGTGCTTCACAGGATGTACTTGAAGCATTGGCAAAAGGGAATGCAGCATATGAAAATAAATTCGGATTTATATTTATTGTTTGTGCCACAGGAAAGAGTGCATCGGAAATGCTTGAACTCCTTAATACACGGATTCACAACGATAAACAAACGGAATTAAAAATTGCAGCAGCCGAACAGCACAAAATCACTCATTTACGTTTACAAAAATTAGTCCCATGAGTCAGATCACAACACATATTCTCGATACATCGAAAGGTCTTCCTGCTTCCGGAATAAAAATTGTTTTCGAAAAATCATTGCCCGGCGACAAATGGATGATGCTAGGAAACGGAATCACCAATCAGGACGGGAGAATTTCTGATCTTTTGAAAGCGGATGCTATACTTGATCCGGGAATGTACAGGATGACTTTTGAAACCGCTCCTTATTTTGCAGCGCAACAATTACAAAGCTTTTATCCTTTCGTTCAACTTGTGTTCGAAATCAAAGACACTAAACATTACCACATACCACTGCTTTTAAGTCCGTACGGATTTACTACGTATAGAGGAAGTTAATATTTTTATATTATCTATTATTATTTTATAGTATCATTATTACTTTTTAAAGTATAATTTATCAAAATTTTCATTTTTTTGAAGAATTAAAAAGGTTTGGTGGTTTAGATCAATTGTCTGCACTTTACGAAATTCTCCATCCGGAATCAGGGTATTTTCTTCGCTTGATTCGAAACTTTTTTGATCCGAAACAATGCCTTTTTTTGAACGTATTGCAGGGGTATGAATCGCCCTTTGGAGAGCATCCTTCACAATATTCTGACTCAACGGGACAAGGCTGCTTTTTGCATTGCCGACCGGCATTATACTTATGCTGAATTCGGAGCTTGTGTGGCAACGATTCAACAACAGATCCAAAGCAAAGGACTGGAAGGAAATTGTAACATCGGAATTCTTACTTACGATGACCTGCCGACGTATGCTTCTGTATTCGCGATTCTTTTTAGCGGACATACATTTGTTCCCATTAATCCGCTCCATCCAACAGGCAGAAATGAATCCATCCTCGAACAAGCGGAAATCAGTGTCCTGCTGAGCAGCAGAATGGAAGAAGATGCCATCAGTTTTTCGTCCACTTCAACTATGGTGGTGAAAACCGGCATTGGCGATGATATCAGTGCGATTCCATCTTTTATCGAACAAATTCCTGAGCGTCACGCTTACATCCTGTTTACTTCCGGAAGTACCGGTGTCCCAAAAGGAGTTCCACTGACGATTCACAATCTGGAATCATTTCTTGCAGCATTTTTCGAATTAGGTTTCAACATTGATTCATCAGATCGGTTTATTCAAATGTTTGATATGACATTTGATCTTTCGATCATGAGTTATATGGCACCTTTGTGCATCGGTGCTTGTGTATATACTGTTCCTTTCGACGGAATCAAATACATGCAGGTATATCGCTTACTCGAAGATCATCAAATTACATTTGCATTGCTGGTTCCATCGATCATCACACATCTTCGTCCGTATTTTGAAGAAATACATTTGGAGAAAATGAAATATTCTCTTTTCTGTGGTGAAGCATTGTATGAAGATGTAACATTAGAATGGGCAAAATGCCTGCCCAATGCCGAATTGCTGAATGTTTACGGTCCGACTGAAGCTACGATTTTCTGTACTACTTATCCTATAAACAGAAATGGCGGAAATAAATGTCTCAATGGTATTCTTTGTATTGGAAAAGCAATGAATAACATGCAGGCAGATATTTTTACAGAAGATAGACAACCTGCTGCTGCGATGGAAAAAGGAGAACTTTGTCTGAGTGGCGATCAGGTTACTCCGGGATACTGGAAAAATGAACAAAAGAACAAGGAAGCATTTTTCGATTATCGCAACAAAAGATATTATCGTACAGGAGATTTGTGCTTTGCTGATGCGCAGGGTGATATCAGCTATAGCGGGCGGATTGATTTCCAGGTGAAGATCCAGGGTTTCCGTGTGGAGCTTGGAGAAATCGAAGTGTGCGCCCGGGAATTTATGAAAACTCATGCAGTTGTAGCCATTGCCAGACAAAACGAAGCCACGGTTTGGCAAATTTATCTCTTCATTGAAAATTACTCCGGCAGCACTGAGGAACTCAACAATCATTTGAAAGAATCATTGCCTTCTTACATGCTTCCGGCGAAAATTTTTGGTACAGGAATTTTTCCGCTGAACTCGAATGGAAAAACAGACAGAAAAGTATTGATGCAGGGAGTCAACCTCTAATCATAAACAAAAGGAAGAATGTGAAACTGATCCATGCTTTAAAAGACAATGCATCATGAGAACAAAAGTTTGATCATCCTGAAAAATTACAAATAGAAAAATGGAAAAACAAAATATCCTCAGCGAGCTCACAGGAATTTTTAAGAAAGTGTTTGAAAACGATTCTGTGATCCTGCAGATGGATACAACGGCTAATGATGTGGACGGATGGGACTCACTCACTCATACCTCCATGATTGTGGAAGTAGAAAAACATTTCAACGTGAAGTTTAAGCTGAAAGAAGTACTCGGTTTCAAAAATGTCGGCGACATGGTGAACATGATCCATACTAAACTGGAAACAGCTTAACGATATTATGGTATTCAATTCGTTTACTTTTCTGGTTTTCTTTTTCATCTTTTCAGTCCTGTTTTTCAGGATGAAAGGAAAATTGCAATTGTGGTGGTTGCTTGCAGGTTCCATCATTTTTTGTGCGTTTTACAGTCTGGCAGGATTGGCCATCCTCTTTTCACTCATCATCGCTAACTATTTCACAGGAATCTGGATCGAACAGTCCAGATATAAAAATGCAATTCTCTTTTTAAGTTGCGCGATCAACCTTGGCGCGTTATTTCTTTTCAAATACTATAACTTCTTCAATGTAGAATTCACAACGCTCCTTAAATCCTGGAACATAGATAATCCACTGCCGGTGCTGCATTGGATTATTCCTGTTGGCCTTTCATACTTTGTACTGCAGGCAATAGGATACAATACCGACATACAAAGGGAAATGGAGCCGGCCGAAAGAAATTTTCTGGTATTCACATCATACTTTCTGTATTTCCCAAAATTGATCCAGGGACCTGTTGACAGACCGAGAAATATTTTACCTCAGCTCAAAGAGACAAAAGTATTTGACTATACACGAGCGACCACAGGGCTTAAACTCATTGCCTGGGGATTGATTAAAAAACTTGTGATTGCGGACAGACTTTCCATCATCGTCAGTGAAGTGTATGCACATCCGCATGACTTCAGCGGCTCCGTCTTGTTGATGGCGGGATTATTCTATATGGTACAATTGTATGCCGACTTTTCCGGATACATGGATATTGCATTGGGTGTTTCTCATATTCTGGGAATAGAAATGATGCCCAATTTCAACAGACCATTTTCCGCTACTTCAATCACAGATTTTTGGAAACGATGGCATATTTCTCTTTCCACATGGTTGTACGAATATGTTTACAACCCTGTCTCCTTGCAATGGAGAAATTGGGGGAACTGGGGAATGGTTCTGGCAATATTCATCACCTTTTTTCTCAGTGGAATGTGGCATGGAGTAGGCTGGACATTCATCTCATGGGGATTACTCAATGGTCTGGCTATGGGCTATGAATTACGCACAGTAAAATGGCGTAAAAGTTTTTTTAAAAAACTGAAACCTTCTACAGCAAAATTATTATCCATCTCCATCACATTCCTGTTTACACTACTGAGTTTTACTTTTGTCAGAGCAAATACTGTTAGCGAGGGATGGTATGTAGTCACACATCTTTTTGATCAGTCGAAAACCGTATCAGTATTGAGCCTTGGTCTGGATTCCGCTAATTTCATGCTCGCATGCCTGGGAGTTGCACTGTTACTCTTTTTACAATTCTATCAACCGAAACAAAGCTTCAGTTCAAACATCTCCGCTCAACCGGTAATTCTTCGCTGGGCAATTTATAGTATCACGGCGCTTATCCTTCTCAACTTTGGTATTCTTGGAGGGAAAGGATTTATCTATGCTCAATTCTAAGTGATGGCAAGACTACTCTGGAAACTGTTATTATTCGGATTGATCATGTTGCTTCTGAGCATAACGGTAGGGAAATTTATTCATTCACCGAAAAATGATTTGCCCTGGTCATACAGTTTCGATGCCTTGCATTTGAAAAGAGAGTACCTGCGCACACATCAGAACACATTCAATTTATTGTTCATTGGTTCCAGTTCTACACGAAGAGGATTTGTTCCGGAAATTTTTGACCATTCACTGGATTCCGGATTAATCGTTCGTTCATTCAACTATGGAGTAGACTGGATGGGTTTTCCTGAAGTGTATTACATGCTTGACAATGTGATGAAGGAAAATTTAACCGGAACAAAATATATTTTCATTGAATTATCAAAAATTAAAATTATCGATTACCAGAATATGCATACTGCCAGGGCTATTTATTGGTACAATTGGCCGGATTATAAATTCACCGTCTCATCCATTTTATCCTCCGCTTCACCGTTACAGGTAAAACTGGCTGCTATTGCTTCACACAGCATTGGTTATATTGATCATCTGCTGAATGTAGGCTCTCTGAATGACAGAAACGATTATCACAACCGACAGAAAATGGTGAACGATTCTCTCCACTATATGGGGAATTCTTACGCGGGTTACAGCGGCAAAGAACTGCATGAAGAAAGCGGAAGAGAACATTTCCTCCGGGACACAAGCGGGTTAACGGCAAGAGCGATAAATTCTGCTCAGGCTTTTGAGGAAATAGAGAGAAATCCGGACCTGATAAAATCCTGCAACAAAGTTTACCTGGACCGAATCAACCTAACGATTAAGCAACTGAAAGAAAAAGGAATTTATCCTGTATTCGTAATGAATCCGAAGGCGGATCCAAGGCAATACAAAGAAATTCTCCCCGTGTTTTTTTCAATTCCACCTCAATACAGAATCGAAATCGCTGACAGCAGAAAATATCCGGAACTTTATCTCTCCGCATATGCATCCGATGAAACACATCTGAATGAAGAAGGAGCAATTTTATTTACTCGTTACCTTGCAGGAGCATTCAACAACCTGATGTATCTTAACAGAACTCAAAATACATCCGCAAATGATTAATATTCTCATCATCGCGGATGATCTGGGAATTAATTCCCTTACCAACCATCGAATCACAGACTGTTATGAGAAAGGACTGATATCATCGTCTTCGATGATGGCCACGATGCCCGGATTTGATGAAGCCGTCAGTTGGTATAAATCACAACCATCCAAACCCAAACTGGGTATTCATCTTGATCTTGATGGAGGAAAACCTGTTTCAGATGCTTTTAGAAATGAATATGGAAGTGAAAAATTATTTTATCGTGGTGGTAGAATCTCCGCAGACAAACATTACCTCGAAATACTGCAAATTGAACTGGATGCGCAAATGCAAAAACTGATTGATTCGGGAATAGAAATTCATCACATCGATTCTCATCACCACAAACATACCAACTGGCCGGTTGCGAAAATTGTCGTCAGACTTGCAAGGAAATTCGGAAATATCCGGATCCGTGTAGCGGGAAATGTGCTTTATCCTTCAGCCTTGCACAAACAAGTCTACCGGTCTTTACTCAATCAGTATTTTATGAAATCCGGAAATCCGGAAAATCATATTCCCTATTTTGCCAGACTGGAAAAATTCATGGAAGCCAGACCTCGCATTCATGGCAACACCATCGAATTGATGACACATCCGGGAATGGATCAGGATTATGCCTTGTTAAACAGCGGGAAATTTGCGGACTTTTTAAAAGATTATCGCCTCCTTCGATAAGCATATTTCATTAGCTTTGCCCTCCATTTTAGCCGAAAATTTTCACCGGCTGATCAATGAAAATTCATACGCATCTATCAATATCTTTCAATGATGAAGACAAGCATTCCTACTGAAGCAAAAGAAAAAATTCTCGGCGAACTCCATTCAGCGAATCTTTCATTTCAAAAAATATACCCGGGCGACAAACCTGACAGACAACCGGTGCACACTGTATATGGCGGAGCGAACCTGTTTAAATCAGATTCCACCAAACGTATGGGAGATATTGCATTGCGTAGTCTCACCGCTTACGCTCCGGATTTCACAGTACTTGCCAGAGTTTTGCAATTGAGCGGACATGAAACCCTTCCCGTTCAGACTGACAAAATCGCTTCCTTAAAAAAATCTCTCGACAGTATGTCGGAAGCTGACCGTAAAAATCATCCGGCCTGGCTTTCTTATACAGTCTACAATAAAGTGATCGCCAAACTACAGCGTGAAGCTGTAGAAGATTTCCGGATAGATTTTGAAGATGGCTTTGGCAATCGTCCAGATGCGGAAGAAGATGCAACAGCAGTTACAGCGGCAACAGAACTTGCTAAAGGAATGAAAGAGAAAACCATTTCTCCTTTCATCGGAATACGAATCAAACCTTTCACCGAAGATCTAAAAGCACGTGGTGTACGCACACTGGATATTTTTCTCAGCACATTACTCGAACAAACAGGAGGTAAACTGCCCGATAATTTTGTTGTCATGCTTCCGAAAGTTACCATTCCGGAACAGGTAAAAGCACTTGTACAATTATTTGAAATAATTGAAAAAGAAAATAAGCTTGCTGCCGGTACTTTAAAAATGGAAATGATGGTCGAAGCTACTCAGGCTATCATGAACAAAGATGGAATAAATCCTTTGCGTGGATTAATCATGGCAGGAGAAGGTCGTTGCATCGCGGCACATTTCGGAACCTATGACTATACGGCTTCCTGCAACATCACCGCCAAATACCAAACGATGGATCATCCTGTATGCGATTTCGCGCATCACATGACGAAAGTTGCGTTGGCAGGGACAGGAATATTTTTATCCGATGGTGCAACCAACGTGATGCCCATCGGCCCGCATAAAGGTGACAACCTTACTCAGGCACAGATTGAAGAAAACACAACTGTAGTACACCGTGCCTGGAAATTGTGTTTCGGACATTCCACACATTCTCTTCGAAACGGATTTTACCAGGGATGGGACTTGAATCCTGCTCAATTACCGATGCGTTATGCAGCTGTTTATACTTTCTTCCTCGAAAGCTATGAAGATGCAGCAGCAAGACTTTTTCACTTTGTAAACAAAGCAGCACAAGCAACACTTT
This sequence comes from uncultured Bacteroidota bacterium, assembly GCA_937871435.1. Taxonomy (GTDB): domain Bacteria; phylum Bacteroidota; class Bacteroidia; order AKYH767-A; family 2013-40CM-41-45; genus JADKJP01. The sequence continues at coordinate 38,950 of CALMQM010000025.1, read as the reverse complement.
CAGGCGACATCTTCGACGATGCTGCAACAGGACAAGGATTGCTTAACTACTTTTTGCGGGCAATGAATTCCGGAGCCATCTCCGAAGAAGAAGCATTAGTAACCGGACTCACTCTGGATGAAATTCACAGCAGATCTTTTTACCGGATATTGAAGGGAAGAAGGGCGTAGGTGGGTTCCTGGTTGATGGTTGATGGTTGATGGTTGTTGGAGCGACTTTCAACCAACAACCATCAACCAACAACCTTTACCTCCTTCAACAAAGACTGGTTTCGTGTTTCGTGTTCCTGGTTGCTGGAGCGACTTTTAACCAACAACCATCAACCAACAACCAACAACCTTTACATCCTTCAACAAAGACAGAATTCTGCCTAGTATCACCTAATACTTAATACTTAATACTTAGTACCTAATACCTAATACCTAATACCTAATACCTAATACCTAATACTTAGTACCTAATACCTAATACCAAATATTTAATACCTAATACCTAATACTTAATACCTAATACCTAATACCACTCAATTCCCTCCCCCGGAATACCTCCTACTTCTCCTTCATCGAAAAATTTTTCACCTCAATTAGTCTTGCAAGAATACTTACGGCGATTTCTTCCGGAGTTTCTGCACCTATGGACAATCCCATTGGCATATCAACGGAATTCAAGACTTCCCGGGATGCGACTTTTCCTTCTTCAAACATTTTCTTAGTCATCTCTACTTTTCTTTCACTGCCGATCATTCCCAAATAAGCATACTTCTGCCCGAGGCAATATGCGAGGATATCTCTGTCGTGAGGATGGCTGTATGTCATGATGGTGATAAAGGTTTGTTCATCAAACGGAAGAACGGTGAGCGCCTGCGCATAATGTAAATGCATTTTATTCACTCCTTCTACCTGAATCTGATCGAGGTAATCCTTGCGATCATCTATCACGAAAATTTCAAAATCAAGATGAACAGCCAGTCTGGCCAATGCATGACCTGTATGTCCTGCGCCAAAAATATAGAGTCTTTTCTTTTTCATAACAGGTTCAATGTATACATCCACACTTCCTCCGCAACACATATTGTGCTGATGCAGGAGATCGTGACGGAAAAGTGATGATTTTCCATTCTTCAACACCTTCAATGCTTGTTCAATAACACTTTTCTCTAACTCTCCACCGCCAATGGTTCCCTCAATGGAGCCATCCGGAAAAACCAACATCTTGGCACCGGTTGATCTCGGGGTAGATCCCCGGGTTTGAACAATGATGCACAATGCCACATTGTTCCGGTCTTTACCGGCAGCAGAAAGAGTATCAAAGATGTTGTTCACTGAATTTTATTGAGATTCAAAAATACCTATAATTGGGAATCCTCCAAGAGAACAGGAATGCGCGTTCTCCTTGATTAGACACATAAATACCGTATTAGAATAAAAACTCCGGATTTTGTCCCTGCCTGAAATTCTTAAATTCAAAAATTGTTGTCACAACATTTTAGCATTTTAAAAAATAGTATTTTCAAGCCCCAAACTTTTTTGAACCCGAATACACATGAAAAACAACCCGACGGAATTTATCAGGATGGCAGTTGAACTATCAAGAGAAGGATCACAGTCAAACAAAGGAGGTCCTTTCGGATGCGTGGTGGTGAAAGATGGTAAAATCATAGGGAAAGGTTCGAATCAGGTAACATCGTCCAATGATCCCACAGCTCATGCGGAAGTTGTTGCTATCCGAGATGCATGTAAAAATTTAAATTCCTTCCAACTGACAGATTGCGAAATCTATACTTCCTGTGAGCCTTGTCCGATGTGCCTCGGCGCAATCTACTGGGCTCGTCCGTCCAAAGTATATTATGCGAATACCCGACACGAAGCCGCGCAGGCTGGTTTTGATGATGCTTTTATCTATGAAGAAATAAACGTAGCTCCCGATAAAAGAAAAATTGAAATGATTCATCTTCCGGATGCTTCTGCTTTGAAGATTTTTAAGGATTGGATAGCCAAGCCTGACAAAATTGATTACTGATTCCTACACCTTCATGTTGGCTCAGTGTCAACCTTCAAAGTCTGAAGAAGAATCTTTTTTCCGGATTTTAACATGAAGAAGGATTTTTAAGGCAGCTCATAGGACTTCAATATTTCCTCATATCCGTTCCGGAAATTCCATCTTTTATGCAGGATAATAAAGGTTGTCGGGTCAGGAAATCGGGATTTCCACAAGCCTGAAGCCGCCACAGACCTGAGGAATAGCGGAAATTAAGAAAAGAGTTCTTTTTTATTGCAGAATTATCTAAATAATTTATCTTGCATTAAATTCACCCCCTGATCCTTGCTGCGTGCAACGATTTAACTGTTTTATCATTTCGTTTATCTATGAATCAATCTGACTCCACGCTCATCACGTGCAGCCTGTTTCACAATCTTGACCAGCAAGTTCTCCGGGAAGTTCTTTCCTATACCAACAGAAAAGAATATCCCAAAGGTGCTGTGTTGATTAATAAAGGTTCTGTTCCTGACGCATTGTATATCGTCAGCAATGGCACCGTGGAAATTTTCAATGAAGATGTATTGCTTGCACAACTCGGAGCTTTGTCTATTCTTGGAGAAAGTTTCCTTGCCGATGCTGTTGCTACCGCTACTATCGTCGCCGGCTCCGATCTGAAAACTGTCGAAATTAAAAAAGATGTTTTCTATTCATTGGCACAAAAATATCCGCAACTTATCTTTAATATTTTCCGGATTAATTTTCAACGACTGAGAACATCCAATGAAGCAGCACTGAGTGAAGCAAGAGCAAGAGAAGAAAAGCTGAATGTCCTCGTAAAGGAAAGAACGCATGAATTGAACGAGGCCATGCAGGAGTTGAGAAAAACGAATGATGAATTATCCATCACACGTGACAACCTCATCGAGACACAAAAGTTTCGTCAACAGTTTCTGGCGAATATGAGCCATGAAATCCGAACGCCGATGAATGCCATCGTCGGTCTCACCAACCTGCTTATAAAATCTCCATTGAATGAACAGCAGGAAAAATACCTGCAGGTAATCAAGAAAAGCGGCGCCAACCTGCTCGTTATCATCAACGACATCCTTGATCTTGCCAAAATTGAATCCGGTAAAATGGAACTGGAGTCTGTTCCGTTCCCTTTTGTAGCTGCTATCCACAACATCCATACTATTCTCGGATTGAAGGCGGAAGAAAAAGGAATCCGTATGGAAGAATTTATCGGCGAAGGTGTACCCGAATATGTAGTCGGTGACGAAACACGCATCACTCAGGTAATCATGAACCTCGCAGGAAACGCGATAAAGTTTACAGAGAAAGGTGCAGTCACTATTTCAGTTATTGCTGAAAACAAAACTGCTACCGAAGTACAGATCAGAGTGGGAATACGGGATACCGGAATCGGAATTCCTGCAGATAAGATTGATAAAATATTCGAAAGTTTCGGTCAGGCTTCATCAGATACCACACGGAAATTCGGCGGAACAGGATTGGGCCTCACCATTTCAAAACAATTGGTGGAAATGCATGGTGGCGATCTGAAGGTACAAAGTGAGCCCGGTAAAGGATCCGAGTTTTACTTTTCCATTCGTTACAAAATCGCTGAGAAGCCAAAAGAAGATAACATTGACGCACTGGCTACATCGCACAATTTATCGGATGTAAAAATTCTTCTGGTAGAAGACAATGAATTCAATCAGATGGTGGCAGTGGATACACTCAATGATATTTTCCCTGAAGTGAAAGTGATCGTTGCAGTGGATGGACAGGATGCATTGAATAAAATGAATGAAGACGATTACAGTTTCGTTTTCATGGATATCCAGATGCCCGGAATGGATGGCTATGAAACAACGCGTCAAATCCGCAAACTGGCAAACCCGGTAAAAAACAGTATTCGCATTTGCGCGATGACTGCCAATGTAACCCGGGAAGAAATTGATGAATGTATTGCTTCAGGAATGAATGATTACATGATGAAACCATTCAGCACAGAAACACTCCGGGAAAAAGTTCTGCGTAACGCTTTCCCTAACGAATCGTGAACACACTCAGCTCTCCGAAAGGAACACCAGAAATAGTAAAGCCAAGTAATCTGGCAATGAACAGATACGAACATACAAAACAATTCATCCTCGGAAAGCTACAGTCCGGACTACCGGCCGGACTTACCTATCATGGCTATCACCATGTGCTGGACGTATTGAACGCGGCCGAAATGTTATGTGACAAAGAAAATGTTTCCCCTGCTGAAAAAGAACTTGTTCGCGTTGCAGCTCTTTTCCACGACTCTGGCTTTATGCTCAATGTTGTGAATCATGAACAGATTGGATGCGACATGGCGAAAAAACTTCTCCCTGAATTTGGTTATTCAGAAACAGAAATAGATACCATCTGCGGTATGATTCTCGCGACAAAATTTCCACAGCAACCGCATAACCGGCTGGAAGAAATTATGTGTGATGCGGATCTGGACTACCTCGGCCGCCCAGATTTTTTCAGTATCGGAAATACTTTGTTTGAAGAATTAAAATCAAGCGGGAACCTTACTACTCTGAAAGAATGGAATCAACTTCAGGTTACTTTTCTCACTGCTCACAAATATTTTACCCGCTCAGCAAAGGAATTGAGAGACGCTCAAAAAGAAGTTCATCTTCAGGAGGTGAAAAATATGTTGGCAAAACAATAAACCGGGGAAGACACAACTTCATCAAATCATTTTCGGAAAACTGAAATTATCTTCCTTTTACACACTTCCTTCCAATTCAGACCGGAGAGCTCAACAAATGAGACTATAAATTTTCCCTATTTGTAATTATTGAAAATCCAGAAAGCTAAACTTAGCTTCTTGAATAAAACTCACTTTTTTTCTTTCAGGAAATACGTGAAATGCTTCTTCAATCCTAAAATTGGTTTTTCAATAATAAACCATGACAGTGTCGCGAGCAATACATCCAGCACAAAAAATATCACGAAGTAAATTTTATCATTCGTGATATTCCAATGCAAAAAATGATTCACAAAATTGAAATAAAACGGACTCATAAATAAATGATACATGTACAATCCATAACTGATTCTGCCAAAATAAACCACCACTTTATTTTCCAGAAAATATTTTCCCAATCCAACGAATCCGTTTCTGGCGGCTACAAAAACGGCCAAGCCATATACAATTGTCATCAGCGGATCATTATACGGTTTGAGAAATTCAAGTTTATCATAGGGCACAAATGCGGCGAATAGAAAGAGAATGACCGCCAACACCAGCCACATGGCAGCTTTCATTTTTCCAAGACCTATCGTATAAAACTTTTCTCTGCGGAATACTTCGTAGTAAGCCAGTAATCCTCCCAATCCAAGACTGTGCATATTGGTAATCACCAATGTGTTTGCTCCCAGCCACCTGGATGTTTTGTAAAACATATAGTATTTCAGAGCGAGTGAAATCAAAATAAAAAGTATAATCAAATGCTTCAAAAACTTTTTGGGAGCGAAAACAATTATAAAAGTCCAGAATAAATAAAACTGCTCTTCCACCGCCAACGACCACAAATGCGTAAATGCTCCCGGTAAATTATTTGTGATCGCCATCTGAATATTCAATGTGTATGTCAGGAGCCATGGCAACAAAGCATGTGACTGATCGAAATCTATTGCATACAACACAAAGATGGTGAGATAATAAATCGGGAAAATCCGCAGTGTTCTGCGCATATAAAAGGAAAGAATAGATTTCCCTTGCGAATTCCCTTCGGTCTCATTACGCAAACGAAAACGAAGCAAGATCTGTGTAATCAGAAAACCACTGATCACAAAAAAGAAAACCACTCCGGTACCGAATGGCAGCTCTTTCAGGTATTCACGATGAAATGAATTTTGGTACCAATGGGCAACCATGACACCAAAAACAGAAATAAACCGGAGTCCGTCGATCTGCTTGTAATAACTATTTTCTGAACGGGAATCTGTCATTCGTCAATGAATGCTGTACGACAATTTGTACAACATCACATACCGCAAATAAATGAAAAAGGATTGACATAAATCCATTTCGCCGTAATTCAATTTTCAGGATATCCTGTATGTATCCACCGTAACAACGTTGCCAATGAGCACGAATCAAGAGCCGGTAAATTGTATGGCATCGGAGTATATCCGGGAGCGTGCTTGATGGCTGAATAAAAATCTCCTGATTCCACAAGATTGCTCACATGCTCATAGGTGTCGAGATAAAATCCTGTAGGAGCGGTATTGTTGTGACAATTTGTTCTTCCCGATCCACATTTCAGTGAAAGGAATGCCTGAATTTCACCGGTGTATGAAATATACCTGAGTGTATCACAATGTACATATTCAGCAGCAGGAACAATCTCCGCTTTTTTATATGTACATGCACTTAACAGAATGATGACAAAAAGTAAACGCCACATCAATAGGCCCGCTGGATCAAAATTTTCTGTGTCAATGACTGTCGGGAATTTTTCAGAGTAAGAAAGTAAATACCGTCTGCCTCCTGTTCAAGATTAATTTTACAGGGTGAAAAAAGAACCGGAGAATCAACCACAACATTCCCAATGGCATCCGTCACTGTTACACTGAGAGACGGATCTTCCCATGATTTCGCAAAACTCAGGTTTAAAAATCCCTGAGCCGGATTAGGATAAATACCGATTTGGTTTTCCAAAGAATTTGATGGAATACCAACCGGACTGTTCCCATCTATTCTCGAAACAGTATTCAGCAATTGGTTTACATACCAGATCTTTCCATCAGGACCGATTTTCACTCCGGCAATCCCGGCTGAACCTGTATGAATTCGGCCCAGTTCAACTCCGCTTGTACCGGTATTATCGTAAATAATAATATCACCATTGCTGTAATCCGACACAATCAATCTGTTTCCCACCAAATCTATCCCACATGGCTGACTCAATCCGCTACTGATGTAAGTACTCCAGTTGGTTCCGGTCACTATACTCGATTCCGCAAGCGGTTCCGCATATGGAGTAAACGAACTCGTTACACTTCCACTGCGTGTATTCATCCGGATAATTCTTTGAGATCCGCCGTCGACGATATACAAATATCCTGTTTCATGATCCAACACAAGATGATCCGGAATATCATCATTGATTCGTGATACTGAAAAATCAGTGTATTGACTCACTCTTCCATCCGTATGATCTGAACCACCCGGTTCATGCGGGTTCACAAAATCATAACGCATGATGCAATGGTTGAAATCATCAAAAACCCAGAAAACATTTTCGGAATCGGAAGCAATACCCATGGAATACGGACTCTGATGCAGCATATCTATATGCGATCCGTTTCCGCCATTCGGAATACAATACACCATTGAATCACTGTTCCACAATGCTGGTCCACTGAAATGAGTTCCGTTGTGATTGTCATCCAGCGTTCCTGTAGTGCTGGCAAAATTGGTGTTCTCACTAAAAGCGAATGCTGTTGGCAAACACATAAAATGCCATGCATTACCATCTTCCCTGTATAATGATTGTTGTGAAGCTTCCCCGGCATGATACACAGTTACCGTGCTGCCTCCCGTGTTCACTGTTCCGGCATTCATCACCCACAATTCGTTATTGGACAGAATTGGATGAAAATCCAGATCGCGTGGCGCTTCCACCTGATCCGCGGATCCCGCAATTGTTGTGGAAAAAGGAGTTCCTGATAAATAATCATCAATAATATTCGGAATCGCATCGCCTACAACAATTATCTTTCTCATTGTATCATTCACCGCGTTCTGATCCGCATTTCCATTCAGCATTCCCGGCCATACTGTTACTTCGTATGTTCCGTTCAATGCCGGGGTCCACGCGATTGGATGTGTGAATGAATATTCTGAAAACGGCGCTACAGATAAACCGGAAATAGTTTGCGTTACAGCTGCTCCTCCATTCACCGAATAATTCAATTCGATCGACTGAAGTGTATTCAAAGAGTAGTTGTTTATTTTTCCCTTAATAAAGACGGAACCCGGATTCACATACAACGGTGTTGAAATTTTGGTGATCCCCGCATCATACGACAATGGGGGCGTAATGGTAAATGTAAACACATTGCCAATTCCTGTTCCTGTAAAATTGTAAACAGGAAAACCGTTTATATACACAACAAAATCTGTTCCTCCGTCTCCATAGTCATCAACAAAATGAATAGTGTAGGTTGCTCCATCCGGTAAACACCATGGACCTTCAGTATATGTTTGCAAATCTCCATATCCGTTTCCCGATGTTGCCGATTGATTTCCTCCTCCGTTACATCCGATTTGTGACACATTTCCTCCGGCGAAAATTGTTCCGTTTCCACAGGTATTCGTTCCCGGAACCAATTCCCAGTATCCTTCGTAACCATATTCATCTGTAATCGCCTGAATCGATACAGAATCAAGTCCGCTGCCGCATTGCCCAAAACCGGATTGAACAACAAATAGATTTAACACGATAAAAAACAGAGTAAAGAAATTCTTTTTCATAGATATTGATTGAATTGATTGGAAACAGAATGGAACTAAAAATTGAGTCTGAAAGTTGACAAATAAATCATTGACAATATATACAAATTCCGTTAAATCAGAATGTGGCCCGGAGCGTCACTGAATATTATCCAAGAATTCATCATAATATTTCATTCCACTTTAACCATCATTAAAAAGAATCCGGAAAAAGCGATCTGTTGTTCCGGATTCTCACTATAAAGACAGCCTATTTACTGCTTCACAATCTTGGAAACGGAAGATTGATTTCCCGCGATCATTTTCAAAACAAATGTACCGGCGGGCAAATCAGACATTGAAATTTTGTATTCACCATTTTCTCCCACAAGACTTCCATGCATTACTTCCTGACCGGTAATATTTGAGAGAATAAAAGTCGGATTAGTAGTGAATGCTTTGTTCACAGGAATTGAAATACTTCCATTCACCAACGGATTAGGATAAGCATTCATATATGCCGAACCTGAAACAGATTCAACATTTGTGGAAGGCACAACAACAAATTGTCCCATCATTCCATCGTCTTCATGCATCAAAATATGACAATGATACATGTACGGCATCATCGGATCGGCGAAGTCTTCGAATTTGGTAATGAACCGAACCGATTCAAAAGGCGATACAAGCACCACATCCTTGAATCCCGCTTCCTGCGGAGCCGGAGGAAGAGAACTTCTGTCAAGAATGAAAAACTGCACATCATGAATATGAAACGGATGCGCCACCATAGTTTGATTGCTGAGAGTCCATATTTCAGTTCTGTTCAATGGAATTTCATAATCTATTCTGTTCATGTCATAGGACAAACCGTTAAAATAAAACGGACCATCAAGGTTCATCATACTCTGTGCTGTAAATGAAATGTTTCTTGTGGTATCGGCTTGACCCGCTGTCCACGGTACCACATTTACCAAAGCTGAGGGAACGGTAAGAACCGGATTGGCTGTTGGAACGATTACATTCAATTGAAGAATATTGAAGTCGGCTCCATTCAACGGACTGTACCAGTCGCTTGCCATACTCGCCGGTGGAATACCACCCTGAACACCGGTACCCAATTCAGATGCATAACTCATCAGATAAAGCGTTTGTCCCACCTGTGTGGAAAGATCAACCAGTATTTCCGCGCGTTCACCCGGAGCAAGACGGATGCGTGTTACAGGAACCGGGGCACTCAACAATCCTCCATCATTCCCGATTACATAAAATGACTGATTCGCTGTGAACCCAAAATTGAAATTGCGGCTCTGAGCAGCATTGAGTAATCGAAACCGGACAACCTGTGCGGGAACATCCAGCTGCGGTTGAGTAGTACCGTTCACAAGCAAAATGCTGTCCTGCATTCCTCTCCACATGATCTGGTTGAGCGAATCAAATTGTTGTGATTGTACTATCAATGGAAAATCATCCACACCATATGTTCTTGGAAGCGCGAGTACCGCTTCTTCCGGATCACGTACGATGATCACACCTGCAGCACCACGCATTGCCTGCTCACCGGTTCTCATGTGCAGATGCGGATGGTACCAGAAAGTAGAAGCATGATTCATCACCGTAAATTGCGGACTCCATGTTGTTCCGGAAAGAATCACCGTATGGGGTCCGCCATCTGCCATCGCAGGAACATGCAATCCATGCCAGTGCACCGTAGTGGTATCTGTTAATGAATTGTCCACATTCATCGTCATCGCGTCACCCTGATTCAAAATCAATGTAGGTCCGAGATAAGAATATTGATTGAATGCATTGGTGAACGTTTTCATTCCCGGCAGAAACTGTACACTATCACTGTGCATAGTCAGGTGAATACTCGTTCCGCTTAGAGTATCAGGAATCGGGATGTAGTTTTGCGCTTTACAATTCATCACGGATCCGAACAGCAGCAGGTACAATACTTTTTTCATTTAATCTGGGATGTAGAATTTTGGAAACAGGAATTATTTTTTATTGGATAGTATTTTATAGATAAATATTGAAGCCTGATTGTAACAGACCATCAAATATTCAGCTACTTCCTGAAGATTATATAAAACAGATGGAAATCCTTTCAGGAAGCGGGTAAAACTAATGAAAGTTTAGGGTTGAAAAATGAAGAAAAGGGGGCACAGAGAGAGAACATCAGGCTAAATCCGGATCATCACCAAGCATGATTCAAAGGATTGGAATGAATCAGTCAAAGACACTCATTCTTTGATCTGCTAACATGGGCAATTCATTTCAACAATCAATCTTAATATGATGAATTATAAATTCTCGTTCAATAAAATTTTCACTTTTTACGTTTCTGATGAAGCTCCATTTGGAGTATTCAAATTCTTGTTAATAACCTGATTGCCTTCGCCTGGATCCGATTGGCATTTTTATATAAATTTACCTGTATATGAAGCGGATCTATATTTTTCTACTTCTCACCATGCTTTTTTCCTGTAAAAAGGAGGAGCTTGTAACCGTTGGAAACAATCAACCACCGGAGGATTATACTATCGAACCCGTTGTTGTTGAAAATTATATCAATCGCACATACATCCTCACACTTGGTCGTGAACCCGATGAAACCGAATTCAACTCAGCCCGTCAATCCTTGATGGATGCAGGTGTTGACAGTACATCCAGACAAAATTTCCTGCAGGATGTTTTTTCTGATGCTTCCTACGCTGCCACGCTTTATAACCAAAGCAAAATTGATCTTCTGAATAATATCGACACATCAGAATTTACTTTGTGGATTACGATTTTTCAAAACGCGCTGAATGATACCTCTAACCAGGCTTCATGGCCATATATTCATATGGAGCAAGACAGATTGATCTCACTGAGAAATGCTTTCCCGGAATTCATTTCAGGTACCATAAACATAGATGAATTGCAACGCAGGATGTGTAACAATTACCTCTATGATCAGATTAATATGGGTGCAGCTAATTTTGTGATTTCTACTTTCCAGCATTTGATCAACAGAAATCCAACCGGATCCGAGCAACAGAATGGAATTAATATGGTTGGAGGAATCAACGCGATTTTGTTTCTGGAAAGTGGTTCAACCAAAAATGACTATCTCGACATTCTCACCCATGCAAGCAATTACTACGAAAGTCAAGTTGTATTATTGTATCGAAAATTTCTCAACCGCGATCCCAATTCAGATGAAATGCTGAAGGGTACACAAAAGTACAGCTCCACGGGTGATTATACCGCTGTGCAGAAAGACATACTTTCTACCAATGAATTTATCGGAATCGAATGAAAAAGATATTTCTCTATAGCCTTCTTTTCACTTTCCTTTTTGCCTGTACCAAGGACAAAAAGTATGAGTATGAAGTGGATCCTGTGAACATTTCCGGAAATGGCGGAGATAAAAACACACAGAAGACTACCTCTGAATTTATTTCTATCGCTTATGCGGATGTTTTCGGAGTTCAGATTCCTCAAAGCCGGCTTGTAAACCTGAGTATTGCTTACAGCTCTTTCGGTGATGAAAAAGTAATTGAAGACCGCATCATCCGCAATTTTCTGAATGACAGCACAGCAATTGTTCCCGATTCACTTGTAGTCAATGGCGATACTTCCGCCTTCATTTCAAAAGCCTACAAAAAATTTTACAACAGAGAACCATCAGAATTTGAAGTGTACACCTGGAAATCAACCATACGACAGGATGCCTCCATCACTCCGCTTATTGTGTATTATACGCTGATGACTTCCGACGAATACCGTTTCTACTGAGCTAACTGAATCATGAAAAGAAGGGACTTTATAAAAAAATCTACTCTCGCCGGAGCCGGTGTTCTTGCAGCACCTTACCTGCTGCGTTCAGGTAGTTTGTTTGCAGCAACAGGAGCAAGAAAAGTAAATCACGTGGTATTTTGCCTCTACGCCGGCGGTGTCAGAAACCTGGAGTCCGTGCACATGAACGATGGAAACCTGATGCCGAATTTGCTGAACGGAGGCGGATCCATTTCACCCGATATTCTGGGCGCGATGGAAGCTCTTCCTCCTTCTCCCCTCCCAATGCCGTTGCAAAATTATGGGACACTGTTTAAAGAATTTCGTTACTACAACGGACCGACAGGGCATTATAACGGACACACAGTTGCATTAACCGGAAATTATGTGGATGTGGATTTGAATCTGCGTGAACATCCACGGAAGCCCACCATTTTTGAATATTACAGAAAACACAACTCCCCTCAGCAAAGCGCATTGAAATGCTGGTGGGTAGCCAATACACTCGGACCATATCCCGCCTTAAATTATTCCTCTTCCAATGCTTACGGTGCTTCATACGGAGCAAATTTTATTTCCCCCACTTCACTCATCAGTCCTCAAGGTTATGACGTTTTGGGAAATCCAAGAACATTCAACAGCCAGGAGGAAGCTGCCGTCAACAACATTCGTCGTTTTGTGAACGGAATGTTCAATCATTCCTATAGCGACGGTTCCGGAGGAATTACCAATAGCGATTCAGACAGAGCTACACTTCAAAACTTTATTACTGATCTGTATACCAAAGCGCAAAACTCCGCTTTTCTCAATTCATGGAACGCAGGAGGAGCGATGAACAATGACATGTACAATATTCTTTTCGCGGAAGAGATCATTCGCACCTTCACTCCTGAACTTCTCGTGGTGAATATGCAGGATGTAGATGTGTGTCATTTTCAGTTTTCACAATACGCGAACAATCTCCGGAAAGCGGATTTCGCGGTAGCTCAACTCTGGAAAACTATTCAGTCTACTCCGGGAATGGCCGATGATACCGTACTCATCATCGCGCCGGAACACGGAAGAAATTTTTATCCGAACACTTCAGTGGATGCATTCGGTCGGCGCGCACTCGATCACACTGCTCCTACCGATCCAAATTTTACCGGTGATCCGAATCTCAATATGGCAAGAGAAATTTTCTGTCTCGTCGTTGGTCCGCCGAATGTTGTCGTTCAAAATCAAACGATCTCCACCATCATGGGAGAAAGCACAGAAATAGTTCCCGCCATCGCTAACCTTCTCGGATTTGATTCAGACATGCCCGGAACATATGGAGTTAAACCCTGGTCCACCTGCCAGCTTCAGGCCGCATTCGTATGATCAGATTAAAAAACATATCCTGCTTCGTTCTATTGTTGATAAGCATCTCACTTGTGAATGCTTGCAAGAATGATGAAGAACCGGTCAATCCATTTGATTCTATTGATCATTCCTCTACCACTACTACACCCGAAAATCCGGATCCGAATTCCATTGCAGGACTCTACAAAAATATTTTCTCCGTGAAATGTAACAACCCGGGTTGCCATGACGGTACTTTCGAACCTGATTTCCGGACCATCGAATCTTCTTATTCCACTTTGGTGTATCAGCCGGTTAACAAACTGACTCTTGACTCCGCCAGGTTTTTCAATTACCGGACAATTCCCAACAATGTAGCTGATTCCTGGCTGATAGAAAGACTCACCACTTCCACAACCGAATACATGCCATCCAATGGAATCAGGTTGTCTGCATCTGATATTGATCACGTAAAGAACTGGATCAACGCCGGCTGTCCGGATATGAATGGAGTGGTAGCGGTAAAACCAAACCTCCCTCCCAATGTCACAGGTTTTGCTGCATTCGATCTAAACTGGAACCAGCTTGATACTAACCGCCTCAATGGGAATCCGATCAACCCATTCCTGGTCGCTGCCGGAAGTGCAATGCAAATTGCATTTATCACTACTGATACAGCGGATGGAACCTCAGCTACTGATCCGTCACAATTCACAGTGAAAGAAATTCATTTTTCACTTGATAAAGATGACTTCAGCAACTCTTCAGTACTTGTCGCAAGCACTTATCTGTCCCCGTACTCAGCATGGCTGGCCATCTTACCATCTGTAAACTGGCCGGCCGGAACTATTGTGTATTTCCGAATATACGTGAATGACGGACATCACAGTAACAACACAGAGTTCCCGCGTTTTGATTCGCCCGATTATTATAAAACATATTTTTCTTTCTATGTACAATAAAGGAAGATTAATGCTTTTTGGTGTGCTTCTGTTCTTGTCATGCAAGAAAGAAACGATCGAATTTGACCCAATCCCTTCGATTGAAATTGTTTCTGTCAGTCCGGGTTCAGTGACAGAATACACACAGGCTGTAACAATCACAATTAAATACACTGATGGCGACGGCGATCTGGGTGAAAATACTTCCGGAGTAAAAAACTGTTTTGTTACTGACAACAGAATTGGCATCACTTCCGGTTACCGGATTCAACAACTCGCTCCGGCATCATCTTCTGTTCCAATCACCGGGACAATTAATATCGACATCGGCGGACAGGGAATTACGGATACTTCTTTAACTTCACAAAATGTAAGCTTCAATGTATATGTCGTGGATCGTCAGGGACACTCAAGCAATACTGTGAGCACATCAGCAATTAGTATTCATCGCTGATTCTATTTGAAATTTTTTATTATTACGGTAATAATCCATTCTCCTTCACTAATTTTTCGCGGTTAAACTCAAATCCTGATTGGGTTTGAGATATTTCTACAGTGACAACTTTCTATATTTTTATTTACCTTTCTAATGTAATATTGATTAACGGATAACACTAAACTGTCAGAGCATCCGGACTCATTGCCATCTTGAAAAATATTATTTATGAAAAACTTTATTTACCTGATTCTTTTTACTGGTATTGTTGTTCGTGCTCAAGCACAAAATAAATTTCAAAGAAAATATTTAGTCAGAGACTCCATTTATTATTCCATGTTGAAATCTGTGGAATTAAACAACGGCTCTTTTCTGACGCTTACATCCTACAATAACCTTGGAGCAACGGCGCCTCAACTTCATGTGATGAATTGTTTTCCAAATGGAATCACAAATTGGTATAAAAAACATGATTGCGTCGGCTTCATGGATTTTACTGATTTCACATTACATAGCAATAATCAAATCGGCGTTTCGGGTGTATATAATTTTAGTGATCCGGTGTATATTTTGCTCGACAGCTCGGGAAATATTTTGTCTACAACCGAATATACATTCAGTTCCTATGCATCATTTAATGGGATATTCTCCAATGGCTCTAATCACAATGTGATGATGGGTTATTTGTCACAATTCAACAAAGGAATTATAGTGGAGACCGATCTCTCAGGAAATGTACACAGGGCGGATGAATACGAAATCAATAATCACCCGGTTGTATTTAACACAGGACTACTACTTCGTAATGACAACCGTCTTTTCACCGGACCTGTAAGCATGAATCTGGGAACACATCAGCGAAACCAGGTTGGGGTACTTGTGACTGATCCTTCAGGAAATCCATTGTGGGCTTTGCAAACAGGCGATTCTTCTTTCACGATGAGTACACTTTCAGCGATGGAACTCCCGGATCAATCCATTCTGATCGCGGGTGTAGCAACCCAACAGGTTCCATTCTTTGCTTCTTATCCTTATCTGATTAAAGTGAATCCAAATGGCAGTTCTGCATGGATGAATGTGTATCAGACATCTGATATTTTTACAATGTATAGCGCTACGGTTGCGATGAATTCGAACATTGTGTTGACAGGATACAATCTTCCATCATCAGGTCCTGAAACAGCTTTTACGTGCATCCTTGATTCAGGCGGACATGTACTCTTCACTCCGTCGTATTCAGAACCGGTTTTCGGTTTGGATGGAATTGACGCTACAACCTGCAGCGATGGTTCAATTCTGATTACCGCAAAAACACCGGATGGCAATGGATTCAACTCCACATATCTGTTGAAAACAGATTCAACTTTTCACGGAGTCTGCAACGAATCTTCCCTCAATGTTTCCGAACTGAATTTAATCACCTACGACAGTACCGGTTTCACGCAACAAACATCCAACGTTTCTGCAGCAGCATTTTCATTGAATAACTTCAGTTCTTCTATGATAACTCCGATTGAGTCGGATCCATGTCTTCCCAATGGTCTGGACGAACTGAAAGAAAATTCCTCCTCTTTACATGCATACGTTGAAAACGATATCCTGTACATTCACTACTCCGGTATAAATTCCGGAAAAGTGGATTTTACTTTGTATGATTTATCGGGAAAGCAATTACAAAGTTTTTCAGACCAAAGTCAATCGGGAGAAAACTCATTTGAAAAAGAAATTGGTCATCCGACTAAAGGAATCTATTTCCTGCAATGCAATTCCGGTGAAGAGAATTTGTCGCGCCTGATTTTGATTGCTTATTAAATATTTTGGTAAATAAAATTCATCCCAAGCAATATCATTGACCTTCAAAATAGCGATATTTACATATGCATTTTTTGATATCACCAATTATTCAAAACAACTTTACAGGAAAATTCACTAAATTGAATTAGCAATGAAAAAGTTTTTCCTCGGTTTACTGATCATTTCACTAGGTGCTTTTTCGGTAAATTCACAAGCCCCCTCCATCCAATGGTCGCGTTGTTATGGTGGTAGTGGTGATGATGGTGCTTATTCCGTTTGCAGAGCACCCGGTGGCGGTTATTACATTGCTGGTTTCACTACCTCCAACGACGGGGATGTAAGCATACATTCAGGGAATTACGAGCATTTTTGGTTAATCCGGATTGACGAATTTGGTACCATTCTTTGGGAGAAAACATATGGCGGAACATGGGGAATAGAAATCGCTAAAAATATTCAACTCACCTCTGATGGAGGAACCATAATGATTGGTGAAGCAAATTCAAATGATGGAGATGTGGTAGGTATTCATGGCGGTGGAGTCTTAACTGGGACAACAGATGTGTGGGTGGTAAAGACAGACAGTAGCGGAAATCTTCTCTGGCAAAAATGCCTTGGTGGAAATAATCTCGACTATGGATACGAAATTCATCCAACTCTGGATGGAGGATACATCCTTTGCGCAGAAACAGATTCTTGGGACGGAGACATCACGAATTATTTGGGGGGGGCCTATGACGCATGGGTGGTGAAACTGGATAGCATTGGAAATCTGGAATGGCAGAAAACTTTTGGCGGAACAGATTTAGATTTTGCAAAATCTGTTGTGGAGACGGATACAAATACTTTCTGGTGTTTGATGACTACCAGCTCTACTGATCACGATGTGTTATCCAATCATGGTGAATCCGATATCTGGTTAGTCAAAATCGACCCCGCTCAAAATATTCTTCAACAAAGCAGTTTCGGAGGCAGTCTGGTTGATGGAGCTATACGAATTTTGAAAAAAGACAACGGATCATTCCTCATTTCTGGTGTGGTAGAATCCAACAATGGGAATGTGTATGGCAACCATGGTCTTGCTGATTACTGGTTATTTCAAACGAATGGCACCAACCTCATCAACAGACATACCTTTGGCGGAAGTGACTGGGATTATTCAAATTCTGCTTCCATTACTTCTGACGGAGGAGTATTGCTTTCCGGTATGTCATACAGTAGCGACTCCATGCCTTTTTGCAACACCTCTTCCTTGTACAACAATGTGTGGGTAGTAAAAACCGATAGCCTTCTTAATTATCAATGGAGTAAATGTATGGGAGGAAATTTGGAAGATGAAGCCTTTGATGGAATTGAAACACCGGACGGAGGTTATCTCGTAGTTGGTTATACCAAATCATTCAACGGAGATGTACATGGTATGCATCCTCCTTCCGGCACACAGGATGCCTGGGTTGTTAAACTCGCTCCATCCGGTGTTGGAGTCCCGGAACTATCTCCAGGCATAAATGAATTTACGGCTTGCCCTAATGCTCATGGAGAAATTTTATTACAGTATAACACGGAAACTTCTGCTTCGCTACATCTTTCTCTTTTTGATCTTACAGGAAGAAATCTGTTTCAGGAATCTGTTTCTTCCATTGCCGGAAAAAACTCATACCTCATTCCCTCTCTTGCTCTTCCCACAGGGATGTATGTCCTAAGCATCTCCGATGGAATAAACGCTGTTCAGAAGAAAATTTTTGTAGGGGGAAATTATAATTCGCCCGGCGAGTAAAAGAACCAGTTATTTTCAATCAACACATTGGTAATTCATTTCATGGAGAGAAGTGTATACCATACTTTCTGCCTTCCTTCCCTCTGTGGCTTATTCCTTTTAACAATCTGATGAAATACAATCGAAGATGTTGTTGTGTTCGCAGATAAAAAGCTATATCCTCAAATTAAATAAGTCTTTGTTGATTAATGATTCACCCGGCCCGGTCTATCAAAGAAAAATAATCTTTTCTTTGAAGGCAATTCAGGCAAGGTGATTTCATTTCTTAAAAGACAATTCCGGACTGTACTTTTTCGCAACACACTCATTTATGGGTTTGGAGCTTTGTTTCTGAAAGGGATCTCCTTTTTTCTCATTCCCTTGTATACACGTCTCCTGCGCCCTGAGGATTATGGGCATCTTGAACTGCTCAACACATTTACTTCCATTCTTGAAATTGTTTGTTCTCTCGGATTATTCAATTTTCTGTATATGGATTTTTTTCATCAGAAAGACAGCCAAAGCCGGGTGCGTCTGATGAATTCAGTCTTATCGATTTACCTGAGCATTTCCGGAATCTTATACCTGCTTACCTTAATTATTCTGTGGTTTAACCACGAATTTTTTCTGGGCTCCATCAGCATCGTATTGGTATACTTCAGCATTTTCACTTCTTACCTGAACTTTTTCCAGGGCATTTATATTCTTGTCCTTAAATTATCCGAAAAAGTCAAGCGTGTGACAATTCTTCAGATTGTGCTGGGAGTATTGTCCATGTCGCTGAACATTTTATTTGTGTATTATCTGAGAACAGGAATCGCCGGCATCATCTGGGCCAACTTAATCTGTACCGTCATTTCCCTCATCATTATCAGCAGCAGCATCCGGAATCAGTTCCGCGATTTTGTTTTTTCCATCAGCATTTCACAGGTAAAAAACATCCTTCGCCTGAGTTTACCATTCATTCCCGGCGCATTGTCGTATTGGTTATTAAACAGCGCCAACCGATGGATCCTGTTGCATTACGGAACTCTCGCCGAAGTGGGATTGTATTCCCTTGCCATTAAATTCACCTCCATTTTTGATCCGCTCATCATACAGCCTTTTTTGAATGCGAACAACCCGCGTACATTGAAACAATTTTCAGAAGGAAATTACTCCCAAAAACTCACCTACCTCTATCCCGGAGTAATTGTATTCTTTGGCATCATGAGTTTTGTTGTTCTGACACTCGCCAAATACATGATCGATCCTTCTTTCTCCGGTTCACTTCCATTGATTCCCATAATGGTCACCGGCACTTCCCTCAGTGTGCTTGCCCAGATAACAGCCTTGTTGCTTTTATTCCGGAAAAAAGTCGGTCAAACATTCACAAGTATCGTTGCCGGCAGCATTGTCAGTATCAGCGCAAGTTTTCTGCTTGTTCCCCACTTTGGTTCCATCGGCGCGGCTTATGGAACAATTATCGGCAACTTTGTATGGTTCGCGTTCATCCTGATTTTTTACCTCAGGGAACGGAACAGAATGAAATTACCGCTTCAGAATTAACAAATACCGCCCCGCTTCAAGAAATTTTCCTTCGTTTTTAATTCAATTTCGCATATTCAAACATTTATTTTAATCATTTGTTTAAAATACTTGTTTAAACTAACATTCCATTTTACTTTTGTCCCGGCTATCAAAAAGACACACGTGAAACAAGCAGAAAAAAAACCGGATCCGAGCACAGAGGATAAAATCAAATCTGCCGCTCAAAAACTGTTCACAAAAAAAGGATTCGCTGCCGTGAAAACCCGTGATATCGCGGATGAAGCCGGTATCAATCTGGCGCTGCTCAATTATTATTTCCGGAGTAAAGAAAAACTCTTCAATCTGATCATGGAAGAAAGTCTTGTTCAGTTTGTCAAAGGCATCGCGGAAAATTTCGCGAACGAAGAAACTACGCTGGATCAAAAAATCGAAAACCTCGTTGCCAGCTACATTGACCTTTTCACGATTTATCCTGATCTGCCTCTCTTTATTTTAAGTGAATTGAGACAGCATCCTGACCGTTTCCCTGCAAAACTTGATATGATAGCAGACATTGCCCGCTCTTCTTTTGTGAAACAGATAAACGCTGCCATGAAAAAAGGAACCTATCCGAAAATGCACATTCTCCACTTTCTTTCAAACATGATGAGCCTGATTGTATTTCCATTTGTCGCGTCCCCTATGCTTATGAAAATTACCGGAGTGACACCCAAACAATATATGGACCTCATGAGAGATAGAAAGAAAATGATTCCACAATGGATCAATGCTATGCTTAAGGCAAATACCTCCGCAAAAAAATAATCCGGATCCAATACTTTCCGTCATGTTCAACAAAACAATATATACAAAACACTTTTTACCGGCTCTGTTGATTCTGCAATTCGCAGGATATACAATTTCCTCAGCACAAACCCTTCAACTGGATTCCTGTCAGGCTTTGGCCAGAGAAAATTATCCGCTCATAAAACAAAGCGGACTGATTGAAAAAAGTAAAGCTTATACTTTGTCCAACCTGAACAAAGGCTATTGGCCACAGATTTCAGTTGGCGGACAGGCAACTGTTCAGTCAGATGTTACATCCATTCCAATACATCTGCCGGGTATCAACATTCCGGAAATTCCTTCGGATCAGTACAAAATATACGCGGAACTCAACCAGCCTCTCACAGATCTACTTACTGTCAGCAGAAACAAGGACCTGCAATTGATTCAATCGGACGTTCAGGCCGCTGGTCTTGAGGTAGAATTGTACAAATTAAAAGACAGAGTCAACCAATTGTATTTTGGAATATTAATGCTGGACGAACAACTTCGCCTGAACGAACTCCTGAAAAAAGATTTACAAAACGGTTTGACCAGAATTCAGGCGGCACTCGAAAACGGCACTGACTACAAAAGCAACGCGGATAAACTCAAAGCGGAACTACTCAGAGCAGATCAACGCAGCATAGAACTTGCTTCAGCAAAAAAATCTTACCTGCAAATGTTATCGGAATTCATTCATTCTACTTTAAACGAAAATACAATTCTTGAAAAACCTGCACTCCCGATGGTTTCAACCGGCATTCACCGACCGGAATTAAATTTTTATACAGTAAAAGACAAAAGCTACGACGCGCAGAAAAAACTACTCAATGCCAAAAACCTTCCTAAACTCGGAGTCTTTGTTCAGGGTGGATGGGGACAACCTTCTCCGGTCAATCTGTTCTCACGCGATCTTTCATCCTACTACATTGCCGGACTGAAGTTGAACTGGGCTATTACCGGTTTGTACACGCTGAAGAAGGAAAAAAATATTGTGGATCTGGAACAACAAATGAATGCAGCACAAAAAGAAACTTTTCTCTTCAACACTACTTCAGCCTGCACACAGACGAACGGGGAAATCAACAAACTTCAGTCTTTGCTGCAATCCGACGACGAGATCGTAGCCTTACGCAACTCTATCAAAAAGCGCGCACAGATACAACTGGAAAATGGAATCATTACCACAAACGATTATTTAAAAGAAGTAAATGCGGAAGATCAGTCAAGACAAAATAAGTCTCTCCATGAATTACAACTTCTTCTTATGTATCATACCCTTCAAACAACAAGCGGAAATTATACCATTCCTAAATAAAAATACGTGAAGATTATGGTATATTCCGTAGGAATCTTGTCTAAATACTTTCAGAAATTGATTTCAGATAGCAATAATCATTCAACTTACAAATCATGAAATATACGCTCCTCGCACTCCTCTTTTTTACACTGTTTTCCTGCAACAGAAATCAGAATTCCTTTGATGCTTCCGGATCATTTGAAACGGAAGAAACAATCATCTCATCCGAAGCAACCGGACGACTCGAAGTATTCAATGTGGAAGAAGGTCAAACACTGAAATCAGGTGATATAGTAGGCTCCATTGACAGCACCCAACTTTATCTGAAAAAGAAACAACTGGAATCACAGGTGAAGTCCACTCTTAGTCAGAAACCAAACATTGCCGCACAAATTGCTGCATTGCAAATACAACTGTCAACCGCTGAAAGAGAACAAAAACGTTTAGCCAATCTCGTGAAAGCGGAAGCAGCTACACAAAAACAACTGGATGACGCTACTTCCCAGGTGGACATGATCAAAAAACAACTGGAAGCCCAACAATCTTCACTGAATATCACTACAGAAAGTATCAACCAACAAACCAATCCGCTCCAGGTACAGATTGAACAGATCAATGATCAGCTTTCGAAATGTCGTCTTGTGAATCCGGTGAATGGTACAGTACTGACAAAGTATGCGGAAGAAAAAGAAATGACTGCTGTCGGGAAAGCACTCTACAAAATCGCTGATGTGTCCGCATTATACCTGCGAGCATACATCAGCGGAGCTCAATTGAGTCAGGTGAAATTAAACCAGAGCGTAACTGTAAGCGTGGATGACGGAGAAAAAAAGTTCAAGCAATACTCCGGAACTATTACCTGGATCAGCGACAAAGCGGAATTTACTCCAAAGACTATCCAGACAAAAGAAGAACGTTCCAACATGGTGTATGCTATCAAAGTAAAAGTAAAAAATGATGGTGCCCTGAAAATAGGTATGTATGGTGAAGTGAAATTTCAGTGAGAAAATACACAGAGCTATTATTATTCTAAATTACACATTCAGTTTTCCTGCGATCTATGGTTACAGTTGAAAATTTAACCAAATCATACAGTGAAGGCAAAGTCAAAGCCATCACCAATCTTACGTTTCGTGTAAACGAAGGTGAAGTGTTCGGAATGATTGGTCCGGACGGAGCAGGTAAAACAACCTTGTTCCGCATTCTCACAACCTTGCTCTTACCGGATAGCGGCAATGCGCAGGTCGCAGGATTTGATATTCAAAAGCAGTACAAAAATATCCGTGAATCCGTTGGATACATGCCCGGAAAATTTTCTCTCTATCAGGATCTCACCGTTGAAGAAAATCTGTCCTTCTTTGCAACTGTCTTCGGAACAACCATTGAACAAAACTATGCGCTGATTAAAGACATCTACAGTCAGATTGAACCCTTCCGAAAAAGAAAAGCCGGACAACTCTCGGGAGGAATGAAACAAAAACTTGCCCTCTCCTGTGCATTAATTCACCGGCCAAAGGTGTTATTTCTTGATGAACCTACTACAGGTGTAGACGCCGTATCCAGAAAAGAATTCTGGGAAATGTTGAGACGCTTAAAGTCGCAGGGAATCACAATTCTCGTCTCCACACCTTATATGGATGAGGCCTCACTTTGCGACAGAATCGCACTGATACAAAATGGATCTATTCTTTCCATCAACACACCTCAAGCCGTCACTTCTGCATTCGGAGAAAAACTTTTCGGCATCAAATCCGAAATGATGTATACGCTCCAGCAGGATTTGCGCAGTTCTTCAGTTGTAAAAAGCTGCAATGCTTTTGGAGAATTTTATCATCTCACATTGAAAGATACTTCCGATGATGCCTCCAGTGCTTTACTCCGAAGTCTTAAAGAAAAAGGACATCAGTCTCTCGAATTTGAAGAGATCACTCCCAAAATCGAAGATTGCTTCATCAAATTAATGTCTGAAGGCTCCAACTAAAATAATTGTCAGAATGAATGAATCTGTAATCACAACCAATAAACTAACCAAACAATTTGGAGACTTTATTGCTGCCAATGAACTAAGCTTTGAAGTGAACAAAGGTGAAATTTTTGGTTTCCTCGGTGCCAATGGTGCAGGAAAAACTACTGCCATGCGTATGCTCTGCGGGTTACTTGTCCCCAGCTCCGGAACTGCAACTGTGGCGGGATATGATGTATATAAACACAGAGAAAAAATCAAACAAAACATCGGATACATGAGTCAGAAATTTTCTTTGTACGAAGATCTGACCGTTTCTGAAAATATAAAATTCTACGCGGGGATTTATGGATTGTCTGACTCCCTCATCAAAGAGAAAAGCGAACAACTCATTCATCAACTGGATTTGCGCAAAGAAGAAAATCAGTTAGTAAGTAGTCTGCCACTTGGCTGGAGACAAAAACTGGCTTTCTCTGTTGCGGTAATTCACGATCCGAAAATCGTTTTCCTGGATGAACCCACAGGAGGTGTTGACCCGGTCACACGCAGACAATTCTGGGATCTGATCTATGATGCCGCGCACCGCGGGATTACTGTGTTTGTAACCACACACTACATGGATGAAGCTGAATATTGCAACCGGATTTCCATTATGGTAGATGGCGTGATAGAAGCACTGGACACTCCCGCTAACCTGAAAAAGAATTATTCTTCAAAATCGATGGATGAAGTATTTCGTCAACTGGCAAGAAATGCAAAACGAAGCGAATAAAATCCGGGATTCATCTACAACATCATGAAACAACTCCTTTCATTTATTAAAAAAGAATTCTACCATGTTTTTCGTGACAGAAAAACATTGCTCATGCTTTTTGGATTACCCATAGCACAGATCATTCTTTTTGGTTTTGCACTCACCAATGAAATAAAGAACGCGAAAATTGTAGTTGTCGATTATGCAAAAGATGAAGCGAGCAGACAGATCGCTGATAAAGTAGACGCGAGTACATACTTTGATATAGATAAATATCTCAGCGGACATGAAGAAATTGAAGAAGCATTCAGGAGCGGAAAAATAAAAATGGCGCTCATTTTTCCGGATCATTTCTACTCTGATTTGCTACATACCAACAAAGCACAAGTGCAGGTGATCGCGGACGCATCAGACCTCAACACTGCCACCACGCTCACCAATTACATTTCAAATATCATCACTGATTATCAGTCCGGATTAAACAAAGGAACAACTATTCCTTATCGTATTGTGCCGGAAATCCGGATGCTGTACAATCCCCAACTCAAAGGTGAACATACATTCATTCCCGGAATGATGGCCATGATTATGATGATCATCTGTGTGATGATGACCGCGATTTCAATTGTACGTGAAAAAGAATTGGGTACAATGGAAATACTTCTTGTATCTCCTTTCAAACCAATTCTTGTCATTCTGTCGAAGTTCGTTCCCTACCTTCTCATCTCCCTGATGAACGTTACATCGATTCTTCTTCTGAGCAAATTCTTTCTCAACCTTCCTGTACAGGGAAGCATTGTTCTGCTATACGCGATAAGTTTCATTTTTATTATCACATCACTTTGTCTTGGCTTGTTGATTTCGATCAAATCCGAATCACAACAAACTGCCATGTTTATTTCTCTCATGGCCACCTTACTTCCTACTTTGCTGTTAAGCGGATTCATGTTCCCCATTGAAAATATGCCATTACCCTTGCAAATAATCTCCAACATCGTTCCTTCCAAATGGTTTTATGTGATTGTCAAATCCATCATGATCAAAGGTTCAGGATTTCAAACGATCTGGAAAGAAACACTCATCCTATGTGGCATGGCTTTGTTTTTATTGATCGTTAGCCTTCGCAGTTTTAAAATCCGCCTGGCATGAGAACGATCCGCTTTTTACTTCAGAAAGAATTTCGCCAGATTTTTCGTAACAAAACACTGTTGCGGGCAATTTTATTTGCACCACTCATGCAGTTGATGTTGCTCCCCTGGGCCGCGAATTATGAAGTCAAAAATATTGCACTTGCAGTTGTCGATAACGACCATTCTATCGAATCACAAAGACTCATTTCCAAAATTTATTCGTCAGGATATTTTATTCTTAAAGCTTTTCCGGCTGATTATTCTCATGCATACAATTTGATTGAAGAAGACAAAGCGGATATCATCCTTGAAATTCCTTCTCATTTTGAACGAAATCTGGTACGCGATGGAAAACAAAAATTATACATCGCCGCGAATGCCATCAATGGAACCAAGGCTCTTGTAGGCACAAATTACCTCGGAGGGATTATCGCAGAATACAATTCCACGGTGAGGATGGTCTGGCTGGAACCCGGGAAAATGAATCCACAGCCAACCGTAGAAATTGTTTCTTCCAACTGGTACAATCCGTTAATGAACTACAAAATTTTTATGGTTCCCGGAATATTGGTTCTTCTCGTCACAATGGTGGGCAGTATGATGTGCGCCATGAATATTGTAAAAGAAAAAGAAATAGGAACCATTGAACAAATCAATGTTACGCCAATCAGTAAGATCCATTTTATTTTGGGTAAACTGATTCCTTTCTGGATACTTGGAATGATCGTTTTCACCATGGGACTCATTCTTGCGCGTGTGGTATATGGAATAATTCCCCTTGGAAATATTTTGCTTGTGTATACATTCTTATCCGTATATCTCATCGCTATCCTCGGACTTGGACTGCTCATTTCTACCTATTCTTCCACACAACAACAGGCCATGTCGGTTTCATTTTTCTTCATTATGATCTTCAATCTGCTCAGTGGCTTGTTCACCCCAATCGAAAGTATGCCGGGATGGGCGCAGGTTATTGCCTCACTCAATCCTGTAACCTACTTCATTGAAGTGATGCGAATGGTCGTGCTGAAAGGAAGTTCATTCCACAATATTTCGCATCATCTTGGCGTAATCCTGATTTTTGCTCTTATATTTAATGCATGGGCAATCCTCAACTACCGGAAAACATCCTGATTCGCTAAACCGGTTAACAGCTCAAGCGATTGGTCATGAGTTTTTCAGCATTCCCCTCTTTGTAAATTTCCTGAAATACAGGAATTCGCGGAGTCGAATTATTTATTTTAGCTGCAACCCGTCACAGTTATCCGCCGAAAGCATGCGTAGCTATTCACTCCGAAGACTGCTCTACCTTTTACCATCAGTATTTTTATTGTTGGTTCTGGCATTTATTCTCATTCATCTCTGTCCGGGAAATCCTGTTGATCGATTGGTAACAAGCGCCGGTAACGATGATGAAAATTCATCTTCCGCCATTTTCCATCAGAAAGAAGTAGACTACTGGACACATCGGCTCGGACTCGATCTTCCTTTATTTTATTTCAGTGTTCATTCACTCGCGGAACCCGACACTCTCAACAATATTCAACCTGAAAGGGAACGGAAAAATCTGATCGAACTACTGAGAGAGTCAGGGAATACTAAGGCTGTGATGGAGTACTATCAACAATGGAAATCCCTTGTAGAGTTGAATTCAGGAGCAATTACCTTACAAAACAACTATAACAAGTCCTTAAATTCAAATCTGTCTTCCCTCTTTCAACTCGATCAACTTTCCGATCACCAGGAACGACTGAAAAATATTCTGAGCGATACCACGCTCGATGACAATACAAAAAAAGAAATTCAATTACTGGATCAAAGTCTGGCGAACGCTATTTCACACCCAAAATTTTTCCGCACTTTTCTTCCCGTAATTTCTTATCATGCAAAAAATCAATTTCACTCTTTTCTCTTCGGAGATGAAAGAGGAAACAAAGGAATTTTTCGTGGCGACTGGGGCATCTCCTACAGAACAAAAGAACCCGTGCTTTCACTTATCGGATCCCGTATTGGCTGGACACTGTTCTTCACTTTGACTTCAGTAATTTTAAGTTTCTTTATCAGTGTACCTGTTGCTTTGAAATCGGCGGCAAAACCGGGAAGTCGATTCGATAGAAACTCATCACTTCTCTTTACAATTTTGTATTCACTCCCTGCATTCTGGCTTGCAACATTGCTGATGTTATTACTTTGCAATCCGGATGTTCTGAATATTCTCCCATCCTCGGGAATAAAACCTGTCACAGGATATCCCACCGGAAGCTCCTTGTTTGAAAAAATCTGGCTGAGTCTCCCCTATCTTATTCTCCCGACTTTCTGTTACACGTATAGTTCCTTTGCTTTTGTAACAAAAAGTATTCGTGCCAACGCGCTTGAAGTTTTCCGTCAGGATTATATCCGGACTGCCAGAGCAAAAGGACTCGATGAAAACAAAATTTTATGGACGCATGTGTTCAGAAATTGTCTGTTGCCAATTATCACTTTGTTTTCAAATGTGTTTCCTTTCGCCATCAGCGGTTCTGTAATTCTCGAGACTGTTTTTACACTTCCGGGAATGGGATTGATGATTTATCAAAGTGTGGACGCATTGGATTATCCTGTGATCCTGGCTGTATTCATGATCAGTGGTTTGCTCACAATCAGCGGATTTTATCTGAGCGATCTCCTTTATTCACGCGTCGATCCGCGCATTAACCTGGAAAAATAAATCATTATGAAAAAACCAGGCTTTGCATTTTTAAATCAGCTTCCTCGCTTTCCTAAGATCGTGTTGATCGTATTTGTATGCATTGCCCTGTTCAGTCCAATTCTCTCAAACAATAAACCTGTATTGCTGATTCAACATGGACATATCAGTTCACCGTCGCTATTTTCAAATCCTTACACAACGCTTTTCACAAAAGAAGGAAAACCATTCACGGTGCGAACAGATAACATCGACTGGGATACCTTGCAAACAGGATTTGTGTTGAAAGCACTGATCCCTTATTCAGCAGGACAATCGGATCTCGCCAACAGCAATTACACTTCGCCATTGGGAAAACAAGTCAAAGATCTGGGTGCTGAACAAAAGGAACTTTCATTCCGAAACCGGCATTTGTTAGGCACCGGGAACCTCGGAAATGATGTTTTGGCAGGTGTGATAGAAGGAACCAGAATTTCGCTCAGTATAGGACTGGGATCAATGATAATTGCGATCATCATTGGATTAAGTCTTGGAATAATTTCCGGTTATTATGGAAACAGTCTGATGCGTATCACTCGGATTCAGGCTATGTTTATGTTGATTCTATTTATTCCGGCCTGGTTTCTGAGTTTTACACTTCGCTCTCATTCCATTGAACAAAGTTTCGCGTACTCTGTTTTTTCAGGGGTGTTGAACCTGTCATTTTCAGGTCTGCTTTTCTTACTTATCTTTTTTCTTCCGGCATTTTTTATAAATAAATTTTCACTTCCGACATTTCTCGGAAAAAAAATAACGATTCCTATCGACTCCATCATCTCCCGGATCATTGAATTGTTTCTCGCGTTACCAAGAATAATTGTCCTGATCACGTTCGCATTACTGTTCAGGCCTTCGGTTTTTTCAGTGATTCTGATCATTGGCCTTACCTCTTGGACCGGGATTGCCCGAATGGTGAGAGCATTGATACTTTCATTGCGTGAATCCACTTACATCGATGCCGGACGTTCAATCGGAATGTCCAACTTTCGTTTGTTTCGAAAACATTTATTGCCTGCAACATTCTCACAATTGAAAGTATTTGCAGTCTATGGGATCGCCTCAGCCATATTAGCGGAAACAGGATTGTCTTTTCTCGGTATTGGCGTACCGCCGGATACTGTGACATGGGGACAGCTTCTTTTTCAGGGAAAAGAAAATGTGAGTGCATGGTGGCTGGTTTTGTTTCCCGGACTCTGTGTTTTTCTTTTGTTGCTTTCCCTGAATATGCTCGCGGATTCTTTTGAGAAGAAAAATCTGCACTAAGCATACAGGATTCCTGAATTGAAAGAAAAAAATAAGGCGGAGAGTTTCTCCGCCTTACCCAAATGAACACAATAGACTTCCGGATTTTTAAATTCCGAAATTGAAGTTCTTTTATAGTTTAATAGTTTTATACATATGCTTTTCTCCATCGTAAATAATTTCCACAAAATAAATTCCCAGAATGAATGATTCGATATTGATTTTTTTACGGAAAATTCCTTTTGCGGATTGTTGTGACAGATACATTTCATCTCCAACACTATTGACAATTCTGATTTGTACATCTGATCTTTCCGCAGGAGTGAAAACAATATTGATTTCATCTGCTGCAGGATTCGGATAAACAATTGGTGAATCATGATATGAATGTGAAGGACGAGATGCACTTTGACATGCTATTGTAGTAACCTGAATATTATCAAAATTCTCACAACCTTCCGCATTACTAACCAACACTGAATAATTTCCATCAGTATATACAACAATCTGTTGTGAAGTAGATTGATCTGACCAGAAATAAGAAGCATAGCCGGCACCGGCATCCAGCACAAGTGAATCGCCCATGCAAATCACTGTATCCGGACCGAGATCTATTGAAGGAATCGCAAAATCATATCCGATATTCACTGTGAGATAGGCAGGGCAATTGTTGTAATCTGAAACACGTACAATGTACTCTCCAGGAGCAAGGTTGTTTACAGATGCAGATATGTCTCCTGACGGTTGCCACAGATATTCATACGGAGCCATTCCGCCGGATGCGGATACTGTAGCGCTTCCGTCTTCGCTGTTCTCGCAATGCGCATTTGTCGATGATACAAGAGAAGCTGTGATACCTGAGGTATTACCAACAAGCGCCGAAACAGTTTGCGCACAACCACCCTGATTGTCTGTAATCAATACAGAATAATAACCGGAAGTTAATCCTGTAGCACTCGATCCGTTACTGACAGATGGCGTCCAAGCATACGAAAAATCTCCGCTTCCACCTGTTACGGAAACAGTTGCTGTACCATCAGATGCATTGCATGTCGCAGGTGTTGTTTGCATGGAAGCTGTGAAACCAGTAGCTCCTGCAACACTTACCGTATCTCTCAAAATACAATTGTTTGCATCACGAACGAGTACGATGTAGGTCCCTGCACCTAAATTACTGATGGAATCTGTTAGCGCGGGAGGAGTGGTATTCCAGGAATAAGTATATGCTCCTGTGCCTCCGCTTACATGAACCGCTGCACTTCCTGCTTGTCCGCTGCAATTGGCATCATATCCTGAAATGTCAGATTGCAAAGCCGGTGGTTCGGTAATCGTGATATACTCTGTGGTATGACAACCAGCACCATTCGATACCATAACAGAATAAGTCCCCGGAAACAAGTGATTGATACTTTGTGATAGAAATTCACCGGGCATCCAGACATACTCGAAAGGTCCGGTCCCCGAAGGATTCACAGTGGCAGATCCATTGTGACCTCCCGCACAGCTCACATCATTGCTACTCGCTGACACATTTAATTCCGAAACTGTAATCCCGTAGCTGAAAGTCTGAACTCCGTTGGATGGACAAGCATCATCAAACACAGTTACTGTGAAATACCAGGGCTGTGTACGAACATCAGCTGCAGTGGGAGTCCAGCAAAAATGGCCGGTCGGACGACGACCCGGGTTGATAGTAAATGTTCCTGCAGGAATTCCGTTGTTCCAGGAAATACCTAGTGAATCGGGTGTGTCAAGATCCGCGGAATAGACATCAAAGCAAACAGTAGAACCAAGACAGGCCTGAGTTGTGTAAATATTCGTACTGTCAATTCCGCTCATCAACGGAAGTTCATTGCTACACGTAATAGTGTAAATCTGCAGATCACGAATCACGGTACCAATTAATACACCGTTCCTGTATTCATCAATTTCCACGGCCATTACTGCAATCTCAGGTGTTGTAGGATGCATGAAAATGTCGCCGCTTTGAGGATCAATCGAAACTCCGGGAACAGAAGTAATCGGATTGTTGACCGAATACCCGGGACCATACACGACAGGAAGATTTGCATCGTTGAGAGGAGCAACAAACGAATATACGAGCGAGTCTCCATCTGTATCTAAACCGCCATGATTGTAATAATTATTCTGCCCGATACATTCAAATGCAATCGGAATATTGGAAAACACAGGAGAATTATTTTGTGAAACAGAGTTGTCAAGCGTTGCTTCAATGTACATGTTTTCACTCAGCGGATTAACCAGCGTGGTGATCGCGCCGTTCCGGCAACATTCGCGTGTACCAAATATCCAGTCAGGACAATTGGACAAGGTTACAACTCCGCTGTATTCCCACTTTTGAATTCCGGGTTCAGTTCCGCCATTGCAGGTGGTGGTTGCACCCGGACAAACCCGTGTAATTTCCCTGCCTGTTCCGGGAAGGGGAAACAATGTGACAATGCTGTTGATTCCACAAGTAAGAGAGCTATACGTAATATCAATCGATGTCTGCGCAGAGATTCCTACACAATCCCGGTAGAAAGTATAATTCAGTTCATACTGATTATTTCCCAAATACCTGTACGTTAAATCCGCTCCGGCCATGTGTGTCGCATACACCTTCATGTTAAACATTTGCAAAAACACCATGCTCAACAAAAAGATACGGCCAATTCTGCTTTTTTGTAATAAGTAATTTTTTTTCATCATCGTAAGTTTAATTTTAGAATAAAGGGGGTGGGGAAAATATTTGTACTGGTCAACTACTTAGATTGCGTGCATAAAAGAGTAGGGAAATAAAAAACCAATGTATCATTCTTTCATCAGGCCGCCAATAAAAGTTTCAAAATTTCCATAGACAGTTGTTTCAACTGGGTGAATGAAAAAATGAAATGCGGATAATTTTAACAACTCCGGAAATATTTCATCCCGCAGATTGAATTTGTGACTGAATGAATCACGAATTTCATTGATTTTTACATAGAAAACAGTCTTTTTTCTGCTTTATAATTTTTGAATAAAAATGCACGGATAAAGACTCCAAAAGGTTTACACCCCTGAATATTTTTTTTAAAAAAATCCACGCATTCCCTGAACTATTGTTTGTATGATCTTAACATTGGCTTAGATCAGAATATGAAAAGTGATCAGCGCAACGGTGATGAAGATGCACATCAATGCCACCAGAAAAATGGTGTCGGCAGTTTTTTCAAACCGTGTTGCTTTCTTCTCCACTTCAGTTCGCATGGATAGAAAAGACAAGATACTTGAAGCCATAAATAAGAGTGCCGATAAAGCTGTAAATTCATCGATCAATGTTTTTTCTGAATAATTATTCACTTTCAAAGAAGTAATCACCACCAGACAAAAACCAAGAAGGTTGGAAGAAGTATTCAGAATGTGAGACGATTTGTCTTTTTCAGGCATCAGCGGAAAGGGATTGTTTTTTTAGATCGTATTATAAAATTATAATTTATAAATGATGACAGGATGAGTCAATAATCTTCTTCACTCCTACTCTTCAACACCTGACACATTCACCTTCAGGAATTAGACTTGCTTCAATTGAGTGGTTTGATCCTGGTACGATATGGCAATTATTGTTGATTTCACTATATTTGTGAAAACCCTACCCGATGAAATATTCTTCTACTCTACTCTTTTGCATGGTTTACTCTTTCATTGCATTGGCACAGGATCAGAATGAAAGAATGTATCCATATACAAAAGAAAGCAACTTTTTTATGGCCCGTGAAAAAGCGGAGAAATTTTTTAAGGAACAGGAAGAAGAGAAAAAGCTTTCCGGATTCCATCGGGAAGATGCGGATGAAATTTTTGAAGAGCAGGAAGAATATGCTCAATTCAAACGCTGGGAAAACTTCTGGCAAAACCGCGTGTTGCCGGATGGCTCCTACCCTTCCTCATCATTTTTACTTCAGGAAGTTGCGAGAAAAAATGAACTCACACAGAGTTCTTCTTCGCCTTTTTATGGGAACTGGGCCTGTATTTCCCAGACTACCTGTACAGGCGGATATAACGGAATGGGCAGAACAACCTGTACGGCTTTTGATCCGGTTGACCCGGATATCTTCTATGTAGGCGCCCCTAACGGAGGCATTTGGAAAACAACTGATGGCGGGTTGAGCTACGTTTCTCTTGGTGACCAGCTTCCATTTGTAAGTGCCGGTTCCATTGCTGTTGATCCTGTTTCTCCCAACACCCTTTATGTTTCTACCGGAGATGCAGTGGGTTGGTGGAATTATGGAATGGGAGTATACAAATCTACCGATGGTGGTCAGAGCTGGAGTCCTACTTCCTTGTCCTGGCAATTGTCGGGGCAAATCGCCATCTACAAAATCATGATCAATCCGGCAAACCCGAATATTCTATATGCCGCTACTACCAACGGATTGTTTCGTACCGTGAATGCCGGAGGTAACTGGACAAAAGTGATCAACAGTTCTGTCGCCGATATGGAATTAAAACCGGGAGATCCTTCTGTGGTGTATGCTGTAACGGATGATTACTGGGGCTCTTCAGAATTATTCGTTTCCCCGGACTCCGGTGCAACCTGGAATCAGACTTCTTCTTTCGCGACTGCTTCGAATGCACTGAAACTGGCCGTTACTCCTGCTGATCCGAATTTCCTGGCTGTTTTTGCAACGAACAATATGTCTCTGTATGTTTCTACTACATCCGGAACCAATCTTTCTCTTAGACAAACAAACCTGCCCGGATTTGCAGCGGTTTTTGTTTCTCCACAGAGTGCGAACATTATGTACTGCGGCGCAATCGTCGTTCAGAAATCTAACGATGGAGGAATGACCTGGCAACAAATTACCGACTGGTACAATTCCGGTTCCTATCCGGAAGTGCATGCGGATTTGCACAACATCAACTGGAATCCTTTACGTCCACTGGATCTTTATTTTAATAATGATGGCGGACTGTATCGCTATGAACAGAACGCTTCTTCATGGACTGAATTATCCGATAATCTGGTAATCACTCAATTTTATAGCCTCGCTACTTCTCAATCCGACCCCTACTTTTTAACAGGAGGTACTCAGGACAATGGCGGACGTAAACGTGTTGCACAATCCTTGTGGGCCTCAACCAATGGCGGGGATGCAATGGTAACAGCCATTGATGAAAACAACGACAACATCATTTATACCACCTACACCAACGGACAATTGTATCGTTCACGCGACAAGTGGACAAATGATCAGTACCATGACATCACACCTCTGGACAATCTTGGCAACCGCGTAAGTGGTAGTTGGGTAACACCCTATGTGCTGAACCCGCAAAACAATAATTCCATTTATGCCGGCTACGACGGAATGTATTATTCAAGCAACCAGGGTGATTCATGGACGAAGCTGAATCTTGTCATCCTCAGTGGAGGAACAATCAATTCAATGGAAGTTGCTCCTTCTGATTCCAATTATATGTACGTTGGACAGGAGAATGTGTTTTATTACTCATTCGATCACGGACAAACCTGGAATCACAATCCGTTCAGTGGATCTGAAACAATCAGCTCAATTGCTGTAGATCCGACAAATCCTTTGCATGTATGGATTACACGGAGCGGATATGGAAACCATGTTTATAAAAGTACAGATGGCGGAGTGAATTTTCAAAATATCACCGGCGCCCTTCCCAATGTACCGGCGAATGCGATTTTTTATGAACCGAACAGCCCTAACGGTATCTATGTAGGTACTGACATTGGAATTTTCTATACAAATGATTCTATTGGCTCGTGGATTTCATTCAACGACGGACTTCCTGCGGTTCAGGTAACTGATTTCGCTCTGTACAGAGCCACAAATAAACTCCGTGTATCCACCTATGGCCGGGGAATATGGGAATCCGATTTGTATTCAGTAATGACTAACATTCCGGTTACAGGAAGCAAAGCATCGTTTACAATCTATCCCAATCCGGGCCATGGCACTTTTGAATTCAGCTACATGAGCGGAAATGCCGGCGCAGGCAAACTCAGAATTTTCTCCATGGAAGGAAAAGAGCTGAGCAATTT
This sequence comes from uncultured Bacteroidota bacterium, assembly GCA_937871435.1. Taxonomy (GTDB): domain Bacteria; phylum Bacteroidota; class Bacteroidia; order AKYH767-A; family 2013-40CM-41-45; genus JADKJP01. The sequence goes on along the minus strand of CALMQM010000025.1, from coordinate 2,950 downwards.
TTCTTTACCATCAGGTTCGAATAAAATTACAATCCCCGAAGGAACACTTTCAGCCGGAGCTTATGTTTGTAAGGTTGATTTTGTAAATGGTGAGACTTTGTCGGAAAAACTAATCGTATTGCAAAACTGAACAACAAAACTGTAAGTTCATTTCGTGAAATAAATTTTCATGAAATGAACTGCAGTTTGAGAATGAGCAAAAGGTTCACGAGAAGAATTATTCCAAAGCCGATGGCGACGGATTTTTTAGTTTTCTTTTCCGCCAGCCCGAAAGAATAAAGCATTTTGATCAGGTTATTGGAAAAGGAAGTTTTGAGGATGAATGCGACCATGGTCAGCTCACTTACTGAGAATTTTCCCTGTACAATATTCATAACATATGCATCCACATCCGCGAATCCGGCGATGAAGGAAAGAAAATTCAATCCGCTTGTCCCGTAGCGATTTTCCGTTACCTGTAAGAGCAAAGAAAAAATTATATAAAACACGGCGAATGCGAGCGCGACACGAAACTCTAATGGATTTTTTTGAATGACCGGCTGATCTTTAACCGGAAATTGCGAAGAATTTTTTTTCAGAAATAAAACAAAACCAACCCCTGCGGAAACCGCGAAGAGAATAAGCAGATAAGGCAACAGGAGTGTCGCAAGAGAGGGGTTAAAAATCATGACGATTAAAAATATTCTCACGAACATGACAGATGTGGCGAGAATAATTCCGGAAGCATACTCATTTGCTGAAGCTACACCTTCCCTGCTTTTGCGGGAAAGAATGAGCGATACAGCTGTACTGCTGTAGAGCCCTCCGAGTATTCCTGATACGACTACTCCTGATTTCGGGAAAATAAATTTTTGTAAAAGGTAACTCAGGTAAGAAATACCTGAAACTGCTACAATAGCTAGCCATAGTTTATACGGAGTAAGCTGTAGAAGTGAAAACACAGGTTCATCCGGAAGATTGGGTAAAATGATTCCGGCTATGAGAATAAATTTTGCCAGGGAAATGAATTCTTCCTTGCCAAATTTTTTGGAAACGTGGATAAATTCTTCCTTCATTTCTGTAAATACCAATACAGTTACCACAATCAACAGTGAAAGCCATTGCGGCTGTGTGATAACCAATGGAGCAAGACAATAGGTTATTAACGCTGAGAGAATGGACGTTAAACCATACTTCTTTCGTTGATTGATTTTGTTGTAATAAAAGATAGACAAGAGTATGGATATGACAAATCCTCCACACAGAAACAACAGTTTGCGATCCGGATCTAATGTGAAAAGAATAAATCCAAGGATGCCGATGAAGGTGAAGGTTCGATCGGTACCAAATAATTGCTCTGCTGGTTCTTCCTGTTCGAGGTGATGCCTTCTTTGCTCCAGACCAATAATCAGGGACAATGCCGCGACAATGAGAAAGTCAAAAAAGAGGACATTTTCAATCTTCAGGATTTCCATTTTTTCATTTTTTAAAAAGATGGCTATTTCTATTGATCAGCAAATACCAGGACCTGACTTACAAGACTTCATAGTTTTTGTAAAGTTCAGCTTTTATACTTGAAAAGAACATGATTTTTGACCTGAAAAATCAAAAGTAAAATCGAAACAGAATTACTGATCTCAAAAAGACTGATTCCGCTAAATTTTTGAGCCTGATCTGCCTGCCTTCAGCTTTCGTATGTTTCTGATTATTCTCTTCGACGGAAAATTCAATCCGAAGATTCTGCCCAACAGATTTTGTTTGTTCAGGGAGATGAATAAATTCTAAAATCTTTCTCCTACTATCTTTAAAATTCTAAACACTTAAAAATAGTGATTCTACTCGTAGATGGCTCAGATTTTCCGATTGATGCAAAATTTATAAAAATGTATTTTTGAATTAACATAGAGAATGCAGGTCTCGGAATGGAATAAAATTCTCCTTTAAAATATGATTTGTGAAACGTGAGAAGATTTTTTTCAAAACAAGGCCAGAGGAAAAAAGATAAAAATCTAATAACCGTCTGACGATTACTGCAAAAAGATCAGACACTGAAATTGACTGATTGTAATCTAAATAAACAGCAACTCCAAATGTGGATTATAAAATGCCGGATTATATTTCCATTGTAAGTGAATCGTGTCTGCATTAGATAAAGAACCAGAATTAGCCTAAATAGCTTACAAGATTCCTGCTTCGCGATTTAACTTTCAATTTTCTGATTGCCTTTTCCTTGATTTGTCTTACCCGTTCCCGTGTAAGATCGTATTTCTTGCCTATCTCTTCCAGCGACATCTCTTTTGTACCTGCAATTCCATAATATTGGATCAGTACTTCTTTTTCCTTTTCAGAAAGGGTTTCTAATGCTCTGCTTATTTCTATTCTCAAAGAATCAGCGATCAGCACATGATCAGGCTTACTGTCATCCGGATTATGTAGAAAATCCATCAGGGTTAATTCTTCCTGTCCGGGCAGATTCGCATCGGTAGAAACATGCCAAGAGGAAGAATTTCGTGTAAAATTTATTTCATCCTCATTCAGGTCAACAAATGCCGCGATTTCAGAATTCGTAGGGCTTCGTTCCAGTTGTTGTTCCAGAACACCCTGCGCTTTTCTGATTTTATTTAATGTACCGATTTTGTTCAGAGGCAATCGGATCACTCTCGACTGTTCAGAAATTGACTGCATAATAGATTGACGGATCCACCACACAGCATATGAAATGAATTTAAATCCTCTCGTTTCATCAAATCTTGAAGCCGCTTTAATCAGACCGGTATTGCCTTCATTAATGAGATCAGACAGACTGATACCCTGATTTTGGTATTGCTTAGCGACAGATACTACGAACCTGAGATTTGCTGAAACAAGTTTTTTCAATGCTGTCTGATCACCATTTTTAATTCGTTGTGCAAGTAGAGTTTCTTCTTCCATGGTTACCATTGGCAATTTCGAAATATCATGAAGATACATT
>CALMQM010000024.1 GCA_937871435.1 uncultured Bacteroidota bacterium | reverse complement strand
TGGTCTACCACTGGCATGCTCCAAGCCTCGATCCAATGGGGAACAGGGCATCAGATGCACGAGTCAAATATTATGGAATCGAAGGTGCGCCTTCTTTCGTAATCAATGGCTCCCGTTTTGATGACCAGGGCAATGGCGATGCTCGGACCAGAAAGGAAGCAGAGGGGAAATCAAGCCTTGTCTATTCGACTCTGACGCATGCCTTTGCAAATGCTGGCAAGGCTGGTCAGTCGTTTGACGTCGCAATAAATCGTAAGGCCGATAAGGTGACCATCCATGCAGGCAGATTTGCTTCCAAAGGCATTCTTCAAATTGCCCTCGTGGAAGAGGAGATAAGCTATAGCGGTGAGAACGGGCTCAGGTTTCATCCAATGGTTGTCAGGGCTATGGCTGGAGATGGAAAGGGCCTCCCGGTAAGCTCAGAAAGTGAAGCCGAATACAGCTTTGATATCAAGGCCATAGAGTCCGCTAACCTTGACTACTATACGGAGTGGCCGCGCGAGCGAAACAAGGAAGTGAACGCCCGCATCGGCCCTGGGGCGGATTTTGATGTCGGAAGTTTCAAGGAGCATCGGAATCTGATAGATCGAAACAGTCTCTATGTAATCGCTTTCGTTCAGGACCCTGAAACGAAGAAGATCCTTGCAGCCAGACAGATCAAGGTCGTAAGAGAAAAGTGATTTATGAAATGGTCAGCTCAATCCATTCTGATCTTAACGATGCTAAGCAGTATGACTGTATTCGCTCAGCCTCAACCGATCAAATGGAGCCTGAAGGTAGAGAAGGGGGAGGTTACTAGAGCGATACTCAAAGCCGAGATCGATCCGGGATGGCACCTGTATTCACCGGACCAACAAACAGGTGGCCCTGTCCCGACGCGTTTTAGTATTCCCGAGGACCAGAACTTCAAAATTGCAGGTGAAATAGACCTGCCTTTAGCGCGCACGGAGATTGATCCGAACTTTAACCTTGAAACTCAGTTTTATGAGGGAGAGGCCGAATTTGTTATCCCTCTTCAGGTGATCAAGGGATCAGTCATCCCGGATACGATTACCCTGCTTGTTTCCTTTCAAACCTGCAATGCTTCGCGCTGTCTTCCGCCGCGACAATTGCGAGTCAGCAGTGAGCCCGCTACCGCAAGAATAGAGGCATCGTCGCCTTCGGTCTTAGGTGATTTCGACTTCATTGATTTCGAAGGGAAGAGGCACAGGTTGTCCGATTTCAAGGGCAGGCTGGTCCTGTTGGACTTCTGGGCAAGCTGGTGTGGTCCATGTAGAAGAGAAAATCCGAACATTGTGAAGATTTATGAAAAATACAAGAATAGCGGATTCGAGATTTTTGGCGTTTCATTGGATGAAAATGTTGAAGCCTGGAAAGCGGCCATCCAGAAAGACGGAATTACATGGCCACAGGTGAGCGAATTAAAAAGATGGGAAAGTAAAGTGGTAAAAGATTTTGGTATTGAAGCCATCCCATACAGCGTTCTGATAGATCAAAATGGTAAAATTGTTGCCAAAGGATTACGCAGCGACGAACTGGATTTAAAACTCATGGAATTATTGAGGAAAAATTCCTGAAAACAGCGGTAAACCTTTACTCATTTCAGAGTATTTTACAAGCCGATGTCCGGACCAATTTATTTCAACTCGTATATTCAACCGAATTCAATTTCTGAACGCTTGTCGCGTGTCTTACTCTTCCTTTTGTTCTGCTTTACATTTTCGGAATTGCATGCGCAGCAATATTTTCAGCAGGAAGTAAAGTACAAAATCAATGTTGCGTTGGACGACAAGAAACATCAATTGTCAGCCTATGAAGAAATCATTTATACCAATCACAGCAATGCAACTTTGAATGAACTCTATTTTCATTTGTGGCCAAATGCGTATTATGACGAAAATACATTTCTGGCAAGAGAGTATTATAAAACCGGGAACTGGAAATACAAAGCCTTTCAGAATATTAAACCGGGATTCATTGACTCATTGGATTTCCAGGTCAACGATGAAACCGTTCGTTGGGCATTATTGCCTGACACCATAGACATTTGCAAAATTACATTGAATCGTCCGCTTAACCCGGGTGATTCCATTAAAATCAGCACTCCTTTTCGTGTAAAAATTCCTGACGCATCTTATTCACGGCTGGGTCATTCCGGTCAGGCATATTATATCACGCAGTGGTATCCTAAACCGGCAGTATTTGATCAACACGGATGGAATTATTTTCCTTATCTCGATAAAGGTGAATTCTACAGTGAGTTTGGAAGTTTTGATGTGAATGTTACGCTTCCTCAGAACTATGTTGTAGGATCAACGGGTGAATTACAGAACAACCCACAAGAAGAAGAATGGCTCAACAGCAAAGCAAAAGAAACCACCGGACTGAATGAGTTTATTTCTGACATGAGTTTTCCTGCTAGCAGCACAGAAATGAAGACGCTGCATTACTATCAGGATAGAATACATGATTTCGCCTGGTTTGCTGACAAGCGTTTTCATGTGTTGAAAGGAGATGCCGGAATTCCGGGAACTTCCAGAAGAATTACGACCTGGTCGTTGTTTACCAATGCCGAACCACAATTGTGGAAGAAAGTACCTGAAATTTTAGCCAATAGTATTTCTTATTTATCCAGGTGGGCCGGAGCATATCCATACAATCAGGTGACTGCAGTGGATGTTGGGTATGCAAGCGGAAGTGGCATGGAGTATCCGATGATCACTGCAATCGGCACTGAAGGATATGCATTTGGTCTGGAAGATGTAATTGTGCATGAAGTCGCGCACAACTGGTATTACGGAATTCTTGGATCGAACGAGCGATTGCATCCCTGGATGGATGAAGGGCTCAGCATGTTTTTTGAAACACGATATTATTATACTCACTATGCTAAGGACGCTTCTTTGCAGGAAGAAAATTTCTATCGTGCAGGCTCATGGGGAAAATCTCTTGGTCTTGCGACACTGAATCTGAAGAAGTCGAACTACATGGCGTATATCTATGGCGCGAGAAAGAACGCTGATTTGTCACCGGATCTATCTTCCGAAAAATATGGTCTCCCTGCCTATCATGAGGATGTTTACAGGAAAACAGCGATGGGATTTGAGCATCTCCTCTCCTATCTTGGCGACAGTTCTTTTGATGTCGCGATGAACGCGTACTATGATTCCTGGAAGTTCAAGCATCCGGAGCCCGGAGACATGAAAAAATCATTTGAAAAAAGTACCGGTAAAAATCTTTCCTGGTTGTTTGATGATTTTTTAGAAACAACAAAAAAACCGGATTATGCGCTGAGTGGATTGAAGAAAAAAGAAGCCGGAAAATATAATCTCAGAATAAAAAACAAAGGAAGTGTTGAGGCTCCATTGACCGTGAACGGTCTGAACAAAGGAAAAATTATTTCCTCTGAAAGACTGGAAGGTTTTTCGGGTTTAAAATCTATTTCAATTACATGTGACAGTTGCGACGCTTTCCGGATTGATAAAGGAGAACATGAACTTGATTTACGACGAAGAAATAACAGTATCCGTACTCAGGGAATATTGAAACAGATTGAAAAACTCCGGTTTCAATTTCCGGGAGGAATCGAAAATCCGGAGCGTACACAAATTTTCTATTCACCTATTGCAGGCTGGAATATGTACAACCAGGTGATGGCAGGTGCTGCAGTGTATAATATTTTCAGTCCGGAGAAAAAATTCGAATATGTTATCGCTCCGATGTATTCTTTTCGCCTGAATGAAATTGCAGGAAGCGCAAATCTATATTATCATCTTTATCCTTATAATTCTGTTATCCAAAAAATCACCTTGCAGACAGGCATCAGCAGGTACGCTTATGCGGACGATTATTACGACAACAATTTTTACAATGTCCATTACTCGTCTTCTTTGCATTATACCAAATTAAATTCCGAGATCAATTTGTTATTCCGGAATAGTGATGATAAAGAAAAACTAACACGAGCTATTAGACTGAGACATATTTTTCTGAAACGTGAAATGCCTTTTGGAATAGCTTTCCCATTCGAATATTGGTTTGAAAGGAAATTTGAAAAGCGTGTTGAAAACCAGAATTTCTTCCAGTTGGAAGGAAGTTCTGTGAATACCAATCCATTTTACGCAAACTCACAAAAGGTTTCGTTTACAATTGGGAAAGAATTTTACAAGGCCTTCATTGAAACGAAAAATTTCATTTCCTATGGCAAGCGGAACAAAGGACTGGATGTAAGATTATTTGCAGGCCTTTTGTCGCTCAGCAAAACATCACAAAGCGGGATCGATTACAGCATGCGACTTAGTGGAACTGACGGCAGTCACGATTACTTATTCGATGAAATATTCCCTGGCAGGAATGCCAACAAAGGAGTTTTCGCTCAACAATTTGTTGTGGCGGATGCGGGATTCAAAATGCCAACCTTTTTCTACCGTAAGGCCAATCAATGGATGGTAGGAATAAATGCTTCCACATCATTACCCGGACTACTTCCTTTCCGCTTGTTTGCCGATATAGGTTCTTTCAACGATGCTCAATCGGGATATCCCGGAGCCAGAGCAATTTCCTGGGAATGGGGTGTTGAATTGCCGATAATAAAGGATATTTTTGTGCTCTATTTCCCGATCACATATTCAGAAGATCTGAAATACATTGTTGACAGGGAAGAATTGCATTACGGCAATCTCGTCCGTTTTGAATTTCATTTGAATAAACTGAATCCGCTCAACTACTTCCGCCATATCTCATTCTGATTGAAACCCGGTAAAAAAATTTACTTCGCTTCCGATTTCCATTTGGGAGTTCCCACTTTTGAAAAAAGTCTGGAAAGGGAGAAACGTATCGTAGAATTTCTCGACAGTATCAAAGGAGATGTGGAAGAATTGTATCTGATGGGTGATGTATTTGATTTCTGGTTTGAATACAAGACGGTAGTTCCTCGTGGTTTTGTGCGTCTGCTTGGTAAGCTTGCTGAAATAAGTGATGCCGGGATTCCAATTCATTATTTCACAGGAAATCATGACATGTGGACGTTTGATTATCTGGAGAAAGAACTGAATGTAAAAATATACAGAGCTCCGATTGAAGCGACGTACAACGGGAAATCATTCTACATAGGTCATGGAGACGGACTCGGTCCGGGGGATCACGGATATAAATTTCTGAAAAAGATTTTTGCGAGTCCGCTTTGTCAGTGGCTATTTGCAAGACTGCATCCTAATTTAGGCATAGGCCTGGCAAATTATTTTTCACGAAAGAGCCGTATCGCGACAGGAACGGTAGATGAAAAATTTTTAGGTGAAGAAAAAGAATGGCTGGTAATACACAGCAAGGAATTGTTACAGAACAAGCATTACGACTTTCTGATTTTCGGACACAGGCATTTACCTCTTGACATTCCGATTAATGGAACAAGCAGGTATATTAATCTTGGCGACTGGATACGATACAATACCTTTGCAGTGTTTGATGGAGAACGACTGGAGCTGAAGGAATACAAGAAGAGTTAAAACCTGAGCGTCCTGTTTTCATCCAGGGATTAATGATTGAATTAATTTGAAAAGAAAAGAATAAGCACAGCAATAAAACCTGGAGTTTTAGATGAAAATTTTTCCTAAACAATATTGTAGAAAGAAACAGCCAATTCGGTTTTCAATCCGGATGGTCGTATTGTTATTTCTTGCTTGTTCCTTGTTCCAGACAACAAACAGTTCCGCTCAAAACAAATCTGCAATTCGTCCGCCTAAAATGGTGGTAGATTCATTTCACAAGTTTTATCCTTACCTGAAAAAGCCTGTGTGGAAGAAAGTCGCGGAGACATACGAAGCGCATTATCAATGGGGCGAAGGCACATCGGTATTGGCATTCGACAAGAAGGGGAATTGGATTTTCAGGAGAATTATGGTAGGACGCATGGAGATGCCACCATCGATTCCGAATTTTACTGAACAGAATTTTCCCGGCGTTGTACCGGATGTGGTGTACCTCACCTATTTCCCGGATAACAGGAGTAGTTATTACGAGTTGCACATAGCAAAGCGGGTTTTCCAGTTCGACAGTTTTGGCAAGATCATCCGTGAGGTGGATGACGACTGATCGATTAACAGCTAAAGCATTGGTTGTTATGCCAATCCAAGCTCCCTGAAGGACCACTCGGAAGTCCCTTGAAATGAACTCAATGTAAATCAAAGAAAATCACAAAAGATTTTGTTTTTGTGTGATTTTAGCTATTTTTGCAATCCCAATTTCAGGATTAAGGTTCTGATTTTGATGGTTCGGTAGTTCAGCTGGTTAGAATATCCCGTTATGACGGGAGGGTCGCTGAGAATTACAGAAAGTGTAAAAAGATTATTTGTTCTTAATTATATAAGTGTTGGTTCGGTAGTTCAGCTGGTTAGAATACATGCCTGTCACGCATGGGGTCGCGGGTTCGAGTCCCGTCCGGACCGCCAGAAAAATAGAAGTCTCATCCAAAAAGGTGAGACTTTTTTTATGCTTTCCTGTTATGTATTACGTTTATATCATTTACAGCACTTCTCATGATGTATACTACAAAGGAAGTTCGGAAGATCCTTTGCGGCGTTTAGAGGAACACAATTCCGATAAGTCAAGATATACAAGTGGGAAAGGACCATGGGAGTTGGTGTATACAGAACAACTACCTACTAAACGTGATGCTTTGATTAGAGAAAAGCAGATGAAAAAGTGGAACCGGGAAACAATTGAACGTGCGATTCTAAAAAGCAAAAGTTAGAATACATGCCTGTCATCTCGTCACCAGTGACGAGACGGGTTCGAGTCCCGTCCGGACCGCCAGAAAAATAGAAGTCTCATCCAAAAAGGT
>CALMQM010000023.1 GCA_937871435.1 uncultured Bacteroidota bacterium | reverse complement strand
TAGAAAGGCATTAATTCAAAATGATGAACGACTGATAAATGAAATATCTTGGAAATGTTATTTTTATTTAAGTTTAGATCATGAAATGAAGCTGTATTTTTCAAAGTTGTATCAATCCAACGAAGGTACAAATCAGGATAGAATATTAAATTCAAAAATTGAATATTATAGTGTAATTCAGAATTATATACTGAATGCGTTACATGTTAATGAGAAAAAGAATCGTTGGATCCTCACCAACGACCTCCCCGATGAGAAATGGAAGTTTGCCCAACGGGTATTTCAAATTCAATTGTTGATTGAAGACGAGAAATTTGAGTTAGCTGATTTTCAGATTGAGAACAATCGCAAGTTTATGGAGAGAATGAAAAAGGCGGATGTATTGACAAAAAGACAAAGTCTGATTGGAAAAGTTTTAATCGACCTCAGTAGAAAGAGTTATGACTTTAAGAAAGTAGCCAGGTCCCGGCAAAAAGAATTAAATCTACTCGATTCTGTTGAACTAGATTACAGATGGCAAATTTTGAGCCCTGAACTTATCGTATTCCAGGAATGGTTTTATGCAAGATTGAAAGGGGAGAACTATAACCATAAACAGGTAATGGCAAAAATGAAGGAAAAAATATCTCCTGTCGTTCAAAAACCCTTGTTAACTTTGCCTATATATGCCAGTCATCAACACACCAGAGGAGTTTCTTCAGGGGTTAAAAGAAAAAAAGTGGTTACTGCTTGATGCAAGAAGCCAAAAGGAATTTGCACAGGGTCACATCCCGGGTGCGGTGAATGTTCCGATATTGAATGATGATCACAGGATCATAGTAGGTACAACATATAAACAATCCGGTCGTGAAGCTGCTGTTCAGACCGGATTCGATCTTGTTGGGCCGCTTTTCGGAGATATCATCCGAACTGTAAAATCATTAAGTACAGAAAAAACAATCTATCTGTATTGCTGGCGAGGTGGCATGCGTTCAGGTATTATGGCCTGGATGTTAAACCTCGCAGGTTTTCAGGTGCATGTATTGAAAGGTGGCTATAAGACATTCAGGAATTGGGCTATTCGTCAATTTGATCGACCAAGAAAATTAATTATCCTCGGAGGTGCAACCGGTTCAGGTAAAACGTATTTGCTTGAACAGTTCAAGAATCTCCAGGAGCAGGTGATTGATTTGGAAAAATTGGCCAACCATAAAGGTTCTTCTTTCGGAGCTCTTGGACAACAGGCTCAACCCGGATATGAACAGTTCGAGAATGAATTGGCTGTTCAATGGCATTTTTGTAATCCTGATAAATATATCTGGATGGAAAATGAAAGCCGCGCAATCGGTCGTCTCAAAATTCCTGACAAACTTTTTACATTAATTCAGGAAGCACAACTTGTTGAAGTTATCGTTCCGAAGAAAATACGTGCCGAGAGAATTCTGGAAGAGTATGGTCATTTCCCCATACCTGAATTATCTGAATGCACAGCCAGATTGAAAAAACGTCTCGGTGGATTGCGTACCCAACAAGCTGTTCTTGCTCTCGAAGAAAAAAATTTCGATGAATGGTTAAATATTCTGATGGATTACTATGACAAAACTTATTCTTTTGGAAACAAGGAAAGGAAGAATGCAAGTGTATATCCTATGGAGATTTTACCGAATGAATCTTTTTCAGAATTTGCAAAACGTATTGTAAATTTTACTCTGACATTGACAAAATAATTAATCCATGGAAAATTCATTGACCGAATCAATAAAACTGACACAACTGAGCAAAGGCTCCGGATGCGGATGTAAAATTGCACCGGCCGTGTTGGAAGAAATTTTAGGCAAATCCGGAAACCGTGAAATATTTCCCGGACTATTAGTGGGCAATGAGAGTAGTGATGATGCGGCTATTCTTGAAATACATGATGGTCTTTGTCTCATCAGCACTACTGATTTCTTTACTCCAATAGTAAATAATCCGTTTGATTATGGTCGCATCGCGGCAGCAAACGCCATCAGTGATGTTTATGCAATGGGAGGGAATCCTACCCTTGCATTGGCAATCCTCGGTTTTCCGGTAGATAAATTATCCACTGAAGTCGCACGGCAAATCATTGCCGGTGCGAAAGAGATTTGTAAAAATGCAGGGATTCCATTGGCAGGAGGACACACAATAGACAGCCAGGATCCAATCTTCGGTCTTGCAGTGAATGGATTGGTACAAAAAGAGAATATTCGGAAAAATTCAACAGCCCAAAACGGAGATCTTATTATTCTGACAAAACCTATCGGTTCTGGGGTAATGTCTGCGGCACACAAAAGAGGTCTTCTTTCAGCTGAAGATTTGGAGACTGTTACAAAGATCATGGTTCGCCTCAACAAAGAAGGAAGTAAATTAGGTGAATCAACAGACGTACATGCCATGACAGATGTGACCGGATTCGGGCTCATTGGACATCTCATTGAAATGTGTGAAGGCAGTTCTCTTTCTGCGCAAATCAATGTGAAAGATATTCCTTTAATTCCCGGAGTTGAAACATATATCAATCAGTACATCATTCCGGATAATACTTACAGGAACTGGAATAGTTTTGAAAGCAAGGTAGCAGGAGTGAGCGGGCCTGAATTTATTTCTCTTTGCGATCCGCAAACAAGTGGTGGATTACTTGTAGCAATTCAACCGGATAAATTGGAACAGATCAGATCGTTGATTAAAGAAACTTCTTCACTGGCTGAAGTGGCCGTAATTGGCAGATTTATTCCGTCAGCGGAAAAGACTGTGTATGTCCAATGATCATCGGATTACTTGAATACGATGATGCTGAATTCCCTCGTTTGATCTGCAAGTCAGGATATATATTCCGGAACTCAACCCGGTTAAATCAATTTCTGTGGAATTTCCCTGCATAATATTTCCAGAAGTGATAGAATATTCTGATTTGCCATTTAAATCATGAATTTCAATTTTTGCATTGTGCAGTGCTGTTCTTGGCTGCAAACTGATGTGATCTGTGGCAGGGTTCGGATATGCAAGAAATAAAGAAGCTTCGGATTCGTATGACTGAATTCCGGTTCCATCATCCAGCGTGATTGTGTAATCTTCTGTTTCACCGGAGAAGAAATTTGTGCATGCATCAATTGCTCCATTAGGTGTTCCGGCCGCCCTGCATCGGATTCTCATTTTGGTGGTGCCCACACTTGCTGTTCCCGGAACAATAAATAGAGTGCTGGACACTACGTTAGGTGAAGCAGAAACATTCACCTGATACCATTCAGTAGGATCAAAAGTTCCGCTCCTGTCAAAATCAAACCACACAGAAACAATTGCGTTGAAAGTTGTAGTAACCCTAAGATCATAAGTGGAATTCAGTAACAGAGTAGTTGTAGTATTCACTCCGGGTGCATAATCAGAATAATTCGGTGAAGTGAGATTGCTGCATCCGGTACCCAAATTGGCCAATGTAGTATTGACGATCCGAACACTGTCTATCGATCCATATCCCATGCAATCACCCCCAAGGTTTGTGGTGCAATAACAGAGAGTTGGAGGACTGAAATCTACAAATACAGGTTCTGAGTAAGCAGTTTGTCCACTGCAGGTGACACTGCATCTAAACCATGTAGCACTGACCTGAGTAGATGAATAACTCAAAGTTGTTGCCCCTGTTATATCATTCCAGTTAAGTGAATCTGCGGATGATTGCCATTGGTATGTTTGTCCGGGTCCTGAGCTGTTTCCGGAAAGCGAAACGATAAAAGGGTTATTCGGACAAACAGTCGGCAAAGAAGATGACGCGATTCCGGGTGTCGGTGGACTTGTGCATGGGGGAGGAGCGATCCACCAAAAACGCAAACCATTGTCCGGTAATGTAGATGGGTTTAGTGTGCATGTAGCAGTATTGGAAACACCAGAGATAGTATTCGCCCAACCACCATTGTTGGTACCTCGCAGATTGAAATCACTGCTGTCGTTTCCAATCATACCAACAGTTACAAAACTCGCATTGATATTACACTGCATTTGTCCATAATGGAATTCGACGCGGTTCAAACCTTCATAGAGCCGAATCTGAAAATTGAATCGATCACCGACATTACCATGTTTACGGAAATCTTTCCATTGAATCACCAAAACCTGATTTGGACTACTCCCGAGAGTAGCGTAGCTGAGCGAAGATCCATTTTGGCCCTGTAGATTTCGCCCAAAACCTGCAATAAAATTACTTCCTGTTGAAGAGTTGAGAGGATAATAAGGCGAGATTGAATTCAGATTAACAGAACCATTTCCTAACCCGATCCAGCCATTCACACTTACACCAAATACGTCATAGGAGAATCCATTGTAAATAAAATTAAAACCGATTGGTATTCCAATCCCACTTTGAGTTGAACTCCCCATAGGAATGGAAGGATCCGTGAAATATTCATCTTCAGATAAACTATCTCCAAGTTGGTTTCCGGAAACTAATTCAGTGTATGAAATATTGTCTGACTGAAATGTATAAGTGCTTACCTGGGCTTGAATTGAACAGACAGATAACATAAAAAGCAACAATGTTCCTGGGAGTAATCGAGTATTCATGCTATGATGAAATTAGAATGGCCAACAATTTAGTTTATTTTTAAGACTATTTACACTTGGATAAATTTAATATATTCTTGTACAATACTAAAGTTACTTGTATTTTTTTTATATTAGCAAATCAAGAATTCCATAGGGGGCATTCTCATTTTCCGTTTTATCTTAAGAGTACTAACCAGTTAAATCTTCTCTCCATGAAGAATTGTATACGCCTGTTCCTTTTGATGTACATGATGCTGCCTGCGTTCAGCTATGCTCAATGTACAACAACCAATGCTAAAACCTGTAGTTGCAAGGATGGAACAAACAATTGCGATCTGCTGCCTGATATCACGATTGCCAGACCTCCACTGTTGGTGAGTGGTTCAAGTGGTGTCATCGAATATTCTCAAACGGGAAATGGTGCAAACAATGGAAGGCTGAGAATATCAGTCAGTACTCCGAATATTGGTTATGGTCCTCTGGAGATTCGTGCACAAGCAATCTATGTATGTGGAACAGACACTTTCTATGGTACTGCTCCTGCAACTTGTACCGATGGCAGTGCACCCAAACAATTAATCAAGCAAAGAGTGTATCACAAAACCGACTCCGTGATGACTTATTATGATCGGGATGCCGGAACAATGACCTATCATCCAACTCATGGTCATATGCATGTTGACAATTGGGGAATATTTACACTCAGAACTGCTACAACTGATCCTAATCCGTTGAATTGGCCCATTGTTGGGAATGGAGCTAAGCTTGCGTTTTGCCTGATGGATTATGGAACCTGTTCAACTTATAACGGCCATTGTGTTGATTCAACAGGTGCAACATTAACGAATACAAATTTCCCGAATTTTGGATTAGGAGGTGGAAGCTTTAGCTGTTCGCCAACGGCGCAGGGTATTTCATCCGGTTACACGGATATATATTATCAGAGTTTGGATGGAATGTGGATTGATATTCCACCGGGAGTTTGTAACGGACAATACTATATTGTTGCGCAAATCGATCCGTTGAATTATTTTCTGGAGTCAAAAGAAAATAACAACATCATGGTTGTTCCGTGGACTTTAACCCAACAAACAGGGGCTGCAACAGTCACAGCGAGTGGAGCTACCTCAATTTGTCCGGGACAGTCTGTTACATTAACCTCAAGCGCGGCCAATGCGTATTCCTGGTCAAATGGTGAAACAACTCAATCAATCACTGTTTCTACCCCGGGAAATTATACCGTAACAACAACGAATACGAACTGTGTCTTCACCTCAACGCCTGTCAGTGTTGTCGTGAATTCATTATCTATGACCTCGTCTGCTTCTCCGGCATCTTTCTGTGAGGGAACTCAATCTCAATTGTCTTCTGCAGTTTCCAGTGCACCACAACAAGGGCCTGTTGCTTTCACTTCCAACACAGCTGTGAACATCGTTGATTACAACAACACAACAGGTGCAACTCCAGTATATTCGCCACTGGTTATTTCTGGTATTGCACCTTCAACTTTATCATCCGGATCAATAGTAAGTGTAAAGATAAATCTTACTCATACTTATGATGGAGATATTGAAATTTGGCTCAAAGCGCCCGGAGGAGATTCAACTTTGTTGAGCAATAGAAGAGGTGGAAGCGGTGACAATTTTACCAATACGATTTTTTCTA
This sequence comes from uncultured Bacteroidota bacterium, assembly GCA_937871435.1. GTDB lineage: Bacteria > Bacteroidota > Bacteroidia > AKYH767-A > 2013-40CM-41-45 > JADKJP01. The sequence goes on along the minus strand of CALMQM010000023.1, from coordinate 68,667 downwards.
TGAGCGCAGCCACAACCATTTCCACCGGTACTTCGCCATTTACGAATACGTATAAACCGGATGGCAATCTAAATGCATTGACAGGAAATATCAATGGTACCTGGAAATTAATTGTCATCGACCGCGCAGCGGTGGATGTAGGTCAAATACTGAGTTGGACACTTACAGTATTGAACAATGAAACATTTGCTTACTCCTGGACTTCTAATCCGTCCGGATTTGTTTCAACCAGTCAGAACCCTCAAGTCACACCCGCAACAACCACAACTTATACCGTTACAGCGACCAGTTCTGCTACCGGATGCTCCGGAACTGCATCTGTGACCGCAAACGTTCAACCACTTGTATCTGTAAATTCAATCAATCCTTCTTCAGGCGGTGCAGGAACATTGGTTGTTATTAATGGAACAGGATTTACTGCCGGAAGCACAGTCACTTTCAATGGCGTTTCTGCAAGCAGTGTTACTGTTTTAGGAAGTACTCAGATTTCTGCAATTGCCCCTGTTGGGGTAAGTACGGGGCCAATTTGTGTAAGCAATGCAGGGATTTGTTCCAATTGTTCTGTAGGTAATTTTAATGTAGTAAGTTCATTCACGTTGAATGTGAAATATTATATTGAAGGGTTTTATTCCGGTGCAAGTACATTGACTGCTGTTTCAGATCCGGGCAATCATCCGACAGTTTGTGATACAATGAGTGTTTCATTGGTTGAAAATGTTGCAGGATATCCTGTGTTGTTTTCGAACCGGGGTATTCTCGCAACTGATGGAACGGCAAGTTTTCAGGTACCTTCAACACTGGCAGGAAGAAATTGTTTTATTTGTGTTCAACACCGGAATGCATTACAAACCTGGAGCAGTGCATCCCTTGCCTTAACTGGAGCAACTATGTCATATGACTTCACAACAGCAATGAACAAAGCATATGGATCTAATCAGGTCGCGTTAGGAGGCGGTAAATTTGCGTTTTACAGCGGTGATGTGAATCAGGATGAATTCCTCGAATCATCAGATTACAGCATGATAGAAAATGCTGCCCAAAGCTTTATGACTGGTTACCTGACTGAGGATTTGAATGGTGATTGGCTTGTTGAATCAACAGATTATTCGTTGATTGAAAATACAAGTCAATCTTTTATCTATGTACTGAGACCCTGAAAAAATAACCTATTAAATTACCTGTGGTAAAATTAATTCAGCAAGATTTTGCCACAGGTAATTTTCTGTTTTCCATTTTCCAATGAATAGAAAAATATTCCTTTGGGAATTGACGAAAGGTTCAATTGGGTCTTTTCACCGGTTATTTTTTCCTGTAAAATCATTTGACCGGTAGAATTGTAAAGTGAAAATAAAATTGGATTATTTTTTTTAAATGATTTCAATTCAACATTCAGCATTTCATTAACCGGATTCGGAAATACTGAGACCTTTTCTGAATAAATATTATCTTCAATTCCTGTTGTGCTGTCTGGTGTATATTCCCACATGTCCGTTTTCATTGAATAAATGCTGTCATTTCCAAGGCCGGCATATCCTCGATTATTAATTACAAACGATACACCGTTACACATTGGAATTCCACCATAGTCTGCAACTTGTGTCCAGTTGTTATCAAACGGATCATATCTCCAGAAATCATTTTCATAAAAAGCAGAAGTTCCACAGCCGACATATCCTTTATTATACATTGAAAATGCGACAGCATTAGATCGAAAACTGCCACCAAAATCTGCAACTTGAGTCCAGGCATCCAACAAAGGATTGTATTTCCAAAAATCTTGTTTCAGATCTTGCGAGAATGAAAATCCGGTTCCAAAATAAACCATGTCCTGAATTCCAAATCCTACCGCCCATCGTCTTCCATATAAAGTGAAATCAGTTACATTCGCAAGGTTACGTCGCAAAGCCCAGCTTGTATCTTTGGAAGGATCAAATTGCCAGGTTTGTTTAATGTATCCTGATGAACCATCGTATCCACATATCAAATAACATTTTGAATTTGCAACAACAGCAACTGCATCCCGCCTTCCTGAAGATGAACTGGGATCACCGAATTGTCCAAGGTCCTGGATTTGCTGCCAGGAATTAGTTGAAACACTAAACTGCCAGAAATCCTTCAAAAAGTCGGTGCCGTCATATCCTGTTCCTACGTACCCAAGTGAATCAATTGCAAAACCCACTGAGCCTTTTCTGGGCACACCTCCAAAGTCAGCAACCTGTGACCATGCATTCACTGAAGGATCAAATTTCCAAAAGTCATTCAACAAATTACCCTGTGCGTCTTCACCTGTACCGATAAAAGCCTGCCCGTTTACCACAAAACTGACTGCATTAATCCTTGGAATTCCGGGCAAATCTGCTTTCTGAATCCATGTATCAACAGTTCCGAAACAATTAAAGGATTGAATCAGGAGCAAATTGAAGAGCAATTTTAACGAAGTAGAATGATTAAGAGAAAATGTGTGGTTCATTAGTGTTTTTTTATCAGTTGATCAATCAGCAAGCCATCTTTCATCACAAGTTTGCGGTCTGCTAATCCTGCTAATTCTTCATTATGAGTAACAATAACGAAAGTATGCTTCGCTTGTTTTCTTAAATCAAAAAAAAGTGCGTGCAAGGATTTTGCTGAAGCGGAATCAAGATTGCCTGAGGGTTCATCGGCAAAAATTACAGATGGATTATTAATTAATGCCCTGGCTACCGCCACACGTTGCTGTTCACCGCCACTTAGTTCAGATGGTCGATGAGTGAATCTGTCACTTAGTCCTAATGTATCCAGATGTTGTGAAGCTTTTGATGAAGCTTCTTTTTTCGAAGTTCCCTGAATTAAAGCCGGCATCATCACATTTTCAAGGGCCGTGAATTCTGGTAACAAATGGTGTGACTGAAATACAAAACCGATTTTTGAATTCCTGAACAGAGCAAGTTTCTTTGGAGAAAGTCCGGTTATATCTACACCATCAATTTTTACCTGACCTGAATCAGGTCTTTCAAGAGTCCCAAGAATATGAAGGAGTGTGCTTTTCCCGGCACCGGAAGCACCAACGATAGAAATAATTTCACCCGTTTCAATAGTGAGATCTATACCTTTTAAAACCTGTAGGTTGTCAAAAGATTTCCGGATAGCATTGGCATGAATCATACAATTCAAATGAAGAGATGACGAAAGTAATCATTCTTCTTCATCCGGAATGCAGACGGATTATGTGTTTTTCTTACGAACCAGATTCTGGTAGTCAAGGTAATACAGAAACTTCAGAGATACTGAATTGGTCTGAGGATCGTCCGTTGTGTTTTTTAGATTCTGGAAATAGGGATGATCAACCACCTGGTTGTCGGTTAGAATAGCATTTTTATAGGTTATCAAAAAAGAACTTCCCGGAGCAAACTGCCAATTGTAGACTACATCAATGTTAAAGTAATTGGAATTAAAGTTCTCATTCCCGTTCCAGGTCATAGAGGTAATTCCGCCATCATCCCGTAGAGAGTAGAATTTAGAATAAACTCCTTCTGACCAGTAATGCCGGGCTGTGAAGGAAATCGACATATCATTTTTAAAGAGATACCTTGTAGTCAGAGTATTTTCAATGGTATGAATATCCCTGTTCCCAAATACAGGATGAAGTCCTTCTGCATCTTCGAAATTCGCAAAACCCAGATCATTCTTATACACATCCCAATAATAACTGAAACGGAATGACCAACGATCGCTGATTCGTACTATAGGAACAATATAATAGCCGTAACTATGGATATCATAAGCACTCACATGATTTGTACGACCACCAAAGTCAAACGCCAGGCGTTTGTTGTAATTTGTAGTAAAGTTTATACTTCCGTATTTACTCGGATTGGTGATAAAGAATCTTCCGGTTGTTCTGGGTTCATAATAATCTCTTCCTTCAATTGGTTGCGATCCAAGAGTTGCATAGATTGACCAGTTGTTGTTAAAGAGAAGAAAAATATTCATTCCTGCATCCAGATTTGTCAACACATTTTGTTCGCTGAATCTCCCTGATCGACTCGAATACAATGTGAAATTTCCCTGTTTAAAATATTTCCAAAAGGGATTGAATAAGTAATAAGTGTAATAAGCCTGACCAAAAGAATAATTCCTTGTCTGCAAAAGACCGCAATCATTTTTATCATAACTCTTTTCACCAATTTCATAGGATGCGCCATACTGAGATGGTCCACTGATTTTATCAATACCAAAACTATACTGGTTGCCGGAAGTTGTCTTTTCTACCATCACATTGTCCTCGTCCAATTGATTTTCCTTAATGTAGCTATGGGATAATCTTCCTGTCATTCTGTACGTGTGTTTTTTATTTTCAAAGGTTCCCTGTCCTGTAGTGACATTTGCATCTCTTGCAGAACCTTCTCTTATCACACTTGAATTAGAAATGAAAACTTCCGAATTGTTCACCAACTGCTGGTCCAGTACCAACACATTGTAATTGGTGAGCGGTTCAGTCGCGAACCTGGTAATTTCTCCATTGCTTCGTTTTATTCTCGCATAGGTCGTTCCTGTTACAGCATTCAGAATTCCGATTCCTAAACCTTTGTCAGTTCTCCCGGATAATTTGGTTGCATTCACCAATTTTGCTTTATCAGGATTGTCAAGAATTACGTCACCTTCATTTAACAGTTCAGGAACGTAATAGAACAGAGTTGGAGTCCGGCCAATTCGCCTGGAATAAAATAGATTTCCCTTTGAGAATAAATCAATCCCTTCTTTGAAGAAAGGTCTTTTCTCCTCATACACAGTTTCGAATGCAGTGAGATTTTTAACTTTGTTGTCACTTTGAACCTGACTAAAATCCGGCAGCAATGTAACGTCTAAAGTAAATCGTTCATCAAGGCCAACTTTGAGATCAGCACCTCCGGAGTAGGAGTAAGAATTTGCATAACCGGTTTGTCCGTTTGCAGTTTCTTGTGGAGCGCGCTCACCATACACAGATAAATACGGCGTTACTGACAAACGTAATGGTGGCTCAACATTCGTAATTCCTGTTAGTGTACCCCAGTACAACATTTTGTTTTGTAATTTCTTTGGTGTCAGCGTCCATTGATCATACTCCCTGTTCCTCCTGATTTGCCGTGCAAATTGAATTCCCCACACTTGTTCACTTTTTGCAGGGAACCGGATAGCTGAATAAGGAATTTTCATTTCCACACTCCATCCGTTACTTCCAATGTGTACAGCACTTTGCCATACTGCATCGAAAGTGTAATCATCTATATACAATTCAGATTGAACATTGGATGCTGTCACTTCAAATACATAACCATTTTGACGTTGATTGTAGGGATCCAAACCAAACCGAAACGCGTCCGCATTCAAAGTGCTTGCTTCATCTCTGTTTCCAAGTTCATGTAAAATAGAATCAGGAGATGTATCATACAACATCGCTGCTATATATATCGCAGTGTTATCATACAATAGACGTACTTCTGTTTTCTGACTCACTTCATTCCCTTCCAGTGGATCCAATTGCTGAAAATCTCCTGCAAGGTTGGCTTTTTCCCAGGCTTTGTCATCAATAATTCCGTCAATTTTAATCGATGATTCTACACGCATTGCCTGATACTGCTTTGGTACTATATCAGCTGAATAAAGGAGATTTATTCCGGTGAGAAATAAACACACTCCTGAAATGAATATTCGTTTGATCAAGGTCATTTAACAAACATAATCGAACCGGGCTCAAATGACGGTTAATAAAAAGTTAAACGTAAATTGAGTTTCACACCTCTCGAATTCAATTCAAGTCATACTTAATAAATGGCAAATGCTTGTTTGTTTCCCTGCTTTTCAATTCTCTAAATTGTACTTACGTTTGTATTCAGAAAAGCATTTGCTCAATTTAAACCTGTATTATTTTTGCATTCATTCACTAAACAGTAATTAATACACCAATTGTATGAACATACCGGCTCCTAAAAAGGAAGAACTTTCAAACTATTATCAAAGTTACCTGGGGTATTTAACTGAACAGAATTTGTTGGACGCTTTAAACAGCCAATCCAATGTCACTTCAAAATTTATTAGTGGTCTGACGGAAGAGCAGGCAAATTATGCATATGCTCCCGGTAAATGGAGTATCAAAGAAGTCATCGGACATTTGTGTGATACAGAAAGAATCCTTGTCTACAGGGCACTTCGAATTGCCCGTAAAGATCTTACACCGATAGAAGGATTTGATGAGAATTGGTATATCACCAACTCAAATTATTCTTCAAGGTCTCTTTCCGGCATTTTCAAAGAATGGCAAGCTATCCGACTTGCTACACAGGCATTTTTTTCCAATATCGATGCGTCAATGGCCGAATACAGCGGGACTGCAAATTCTACTCCGGTGACAGTGAAAGCGTTGCTGTATTTTATAATTGTCCATGAAAGGCATCACCTGAAAGTGCTTCAGGAGCGATACCTGAATAGTTGATAAAACGTGGTCAAAACCCCTCGTTTTAGGTACTTAGGAATGCAAAAAATGATACTTTTGTCGGGCAAATAAGCTCTTAAAATCATTTTATGAACATTCACGAATATCAGGGAAAATCCATTCTAAAATCATTTGGTGTAGGCATTCAGGAAGGCATTGTTGCCGATACTCCTGAGCAGGCCGTTGAAGCAGCAAAAGAACTGAACAAATCTACCGGTACAAACTGGTGGGTGGTTAAAGCTCAGATTCATGCCGGAGGACGTGGCAAAGGAGGTGGAGTGAAATTAGCCAAATCTCTGGATGAAGTAAAGGAAAAAGCTTCTGCAATAATCGGAATGAACCTTGTTACTCCTCAAACCGGTTCACAAGGAAAAAAAGTGAATAAAGTGCTCGTTGCGCAGGATGTATATTACCCGGGTGCATCTCCTACAAAAGAATTTTATATGAGCGTATTGCTCAATCGCCAGAAAGGCAGGAACATCATCATGTATTCTACTGAAGGCGGTATGGACATTGAAGAAGTTGCTGCGAAAACACCTCACCTGATTTTCAAAGAAGAAATAGATCCGAAAGTTGGATTGCAGGGTTTTCAGGCGAGGAAAATTGCGTTTAACCTTGGCTTAAGCGGGGAGTCATTTAAGCAAATGACAAAATTTGTTGCGTCTCTCTACAAAGCCTATGATTCAATTGACGCATCTTTGTTTGAAATCAATCCGGTTTTGAAAACATCGGATGATAAAATCATAGCTGTCGATGCAAAAGTTGGATTTGATGAAAATGCTCTATTCCGCCATCCGGATTATCTGGCGATGCGGGATATTACAGAAGAAGATCCTACTGAAGTAGAAGCCGGTGAGCACAATTTGAATTATGTCAAACTCGACGGAAATGTAGGCTGTATGGTAAATGGTGCCGGACTGGCAATGGCAACAATGGATATTATCAAACTTGCCGGTGGAGATCCTGCAAACTTTCTGGATGTTGGTGGTACAGCGAATGCCGCAAGAGTTGAACAGGCCTTTAGAATTATTTTGAAGGACCCCAATGTAAAAGCTATTCTGGTCAATATTTTCGGTGGAATTGTCAGATGTGATCGTGTCGCGCAGGGTATTGTGGATGCATATAAAAATATCGGTTCTATCCCTGTTCCGATTATTGTCAGATTGCAAGGAACCAATGCTGAAGAGGCCAAAAAAATTATTGATGAATCCGGACTGAAAGTCTTTTCAGCTATTCAACTGAAAGAAGCTGCAGATCTTGTAAATGAGGTTCTGAAAAAGTAAATCCAAAAACATGAAAGTACTATCCAAAGAGGAAGCTTTTCTGGCTGTCCCTGAATCGTCATTGTGTGATTACAAAAATTCAAAATTTGTAATTCAGCAGGTTCCCTATGAACATACCTCTTCTTATCTCGAAGGAAGTGCCAAAGGGCCGTCTGCGATTGTTGCTGCTTCTCATTTTGTTGAATTCTATGATGAAGAGCTGGATGTGGAAACATACAAAAGTTGCGGAATTGCTACTTTGCAACCAATGGATTTTAAAGATGCTGTGGATGGAGAGGCAATTGATTTAATCGAAAAACAAACCAGCCGGTTGATTTCAGATGAAAAATATGTGGTGTCAATTGGTGCTGAACATACCGTTACGTTGGGTTTTGTAAAAGCACATGCAGCAAAATATCCTGATCTTACAGTCGTTCAAATTGATGCTCATTCGGATTTGAGATTGGCATATCATGACAACCCTTATTCGCATGCTTCAGTAATGGCAAGGGTGCACGAACTGGATATTCCATTGGTTCAAATTGGTATTCGTGCTCAATGTAAAGAAGAAGCCGACTTGATAAAATCTTCGGATAACATTCATACCTTTTATGCACATACAATCCGAAAGAACTCCAATTGGATCGCAGATGCCATTTCCAAGACAGGAAAGAATGTGTATCTGACCATTGATGCAGATGGATTTGATCCGGCGATTATGCCGGCTGTTGGTACCGCCGAACCCAATGGTTTATTCTGGGTAGAAACATTGGAATTTCTTAAAAGACTTTTTACAGAGAAAAATGTTGTCGGATTTGATGTTGTTGAATGTGCACCGATGGAGGGTTCCATTCTTTCTGAATACACTCTTGCTAAATTGATTTACCGCCTGATCGGATACCAGGAAACAAAATAAATTTTAAGAAACAGAGGCTTGTTTAACTCAGGTTCGTGAAAATTCCGTTAATTAATTGTAGTCTTTATTCGGGTGCTGCAATGAATTTCTTGTTAAATTAGCTACAGTAAATAGAAGATGATAAAGAAAATTCTTGTTGCTAACCGTGGAGAAATTGCCATTCGTGTGATGCGTTCAGCTCGCGAAATGGGGATTGCAACCGTGGCAGTTTATTCCGATGCAGACAGAAATGCTTTGCATGTCAGGTATGCTGATCAGGCAGTGCATATTGGCGCTTCCGCTTCAAGTCAGAGCTACCTCTTGATGGATAAAATACTTAATGCAGCAAAGCAAACCGGAGCTGATGCAATTCACCCCGGTTATGGTTTTTTGTCAGAGAATGCTGATTTTGCTGATAAAGTAAAAGCGGCAGGTCTTGTCTTCATTGGTCCGGACGGGAATTCAATGCGCATGATGGGTAGTAAACTCGCGGCCAAAGCGACTGCTGAGAAATACAACATTCCTCTTGTTCCTGGAACCGCAAAAGCAATTGATGATATAGCAGAAGCAAAAGAAATAGCTGTCAAAATCGGTTTTCCCATTCTGATCAAAGCTTCAGCAGGTGGTGGTGGAAAAGGGATGCGTGTTGTGAGCAAGAAGGAAGAGTTTGAAGAACAAATGAAACTCGCCGTAAGCGAGGCGATTTCTTCCTTCGGTGATGGAGCAGTATTCATCGAACGTTATGTCGGATCTCCAAGGCACATAGAAATACAGATACTCGGAGATTTACACGGAAATGTGGTTCATTTATTCGAGAGGGAATGCAGCATTCAGCGCAGACATCAGAAAGTTGTTGAAGAAGCACCTTCTTCGGTACTTACTGCTAAGTTGAGGGATGAAATGGGTAAATGCGCAGTGCAGGTTGCTAAAGCTTGTAATTATGCCGGTGCAGGTACTGTGGAATTTCTTCTGGATGAAAATCTCAATTTTTACTTCCTTGAAATGAATACCCGATTGCAGGTTGAACATCCGGTTACTGAAAATATTACCGGACTTGATCTTGTGAAGGAACAAATCCGGATTGCGAATGGAGAACCATTGTCATTTAAACAGGAAGATTTAAAAATACTGGGACATTCTATTGAAATTCGGGTTTGCGCTGAAGATCCATCAAATAATTTTTTGCCTGATATCGGTAAATTAGAAACTTACAGCATTCCTCAAGGGCCCGGTGTGCGTGTAGATGATGGTTACGAAGAAGGAATGGATATCCCGATTTATTATGATCCCTTGATTGCCAAATTGATTGTTTATGGTAAAGACAGAGGAGAGGCAATTGATCGTATGATTCGTGCAATTGATGATTACAGAATTACCGGTGTAAGCACTACTCTTGGATTTTGTAGGTTTGTGATGGAGCACGATGCCTTTGTGAGTGGAAAATTCGATACTCATTTTGTAAAGAATCATTTCAGACCGGAATATCTGGTGTCTTCAAATCCTGATGAAATGGAAATGGCGGCATGGTTAAGTGTCAATTTGCTCCGCCGTAGAAATGTACCAATGAAACAAACTTCAGTTGAAAATTCTGGTTCAAAATGGAAATTGAACAGAATGCGTTTTATTGACTGATGGTAAAAAATGAAGCCGACATGTTTTGTTTTATTTTCGGCACACCTCTTGAAGTGAAATAATCATGATCCGTTTTTCATTTGCTTTCTCATTTTTCGTTCTATTCACGATTTCGTCATATGTATTTGGTCAGGGTCCCCTGAAAGACGAAAAGTCTGGTGGTTACAGACTGCCCTATATTCTCGAAGGTGAAGACACTATTCCTGTCGTGAATCTTCCAATTGTGAATATCATCGATGTAAACAGTCCGGAATATCTGAAGAACCTGCAGGCTTATTACAGGCTACGTTTCAATGTAATCAAAGTGTATCCCTACGCTCGATTGGCTGCCGTAAAGCTCAATGAAATGGAGTTAAAGATGGCAAGTATGAATTCGGATCGGGAGAAAAAGAGATACAGAAAAACTGTAGAGGAACAGGTGAGGAAGGATTTTGAAGAACAAATAAAAAAATTGAGTATTAACCAGGGCAATGTATTGATCAAACTAATTGACCGGGAAACCGGTCATACATCTTATGATTTGATTAAACAATTGAAAGGATCGTTCAATGCTTTTTTCGCTCAGGGATTAGCGAAATTATTCGGTCACGATTTAAAAGATGAATACGATCCTGAAGGAGAGGATAAAACGATTGAAATGATTGTGAAACAAATTGAAAACGGCCAGATAGTTTTTTAGTGAGTTATTATGCTATTGTAAATCTCAACTACTGTCGCTTTTTCACCCGTCTACAATTCGTTCCGGAGTCTTTAACGGAATCTCGCAGCTACTACCAGGTCTTTGTTTCCTGCACTATATTCATAAAAACCATTTCCTGATTTCACCCCAAGGTGTCCGGCTGTTACCATATTTACAAGTAATGGACAAGGTGCGTATTTTGGATTTCCAAAACCATCCTGCATTACTCGAAGAATACTTAAACAAACATCCAGACCAATAAAATCTGCCAACTGAAGAGGGCCCATAGGATGAGCCATTCCAAGTTTCATTACAGTATCAATCTCTGAAACTCCTGCCACACCTTCATACAAAGAATAAATTGCCTCATTGATCATGGGCATCAGAATGCGGTTTGCAATAAATCCGGGATAATCATTCACCTCAACCGGAATTTTCCCAAGGCTTTTTGATGTCTCGAAAATTGATTTGGTGACTTCATCTGAGGTTGAATAACCTCTGATGATTTCCACTAATTTCATTACAGGAACTGGATTCATGAAATGCATTCCAATCACCTGAGCCGGACGTTTGGTATGGGCCGCAATTTTTGTTATTGAAATGGAAGAAGTATTTGTTGCAAGAATTGCAGATGAATCTGCATGTTGATCAAGATCTCGGAAAATTTTACATTTCAAATCAATATTTTCTGTCGCAGCTTCAACAACAAGTTCCCGATCTTTCACGCCATCTACCACACGGGTAAATGTCCGTATATTCTTCAATGTAGTTTCTTTTTCTGCCGCTGTAATTTTTTCCTTGGCAATCATCCGGTCCAGATTTTTTCCAATGGTATCGAGAGCTTTTGTCAATGCTTCCTGTGAAACATCAATCAAATGAACTGAGAATCCACTCTGTGCAAAGACGTGCGCGATTCCGTTTCCCATAGTTCCTGCGCCAATTACTGCAACTCTTTTCATGTTAAATGTTTAATTGATTTCTTTATAATAAGCCTGAAGCTTTGAATAGAATTTATAACGTAAGGATCTATACCTATTTTCCTTTATGTTTAAGAATGATCAATACAGTATAGATCATAATTTTGAAGTCGACTGCAAGAGACATATTCTCAATGTAAATCAAATCATATTTCAATCGTTCAACCATTTGCTCCACATTCTCAGCATATCCAAACTTCACTTGTCCCCAACTGGTAATCCCCGGACGAACCTTTTGTAAATGCCGGTAGTGTGGGGCAAGAGCCATAATTTTATCGATGAAAAACTGACGTTCAGGTCTTGGACCTACAATCGACATGTCTCCTTTTAACACATTGTAGAATTGTGGAATTTCATCCAGACGAATCTTCCGCATCCATTTGCCAAATCTCGTGACACGTTTGTCGAGTGTACTTGAAAGCTGCGGTCCGAATTTTTCTGCATCTGCCACCATCGACCTGAACTTATAGATCTTAAATGGTCTACCATGCAAACCAATTCGTTCGTGGCTGTAAAACAATGGTCCTCTTGAGGAAAATGCAACACCCAATGCAGTGAAAATATAGAGAGGAGAAAAACATATCATGACAAACAAAGAAATCATGATATCTAAAAATCTTTTGACTGACTGTTGCCAAACCGGCATTAAATCCGGAGAAATTTCAATCAGTGGAGCTCCGAAAATGGCATTCATTTTCACCGAACCTGATAAGATGTCATACATGTCCGGAATAATTTTGATGATCACCGGCAAATCTTCAAGTTCGTTGATGACTTTACCAATATTTTCGTGCTCGGAAGATTCCAGAGCGATAATGGCTTCTTCTACTTTGTTTTGTTCAATGATTTCTCTTAATGTGCGAATATCACCCAGGTTGGGTAAATGTGCAGACAACAAATGGTCATTGTTACCATCAACATGAACGAATCCGATAAATTTATTTCCTTCTGATTGTAATTCGGAATCCATTTGTTTCAACAAGTTCAATGCATTGGTATTGCTTCCAATCATGACAGTATTGAATCCTATCTTACGCTTATGAATTTTGTTTACAACATTGGTAGATAAAATAAATCTGAACAAAGCAGTGATAACAAAATGAAGTGTTAGTAGTGTGAAAAAAGTATGGTAATATGTTTTGTAAGAAATTACAGTATCATCCAATAACAGCGAAAAGAAAATTATTAATACACCAACAACAGAAAGGTATAAAGTTTGTCCCAGTTCCTTCAGTCGGCTTTTGCGATATACATTTCGATACGCACCTGTAATTGCATAAACAAAAACCCAGCAGACAGGGATGAAAAGAATACCCAGATAGAATTTCCTGTCAAGCGAAAATTCCGGAGAGTTCAGTGTAAGAGATTCAATTACAATTTTCCGGTAGACATAAAATACCCCCCAGGCCATGACGGCCGACAACCAGTCAGCAAGAATAAACACCAATGTTTGAATGCGTTTATTCATCAATACAAAACTTTAAGGTTGTCAAAATAAAACATGGTTGTAGACAAAGCAGAACTCTTATCTCCTTTGAGATAAATTTTATAAAACACATTGCCACCGGTTACTCCGCCCAGTTCGGAAATATTTACATAAATTTTTTTCCATACTGAAGTTGGCCTTGCAATGACCAGAGGATTTTGTAACACACTTCCACCGCTAATAAATATGCCAATTGTAAATTCATTGTCACATTTATAATTTAATTCCAGGAAAACAGGAACGTTTATCGGCAGTGAGAATGTGTCTGAACTGGCAACTTCAAAAGAAGGATGGTTATCATCCAGACTAAAATACCCGGAGTTGTTTTCGAAAGCGTTCGGATCTGATGACTGTGTAATATTTAAAGGTGCAAGGCTGGAGGAAGTGGAAACCAGAGATACGCTTCCGTCATCAAAATCTTCTATTTGTTTGAATTCGGTGCCTGTTTTATAATTCACAACCGGTAGAATGTTTGTTACTGTACCAGCAACGAGGTTTATAGTTGTATCGTAAGTGGAATAGGGTGGGTACGCAACACGATTGTCTGACATCCCGTTCGCCTGTACTCCGGCCCTGATACTAATTTTATGCTGACCACTTTTCGCAACTGGAAATGTACATGGCAAACCATATGTGCCGAGGTAAACATTGTCAACAAATATCCATGCATCTGAAATTTTTGAAGCAGAACTTCCTTCCGTGAAATAGTCAGTTGACAAATGGATTGAGTCAAGATGAATATAACCCGGAATCGATTCAGCAGGATTAATCACATTGCATGACAACAGTGCATTGATAAAAAGCAATACACCAATGATAAGTTTGTATTTGAGTATGATTCTGCTTTTCATGACTCTGATAATTCAGGCAAAAACATTCAATGATGAATTGAGTTTTTCCATTACCTGGTGAGCGACATGTAAGGCAAGATGTCCTTCTTCTATCGGTACGACTGTAGGTTTGTCTTCAAGTATACTTTGAGCAAACAATTCCAATTCCATTTTGATCGCATTTGATTCTTCAATTTTTGGCTGATCAAAGTAGATGATTTTGGAACCTTTGTTTTGTCCAAGATCAATGGTGATATCAAGTGGACCAGCATCTCCAACAAGATTTTTCAATCTGACCACTTCTGTTTTCTTTTTTAAAAAGTCAACTGAAATATATGCGTCTCTCTGAAAAAAACGACTCTTGCGCATATTCTTAAGTGACATCCGACTGGAAGTAAGATTTGCGACACAGCCATTGTCAAATTCAATCCGTGCATTGGCTATGTCTGGTGTATCACTGATGACTGCGACTCCACTTGCGCTTATTTTTTTAACCGGTGACCTGACAACACTGAGAACAATATCAATGTCATGAATCATTAAATCATGCACAACCGAAACATCGGTTCCTCGTGGATTGAATTCAGCTAGTCGATGTGTTTCAATGAACATCGGTTGATTCAAATAATCACGCGCTGCAAGAAATGCGGGATTGAAACGTTCGACATGGCCAACTTGTGCTTTCACTCCAGCTTCATGCACAAGGGAAACCAATTTTTTGGCATCGTTTACAGTATGCGTTACTGGTTTTTCTATAAAGATATGTTTGGATTTGCGCAGAGCTTTGACTGCATACTCAAAATGCGCGAGGGTAGGAGTCACGATATCCACTGCATCACATTGATCAATCAACTCCTCGGCTGAATCGAATGCTTTCAGATTTAAATCTTTCGCCACCAGAGCAGCGTGATCCGGATGATGATCGAAAAAACCCACCAATTCAACAGTACTGATCTCTTTTAAAAGCCGAAGATGGATCTTCCCTAAATGACCTGCTCCAATCACTCCAATTTTGACCATGGTTGAATTCGCGGTTTTAATGCGTCGCGAAATTAGCAATTTCTGAGGCGTCAGAAAAGGATTATTGTGGCAATGTGAACGGTATTTTGTTGATATTTTAAAGAAAATTCGCTAAAATTGATTGATTTTGACGGTTTCTTTGCACGACTCAATTACATGATGAATAAGCAAACAGAAGATAATTTTAAGCATCAGGGGATGCGTAAGCAATTGATTGACAGCATTCGGGTTAAAGGAATTGATGATGAACAGGTGCTTGAAGCTATGATGAAAGTGCCGCGCCATCTTTTTTTAGAAAAAGCTTTTCTTAATCAGGCATATACTGATCAGGCTTTCAAAATAGGAGCAGGTCAAACGATTTCACAGCCATACACTGTTGCATATCAAACTTCATTGCTGCATATCTCTAAGGGAGACAAGGTGTTGGAGATTGGCACCGGAAGTGGTTATCAAACTACCATTCTCCTTGAATTAGGAGCAAAGGTCTTTTCAATAGAACGACAAAAAGAGTTGTTTGATAAGGCTCAAAAATTCCTGCCCTCCCTGGGTTATAACCCGAAGCTTTTTTATGGAGATGGCTACAAAGGTCTTCCTTCCTATGCTCCATTCGATAAAATCCTGGTTACCTGTGGTGCAC
The DNA here is from genome assembly GCA_937871435.1 of uncultured Bacteroidota bacterium. Lineage (GTDB taxonomy): Bacteria > Bacteroidota > Bacteroidia > AKYH767-A > 2013-40CM-41-45 > JADKJP01. The sequence goes on along the minus strand of CALMQM010000023.1, from coordinate 52,801 downwards.
CCTTAGTACCTGAGGAGTTACTTAAGCAATTGAAAGTTGGAGGTATAATGGTGATTCCGGTAGGTGCCGGAGAAGTACAAGTGATGACAACCATTCTGAAAACATCTGAAAGTACTTTTGAAAAGCATGAATTGAAAAATTTTCGGTTTGTACCCATGTTAGAGAATAAGGAATGGGGAAGCACAAGTAATTCCCATAAATGATTTGAGATGGATTTCACTATTCAATTATAGATAGATTAACATAATAAAATTTATTTAGGAAAATTACTCAGAGATCGGGCAAAAAAAAAGCTGTCACATTGTGACAGCTTTTTTTATTTCATTCAATTGTTATTGTGCCCACCAAACATTACTGGTTAGATTTGAAACTACCACAGCATTCGGGTTATACAATCTTTCATTTTGTTCTGTAGGATATCTGACAGGAATAGTAGGAATAATGCCACTTGGATTAGGTGTCAACGCTGGCAAATTTGTCCGACGCCAGTCTGACCAAGCTTCAGGTTGAGTATAGCTGGAAATCCATTTTTGGAACATAATCTGAGCCAATGGGCTTGATCCAAGCGTTCCGTTTGCTGCAAGATAAGCAGTAACACCGGCAGCATCAATACCGTCGTAACGATTTAATGCGGCAGTGAGTGCTTCAGTGTAAGCAGTTTGAGCACGTGCGTTATTACCTGAACGCAATGCCGCTTCTGCTTCAATAAATCTTGCTTCTACATAAGTAATTAATGGCATAGGTGCAGAAGGACTTGCAAAATAAGATCCAATTGAAGAGGTGTTTTGATCTTCAGAATCAATTGGAGTACCACTGAAAGCACCACCAGTATCAGGAGCAGCATAGAAGGGTAAACGAGGGTCATTAAGAGCATTCATTGTATCAATAAGCGTAGCGCAAGTTTTGATATAACCGGCACGATCTTGTTCGAATGCATACCACTGGTTCAGGGCTGAGCCACCGGCTTCCTCAAAGATTGCATTTGCATCATCTGCATTACCGGACAGACCATCAGCAATTGCATTGTCAATATATTGCAATGCAGCTGTAGCGGAACCTGAACCATCCCGTTTGCTTAGGCGATTTGCATATCTCGCTTTCAGTATCCATGCAGTTCGGATCCATGCAGAAGCATCTCCATTATGAATGAAATCATCCGTAGTCGGAATGAGTCCATTGTTTGCAGAAATATCCAATTTAAGAGCTGCGATTGCTTCTGAGAGCATACTTTGCATATCAGCAATTACAACTTGCTGCGCATCATAATGAGGTGTCAGATTTTCAATACCTAAACCAGCTTCACGTTCAGGAATATCACCCCAAAAATCTGAAGCAATCCCTAATAACATACATTTCAGAATTTTTCCTATTCCGACATAATAAGGTGAACCCTGAGCTGTACCTTTTGCGATCACCTCGTTGGCATTAGCGATTCCAGCTGTGTAAATCGTATTCCAGTCATTTTGAACATCATTTTCAGAGAGAGAGTATTTCCCATACTCAACAAATTGAAATTGAGTACCTGTAAAATGCTGAGCCCAAATTCCGCTTGTACGAGCCATTTGACCTGTGTTTGTAGAGAATACTGCAACTTCTACAACAGGCAATAATGTCTGAAGTGTTGCAGTGGTAGGATTGTTTGGGTCTCTGTCATCCTTAGAGACATATTTTTCGCAACTTGTTGAATACAACAAGAGCGAAAGAACTAAGAGGATATTTATTTTTCTTTTCATGATAGTATTTTTTCTCGGTGAATGAATTAAAGTGTGACTTTGACTCCAACAGAATACGATTTGGTATTCGGCATTACAAACCAGTCAATACCTGTATAATTAGAACCTGCACCAGTAAGGCTGGTTTCAGGATCTACACCGGAATAATCAGTACTTACCCATAGATTACGACCGGAAACACTCAATTCAATACTGCGCACAAATTTCACTTTGGTGATAAGATAACTCAATGTTAGTTCACGCAAACGAACCCAACCTCCATCCTGAATAGCTTCTTCCGTTGCACCAAAGTCTCCTTTATAGTATTGCCAGTAATCTCTTGCTTCAACTGGAATATCATTTGCAGATCCATCCTCTTTTACACCAGGAATAATAAATGTATGTTCGCGATCAGCGGATTCTTCAGAACGTCCTATTCGATTTAATCTTGCTTGAGTACCGTTCCAGATATCACCACCATTGCGAATATCCAATAACCCACTGAGAGTAAAATTCATATAAGAGAAAGTGTTCCGGATACCAGCAGTAAATTTTGGATAGGCAGATCCAACTTTTGATAAAGTAGAGGATGGAATTGGTAAACCACTTGCATCCACAATCAAATTACCGGATGCATCTCTTTCCCATGTAGTACCATACAAAACTCCGTATGGTTCGCCTACTTTAGCAAATACTCCTGGGTCACCAAAACCAACTTCAATTTCAATTTGATCTACACCTTCAGCAAGCTTGGTCACTTCATTTTTATTTGCGGCATAATTCGCATCGATGCTCCAGCTGAATTTTTTAGAACGGATAGGTATTAATCCCAATTCAAGTTCTATTCCTTTATTTACCATCTCGCCGGCATTATCATACAAAGCTGAGTGACCGGATGAATATGGAACCGGTCTTACAAGCAAGATGTTTTTTGTTGTTTGATTGTAGTATGTTCCATCAAAGGTCAAACGGTCATTAAAGAATTTCAATTCAATTCCAAGTTCTGGTCCGCTGGTTTCTTCTGGTTGCAGATCAGGATTTCCAATTGTGGTATTAGTTCCGTACCCATTTTGTCCAAGATACGGAAAGGCAAGTCCATTGGTGAATCCATCTGTGAAGAATGGTTTGTTGTAAGTATTAATTGAAGAATAGGCTGGAGGAGAAGCAGCAGCTGTTGCAAAGGCTGCACGCAGTTTACCAAAGGAAAGAACATTTGCAATTCCTTTCAATGGTTTCAATTCTGTGAATACAAATGAAAGGTTCGCACCAGGATAGAAGAAAGTACGTTTGTTTACACCAAAAGTAGACGACCATTCCTGACGTGCTGTAAGTCCAACGAAAACGGTATTATCATAACCTAGACTGAGGTCAGCAAACAATGCGGCACTTCTGCGGCGAATCGTTGTTTGGTCTGCATATAAATCTGATGCGTTACCAAGATTATAAAATCCACGTATTGCCAGATTCCTTCCTCTGGAAAATAAAAATTTGTCTAAGCGTTGGTTTGCATTGGTACCAATAATCAATGTGGTGGAGAATTTGTTGAAATCATGAGTCAGAGTCGCCAACAAATCATTGTACAACTCCTGATGGAAAATGGTGTTCTCAGAGATTTGTCCTCCTAACGTCTGGGCTGAATTATTTGAACCAACAGCATAAATACCTTTACGTACTTCATTATAGGTATCGATACCAGGTCTCCAGGTGAATTTCAGCCAATTGGTTGGATAATAATTCAATGCAATATTGGAAAGAATACGTGTATTGTACTCGTTGAAAGTGTTGTTATCAGCACTCCAATACGGGTTATCGTATGCTGCAAAATAATTGTACTGAGAACCGTTTGGATGTTCATAGCTTGTGGCTGAACCATCTCTCAAATCGTAGCTGGCAGGAGCACGAAGCAAGCTCAACATTACTCCACTAAGGTTGGAACCTTGTTGTGCTTTATTTCCTCCGGCTGTGATGATGTTTACAGTTGATCCAACTGAGATCTTTTGACTCAGTTGAGATTGTGCAGTCAAACGAGCGGATAAACGTTTGAAATCAGTATTCGGAACGATACCAGTCTGATCAGTATGAGAAACAGACAATCTGTAAGCATTTTTGTCTGTACCTGAAGAAATAGAAATACTGTTGTTTTTAGTAACACCAGTTTTGAAAAAATTCTCAGGATTATTATAAGATGTCATTCCAAGATCAGAAATTTTTGGACCCCATGAATTGGCAGTTCCAATATTATCGTCATCAGTTCCATAAATATCATCAGCACCAGGTGTCCAAGTACTATATGATCCCGGACTTCCTGTATAGCCACCACCATTTCCCTGTGCATATGTACTTTGAAGGTCTGGCAATTTGTTTACCTGATCCCATTGTATGTTTGATGACACAACTACTTCAGTCTTTTGTCCGTATTTCGCTTTCTTGGTTGTGATAACAATTGCCCCGTTTGCACCTCGCTCACCATACAAAGTTGCCGCGGCTGGTCCTTTCAATACGTTGATAGATTCAATGTCATCCGGGTTAATGTCAATTGCACGGTTTGAATAATTCACCTGCTCCAAATAATTGTTGAAAGGGTAATCATTTCCTGAAGTTGCATTCGTTGAGTTGTCGAGTGGAACTCCATCAATTACAAACAATGGTTGATTTTCTCCGGTGAATGATTTGTTTCCTCGTAAAAGAATTTTACTGGAAGCTCCCGGTGTTCCAGCTGAAGATGTAATTTGAATTCCAGCGACTTTACCAGATAAACCACTTACTACGTTCACCTCACCAGATTTTCTGATCTGGTCACCGCCTACATTCGTTGTGGAATACCCGAGAGATCTTGTCTCTTTTTCGATTCCAAGAGCGGTAACAACAATTTCATTCAATTTAAGAACGTCTGGATCTAATATTACATCCAAAACATTCCCAGCTCCAATTGTAACATCTTTTGTTTTTAATCCCACTGATGAAAAGCGCAAAGCTTTTGCAGTTTTCGGAATGATGATTTTAAAATTACCATCCATATCCGTAGATGTACCAACTGTGGTGCCTGGTACAACTACACTTACTCCTGGAACCGTGAGGTTGTCCTCGGAGGATGTGACCTTACCAGTAATGGTTCGGTCTTGAGCTGTAGCCTTGATAGATACAAAGGCCAACAGCAACGCGAATAGCGTAAGTGTTTTTCTCATAGAATTTGATTTTGGTTAAACTAGCGTTTCCTGAAAATTGACGTCAATCTAGCAAAAAAAGGAACTGATTAACAAAAATTAACTTAAAAACTTATTTGATCACAAGACAATCTTTTGAAAGTGAATCGGATCATTTTCTAACATGCTGTTCATAAAATTGAGTTTTTTCGCAATTTCTTTTGAAATGGAAAATTCCAGGACAGTTTTATAATTCAGTTTAATAAGTTGAATTGATTCAAAAGAGTTGGAGGATTTTGGGATAAATAATCAACTTCGAAATCAATAAAAATGCATGATGAAATTTTTTCAAAAAAATAAGTGAACATAATTAGATGGTAACTTCAAAGTCAAAACCTGAATGCTTGATTTTAAACTAAAACAATTCAAAAAAAGAAAAAGAGAAGGTTTTACTGAATTTCATTCAAATACAACCTTAAAAATGATGACGCATATGTTGTTGTATAACAATGCTATAGAGTGGTTCACTTAGTCTCATTATACAATCATGATAAGAATCATTTGGAAAAATTTCAATTCCGGGGCAATATTTTAGATTTTTGTGCGACTATTTGAAAACGTAACCTAATTTAACCTTAACTGTTAAAATTGCGTATCAAGGATATTTTAATCATCTGACAGGTAGCTCTATGAACACTGTAGGGTGGATAACTCTAATAAAAACTTGACTCATATTTTGAGATGCGCTTAAATTTGTCACCATTATAAACCCAACTAAACCTTAAAACACAGAAAAATGAAAAAACTCATTCTTACTGCAGCTTTAGCAACAGCGATTATTGGAGCTAATGCTCAAGACATGATGTCAAAAAAGAATACTCCGATTCTTCCGGAGGCGAATGATTGGTCAATTGGATTTGATGCAGCTCCACTCTTAGGTTATTTCGGTAACCTGTTCAACAACACAGTTGACAACTCAGTGTCTGCAAGATATCAGCAAAACATGACCCTCGTTGGAAAAATGATGAAAGATGAGAATACTGCTATCCGTGCGAAAGTTCGTATCGGTTTCGGTTCTACATCTAACGATGGTATTGTTGATCAGGATGGAAGCACTTCTAATCCTCCTGCAACTGTAACTGATAACCGTAAAATCAGTTCCATGAACTTCACAATCGGTGCAGGTATTCAAAAATACCGCGGAAAAGGCCGTTTGAAAGGCTTCTATGGTGCTGAAGCTGGTATCGGTCTTGGTAGTGGTAAAACTACTTACACTTATGGTAATGCTTTCTCTGCTACTAACACCAGTCCAAACAGTACTAACTGGGGTGGTAACCTCGGTGGTAACGGTGAGCGCACTACTGAAGCTAAAAACGGTTCAACTTTCGGATTCAACATCCGTGGTTTTATCGGTGCTGAATATTTCTTCGCTCCTAAAATGTCATTGAGCGCTGAATATGGATGGGGACTTGGTCTCACTTCTACAGGTGAAGGCGAATCTACAGTTGAGTTCTGGGATGCAGGTGCTACTACTCCTGGTGTAAAAACTGTAACTACTAAAACTGGTAAATCATCTAACTTCAACCTTGATGTTGATAATGCCGGTGGTCAAATTGTTCTTTCAATGTATTTCTAATACATCGAATAATGAAAAAAAAGTCCGGATGAAAATCCGGACTTTTTTTTTCTACTATGTTCTAACCACTTTTCTTATTTCCATTTCCTGATCCTTCTTTTTTAAATCTTCCCGCTTGTCAAACATTTTCTTTCCTCTGGCTACAGCAATATCAATCTTAGCATAGCCTCGCTCATTGAAATATAATTGAACGGGTATTATCGTTGTTCCTTTCTCTTTCAGTTTAGATTCTATCTTCCGTATTTCTGCCTTATTCAGCAACAGTTTCCTCAGTCTTTTGGGTTCATGATTATTATAAGAACCTTGCTTAAATTCTGATATATGCATGTTCTTTATCCATACTTCGCCTTCCTGAACAAAGCAATAGGCTTCCGATAAGCTAGCTTTTCCTTCCCGTATTGCTTTGACTTCTGTACCGCTCAACATCATTCCAGCACTGAATGTCTGAAGCAGAAAAAATTCAAATGAAGCTTTTTTATTGAGTATGACAATTTTATCCTGACTCATGTAAACATAAATATGAAACACAAAGATACAGAATGACCCGTCTTGTAACTCTCTAATTCATTTTGGTCATCGCTTATTGTTTAACTATTTTCCTCTCTGACAATTAACACCGGAATATGAACCCGGTGTCGAACTACATCAACTGTAGTGCCCAGGATCATATCCTTAAAGCCTTTGTGACCATGAGCCCCCATGACTAATAAATCTGCTTGAAATTGATTCACAAGTTCCGGAATTGCCTTCTTTGGATTTCCATAACCAATCTTTAAGTCAACATCATATCCTTTGGATCTTAAATCTTGAACATAAAGTTCCATGTTCTTTTGGTCTGAACGAAATTCAAAGTCCTGTATATCCTGTTTCATCATCAACGCTCCCGCGGATTCCACAATGTGCAAAAGTAGATAATGTGCCTTCTTTCCTCCCTGACTCACTGCATTCGAAATATTCAGTTGATCCATTTTAGAGAAATCAACTGCAACCGCGATTCTTTTGTATGGTTTAGGTTCTACAAGGAGTAGTTCTTTCGCCTCCAGATGTGGCACTTGAGCATGCGAGTGCTTCATCTTTTTAAACAATGGTCTGAAAGTGATAAACAACAATAATAGCGCTGCCAGAATCGCGATAGGCACGACTGTTAACCATAACACAAGTGGATTATCACTTGTCTGTAACCAATCAGCAATCTGACTATACACCAGACGTGCATTAAGGATAACGATGATAAAAGCAGTAATCCATGCAGGAATCTGAACATACACAGGAATTACAAACTCCTTCATTTTATTTTTATCACTCACAAAGTGGATGAGTGGAATCACCGCAAACCCCAACTGTATACTCAGAATGACTTGAGATAAGATCAAAAGCTTTCCCGTGGCTGCTTCTCCAAAATAAACTATCGTGAACAATGCCGGAATAATAGCAACCATTCGGGTAAGCAAGCGCCGGATCCATGGAGCTATCCGCAAACGCAGATAACCTTCCATCACAATTTGTCCGGCAAGGGTACCTGTAAGCGTGGAGCTTTGCCCGGATGCGATAAGCGCAATTGCAAAAAGGGCAGGAGCAAGGCTGGTTCCCAGCATCGGTTCCAGAAATTTGTGAGCATCCTGAATTTCCGCAACATCATACATTCCATTTTTGAAAAATGTGGATGCCGCTAAAACAAGGATTGCTGCATTAACGAAAAATGCAAGGTTAAGTGCGATTACTGAATCAAATATGTTGTATCGAATAGCTTTTCGGATATCCTTGGAAGATCTGTTGAATTTACGGGTTTGAACAAGTGAAGAATGCAGATACAAATTATGCGGCATCACTGTTGCGCCAATAATTCCAATAGCAATATATAGTGCGGTTTCATTCGGAATAATAGGTGCAAATCCTTTGACAACCTCACCAAGATCGGGTTTTGCCAATATCATTTCAGTAAGGAATGCCAATCCGATGATAGTGATGAGTGCAATGATAAAAGCTTCCATTTTTCGCATCCCGAAATTGATCAGAAACAAAAGCAGAAATGTATCCAGTACTGTAATGCAAACACCCCACAACAGTGGAATGTGAAACAATAAATTGAGACCAATCGCCATTCCGAGTACCTCAGCAAGATCACAGGCTGCAATGGCAATCTCTGCAAGGAAATACAAAGCGAGATTCACCGGCTTAGAATACGTTTCTCTGGAAGCCTGCGCTAAATCTCGCCCGCGCACAATACCTAATCGCGCACTGAGGCTTTGTAATAATACCGCCATGAGATTAGACATAAGCAATACCCAAATGAGGGTATAGCCAAACTGACTTCCGCCTGCGATATCTGTTGCCCAGTTTCCCGGATCCATATAACCTACGCTGACAAGATATGCAGGGCCGAGAAACGCTAGGATTTTCTTCCAACCCTTACCGGTTGATGAAACATCCACCGATTCATGAACTTCTGGTAATGACGTATTGGAGTATTTTAATTCTGCCATAAATAAAAGTGAATAATGATTAATGAATGTTGAATTCTATTTTTCAGGAAGGACAAGAATATTCCGCGCAATCTCATTGCTCAGGTGTTTCAATTTTTTTGAACCTGAAATCAACACAAGCATGCTTTGATCAATGTCTTCCTTCTCTTTAATGATTATTTTTTTTCCGAGTCCAAATCCTTCCTTTTCTAAAAAGCGAAGAAAAACCGGTCGGTGATCAATCACTCCTGTAATAATCACTGAGGAGTTTATCGATGCTACACTCAACGGGATGGTATTTTGAGTATGAAAAACTCCATGTTCATCCGGTATTGGATCACCGTGTGGATCTACCCGCGGATTTCCCAAATAACTGTCCAACCTGCTGATTAGGGATTCAGATTTAATGTGCTCAAGTTGCTCCGCAATATCATGAACCTGATCCCAGGTGAAGCCAAGCTTTTCAACCAGGAAATATTCCCATAACCTGTGTTTACGGATAATATTGATCGCCACTTTTTTTCCGGATACACTTAATGTTACACCCTGGTATTTTTCATAACGAATCAATTTCTTTTCCGCCAATTTTTTCAGCATATCCGTAACGGAAGCCGGGGCCGTTTCAACAAGCGATGCGATGGCATTGGTGCTGATCTTTTTTTCTCCTTTTTCCAGGAGCTTGAATATAGCTTTCAAATAATTTTCTTCAGTTTGAGAATGCATATGGATAAAAGAATGTTTGTATTAGTTTCTATTAATCTAATAATAAAATTTAGGCAAATCTAAAAAATAATTTATATATACGTAAATATTGGCGGATGAAAAGCAAAAGAACACATTTCCTTTCTTCTAAATCGTTGATTTTCATATGCCCTTAATTGGTTCAAATGATTAATTTTGGCACTTATGAGTTGGTATACCAGGTTAATTCGTCCGGTTTTTTTTCTGATTGATCCGGAGACAATACATCATTTTGTAGTTCGTGTGTTATGCATTTTGATCCGGATTCCCGGTATGAAATCAATCCTTCGGGCGATGTATGGAACCACGGATAAATCAACAGAAAGGGAACTTTTTGGACTGCGTTTTCCCAATCCTGTTGGCCTTGCCGCAGGATTTGATAAAGACGCGAAGATGATTGAAGCCTTAGCAGCACTCGGATTCGGTTTTATTGAAGTTGGAACAGTAACACCTCAGCCTCAACCAGGCAACCCTAAGCCACGAATGTTTCGTCTGAAAAAAGATGAAGCTATCATCAACAGAATGGGATTCAACAATGAGGGTGTTGAAGCGATGGTGAAACGTTTGAAGAAAAGACCTCCAAATGTGGTAGTAGGAGGGAACATCGGAAAAAATAAAATTACGCCAAATGAAAATGCAGTAGATGATTATGATTACTGTTTTCGTGCTTTGTACAACTATGTAGATTACTTTGTGGTAAATGTAAGCTCACCCAATACTCCGGATCTGAGAGCACTTCAGGAAAAGGAACCTTTATTGAAAATCCTGAGACACTTGCAAAACCTGAATAAAGAATTGGCAGGATCAGGACTTTCAAATGGACACAATGGAAAAAAAATCAAACCACTTTTCCTGAAAATAGCACCTGATTTATCTGTCACACAATTGGATGAAATTGTTGAGGTGACATTGGAAACAAATTTGGATGGTGTAATTGCTACCAACACGACTATCTCAAGATCCGGATTGAAGACAGAAATAAATGAGATCAATCATATTGGAGCCGGAGGATTGAGTGGAAAACCTTTGCGTAACCGGGCTACAGAAGTGATAAAGTACTTATCAGAAAAATCCCAAAAGAGATTTTCGGTTATCGGTGTAGGGGGAATTCATTCTGCACATGATGCAATTGAAAAACTCAATGCGGGTGCAAGTCTGGTGCAATTGTATACCGGATTCATCTATGAAGGCCCCATTCTCATTAAAAGAATTAATAAAGCACTAAAGAATCAGGGAGGTTATCATGCCTGACGTAATTGTACATTAAAATCAAAAAGAAAAGAAGAATTATTCACTCTTCGCTTTTTCCGATAAGTGTTTCAGCACCTTAGCTTCTAAAAAGAAAATAATTTCTTCTGCTATGTTTTTTGTCTGATCACCTGTTCTTTCCAATTTCCGGATGGAAGAAACAATGTGAAGTGCCTGACTTATTTTGTCAGGGTGAGATTTGATATAAGTTTCAATCACATCATTTGCATTGCTGTTGATTTCATCCAGTACATCATCCTTTTTGAATACTTCCCGGGACATCTTTGCATTGTCAGCTTCAAAAGCGAGTCTGACATCCGACAGCATTTCAATAGCAGTATTCCACATTTCTTCCAATCGTGTAACTTTCAGTAGTTCCGGATCAAAGGGTGTCTCTGTTTGTGCAACATATCTCGCAATTCCATCAGCAATATCTCCGATTCTTTCGAGATTGGAATTAATTTTCAGCACAGCGAGAACAAATCGAAGATCAATCGCTACCGGATTAAACAGTGCAAAGATGTTTTCACAATCTTTGTCGATCTTTAATTCAAGAGCATTAACTCTCTTTTCATTGAAATTTACTTCTCTTGCAAGTGCTTTATCCATTTGTAAAAATGAGGACTTCGCCTTGTTCAACTGAAGAATTACCAGATCAAACATTTCAAGTTTCTCTTCTTTCAGTCTTTTCAATTCAACATCTAAATGAGTCATGTGATTTTGGATGGATAGATAATAGGTAAGTTTATTTTAATGTTATTAATACTGAGTATGAGTCAGATCATCCAAATCTACCCGTAACATAACTTTGAGTACGGGGATCACTTGGATTGGTAAAGATAACAGGTGTATCATCGTATTCGATCAAATCACCAAGATAGAAAAACGCCGTCTTATCACTCACACGTCCTGCCTGTTGCATGTTGTGTGTGACAATGATAATTGTGTATTTCGATTTGAGTTCATAGATCAATTCTTCTATTTTGGAAGTGGATATTGGATCCAGAGCCGAAGCAGGTTCGTCCATTAATAAAACAGATGGTTCTATGGCCAAAGCTCTGGCGATACATAATCTTTGTTGCTGTCCACCTGATAATTCGAATGCGGATTTTTTTAATTTGTCTTTAACTTCTTCCCAGAGGGCAGCCTGTCGCAGCGATGTTTCTACTCTTTCTTCAATGTACGTTTTGTGGTCGATTCCGTTTACTCTCAAACCATATGCGACATTTTCAAAAATTGACTTTGGAAATGGATTGGGTTTTTGAAAAACCATTCCTACTTCTTTGCGCAATTCATCGATACGCATACCGATATTCTTTTTGTAAATGTCTTTTCCATCGATCAGGATATCACCTTCAATTTTTACATCATCAATGAGGTCATTCATTCTATTGAAGAGTCGCAGATAAGTAGATTTCCCGCATCCTGAAGGTCCGATTAAAGCAGTGACTGTATTGGCTTTGATGGACATGCTAATGCCTTTCAAAGCATGGAATTCTCCATAATACAGATGTACATTATGACTTTCGATTTTATTCATTTTTCAGAATTTCAATTTGATGAGATTAGTTCATTTTTACTTTTTTACCCAGGTATCTTCTCATTGCATTTGCAATCAGATTTAAAATCAATACAAACAAAACAAGCACTAGTGCTGTTCCATAAGCCATGTCACGGGATTCTTCCACTTTAGTTCCACTTGTTGAAATTACATACAAATGGTAAGGAAGGGCCATCACTTGATCGAAAATGGATGAGGGTAGTTTAGGTAAGAAATATGCAGCAACTGTAAATAATATCGGAGCAGTTTCGCCTGATACTCGTCCTATGGAAAGAATCAATCCGGTCAGAATATTAGGCATTGCTATTGGCAGAACCACCTTACGTATGGTTTGTAATTTTGTAGCTCCGAGAGCAAGGCTTCCTTGTCGAAAGCTATCATCCACTGCAAGCAATGCTTCTTCTGTCACACGGATCACCACAGGTAAAGCGAGCAAACCCAAAGTAAGTGAACCTGCAAGAATTGAATCACCGAATCCGAGTGTTTTCACAAACAACGACATTCCAAATAATCCAAATACAATTGAAGGAATTCCAGCAAGATTGTTGGTCATTAATTTCATAAACCGTTTAAACCAGGAATCTTTCGTGTATTCATTGATATAAATTCCTGCCATCACACCAATCGGGAATGCAAACAACATAGAACCTGCAACCAGATACAAAGTACCTATAATAGCAGGATAAATTCCCCCTTTTGTCATTCCATCTTCGGGCATCTTTGTCAGGAAATCCCAGTTCAACATATGCCATCCTCTCACAAAAATGAATTCAAGGATCCAAACCAATACACCAAGTACAAGTATACTGAGGATCCTGAAGGTCCAGAAAGCAACTATTTCTTTGGTTTGCTTTTTCATAATGTTATGCTATTTATTCAATTTTCTTTTGGATGAAATGTATTCGACCCACAGGTTGATCACAAGTGTCAGAATAAATAAAATACACCCAAGCGCAAACAATGCCTTATAATGCACACCGCCTTGAGGAGCCTCACCCAATTCTGCTGCAATGGTTGCAGGAATTGTCCGTACTGGCTGCAAAAGTGAATGCGGCATTACAGCTGCATTTCCGGTTACCATCAATACAGCCATAGTTTCACCAATAGCTCTTCCAATACCGAGGATAGCGGCGGCAGTGATCCCTGACATAGAGTAGGGCAGTACAACCCGATGAATCGTTTGCCAGCGATTTGCTCCGAGTGCAAGAGAAGCCTCTTTCATACTTCTCGGAGTATTTCGAATAGCATCTTCCGACACAGTAATAATTGTGGGAAGAGCCATGATTGCCAAAACAATTGATCCTGCGAGTGCTGTTTCACCCACCGGCAGGTTAAAGACATCATGAATCAGAGGAACTATTACTATCAAACCAAAGAAACCGTAAACCACAGATGGAATTCCGGCTAACAATTCAATGATAGGCTTTAGAATTTTTCTGACTTTTTCATTCGCAACTTCTGCCATGTAAATTGATGTTGCAATCCCAATAGGTAATGCAAAAAGTATCGCGAATACAGAAACTAAAAGCGTTCCGAGAATTAAAGGAAGTACACCCAGTTGAACTGCAGGTTCTGCAGTCGGGAACCATTCTTTTCCCAAAAGAAAATCCGGAATGTTGTTCTTATCAACTTTGACAAGTTTTCCTTTTATGTCCTTAACAAGGTATTTGTCTGTGTAAACTGCAAGCAAATTCGGAATACTATCAACCAGTGTATTCAGTTTCTCAGGAAGGTATTCGAAATTTTCTCCAATCTCTTCATCAGAAAAATAAGTAGAAAGATCATTGATTGTAAATAAAATGATTGTGTCATTTTTTCCACCAACATCTTTCCAGTTTGTGATCTGTTGATCAAAGATTTCTTTGATTTGCCTTGCAGTTAAATGTTCAATCGGATTATTTTTATTCACAACTATTACATTCCGGTTTTCCAGAGGAGATGTTGTAAATAAACCAAGACCTTCCCTAAAAAGAAAGATTACAATAAGCAGCACCGTTAAGGTTGTGATGGATCCACTGATCATCAAAAAACCTTCTGTTGTTTTTTCGCTGAGCCGTTTAAGAAAATTCTTCAAGGTATTGTTTGTTGTTAATGTTATTTTTACACTGCTGTAACAGATTTCGTTTGCTTATGCAAACAGCAGTAGTGAATTTTCACTACCGCTGTTTCAAAATTCATGGGATGAATTTTGTATTGCAGGAAACTAAACCAAAAAGCGAATTTATTTAAGAGAGATATATCCCACTTTATTGACAATCTCCTGGCCTTCCGGACTGAGTACAAAATCAAGATATGGTTTTATACTTGCTTCTTTGGATGTAGGATAATAATAATAAAGTGGACGAACGATTGGGTAGGTTTTGTTCCTTGCAGCTTCTACAGAAGCATTCACATATGTTTTTCCTTTATCATAAGAAACAGCCACATCCTTTACATCTTTAGTGAGATAAGCAAGTCCAACATAACCGATTGCACCTTTCGTCTGACTAACGGATTGAATGATTGCACCTGTAGCAGGCATGTTCAATACAGAACTTGCATAGTTTTTACGGTTCATCACATGTTCCTTGAAGAATTCATAGGTTCCGGAACTGGTTTCACGTGAATACACAATGATCTGCATATCATCCCCGCCAACTTCTTTCCAGTTTTTAATTTTTCCGGTGAAGATACCTTCCAGTTGTTCACGCGTGAGTTTGGCTGCTTTGTTGGAAGGGTTCACGATTACTGACAAAGCATCATTAGCAATGATCACTTCTTTGAATGCACGACCTGCATCCTGAAGTTTCATTCTTTCATCCATCTTCATTTTTCTGGAAGACATTGCAATGTCAGTTGAATTATCAATCAAAGCTGAAATGCCGACTCCGCTACCTCCACCAACAACGGTGACACTTTTTCCGGAATTCTTTTTCATGAATGTTTCCGCTTCTTTCTGTGATAATGGCAGTACAGTATCACTTCCTTTGATTACAATCTTTTGAGCAAAACCGGCTGCAGATAAGCCCAGAGTGATTGCTAATACCAGTAATTTTTTCATTTTGATGTTTATTTGAATAAGTTTTGAACTGTTGTTTAATTTAATGATTAGAATTTAACCTGCATTCGAAGTGTGAATACATTATCTTTTAAATCCTTTGTGTAGCCTGATAAGTTTTGAGAAGTTTCGTTAGTTACTGAATCATAATATGCAGTCAACTTAACATTCGCATCCCAACGGTAAGCAAGACCCAGACCGAGTGTAGTATATTTGATATCTGTTGCATTGGTTTTTACTGTTGTTGAACTGACAGATTTACCAATTTCATCTCCTTCAATTTCTGTGTTCGGATCGTACCAGTCGTATTTTACGATAACCTGAAATGGACTTCTGGCAATGTTCTGCAGAAAGTAAAAGTACGCTCCGTTAAATTTTCTTTTGTAGATATCTGTTGTTACAGGTAAATTAGAGTTGATACTTTTTGTGCTGCCGGTATTTCCTGAACCTGATGGTTGATCACCCTGGATATATTCCGCACGCAGCGTTGTTATTCCCGCGTTCCAGTCAATACTCAATTGAGCATCTGCTCCAATGTAGTTTCTTTCTGTATAATCACGTGTATTGATATTCACCTTTTTAATATCGTCTTTTTTCATATCCAACACATATGCTTTCACACCTGCAGAATCAACTCCGAATTTGTACACGTTTACTGTATCAATGCGATAACCTCCCGTGTAGTATGACAGACCAATTCCGTATTTTACTTTTTCAGATTTGCTGGTTCTGTTGATAGCCAGGTGAGTGATGAAATCTTTTTTCTTGTCAAAGTCACTAACATCTCCACCAGCTCCGGGCGCTCCGTTTCCATTAAAGAATCCGGCATCAAGTTTAATCCAGTTCCAGTTGGAAGTCTTTGGACCCTGAATGCTGAGCATCGCTCCTAGATCACGTTCTCCCGGGAAAATCAATTGGGAAAGACGACCACGCTCAGGTGATTCACGAAGACTGGAAGAATATGGGATTTCGTAACCGAACGGACGATTTTGCATACCGGCCGTGATCGAGAACCAACCAGACCATGGATCAGTAAATTTTCCATAAGCATCTTTGATAGTCAGACCTTTTTCTGTTACATCAAACTGGAGTACATACTGTGACGTTGAAATCCCTCTGTCATTTGCAGGTGCATCGTATTGAGCTTTCAGACGACCTCTGCGAATCATAAATCTTTTATCTATACCTGCATTGAAGGCTCCTCCATTGTACGCCGCTGCGCCTGTTGAATCTCCGTACTGAAATTGAGCCTGAATGTATCCACTTAGTTTTATTCTTTTCAAAACATCCACATCCTGACGAATGCCCGCGACGTGGTTCGTGAGTGTGTCCAGTGGTGTGGCTTCTGTTTCTTGTGCAAAAAGACCATTTGCATACAAGGAAGCAAGGAGGAAGAGTAGAGTTAACTTCTGTTTCATGGGTGTGTTATAATTTTGCCCCAAAGAAACTGCCACTGAATTACTGCAATATGTTTTCAATATTAAGTGAATGTTAAATGTGAACAGAAACTTGCATTTGTATTAAGGCTCAGCGGTGTTTGTGTTTTTATAAACAAATGAAAAACAGTCTTTTAAGATTATGGTGAACCAATTATTAATAATTCAACGGGGACTGCCCCGAATACCTATTAATCTAAATACTGAATCTGTATCCTATTCCTTTTTGTGTGTGTATCAAATTCATCCCAAGCTTTCTGCGTAGGCGCAATACGTGAACATCGATTGTTCTGTCTTTATCTACCGGGTGGCGGTTCCATACTTTCTTAAAGATTTCATCTCTTGAAAAAACTTTTCCCGGTTGATTCGCTAACAGATGTAGTAATTCAAATTCCTTACGAGAGACATTAATCTGTTGCTGATTGAGGAAAACCCCATAGGATTCACGGTCTATCACAAAATGAATTTTGCTGTCGATGTTCGATTGTAATGAGATGGAATCTTTAGTTGCGCCAACACGAACCAGAATTCTTCTGATCATCGCTTCAGGTTTTACAGGACGAATAACAAAATCATCTGCTCCTGAATTGAAGGCAGCTATCTCAGTATTTTCATCAACTTTTTCTGAAAGAATGAAAATTCTACTATGTTTAAATGTAGAAGTTGACTTTAGAGAGTGACATATTTCAAAACATGCAAGATCTTTTTGTTGTGTATCCAACAGAAAGATATCAGGAACGCGATGGCGTACTTCATCCTGAATCATTGAATACTTCTCAATCCATCTTACATGGAAACCTGATTGCTTTAAAGAGGCATCCAGACTGTGAATATCTTGTTTAGGCTCTGCAACCAGCAATACATGAAAATTCTGGTGGGAACGATTTTGCATCTTATGCTTTTTGTACCAATTCTTTGATCATTCCGATCAGAAGGGATGGACGAATTGGTTTGGTAATAAAATGATCACCTCCTGCATCGATTGCATTCATGGTAGTGTATTCATCTGAATCTGCAGTGAGAAAGAGAACCGGGATGTCTTTTACTTTATCGTCATGTTTAATGATTCTGCAGGCTTCTATACCTGAAATTCCAGGCATTCGGATATCCATGATGATCAAATCAGGGTGATTGACACCTGCTGATTGAATCGCTTCCTCGCCATTGTAAGCCGCGAAAACCTGATAATTTTCCTTTTTCAGGTTATAGGTTAGAATTTCTACGATATCTGGTTCATCGTCTACAACCAATACTTTTAAAGGAGTTGCCATCATTGTTTTTTTTCAAAAGTAAAGGAGTGATATGAACAGGGTATTACTGGTATGTAAACAAACTGTTAACGATTTCAATTTGCATAAATAGCTAATAATAAGCTATTTAATTCGAAATATGTCGAGTTTCAAGACTCAAAAAAATCGTATGTGTTATTTCACAATCGCTAATAACTGCTGCTGTTCCCGGAGTTTAAAAGCATTGTCAGGATTTTCCGTTTGAAGAGTGTCAATGAATTCTTCTACGAATTCGTTTTCATTGACATTGTCAAGACTTAGCGCAGAACTGCTCCCCGAAATGGAATCAGAATAAATGTCTATTCGAAATCCATTCAGCAATTTCTGAATTCTCAGGTCAAGAAAAGAACTCTTCGCTGCTGTTGAATGGTGTTTTATGCCGTGAATGATTCCCCGGATTTCATTTGAATGCTGAACAGTGAATTGAATTTTTCTCAGAGTATTCAGGCAATGAGCATATGCATTGAAACCGTCTTCCCTGTATAAAAAGATTTTCATGAATTTTTTTTGCAAAGTAACACAGCCACTGTTGAGAAATAATTAATTGTGCATTAACGTTTAATCAATTTGCTTGTAATTTCGTCTTGATAATTCCAGACGATAACAGTACATCGCTTTAAAAATCAATACTTTAACTTAAAGGAAAACGATCAGAATGCCAGGTAAAAAATCGAGAATGAAACAAGTATTGTGGAGCCTTGTGGTCGTCCTTTTGATTGTTGTTGCTTTTTTTGGAAGCAGGATTTATAAAATGATTTATTCTCCAAATGTTATTACAAGCAAACAAAGTCCACAGTATATTTTGATTCCGACAGGATCTTCCTTTGAAGATGTTGTTCGCATTCTGGAATACCGGCAAATGCTGATTGATGAAAAATCTTTTCGATGGACGGCAGAGCAAATGAAGTATGTAAATAAGGTAAAACCGGGAAGGTATCAATTGCTTCCCCGGATGAATAACAAAGAACTTATTTCCTTATTACGTTCAGGAAGACAAGTGCCGGTAAAACTGGTATTTAATAATATTCGCACTAAGCAGGAACTGGCTCAAAAAGTTAGCGAGCAAATAGAAGCCAGATCTGTTTCAATTCTTAATTTGCTTGATGATTCTGACTATACACATCAGCTGGGTTTTACGCCTCAGAATATTTTGTCAATGTTCCTACCGGATACCTATGAAGTTTATTGGAACACATCAGCAGACCAGTTTATAAAAAAAATGAAAAAAGAGTACGATAAATTCTGGAATGCTGAACGGCTTGCAAAAGCGAGAGCAATACCTCTGACTCCTGTTCAGGTGTCTACTTTAGCCAGTATTGTTCAGCTTGAAACTAACAGGGATGATGAAAAACCAATCATGGCAGGTGTTTATTTGAACCGGTATAAAAAAGACTGGAAACTTGAAGCAGATCCGACATTGGTTTATGCTTTAGGTGATTTCAGCATCAACAGAGTTCTCTCTGTCTATAAAGAAATTGATTCTCCCTACAACACCTATATGTACAAAGGTCTTCCGCCTGGACCAATTTGTCTTCCAACTACAGCTTCATTAAATGCAGTGTTGAATTATACAAAGCATAATTACATGTATTTCTGTGCGAAAGAAGATTTTAGTGGCTACCACAGTTTTACTTCAACCTATGACCAGCATTTGTTGAATGCACGTCGTTTTCAAAAAGCTCTTGACAGGAGAGGAATTCGATCTTAAGCTTATCATGAAAAAACTTCTGTGCACGTTCTTCATTTTATTCATTTACGGCAATTTGTTGTCAGCACCGACACCTGTTTTGCTTTTTTTAAGTTCAAGGGATCAATCTGATACCCTCGGTTATAATCTGGTGAACGAATTACCTCCGTTGGTTTACAATGAAATCAT
This sequence comes from uncultured Bacteroidota bacterium, assembly GCA_937871435.1. GTDB lineage: Bacteria > Bacteroidota > Bacteroidia > AKYH767-A > 2013-40CM-41-45 > JADKJP01. The sequence goes on along the minus strand of CALMQM010000023.1, from coordinate 32,660 downwards.
GTCTGGCCGTGTTTCTTTGTGGGATTCTCCAAAAAAAGAAGTTCAGATAAAACCATCGACCTTACGCAAACTGGAAGAATCTTCCGGAGTGGAATTTTCCAGAACCACCCAATTATTCATTTATGAATTATGGGACATCGATAAAAAAGCAGGAGCATTGCAAACCTTAGGGTTTTATTTTTCCGGACGAAACAATGCAGGTGAAGAAGTTTCCTATGGTTATGTTGACTTTCTTCCGCTACAAGAAGTATTGAGACATACACCAATTCCTACCAATGCAAATGGAAATTGCTATTCCTCTTTTGAAAGCGTGCTGCTGAATAAATATTATTTCTTCAATATTATGCAATATGGAGAAAAGCAAGTTGCCAATTTAAAAGAAGCGCTTCAATTGAAAGAAGAGATGAAGAAAATTGTCAGTGGCAAGACAACTACACCTGATTTTGATTGTAAATTGGTGAGCTATTCCATTGACGATTCGACTGATTCAGGAAAAAATTCAGGTTCCAAAAGTAAAGTGTTTATAAATATCCTGCAGACTTACCTGAATGACAACAGGGAAGTATTTTACAATCTTGGTGGAGATAAGATTCGAAATTTTATGCAGCCCGGAAAAATTCTGGTGAGCAGAGTAGAAGTGAAAGAACGCTGGAAAAAGCAAGGAGATGTGATTCAAACTGAACCTGAATTGGTCCGGATCTATGTTGATGGGAAAGCCCTGGATTCCTTGTCGGGTGAAGAATTCGGGAAATTGGAATTTTTAGTTGATTTTAAATCACCGCTTGATTTTCTGAATGAAAAAGAATTTTATTTTCGCATTCTCAAAATCAATTCGCAAACCATACCAATTGAACAATCTGACTCCTATCTTAAAGGGCTCAGGACATGGAAATGGAATGTGTTGACTGATTTTGCTAAATATGAATGATAAACATTGTTTTGAAAACTCAGGAATTTATCAATTGAGATTTTCGAATCAATTTCTTTAAATCAAGATAAAACAAACAAATATACAATGGATAAAATAAAATTTGGAACGGACGGATGGCGTGCAATCATCGCTCAGGATTTTACAGTTGAAAACGTAGCCAGAGTTTCTGAAGCGACTGCCAAATGGTTATTGAAGCAAAAGAAAAACCCAACTGTAATGGTTGGTCATGATTGCAGATTTGCCGGTGAACTGTTTGCTCATACAGTGACCAAAGTGATGGCTGCACATGGAGTCAAAACTTACCTGGCAAAAAACTTTGTTTCAACTCCAATGATTTCTTTGGGAACATTGATGAATAAGTGTGATTTAGGTATTATCATAACTGCATCTCACAATCCGCCAAGTTATAATGGATTTAAATTGAAGGGAAGCTATGGGGGGCCTCTTAGTCCGGACCTTGTTCAGCAGATTGAAGACATGATTCCGGATTCATCTTCAACGAATCTTTCCGGAAGTATCGGCGATGTTGAAAAAACAGGATTGCTTCAATGGGTTGCTTTGGAAGATGAATACATCAAGCATGTTGAGAAAAATTTTGATCTGGATGCTATTCGTAAATCAGGGATGAATCTTGCATACGATGCCATGTATGGTGCAGGTCAGAATGTAATTCGCCGACTCTTTCCTGATATGACTTTACTGCACTGTGAAAATAATCCTGGTTTTCATGGACAAGCTCCCGAACCTATCGATAAAAACCTGAATGAATTTCGGGAACTGATTAAACAACGAGGAAATATTGAGTGTGGTTTGGTCACAGATGGCGATGCAGATCGGATTGGAATGTATGATGGAAAGGGAAATTTTGTGGATTCGCATCACATTATTTTGTTGCTGATCCATTATCTGTACAAATACAAAGGAGTTCGTGGGAAAGTTTGTACAGCTTTCAGTACTACACCAAAGGTGGAAAAGCTGTGCAAACATTATGGTCTCGATTTGGAAACCGTAAAGATCGGATTCAAATACATTTGTCAGATCATGGTCACTGAAGATGTACTGCTTGGAGGAGAAGAAAGTGGTGGAATTGCGATCAAAGGACATATTCCTGAACGAGATGGAATCTGGATGGGGCTTGTGATCTGGGAGTTCATGGCAAAGAGTGGTAAGAAACTTCCTGAATTAATTCAGGAAGTCTATGATATTGTTGGTCCTTTTTCTTTTGAGAGAAGTGATTTGCATCTAAAAGAAGAAGTAAAACAGCGTATCATTGAAAATACCAGGAAAGGAAATTATACTGAGTTTGGTAAATACAAAATTAAGCGCACTGAAGATTTGGATGGATATAAGTACTTTTTTGATGATACCAATACTGAATGGCTATTGATACGGGCCTCAGGAACTGAACCGGTATTGCGTACATATGCTGAGTCAACATCCAGAGAAAAAGCATTCGAAATACTAAAGGCGGCCGAAAAAACCTTGTTGAGTTAATTTAAAGATAGATCCTGATAAGCAGGAAATTTTAATGTATTGGTATAAACATTTGCTATAAAAGCCATGGCACACGAAATAGATTACAAAATATTTGGAGATGATATGCAAGCGGTCGAGGTAGAACTTGATCCGAAAGAAGCAGTCAGAGCAGAAGTTGGAGCCATGTTGTACATGGAGGATGGAATTGAAATGCAAACATCATCCGGTGGTGGAATTTTTCAAGGTTTGAAAAGAATCATTTCCGGTGAAAATTTCTTTATCACCTCCTTCCTCAACAATGGCGTAGGAAAATCACGAGTTACATTCGCGGCTCCATATCCGGGGAAAATTATTCCTCTGCACCTTGGAGAATTGGGAGGATCATTCCTTTGCCAAAGAGACGGATATTTGTGCTCTGCCGAAGGTATTGACATCAGTGTCGAGTTTACCAAAAAAATAGGAGCCGGACTCTTTGGTGGGGAAGGTTTCATCCTCCAAAGATTAAGTGGCGATGGTCTTGCATTCGTTCATGCAGGAGGAACAGTAATTCAAAAAACACTCAAAGCCAATGAGAGCCTTCGTGTAGACACGGGATGTCTTGTTGCTTTTCAGCCAACTGTGAATTATGACATCCAGTTTATTGGCGGATTCAAAAATGTACTGTTCGGTGGCGAAGGAATGTTCTACGCCAAATTAACCGGACCAGGTGTAGTCTATTTACAAACACTTCCCTTCTCCAGACTTGCTGACAGAATTATCTCGGCATCGCGCTGGGGCGGAAATAGGGAAGAATCACGCGGATTGGGAGGTTTGTTTGGCACCCTGATCTCCGGAGATAAATAGCTTTTTCTCCTTTTAAATTCAATGATCCTGAATTTACTGATGTATTAATTCAGTTTGTCTACCTGCTTGTCAGAATCTTCTTTCGAAATTTTCTTCCTTGAATCTTCCGCCAGCATGTAATACAAACTCGCGACATACAGAACGATCATTGTAAAGTTCATGAGGATCAGTTTTTAATTTAAATTATTTAGTCGATTTTTTCTTCACATCTTCGAGGATGAGTAAGAACAATCCGGCTACATACAATCCGAGTACAGCGTAAATCATGTTGTTTTTTTTTAGGTTGTTTAATTAATTGGATGATTTTTTTGCGCGGTCTTCTTTAATCATAAGAAGAAAGCCTAATACATAAATGCCAATGATTGCGTAGATCATATTTTTTAGTTTTAGAGTTTTTGTATTCTATAGGATAAGTGTACTTTTTGGGTACCATTAAATTCAACGAAATACAATCCTGAAGGATAATCATTGAGGTCTATTTCATACTTAGAATCAATGGATGGAGTGAAGGGCATTCTATGTAGAATTTCATTTCCATTTGAATCAATAATTCTGATACTTCCGGATTCCACTGATGAGATAGTGCACACACATTTTCCGGAATTCGGATTTGGATATACCGAGATAGAGGAAGCGTTGGAGGTATGCTGTATTCCGGTTATGGATACATAAACGGAGTCTGAAGTGGCACTGCATTGATACTCATCTGAAATTCTTACCTGATAAAAGCCATCCTGGTTTGCATTCAGATAATTTTGATTTGCTCCTGTTATCATTGTTGAATTCAGCAACCATTGGTAAGATTCTGCCGGTGTACTGCTCAACTGAAACCCGTTTACATCAATAATTGGTTTCATCGGTGAAGCATGCACCACAATGTAGTTCCATCGCATCAGTGTCTGAGTTCCCTGGTCATTGCTGACAGTGAGTATGACACTGTAATTGCCCGGAGTGTCATAAGTAACAACCGGATTCATCTGGTTTGAAACAGAAGGATTTCCTCCGGGAAATGTCCAGGTACAAGCAGTTGAAAGCACTGAAGTATTTTGAAACGAGATTGCGCTGTGTTCACATACATTCTGGGAGGAAACACTGAACGCAGCAACAGGTAAATTACACGAAACTGTATCGATATGGATGGAATCTGAGGATGAACAAAACTCATTCGATACGAGAACAGAATATTCCCCGGGTAATTGAACTGTCAGTGTAGGGTTGGAAGATCCATCCTGCCATTGATATGTATAACCTTGACTCAAACCGGTGGAAAGTAACATTGTGGATGAGTTGCATAGAATGGTGTCTGGACCAAGTTCTATCTGTGGCTTGCTGTAGGAGCCTAAGTAGATATTTTCTGAAGTAGAAGGACATCCTGAGAAATTTACAGTCACCTGGAAAGGCCCTCTGGAATGAACATAAATTGAAGTACTATTATCTCCCGTGTTCCATTCACAAGTGTAGCCCGAAGGAGCGATAAGTTGTACGCTGTCACCTGAACAGAAGTATGCTGCACTTTTTGAAACTTTGAATTCAGGCGGAGTTATACCATAAATGAGTTTGGTTGTTGTATCGGAAGCATAACAGGTGTGTGCAATCAGTGATACATTGTATGCACCGGATACATTTAATGACAGTGACGCATTTTCCTGAGTAGAAAGTGGGGTACCATTTGACCACCATTCATAAGTACTTGCAAACCTGGAGTCATTGTGAAATCCCGCCGACATTCCAACACAAAGAGAGTCATACGTTGTACTAAAGAGTGCGCTAGGAGTATGACAACTGAGATGCACCAGCCAATAATCAGAAGATCCATGATTTCCGGAAACATTTCCGTCATTACTATAGCTGTATCCGCAGAACAAGTATCCGCCATCAGTAGTTTGAAGCAAAGAAGATGGACGTTCATTACTGCTTCCACCATAACTTTTTTCCCATTCCAGATTTAATTGAGCGTCCAGCTTGGTTAACCAGATATCTTCAAGCCCATGCGATGAAGAAATATCACCGTCTTGGGAAGTTGTTCCTCCTGCAAGGAGAAAGCCTCCATCAGAAGTGTGTAGGGAAGTGAACGCGATGTCTGTTCCGGATCCGCCCAACACCTTTTGGTTGATCAAGTTTCCATTTTGATCAATCAGAATAGTCCAAAGATCATTGTACCCTGCATTCTGATGTACATCTCCATTTGTTGATTTGCTGTAACCACTTATTAAGATTTGAGAGGTACCTGCACAACTCATGGTAAATGCACTTTCCTGATCAGAGCCTCCATAGCATGAATTCCAAATCAAAGTTCCATATTGATTCAGCTTGACCACCCAGAAATCTGTTCCGCCATGTTGTCCATACACATCTCCATCCGAAGATGTAGTGCTTCCACATGCAACGATTTCATTAGAGTTATTTTGTCCGATACTATAACATACATCAAGTCCGCTGCCGCCTAAAGTTTTTTCCCAAATAATATTTCCGTTCGCATCCAGTTTGCAAAGCCAAAAATCCTGATCTCCGTGGGCTCCGGAGATATCTCCATCATTTGAATAAGTTCCGCCGCCAATAAGAATTCCACCATCGTTGCTTTTAATCATTGCATAACACAAGTCAACGAGGGAGCCTCCGATAGTTTTTTCCCATAAAATTGTTCCCGAAGAATTGGTTCTTATAATCCAGGCGTCGAAATTCCCATGTTGTGTGCTTATGTCACCATCCAGCGAAGCCGTATATCCTGATAAGATCAGGTCACCATTTGCAAGTTCTATTATTCCTGTACCAATGTCGATGTTGCTACCTCCGTAAGTCTTTTGCCACAAAATATTGCCATTAGAATCGGTTTTGGATAGCCATAAATCGTTTGAGCCATGGTTTATTGTTACATCTCCATCGCTGGAACCGGTGCTGCCTAACATTAAAATACAGCCATTTTGGGACTGGATCATTTTTACAGGCATATCCTGAGCACTACCGCCAAGGCATTTTTGCCAGTCAAACAAAGGTGGAGCCGAGGCTTCAACTTTTGAAAATGCTGTAAAAAGCAGGAAAATGATAGTGTATGTATGAATTTGTCTCATTTCGGCCTATTATCGTGCTGGCGACAAAGGCAAAATGCATTTTGCTTGGGCGGAATTCAATTATATTCTGTAAAACACTGGAAATAATGGGCTAATGCCAGCTTACTTTAATTGAATATTAAAGTAAAAGGCGCATTTGAGTGAGCTTTCAGAACCCTAAAAAGCCTGATTTTTTGATTAAAATATACTATTGATTACAACTGTAATACTTGGCCAATTGGACAAAATCTTTAATAAAGCTATGGGCGTTCAACAGGTGTGTTTAATTCAAACCCGTACAGAAAAGAGGATAAAATTTTTCAGCAATCCCGTAAGATTGATTAATCCATCAACCCCGTAAGGTTGAAAAAGAAAGCCCAGCCCCGTAAGGCTGGGTCTTTTTTTTGTTCAGGAAGGGATTATGAAAAAGCGATTTTTCTGCTTTTTTCAAGAATGTGATAAACACCAAAAAACAATCCGGAATAGAATAAGTCTCCTGCGATTTGATTAGTGAAAAAAGGTAATGCCATAGTATAACTTTCCATCGTTCCTGACCATGAAATTGGATACAAACTCATGTCAGCATACCAGATAGGTAAATTGGTAACCAGAAAAAAGATTGTTGATGAGATGAGAGATAATCCGATCACATTGAATGCATTTGGTTTATTCTTTATGAGCGTTCCCAATGCCACACTCAATGCAAAACAAGCATATACAGGTAGAATGGAAAAGTGAAATCCGATATATGTATCTGTGATTATCATGGCGATGAAGGGAAGAATGTAAGCCCATCGCTTATCCTTAAATGTAGCACCGGAAAACAAAGCGATTGCTCCAATCGCAGTGAAATTGAAAGGATGCGGAATGATACGGGTAATTGCCGCAATGAAGATGAGCAATCCGGCTATGAGAAATGCATTAGTTTTAGTGACGGTTACGTTCATGGGTATATGAAATAAGGTTGAACAAAAGTATGAATTTTTGACTTTCTTATAACTCGTAGGTGATTTTCAGGTATGCACCTCTACCTCTGGAAGTGAATCCTTTGATTTCGGAATATTTTTCATTCAACAGGTTTTCCAGCCTGAAGGATGCTGAAAGGTGAGAGGCAACCGGATAGTGACAACTTATGTCAACCAATGTATAATCGTCAACCGGGGTTGTGGACAATGCACCAAACGGACCTCGGGTGGCAGCGTAGTAGACATCTGATCGGGAACCTACGTAACTCAACCCAAGAATAAAATCTAACTGTTTAACAGGTGTTACCTGAATTTCTGTTCTTGCTGTGTTGGGTCTTCGGGTCAATCCTTGTGATCGGACAGGAGCATTCAGGAAAGAACCGTTGTTGAAGACTTGAACATGATTCCCTGCAGTTTGTGAATTGGAAATTTGTGATGAAGAATAATCAATATACCCATTGACCAATCCCAGGTTAAATCTCAATTGCAGAAAGTCATTAATTTTATTTTCAAACGTAAACTCAATTCCATACATGGTCTGCTTACCGGTATTTAAATACCTGTCGCCCCTGTAATCATCTCTGTTAAAATCTGTGCCTAATTGATCAATCGGTACATTTTGATCCCAGAAATACACATAATCAATTTGGTTTTTCGTAATGCTTTTAAAAATTGACAATCCAAAAAATCCGGTTGTTGAAATTTTTTGTTTGAAGCCCAATTCATATGAATCTGAAATTTCAGGTGATAAATCGGCATTTCCGGTAGGGATTCCGGTTGTGAAATTCATATCATAAGTGAAATACCTTGATGGAGAATACAATTGGTATAAGGATGGCGCGTTTAAACCTTTGCTGAATGAAAAGTACATCAATGCTTCGTTAGTAATTCTCCACGACGGGTTGAGCTCCCAGACAAATTCTTGTCCGAATTTGGAGTGATTCATCATCCGGGCACCTAGAATAATGTCGAAGGGAGATAAGAATGGTGAAATTAAAGCTCCATGCAGATCCAATTGCGCATATAAACTTGTCGTGCTTGCTTCCGGATGAATTGTGTCCAATGATGAGTGTGATTCAAATGCTGGGAATCCATACAAGGCAGAATAATAATTACTCACCTGATCCATTTTTTCATTCAGATAGGAAGCACCTAAAGAGTAGTGAATGTTTTTTTCTTTCCAGGTGGCAAATAAATCTGCACTGTTGTTTTGACTGGAATATTGATCTTCTGAAATTGTTTTGTCTGTGCTACCACTATTATCTACCTGGGACGAATCGTTATAAGCATGACGGACATTTTTTGTGAAGCCACAGGTTAAAGCGATGTCAAGTTTATCATTGGCAACATATCTGACTTTTCCATATGCTGTATTTCTTTCATAATTCAATGTGTAATTGTCATCATCAACAAATGCAGATTTATCTATATCTGTATTCATGTGCAAATGTTTGAATCCAAAACTGACATCTGTCTTTTTTGATATAAAACCGAGTTCAAGTCCACCACATTTTTTTATCCAGTTGTCTCTGTCACGGTGTTTGAAAACAAGCGGATTGGTGACTGTGTCTATGGTTGCGTCAATACCATTGACTTGTTGGTAGCTTCCTCCAGTGCTGAAATAAATTCCGTTTTTTAATTTGTAACCTATGTTGGCGGAAGGAAAAATCTGATTTCCTGATTTGACAAACGACCCTCCTGATAAACCGATTTTCAATGTGGTGCCGGTTTTTTCAGGTTTGAAGGTGGCGATATTGATGACTCCGCCAATAGCAGATGTCCCATATAAGGTACTTTGAGATCCTCTCAAAATTTCTATTCGTTCTACATCTGCTAAAGGAAGTTCACCTAAGTCTATGGTATTATTTACAGAAGATCCGTCATTGATTCGTATCCCGTCTACAAAAATTGCAGTCTGATTGCTGTTTGCGCCACGCATGAAAATACTTTCAACAGAGCCGGGAGTCTGGGTGCTACCCACTATGTACAACCCTTCTTGCTTTGAGAGTAATTCGGCGACAGTGGAATAAACGCTGTTATCCAAATCTTTTTGTGTCAGTACAGTTACACTTCTTCCTGTTTCGATTAGATTTCTTTCCAGCCTGGTAGCAGAAATAGTTACCTCTTTTAAGTCCTTACGAAGTGAATCACTTGGTTCAAGAGAGAAAACCGATCTTGAAACATAAACTAAAATGAATGTTAAAATAAAATTGCGCATCTGCCTTTTATTAATTTGAATGAATAAATTCAAAAGCAAGGAGTAAAGGCGGGAAAGATGCAGGCAGCTGTTGCCGGTATCATTCGTGCTTTTTACCCGAAAGCCTTCATGTATGGTTGACGGCAGGTCTTCTGACTTATCCCTTTGTTAAGCGCCTTCCCATCGTTTTTAAATGACAGTGGCCTATACTTAACAATTAAACGGAACTTACAGCAGCGGGAACTGTTCACGATTCACACGTGATTCCCTTTTAATCCTGACAAAATCAGGAACCATTCAACGATGCAAATATAAAACAAATTACATGAGTTGTATAAGTTTAACAATTCAAATAGAATTCTGACTCTCAATTGAATTGATCCTCAAATGAAATTTATGTTTGAATACTTGCAAGATGCTTGAAGACGATTAATTAAAAAAAAGTGAATTGAAATGAAGTAGAAAAATCATTTAACGGGCAAGGAAGAATTTTGAAACAAACTTAAAGTTGTTTGAATGGATGTCGTTCCTTCCATGATTCACCCATTCGCTGTTGAAAAAATTTTTGAAGCATATCAACAATTTTTCGCGTCATGTATGAATTGATATGAATGTAATCATTAAAGTATACGGGTTCACAACCAATCACAGCTTTTGCTTCCCGTGCTGTCCTTCCCAATTCGAGAGAATTTTTCTTCAACCGAATTGCATTTTCAATTCCATCAAACAAAATATTGAAATACAGTGAATGACTTTTGTTGTAAGAATAGTCCATCCCTATATAATGTACCTCCAGTTTATCAGGACGATCAAACATGGAAGTAAAAGCAATCAATTTGCCCTCAAGAAAATATCCGGTCATCATGAAATCATTTCCACAAGCTTTACGCATTTCTTCAAAGTAACGATCATCCACAATTCCCATCCTGATTGTTTGTTTCGCGCAGATGGATTTAAATAATTCGGAAATGCGTTCTCGGTGCAATAAAAAGAGATCATGTGTTAATTCAATTCTTTCTATGGAAGCAGCTGCTCTTCGTATTTTGCGTGCCCGTTGAGCATATTTGTGAGTTAAGGATTTTTCATAATCGACAAATGATTTCCATTCAGACCGGACAGCAAGTTCCATGGTCAAATCTGATTTGAATTCAGTGAGTCCAAATGGATACATGTTGTGTGATGTGAAGTCGGATGACAAATCTTTTAATGCGAATATGTCGTATTTCTCCTTCCTGACATAGGAAGAAATTATTTCTAAAAGTTCTCCAACCGAAATTTCATTCTTCAAATAGTCTACTGGTGAAAAGTCAACGGCAAACAAATTTCCTCCAATGATAATTTTGTAAGGAGAAAAGCGAATGAAAAACGATGCTATTCGAAGAAGAAAATTCCCTGTATCCACACTCAGGTTTCTATTTCCAAAATTTAATACCTGAAAATAGACTCTTGCAACAATTTTTTCATTCGCCTGAATCAGTAAATAGCGGAATGAAAGGTCAGCCGGCTGTGATTTTTCAATTGCACTCAGATAGTTGACGTCAAAATCAAATCCTGGTCTGTGTAAACAGTTCCATTTCTCAAAAACGGCAGCATCCCGGATAGTATCAAAAACCTGTACTTTGAATGTATCTTTGGTGAATTCCTGAATGAGCATATAAAAGATACACCCTAAGGTGAAAAAGTTTGTAACAAGAAAGAAAGAAAACCAATATGGTTCTTGTTAACTATTTCTTATTCGTTACTTACAATAAATTTTCTGGTTAAGACGTCCGTAGAACTTTGCAGCCGAACGTAGTATACACCATCACTAAGGGATTCGGTATGTATAGGAAGGGTATTCATTCCTTTTTCTGTTTCAACAATACTGCTTTCCAAAATTGATCCATTACCTGAATATACTTCCAAAGTAAATTTGCCTTTGTAAGGAGAATTCAAATACACTAATGAATTACTCTTCGCTTTAGAAACAACATATACATCAATCACATTACTGCCTGCACAACTTTCCACCTTGATAGGAGAAAATGTTTCGAATCTACCGTCATAATCAGTTTGAGTGAGACGATAGTAACTGTTTTGAGAGAGTGGATGGAAATCAGAATAATGATAATTGATCACGTGATTGCTGTTCCCACTGCCTGAAATAGTATTTAATCTTTCCCATTCAGTACCATCTATACTTCGTTCGATAGTAAAATAACTGTTATTGATTTCTGTTGCAGTCGTCCAGTCCAGTTCGATGTTTTTACCATCACATTTTCCTTCGAACCGTACAAGTTCAACAGGTAAAAGATTTGCACTGCCTGCAAGGGTCCACCATGTATTTAATATACCTAAAGTGTTTGCCTGTGTACCGTTTGTAACACTGGATTGTGCCCCGGGAACGGGATTGGTCCATGAAGATGCGGAATTTACCCAACGTTGTGCTAATAATGTACTGATGCTGCCCACTTCGGCAGCTGTGGCTTTAAACAAAACGTTTGCAGTCGCTGATGTACCTGTGATGTCAATGTTCCAGAATCGATCAACAGTATATGTACTGTTGTCAACACCACCATTGTTTCTCACATGAGTTACTGTAGGAGGGTAGGGAAGATTAGCAAATGTCGTATGATAAGTACCAATCTTAACAGTATCAACTGTACCACTGGCTGGAGTAAATGTGAGAGGAATATAATTGGCTGCATCATATCCAAAGTGGAAAATATGAGCGGTCGTATTATTACCCATTATCCATTTGAAAATACCTGTTCCGTTTTCAACTTCACTTCTTACATAGCCGTTTGTTCTGGTTACTGCGGTGCCATTTTTATTTTCTAAAACAATCATTCTTCCGCCTCCATTAGAAGGAACATGATCATTGTCGAGATTTAATTCACCATTGGTGAGATACAATCCATTTCTGACAAAGGTACAAGAGTCATTAGGTATATTTGTTGGGTACACAAATTCAGTATTCGCTGTACCGGTGAAATTTATTTCCAGATTCCCATATTTGTGCTGAACAGATCTGGCCTTTCCAACTCCAATTCCGGTCACCACTTGATTGTCTACACCGTAATATTCAACATAACAAGAGCTGGCCAGATAGAAATCGAGTGAATCAGCCACTGTTGTAGAAAAAGCAGCATTTGTAGTAGCATCGTACATGCCATTAATATTCTGTGTACGAATTCTTCCAAGATTTGTAATACCGGAATACATCTTGGTTGCGTTGCTGAATAATTTATTCGTACGCATTGCCAAAACCCCTCCTACGTTTACAAGCATCCAATCCGGCAAGGCGGATGGAGTCTGGTGTGAAGCCAATTGTAAATTGCCACTGATCATATCCACTGTACAGTTCGTCAGAATATTTTGACGAATTTGCTGGATATCATGAGAGCCACTTCTGCTGAAATTAATTGTGCCTACGTGAGCAAAGTTCATCACACCGGCTACTGTACCGACACCGGGATTAGTCATTGTCATATTACCTGACGGTCCAAGAGTATAATTAGGGCTTTTCACATTCAATACCAGGTTCAGAGATCCCGGTACACTGCTGGCATTATCAAAATATAAAGTTCCTGCAGAGTGAGTAAAATCACCCGTAGCGTCATCATTGGAATTAACGGTCATAATGATGGATGAAGAAGCTCCTAATGCATCTGATACATTGTTATGCATATAGAAATTCCCTCCGGTTTGAGAATATCCACCAAGGATATTCACTATCGATGCTGTGGCATCAGCACCTTTTACACTTAAAGATCCACCGGAAATGATCAGATCATTATTTATTATCACAGTGTCATTTTGTGTGCTGGCAGATAGAAAATTAATTCCGCCGCTTACTGAAAGATTTCCCAGAACGGTCATCTTAACTGTATGACCTGTGCTCAAAGCATTCGATTGAGTACAGTTGAAGCTATTATTTCCATTTGCAAAGGAAGCACTGCCAAGAGTAATATTTTCTATACCTCCGGATTGACTCGAAATGAATGTTCCGTTTGCACCTCCGATATTTAAGCCACCGGTAATATTCAAAGTAAGAATCAGGTTATTATTATCAAAGCCAACTTTGCCAACACCAATAAAAGTGAATTCGTCTGTAGCGGAAGTAAAATTCACTTTGCAATTTCCATTAATGGTGAACACACCGGTAAGTGATGAATTGTTACAGCTGTAAAATCCCGAAAATAATCCTCCATCGTAATCAATACTCCCGGCAGTAAAGGTGATTGTGCCAATGTTAGAGTAAACAATGTTATTTTGACCTTTAAAAATTCCGGCATTGACATCAACCATGCCGGTAATATTGAATGTGGCAGCTCCGCTACCATTCAAAACACCTGAAAAACTACCTCCTGATTGAACATAATTTCCTCCTACGACAAAAGATAATGGGGCTGCACTTGAATCAACCCCGATTACACCCTGACCGGAAAGCAATCCTGAATTCACCACATTGAAATTTCCTGTGGTTTTGATTACGGTATTTCCTGCCGAACGATTTCCTTTAAAATAATCAGTTGCAGTTGTTGAATTAAATGTAAAATCTGTACCGGCAATAATTGAATCAATAGAAAGATTTGCTGAATACAATTGCCCGATGAATTGACCTTTTGTCTGCGAAATATTCCGTATAGCACTTAGCGTAAATGCACCATTTGAATATGCACCAACTGTATATGAACCCTGACCATTCAATAAAATATCTCTTCTTGCTTCCACACGTACTTTTGCAGCCAGTGAATCAGAATAAGCAAAATATGTTGTTGCAGTTCCATTTACCAGAAGATCATTATTCACGGTGATTGTTCCGGCACCTTTTGCCTGTAAAGTTGCGCCAGGTTTGCCAAGAAAACAGTTTGGATTACCGGCAGAGATGACAAGATCCTGAGTGACCATGGTGAGGGCACCATTTCCTCCTTCTATCAAACATGTAATTCCTCCAACTGTGGTATTGTTAAATGTTGTGGTTCCATTTACAGTTAAACGTAAAGGGGCATCGGCTTTATTATTGAAAATAATATTTCCGCCATTCAGATTAAGATTGCCAGTAACTGTAACTCTGATGTCAGCTCCAGCTGTGAAATTATTTCCAAATACCGCATTGAAATCATAATTAATAGTCAGATTGCCGGTGACTGTCCAATTCAACACACCGTATGATGTATCCATTACAACAGTTGGCTTTGCCGGAGCTACACTACTTATGGTAAAATTGTTTGTACTGAGAGATAAACTGCGGTTGAGTCCCCTTTGAAAAACAATATTTCCTGTTCCATTAATCAATACATCCTGGAGGAACAGGGAAGTACTTACGCCTGTGCCGTCATCCATCACAATTGTAGAAGCACTCACGGTAAATGTCCCCCGGATACGGTTAGTAGCAAAATATCCATCCTGATCCCATGTACCTCCCGGAACAGTTGCTGCCAATGTTAGATTTCCAAATATACTGGAAGCCACGCGACTCGGATCACCGAGCGGTATTGAGCCATCACTCCATTTCTGAATGACAAGGCTACTCGTGGCGGAAAAAGCTTCAGCGCTGTTGTAAAAAATGCTTTCATCAAGCGTTACATTATTCCTTGGATTGTGAATGTAAATCGCTGTTCCATTCAATGCGAAACTCTTGTTAGGAGTAACAAACTCAATACTTCCGTCATTTTGCAATTTAGCTCCGCTATTCACAACCAGATTACCGGAAATAGTAAGGTAACTGGTTGCAGAATTCGATACAATGACAACTCCGTTTATTGTTAAATCATTTATCACAGGTGTATTCACATCCACTGTAAGCGTACATCCAACAGCAACTGTAACTGATTGTCCGGCAGTAGGGGCGGAAGGATTCCACGTAGCAGTTGCCCAGGTCCCGGTTGATGTGCATGTAACTTGAGAATAAGCAGATTTACTATTAACCAATATTAATAGCGAAAACAGAACGACAAAAAGAAAATTTTTCGTTTTGAAAAAAGTACAAAATCCACCTGTAAGACTTGAATGTTTCACGTCCTGTATGGGCTTAAAGAATTAAATAAGTAACAATTACTCGTTGATGTTGGTAAATTTAAGAAAATTTCCACATCTTTTGAAATGTTGATAAGTACTTGGAGAGTCAAATTCCCTGTTTTTTGGCAAATTTTAAGCAAAATAACCGTTAAGTTGGTCCATTTCAAAGAAATCATGGCAAATCCAGTATTTATAGTGGGCAACAGCTCGATTCACCTGATGAACAGAAAAGTACTTTGATAAGCCAAGGTATGAATGAAGGAAACAAAAAAGCAGGCTCAGATGAGCCTGCTTTTCTAATTTAGAATTCAATATAGAAGTGGATAGAGGTTAGTCAATCACTCCGGTATGTTTGTTTCGAGAATGAATTCTTAAATTAATAATTTGAGTTTAATTCAATCCGGGTAAATCCATTTCCTGAAGGAGTTTGTAATCCGATAAGATAAATGCCGGAAGATAGTTTGGATAAATCCAGTTCATAAAGATTCAATCCAACCGTTGCTAAACCATTTTGTTTGTGTAATTCTCGTCCACTTAAATCAAACACACTGATTTGATAAAATGAATTTTCATCTGCACTGTTGAATTGAATTGAAACCTTTCCTGAAGTTGGATTTGGAAATATTTCGGCAGAAAGGAATTTTGATTCTTCTGTACTGTTACCTGCAAATCGACATCCTACAGGGCTCAACAACAAAGTTCTGGTTCCGGAAACACCACAGGAGTTAACCGCTTTTACCCCGATTTGACCGCCTGTTCCGGTTACATTGATCACCGCAAAATTACTAACGGTAGGAGTACCTGAAAGTACAGTGTATCCAACAGGAACAATCACCTGGTACTGACTTGCTCCGGGAACCGCCGGCCATGTATACACTTCATCTCCACCTGCACATGGATTTTGATTTCCTGATAGACTCGCAGGTGTTGATGGGTTACCATATACAGTGACACATCTGTCTGAACCGGCTCCACAAGCATTAATTCCATGAACGCAAACTGTACCGCTTGTAAATACCGATGGGAAAGTAATTGTGATACTGTTACTGCTGGAAGAACCTGTAGCTCCGGGTGGAATAGTCCAGGCATATCCACCAGAAGCTCCAGGCATGGATGGAATACTGTAGGTATATGTTTGACCACAGACTCCTGCAAATGGATCACCAGTAATATTTCCGGGAGTACTTAATTTTCCGCTGCTAATTGTTTTGCAACGTTGAGCTGAATTTCCCAATGGTGAACCGCATGCACTGACTGCAACAACACAAACACTTCCGGCAGTAAATGCAGATGTTGTACTAACTGTTGCACTTGTACCAGATCCAATTACAGAAACTCCTGTTCCTGTTGCACTCCAGATATACGAAACGGCATCAGCAACAGGAGAGATAGAATAAACACCTGCTGATCCCGGACAAATAGTAGGTGAACCACTTATTGCACCTGGTAATGATGGTGCATTGGAAATATTTATACATCTGACCCCGCTGTTTGTTCCGCAAGCAGTGGTAGCAAAGACACAAATTTGACCACCAGTGAAGTTGATTGCAAAATTAGCATTGACACTTGGTCCGAGTGTTGTTATTGTTGCTCCACCACCATTCAACGTTGCATTCCCAGTAATTGTCCAGGTATAAGAAGCAGCTCCATCAACCGGTCCAACAATATATGTTTCTGTATTTCCGGGACAGCCAATGGATGGTCCTGATAATGCCGGAGTAGATAATGTAGCACGAATCCAGCTGCATTTTGTATTCGGACCATTGCCGCACGAATTTTTTGCAAACACACACACATTCCATCCTGAAATTCCTGCTGGTGGCAATGCGGTGTATGTGAGTGTAACACTTGGTGATGATGAAACATAAGGACTCGGATTCCCATCAAACAAAATTCCGGCAGGTCCGCTCCAGGAATACCCGCTTGCATTTGGAACTGTAGTCGCTGTAATAGTTCCCGAACCGCCTACACAACCGACCGCAGGAAAACTGATTATGGCAATTGAATTTGTAGGAGCTCCGGAAATTACATTCACTGAAACTGAAACACATGAGGTAATACCACAGGTTCCTTCTGCCCGGGCATAGAATGTATGAACACCAACACCTGTAATTGCCCCGGTTGTGATGGTAGAACCTGTTCCGATTGCAGCTCCGCTTCCACATCCTCCTTCATACCATACCCAGGAAGCACCAGTTCCAAGTGAACCACCGCTCAAAGATAAATTCACATTATTCCCGGCACAGATTTCAGCAGCACTTGCAGATGCCGAAGTGGCTTCAGTGGAAGGAACACAAGCTGAACCTACTGTAGTAGTACAAAACAACGTGCTGCAAGTACCATCAGTTACCACAACCGTATATATCCCGGGGGCGAGCCCAATTGCAGTAGATGCATTTCCACCGGATGGAGCCCAAAGGAATGTTAAGGCGCCACCACTGCCACCGCTGGTGTGCGCAGTCGCAGTTCCGTCATTAGCGCCTGGACCGGTTTCATCAGTTGAACTGCATGTAAGGCCAAGAGCTGAAACAGGTTGGTTGATCACGACTGTACAGGTAGCAGGCGTTGCACAATAATCTGTAACGGTAACAGTATATGTACCCGATGCCAATCCTGTTGCTGTTGCTCCTGTACCACCTGAGGGTGACCAGGAGTATCCAACTGTGCCAACACTGTTAACAGCACTGACACTGGCACTTCCATCATTTCCTGAAAAACAGGTAACATTTGAATTCACATTACAGGTCGCACTCAGAGGTGCTGCAGGACCGGAAATTGTCTGAGAACTTGTGAAAGAACTGCAATCATCCGAAACAGTTACAGTATAGGTTCCTGCAAGCAAACCAGTGGCTTGTGAAGCGGTACCACCGGAAGGAGACCAGGCATAATGTACAGTTCCAACAGAATTCGAAACGTTCGTACCAATTCTTCCATCACCGAGAGAAAAGCAGTTCGCATCATTGATCACAAATGAAAAACCAGACAGTGGAGCAGAGGGTTGCGAAATTGTCGATGAACATGTGCTGGTACATCCATTTAAATCTGTAACAGTGTATGAATAATTTCCTGCACTAAGACCTGTTTGAGTTCCGGTACCGGTATAAGGTGAAGTACCTCCGCTTGCTGAAACCAAAATACTGCCTGAACTACCACCAAAGCAAGTAACATCAGAAGTAACAGTGCAAGAAGCAACAGGATTGCTAAGTACCGACATAGTGATACTTCCAGAAACTGCAACGGCTGGAGATGCGCAAGTCAGACTGGACACCATTTCACAGGTAACATTGTCTCCTCCATTAAACACAGCAGAATATGTATCACTATTTATTCCAACAGAAGTGCCATTCACTTTCCACTGATAACTTGGAGTAACTCCGCCGTTAGTAGGTGTAGCTGTTAAAGTTTGAGAAAGTCCTTCACACGTTGGATTAGTTCCTCCTGTAACAGAAATGGAAACAGATGGAGTTACAGTAGAACTGCAAACTGTAATATTGTCTAATGCAAAGCTTGAACGGGACCCGGTACCAGAAACATCACGCTGTACCCAACGAATATATACAGCTGTTTGGTTATTGCAGGCAGATGGTAAAGTATAACTGAGATTTGAAATTGATAATCCGGTTGTTACAGTTGTAGTTTGAGTTGGCGTAAGTGGATTAGCGTATATCCCATTCACATTGTTACTTACTGTCGTCCAGGTACCGCTGATAGATCCAACTTGATACTGTAATTCAACCTGGTTCGTTCGCGTTCCGGGGTTTCGAAGTGTCATTACATCAAATGTAACCTGAACATTTGCATAATTGCTTGTATTTAATGCAAGGCAAATGGATGGATCAATACTTCCGGAAGCCAGCATTCCGATTTTTGAATTGTAGTTATGAATGCCACCAGTAGTAGTAGATGCATTTGACGAACCCAATAAATTTGAATTGCCAGTAGCAGCAGTTGTTCTGAATGTCGAGCCAGAAGCCGTAGCAAGTGTCCAACCTTGCCAACCCGCAGGATAGGTAGTTGAGGAAACAGCAAGTCCACTAAAATCCTGAGAGTAAGGAATGGATTGTGCAGTAGGGGCAGTTTGAGCAAACAGCTGAATCGTTTCAGTTACTAAACTGAAAAGAAACAGGACAGAAATCAAGTGAAGATGTCTACTATGTTTCATGGTGTCAGTATTTAGAATAGTTTTTGGTATAGTAAAAGTATAATCTTTTTTTTGAATATGGTCAAAAAAATCAATGTTAACAAGGGGTTCAGAAGGTTATGCGTTACGAATCAGTTTGTTCCGAAACTATTTTGCATAAAAAATACTTAAATGTAAAATTCTGCATAGCGCATTTTAAAACAGGAAGTTGTTGCTGAATGATAATTTTTAACCAGCGTTAATAAATCATTTTTCATTGATAAAAAAAAAGCCCTGATGAAATATCATCAGGGCTTTTTTTAAAGTTGATAGTTTACTCAACTGAAACACGAACGAGTTGACTTCCTTCGTTAGTTTTCAAATTAATCATGTACATACCTTTTGCAAGGTGAGACAGATCAAGTACCTGGAGGTTAGAGCCTTCATTTGCTTTACCTTCAGTTGCCATGATCACACGTCCACTAAGATCCAGAACATTGATCAAATAAGCTTCATCTTTGGAAGCACTGTTGAATTCAACATTCAACAGACCATTAGTTGGATTCGGGAATACACGAGTAGCGAGAGCTTTAACAACTTCAGGCTGATTACCTGCAAGACGGCAACCAACTGGAGTTACAGAAAGAGTACGGGTACCTGAAACACCGCAAGCATTTTCAGCTTTCACACCGATAGTACCGGCAGCACCTCCGATATTGATAACAGCAAAGTTGCTGATAGTCGGATTACCGCTGATAACAGTGTATCCTACCGGAACAACAAGGATATAATCTGTTGCTCCTGGCACAGCCGGCCATGTGTAAACATCATCAAATCCGATACATGGAGTAGCATTTCCGCTCAGGGAAGCTGGTGTACCAGGGTTACCAAACACAGATACACAACGATCAGGACCTGCACCGCAACCATTATTTCCGTGTACACAGATTGTTCCACTGCTGAATGCAGGTGGGAATGTAACGGTAATAGAGTTAGATGAAGAAGATCCTGTTACACCGGAAGGCAATGACCAGGTATAACCACCTGTAGCACCTGACATGGAAGGAATACTGTATGTATAAGTCTGACCACATACACCAGTAGTAGGATCTCCGGTGATGTTACCAGGTGTTCCCAACTTACCTGTACCAATTGTTTTACAACGTTGAGCAGAAGAAGCTCCACAAGAACTAATTGCAGCAACACAAACACTTCCTGAAACGAAAGCACCAGTAGTTGAAACAGTAGCTGATGTTCCACTACCCACTACAGATACTCCTGTACCTGTTGCAGTCCAGACATAAGAAACCGCACCGGCAACTGGAGTTATCGAGTAAGCTGATGAAGCACCCGGGCAAATTGTAGTTGATCCACTGATTGCACCAGGCAATCCTGGAGCAGTTGAAATGGACACACAACGTTGACCTCCTGTATATCCGCAAGAAGTAGTCGCAGTTACACAGAGTGTACCGCCTGTGAAGCCGGCACCAAAGGTTACGTTAACTACAGGACCTACAGTTGTAACAGAAGTACCGCCGCCATTCAAGGAAGCACTGCCAGTGAATGTCCAGTTGTATGAAGCAGCACCATCAACAGTTGCTACAGAATAGACAACGGTAGTTGAAGGACATCCGATTACAGGAGCACTTGTGAATGTTGGAGTAGAAAGCGTAGCACGAATCCAGCTACATTTTGTGTTTGGACTGTTTCCACAGGCATTCTTAGCAAATACACATACGTTCCATCCGGAAATACCTGCCGGAGGAAGTGCTGTATAAGTAAGTGTTACAGTAGTAGAAGTTGAAACATATGGACTTGGTTGACCATCAAACAAGATTCCTGAAGGCCCGCTCCAGCTGTAACCAGTTGCATTTGGAACACTGGTACAAGTAATCGTTCCAGTTCCACCAACGCAACCGCTGGCAGGGAAGCTTACTACAGCAATAGAACCTGCAGGAGGACCAACAGTAACAGTTACAGAGACTGATACACATGCGGTTGTACCGCAAGTACCTTCAGCACGTGCATAGAATGTATGAACACCTGCACCTGTAATAGCACCTGTAGTGATAGAAGCACCTGTGCCAATTACAGCACCGGCACCACAACCACCTTCATACCATTTCCAGGATGCACCTGTTCCCAAAGAACCACCTGTCAAGGAGAGGTTCACATTGTTACCAGAACAGATTTCTGTAGCAGAAGCCGAAGCTGATGTTGCAGCAGTAGAAGGAACGCAATTTGTTCCAACTGTTGCAGAACAACTGGCCGTACATCCATTTTCATCAGTCACAGTATAAGAGTAAGTACCAGCAGTCAATCCGCCATGTACACCATCACCACTATATGGAGCAGTTCCACCAGTTGCAACGATTGTGACAGATCCATCCGCAGAACCCGGTGAACTCTCATTTGTAGGAGTGCATGTTAAGCTAAGTACTGCAGGTTCTGTAATAGTAACAGAACAAGTAGCTGTGCCACAAAGAGCATCAGTTACGGTCACTGTATAAGTACCAGGAGCAAGACCGGTTGCCGTTGAACCAGCACCGCCTGATGGTGCCCATGAATAGCTGTATGAACCGCTACCGCCGCTAGCACTAACAGATGCAGAACCATCGGCAGCACCATTACAAGTTACATTATTGTCAATAGAGCAAGAAGCACCAACTGCATCATATACATTCGCAGTTACAGTGCCGGTTGCTGTACAACCATCAACACTTGTTGCAGTCACTGTATACACAGTATTGCTTGTCAAACCAGGAGTAGTAGGATTGCTTACAGAAGCAGAAGGAGTAAGGCCTGCTGCTGGTGACCATGCATAAGTAAGCGGATCAACACCACCGGTTACATTAAGTGTGAAATCAATAGACACACCATAAGATAAACCAGTAGTACAGCTTAAAAGATTCGCCACAGGATTCGAAGTTGTGTAAACGTTACGAACACGAAGTCTGAGGTTACCATTATAAGCTCCTGAAGGAATAGTTACGCTGAAGGTTACTGAAGAACCTACAGAACTTGTTCCCAGAAGTTCACCAGGATCAGCAAAACTACCGTTATTATTTGCATCCAACCATACACGAGCGGCATCACTACCGTCTTGTTGAGAGATACTGATAGAATATGTTGAACCGGCAACGGCGTTACCAACAATGGTTGTTTTGTCCAGATAACCAGGAGTAGGTGTCTGAATCGCATTGGTATAAGCAAAGCCCATACCTGCAGAAGTAAACGCAGTGATCTCATCACCGGATGTACCACCATTATTAGTGGCAGGGGCACAATAGCTTGATGAAGCCATGGATGCACTTGCGTTCAATGAAGCTGAAGCACCCTGACAAACAGGATCAGGTGATGAAGTAACAGAATTCACTGAAACAGCCGCACCAACTACAACCGTTTGTGTTGCTGTATTTGAACAGTTATTTGCATCAGTACCTGTAACAGTGTAAGTAGTAGTTACAGTAGGGGATACAGTCACAGGATTAGAAGTTGAACCACCTGGTGACCAGGAATAAGAATTTGCTCCATCACCGGTAAGAGAAACAGAACCGCTTCCGCAAATCAAATTACCACCGGAAACTGATACAGATGGCAATGCATTGGAAACGATAGTAACAGTTGCTTTCTCTGAACCACCACAAGCATCAGTAATTGTAACTGTATAATCAGTGGATTGTCCGGGATTTGGAACTAATGTAACATTTGCAGTTGTTGATGCACTCGGATCATCCCAACTGTAAGAATACGGACTACCACCACCTGTAGCTGAAGCTGTCAGGTTTACGGATTGACCGTCACAAACAGTAGTGAAGTTTGAAGTTGCAGAAGCAACCAATGGAGATCCGACACTGATCAATACTGAGCCGGAGTTAGAACAACCGGAAGCATCGGTAACGGTAACTGTATAAGTAACATCTGCTAAGAGATTAGACGCTAAAGGATTTGAAATTGCAGGGTTATCAAGATCTGTTACTGGCGACCAACTGTAAGTAAGTGTACCTCCGTTTGGATAGAATGCCCATGCCTCAGGAGTTGTATTGGTAAAGCTGTAAGATACATTGTTGCGGCCAGGAGCTGCATAACCTAAAGTGCCACCAGAATTTTCGATACCAATTGTATGTGCGCTCAGAGTAGGGTCATTGCTGCTCGTAACATGAACAGCGATGTGCTGGTCATTTTCAAACATCTGAATCTGACCGCTCATGTCGCCATTATTAGAAGCTGAATTGTAAAATTTAACGGCTGACCAGTCAATTACAAATACTCTGTTTGGTGCAGAGCCATATGTAAAATATGTTACTGTACCACCACCTGTTACATTCAGGTCATCGTGACAAATAGCAATGTAGTTATTTGGTGTAGCAGCAGTTCCAACAGTTTCCAAATATGGTGAACCTGTAGGCTGACCTGAACTGAATGAAATGAATCCATTAGTATGGACATAAACGCTGCTATAAGTTGTACCAAAGAAACTGAAGTTGAATGGTAATGAAATAGCGGAACTGGCAGCATCATCACCTGTGACAGCGGAAGTTCCTGAACCACTCAACAATCCGTAGGTGGTAGCGGCAACTGAATAAGAAGAAGTAGTTCCTCCGGCTACATTCAATTGAGAATTACCGCCTGAACAAGCAGGATTTGGATCTCCAGTAACATTACTAACAGAAACAGAAGCAGATACACTTATAGATGATGTTGCTGTTGCTGAACAACCATTAGCATCTGTTCCGGTAACTGTATAAGTAGTGGCTGCAGCAGGTGTAGCATTCACAGAAGCACCTGTAGTTGCATTTAAACCAGATGCTGGTGCCCATGCATATGTAGTTGCTCCTGATGCAGAAAGTGCAATGGCACTACCTGCAGGTGAACAATACATTGATGATCCTGGAGATACTGACACAGATGGCAATGCATTTGTTGTTGCAGTAAATGTAGCAGTAGCAGTATTCAAACAAGCATCGGTTACAGTTACAGTATACGTAATTGTTCCCGGATCAGTAAGAATACTTTGAGTTGTTGCGCCGCCGGGCGACCATGAATAAGAATAAGGAGTTCCACCACCAGACGGAGTAGTTGTAATGGATTGTGATCCTACACAAGCAGTTCCTGATGCAGTGATTGTACCTGCAGAAAGTGCCGTTGTATTTACAGAAACAGTTGCCGTTGCAGAACAACCACCTGTACCGGTTACAGTCACAGTGTAGGTCGTAGAAGCTGTTACGCCGGTGGCTGTAGGATTAGCCACATTAGTAGCAGATAAGAAGGTACCAGGTGACCATGCATAAGTAAAGGCAGGACCTCCTGACGGTGTGAATGAATACATTGTCCCACTTGGGAAATTTGCAGCAGTACTAATACTTGAATTTTCAGAAGAAGTACTTGTTGTAGAAGTATTGGCTGGTGAAAGCGGAGTCACACTGATGTAGTTTCCTGAAGCTCCGGAAATACCAATGGTTGCAGATGTACTAGACAAAGAACCACTTGTGGAGCCATAAATAATTTCAATTTTATTGCTACCCTCATACAATTTGATTTGACAATCAATTGTAGGATTGCTGCTAGAACCGCTACCACCTACGTGCATCGCGGTATATTGGACAGTCAGTACGCGGAAACCAACGCTTCCGGTAGTAGCATAGGTGATTGTACTTCCGGTTGTGTTGTTATCATCCCAGAGAGCGGCTATGACTTTAGCAGTACTTGCAAGTGCATTACTTGAGAATCCAGTAAATGTAGGGGAAGTATTTCCCAACTGGATAAAACCGTTGGAAGATGCACCGAATACTGTTTCTGGAGAACCATTATAATTGAATGTGAATCCAATTGGTAAGTTGCCAATACCCACATCATCACCAATCGCTCCAGCTCCCAGGTTTGTACCTGTAATAGAGCTATAGGTAGTAGTCGATCCGGCAAATGTATACGTATTTGCAAGCGGTGTTGTGAATGACTGACTTCCTGTCGCTAATAAATTAGAATTAGCATTAAAGCAAACATCCGGCGGTGTAGCAGTTGCTATTGCGCCAACCTGAGGGTTTACAGAAATGGATGCTGTGGCTGTTCCTTGTGCACAGTTTACATCAGTTCCTGTAACTGTGTAGATTGTAGTAACTGATGGTGTTGCTGTTACATTCGTTCCGGTTGTTGCATTCAATCCTGATGCTGGTGACCAGGAATAAGTTCCACCAACACCTGCACCCGAAGCAGTCAGTGCGACACCACCTGGTGTACCGGCACAAATGGTACCTGACGTTGGAGACACTGCAATTGAAGGAGGCGTTACACCTGTAAGCGTAATCGTTACATGGTCAAGTCCGATATCATTACTTCCGAAGTCAGAAGTAGCTTTAAAACGAATGATTGTAGTTGCGGAAGTAACGGATCCAATATCTACAAATCTTGAAACCCATGCAGCATTAGTTCCAAATGCAGGAGACATAGTCTGCAATGTAAATGTTGCTCCGCCATCTGTAGATAAATAAACCTGAAGGTTGGGAGCACTTCCTGTAAGCATAGTATAAAAAGAAACTCTTCTGTTTGCAGTTCCGCATCCGGATAAATTGACGTAATAATCCAAATATCCTACTTGTGGTGAAGTGGCATTAAAGGCATGGAAACGTGCTGAGTGCCCGCCCGATGCTCCTACATAATCTACCGGTGTATAAGCACCAGAAGTTCCTGTCCATCCACTTCCTGTTGTTGACGCGGTTGTGTTGTCAATTTGCCATGATGCATTTCCATATCCATTCGTAGCCCAGTTTGTACCAGGAATATTCAGTGGACCAGGTCCGTTAATCCATGTAGTAAATTCTTCAGCAGAACCAATTGCGCTCGCTTTATAGGTGGGAGTATATGCATTTGGAGTCCATGTGAAAGTACGTCCACTTGTAGGTAATGTTGAAGTAGCTGTCCAAGTCATTGTACTCGTATTGGATGTACCTACTGCACCACCGGAAGTATTCCAGTTACCTCCTGAAGCAAGAGTTCTGTTATTCCAATCTTGTTGATTTGTTCCTCTTAAACCAACTTGTGAACCACTTACACTGGCCTGACCAGTGTTGTTCGGACCATAAACGATACTCACTGTTTTTCCATCTACACCCAAAACAATCTGGAAGGTAATACGTGTTGAAGTAAATGTACTTACTGCCAGATCCTGGTATTGAACAACAAAATCACCGGTTCCATTCAAACCATAACGGATTTCAGGCGTACCTGTTGCAGCAGCAACAAGGTTGTTTGCCAGACCGGCAATAGCACCATCATATCCTGATGTAGTTGTAGTAGACAAAGGGACAGTATTGCTTGCAGTGGTTTGTGCCAACGCAAACGTAATGTAACCATTGTTGTTGATGAAAATCGTGTTCTCTTTAATGCCATTGAAAGTAAACACGAATGGCAGAGTTATCGCGGCCGAATTCGCATCTGTGTTCAATGTTGCACCAGACTGGAACACTGTTCCTCCGCTGAGAGGAGTATAGGTTCCCGATGAATTTGCGAATGTGTATCCGTAAGTTGGATTCAACAGCAGGGAAACCTGCGCATTAGACACATTGAGCATTCCTGTTAAAAACAGAAAACTCAATCCAATCCAACGCATCCAACGAACGAGTGTTCGCATAGAGTAAGTGTTGTTCTTCATGTTAATTTGGATTTAAGTGATTTGAATTGATTATTGATTTTAATTCTGTAAGTCGGTTGAGGGAATTAACAATTCGTATTGCCTATGTATGTGCATTGGACAATACGAAGTAATATTATTAATAATAAAAGATGAAGCCGTGCGATTCTTCAATTTCAATGTTAATGGGTCTCTAAGGTATGACTAATTTTAATTTAACCAATCTTTGTTCATAAATATCAATTCGTCCTTTGGCCAACGTACCAAAATAGTTGGTGAAATTTTTGCGTCATCGCAAACTTTTCAATTTATCGGTTTAATCAGCAAATCCAATAATAAAGCCTGTTTTGGCCATGCTGAATTGATTATCATTTCCAGACTTCATCCTGAACTTATTCCTGATTTCTGTTTTGTCTCTTAGGTTCTTTCAATTAGTATTTATCAGGACAAATTGTGATCGCCCTGACTGAATAATTTAGTTTAAGGAGTGTAAACCTTTGTAATTTAAAGTAAACAGACTTCTAAATAAAAATTTTTATATGAACCTTAAATTTCAAAGGTTAAAATTGATGCATTCCGTGGTGAATAATTTTCCCGATAGTTTGATGCTATCCAAGAACATTACCAAATGTTCAGATTGGTTTTCTGATTATGGAGTAATGGCAAACAAAAATAAGCTCACCTTATTTTCTACAATAGAATAATCAGCAGATTCAACCAATCCGTCTCCGGTCAGATCAGTAGAGAAATATCCAAATAAAAACTGGGATGCATCATTTTCAACTTCACTATAATCAGTTGATTCAATGATATCATCCTGATTGACATCGCCTGATTGAATAGCATACACACCGGGTTCAACCAAAATCATATTGTTGCCGAATGATTTCGCGTTTGAATTTGTAAAATCATAGGTGGTATCAGGCAAATTAAATGCGAATGAAGTAGCGCTCCAGGTTTCAATACTGTTTCGATGGTTCAGCACAATGTAGTAACTCTGTTGAAGAGCCGGCTGAGGGAAGTATGCAGGAGCCAAACCCGAAGTTGATAATAGTGCTTTTGTAGTGTACAAGATTGAATGCGGTGCATTAACAGCTGCAAGACTAACTGTAAGTGTATCCGCAATTGTATCCATTGAAACAGGATCAATACTTGCAGCCATATGCCTGTTGCCTGTATAAAACCCTTCAATAAACACCTTTACATTAAGTGCGTATGCAAAAGGTTCTGTTGCAAAAACCAATGTGTTACAGACACTATTGGCACCTGTAGCGTTAAAAGGTTGGACACGCCAATAATAAGTATATCCCAATTTCATGTTTCCACTTAAAATGGTTGTATCAACTACATTTCCAATCGAGTGAACAGGAGGAGAAATGGTATCTAAATAAACTGTATAGCCATTGGCATTAGGTACCTGATTCCATCTCAGATTAATTCCGGTATTAGGTACATTACTTGTTCCCATTACAGGAGAAAACACATTTGGACAAACTGGTTTTGGAGATGTAAGACAAA
Organism: uncultured Bacteroidota bacterium; assembly: GCA_937871435.1. Classification (GTDB taxonomy): domain Bacteria; phylum Bacteroidota; class Bacteroidia; order AKYH767-A; family 2013-40CM-41-45; genus JADKJP01. Next base: position 3,933 of record CALMQM010000023.1, on the reverse strand, counting down.
TACTGAAATTCCCGCTTCCTCCTCCAACAGCAAAATGATATACACGTAAATAATAAGTTTGCCCAATCGTCAATCCGGTTGCATTTATTACTTCTGCCTGACCAGTGTTCGTGCTATTCTGACAAGAAATGGGAGATAGGTTTCCACATGTACCACTGAATAATTGAACTACGGCATTGAACAATGAGCCACTTTGAACTGTAATAGTAATATCCTTATTGGTAGCTAAAAACTTATACCAGACATCATCATCGGGATTAGTCCCGGCAACAGAACAAGAAGGAATGCCTGAAGATGCACTCGCACCTACAGTTTGAGTTCCTTGAACCGGTGTACAATTTTCTTTTACCGGAAGAATAATTGCACCGGAACATTCATCATTTGAAGGAGGGAGAGGAGTAGCACTCACACAAATTGAAAATTGACCTCCGGTAGATCCTGAACCTGAACCGGAATGATAAATCCTGATAAAGTAAGTTGATCCGGCTGTCAATGAGGTTGTACTCAGAGTTTCAATAGCCCCTGAACCTGTTAAATTAGTACAACTGAGTAGTGATTGTCCTGCAGTATATAATTGTATCACCGGATCAAATCCGAAAGAGCCAATAACCTTGATAGTTGTATTTGAATTCGTAGCTGTGAATGAAAACCAAACATCATCATCCGCTAAGGTCGAAGAACAGGATGTTTGCCCACTTGGTGTTGCATAGATTGTACTGTAAATATTTCCGCACATTTCTGTACATGGACTTGCATAAGATGGAATTGAAATAGCGGAATTTATTTCGTCATTTACCGGTGGAGCTGTATTGACCGAAACAGGCACATAACTACCTGAAGAAAATCTAACCATTGAATTACACTCTGGGACAACGTTGAGGGAATTTGAAGCAGTACCTCCAAAATTTTCACTGTTTACAGTTTGTAAACAAAAGAGTTCACCGGGCTGAAGTACAGGACTTATATACATTGCATTCATTCCACATGAATAGGAATAATCATACACTGTGGTTCCGTTGTATCCTTCCATTGCACCATAAACGAATTCAATGGTATTTGTTCCTTCGTACAATTTGATCTGAAAATTCAAATTCGGGCCGAAATTCTGATAAGTTTCCATCCCAATCCATTCAACTGTAAATACCCTGCTACCTGCTACTCCAGTAGTTAGGTATCGAATCGACGTTGACAAACTTGCCGCGGTATTCGGATTGCCCTGACAAACGAGGTCTTCATAAAATGGTGCAAGAATGGAAGGCGAAGCAGAAGCGCCTACTGCACTCAGATTAGCATTGGTATAGTTGTATGGACTACCGGATCCTCCTCCGGTAGCGGATGTAGAGGTGTTGAATGTGATAAACCCATTGGTCGATATTAATACATTTGAAAATGATGCCCCCTGGTAGCCAAAACCAAACCCAATGGGAATGATATCACTTAAGTTGTCATCTGTGTTGGTACTGTTTTTCCAGCTTGTAACACTTGATCCCGTTCCACTGATTGAACTGAATGAAATTCCTGTCAGACGACTCACTGCAAAATTCAGCAAGGTCCCGGTTTGGAATTGTATCGTGCTACAACCAACCGCTGGCCCGACAACATTCCTCGGAACAATTTTATAATAATAGGTAGTATTCCAGCTTAAAACGCCCGGAGTATAAGACAATCCTGATTGATTGGATGATACTAATGGAAGACTGGCTGCATTCGTTCCAAAATATACATCATATCCACTCGGACTGCCACCACCATTAGCCCAATTGATATTGTTAAAATCTGGTGCTAATCCTGTAGCTCCGTTGGCAGGAAAAAGTGAAGTAGCACAATTGGGAGGAGAAGTTGGAACAGGAGGCGTGAATTTGTAAGTACGTGTGGAAGGAATCGCAACTGTATTATTATTTATCTCAGTAATACTTTTTGTACTTGTTGAAGTATTGATACAAAAGAAATCACTGGCACTGGTTGAAAGACCAACTGTGTAGCCACCATTTAAAGAATTTGCAACAAATCCTGAACCATAAACAAACTGCACAATGCCACTGGTTTCAAATAACCAAACCTGACATTTTGCATTGGCTGCTCCTCCGGTATTTTTCGGAACTGTAACATTCCATTCAACAATAAGCTTTCGGGAAGGTGCAACTCCTGTTGTTTTGAAATGAATGATACCTGAAGTACCTGTACTCAGATCATCCCAATACGGACAAATTTTTGGAAAATCTGTTCCACCAGTTAACAAGTTGATGGCACTCGAAGAAACGACTGAACTCCCAAGTTTCATCAACCCATTGCTATTCACAGAAAACTGTGAATAGGATATTCCGTTGAAAGAAAAACTAAATCCGATATTCTGAACAGTAGAGGCCGCATCATCCATGCCGGAAAAAATAAGCAAAGATGTTCCCGTGTTCATATCGTCTAAAGCAGGAGCTCCGACTGTGCTAAGTACATAGTTATTGATCTGAGCGTTGGTTGTAGAAGAACCAACACTCAGAAATATAACACACACAACAGAGATAAAATATCTCAGGTAATTTTTTTGCATTTCAGTGCAGTTTCAATTAGGATTAGACTTCATTAATCTCAGACAACGGAAGATGGTGCAGGAAAAAAATAAGAGAGAGAACCGGAATCTGAGAGGAACTAAACAACTTGTGAGGCAACAAGTTATTTTTTCCCTCTAACAAATGTAAACATTTTTATTCCTTATATCAAGTAAAAATCAGAATCCAATCTTTTAATGGAAATGTTATAAATTTTCTTAAAAATCGTGATTTGAAAATCTGCTTTCCGTTTGAACAACTTGTCTGGCGGTGAAAGACTAATTCAATTACATTTGCAGAAAGGTAGTTTCATCTATATCTCAGAACAAAAAGCCGGCTTAAATTAGTATGCATCGAAATGACACTGCGGAAGAACATGATCCGATTTTTATAAAAAATTCCATTGATTTTGCGATCACAAATTCATTTGATGTTTTACCTGTTTCATATTTAAATCGCAAGGAAGGTTTAGAGCGATATTATAGCTATGTGCCGGAACCTGATGTTTTTTTCAAAGTTTCTGAAACGAGAAAAAACTATTCTGTCAACCGGAAAAATTTGGTTTCATTAATCAGAGAGCAGTATGCACAGGCAGGAATTGTTCCCACCGGTGCTTTGAACACAAACCTGAATCTCCTGCTCGATAATGGAACTTTTACTGTTACTACAGGACATCAATTAAATCTGTTTACCGGACCAATCTTCTTTTTATATAAAATTCTGACCACAATTAAATTGTCAGAACAACTGACAACCAAAGGAATTTCTACTGTCCCGGTCTATTGGATGGCAAGTGAAGATCATGACATGGATGAAATTCGGTTTGTTTCGGTATTTGGACAAAAAATTGAGTGGAAAACTAACTGGAATGGAGCTTCAGGCAAATCTCCATGTACAGGAATAAATGATGCAATCGAAGAGATTCGTCTGAAACTTGGAAACTCCCCTGAAGCACTTGAACTATTGAATATTTTTTCAGAGGCGTACTCTAATTCTTCCAGTTTATCTATAGCAACCCGAAAGCTGGTTCATGAGCTTTTTCAAAAATTCGGCTTGATTATTCTTGATCCTGATTCTCCGCAATTGAAAAGGGAGTTTCAACCAATCATCCTCGATGATCTTAAAAATCAGTCCGCTGAAAAACTGGTGAATGAAACTATTGCTGAGTTAAAAAATGACTTCAATATCCAGGTACATCCAAGAAATATCAATTTGTTTTACCTGACTGAAAGCAGCCGTGAAAGAATTGTAAAGAAGGAGAATATTTATTCTTTGGCAAATGGGATGAAACAATGGTCAGAAACCGAAATAATACAGGAAGCAACTGATTTTCCTGAACGTTTCAGTCCGAATGTAGTTCTTCGTCCATTGTATCAGGAAAAGATTCTCC
>CALMQM010000022.1 GCA_937871435.1 uncultured Bacteroidota bacterium | reverse complement strand
AGCCCTTCGGGCTTTGGAATTTTCGTTGTTGTGTTTTCTATAATAATGTCAGCCCCTCTGGCCCTTCAATCTTAAGTTGTCGAAACTACCCACACTCAATCCACATCTATATACATAAATGATTTGTTGATCGAAATGCAATCCATCCAATAAGAATCAAATGGAAACTGTAAATGTCCAACTGCAAAAATACTCATGGGTCGAACTCCAACTAACCGCTCGAAAGCGGGTTATTTTTTGTGTTGAATATGTTTAATGAACCCAACAGGATTTGCCTGTTGTCGGTCCCGATAAATTTTCCCGGGAGAATCCGGGTCTGGTGGAGCTGACCCGGTAAACCTATTCATTTTCATTTTTTTATCAATTTTCCAAATGAGCACTCTTTTTCTAACTTCGCAGACTTTTAAACAAAATCCACACAATGAGTAAAGGACCGATTTCCGCATTCATGGAGAAAAATTATCTCCATTTCAATTCAGCAGCCATGATGGATGCATCAAAGGCGTATGTTCAACATCTCAGCGAAGGCGGTAAAATGATGATTACTCTTGCCGGCGCGATGAGTACAGCTGAACTGGGGATTTCTCTTGCTGAAATGATTCGCCAGGATAAAGTAGCGATCATCAGTTGTACGGGCGCGAATCTGGAAGAAGACATTATGAACCTGGTGGCTCACAATCATTACAAACGTGTACCGAACTACAGAGATCTGAGTCCGCAGGAAGAATGGGATCTGCTCGAGAATCACTACAACCGCGTAACGGATACCTGTATCCCTGAAGAAGAAGCATTCCGTCGTTTGCAAAAACACATTTTCAAAGTATGGAATGACGCCGACAAAAAAGGGGAACGTTATTTTCCTCATGAATATATGTACAAGATGCTCTTGTCCGGAGATCTTGAGCAGTACTACGAAATTGATCCGAAGAATTCCTGGATGCTTGCAGCCGCGCAGAAAAACCTGCCTATTGTGGTACCGGGCTGGGAAGATTCGACTATGGGAAATATTTTCGCTTCTTATGTGATCAAAAATGAAATGAAAGCGACCACCATGAAAAGTGGTATCGAGTACATGGTATGGCTGGCCGATTGGTACAGAAAAAACAGCGGAGGAAAAGGAGTCGGGTTTTTCCAGATCGGCGGAGGTATCGCCGGCGACTTCCCTATTTGTGTGGTTCCGATGATGTACCAGGATCTCGAATGGCATGACGTTCCTTTCTGGTCATACTTCTGCCAGATCAGTGATTCCACTACGAGCTATGGTTCTTATTCCGGTGCTGTGCCCAATGAAAAAATTACCTGGGGAAAACTTGGTATCGATACACCCAAATTTATCGTGGAGAGTGATGCTTCAATCGTAGCACCGCTTATGTTTGCGTGGATATTGGGGCAGTAAAATTTTTGTCTGAAAAAAAACAGGCTTCGTGTTTTAATCACGAAGCCTGTTTTTTTTTATTTCTAATTACAGTTTAACAAATTTTCTCGTTGTTGTAAATTTTTCATTCTCCATCTTCAACAAATACACACCTGAATTCCATTTATCGGTAGACAGTGTGAGTGATTGTTTTTCATTCAAAGAAATTGTTTCAATAATTTTTCCCTGAATATCGCTGATTGTAATTTTTGAGTCAGGCGGAATTTGTGAGTAGCGCAGGTTCAGCGTGGATGTAATCGGGTTAGGATACAATTCCAGTGTCGCATCTGTATTCTCCTCGGAGAGACCGACAGAAGCTACATGGTGGCATGCTGAAGTATCATTGCAGCCGTCTGCCATCCAGATAACAACTGCATAATTTCCGGGAGCTGTTGGAGTGTAACTTTGAGAAATTGTTTGCGGAACAACCGGACTGTATCCATTGTTGCAATCCACCCAGGTGTAGCCACCCGGATATGTGTTTTGATTCGCTGTGAGCGTTGGACCGGATTCAGAAACGGAAGTATCAATTGGTAGTGGAGCGAAAAGAATAAATTGCACCAAAGAATCACATTGATTACTTCCTTGCGGTGGAGTGTTTAACCAGTATGTGCCCGGAGTAGTGATGTAATTGCTCCCGACAAATGATCCTGTGCCATTACACAATACTGTAGAAACTGTTGTATAGAGTTCTTTCCCCGCGACAAAATTAGATGCAGGTCCCGTCATATCCAGGTTGGTAAGGTAACCGCCCGCGCTGCCGACATCGGTAGTGAGTGTAGTAATGGAAGTATTGTCTCCATCTCCGGTTCCCTGGTTAAATGTATAATACGCCTGCAGCCCGATGCTTGTTATATCTACACCCCGACTGTACATGCACATGATTTCGGATGCTGAAAGTGTTTTATTCCAGATGCTCACCTCGTCCATCTTTCCGCTCAACCAATAATCTGTTCCAAGATAGTTCAGATTGCCAATCAGAAAATCGACATTAGAATTGGTGATAGTTCCGGTAATACTTGTGGAGTCTACGATTTCACCGTTGTGGTACAATCTTGTTTTTGTTCCGTCATAGGTAAATACAAAGTTATTCCAGGTGTTAAGGTCAAGACCGTTGTATAAGATGTCGGCGGCAGTTCCTGTGCTGTTTCTAAATCGTGCTTCCACTTTGTTAGCATCAATTTGCACTATATAAAAATCAGCGTTTGTATCGTTGCGAAAACCGCAAAATCCGTCGAAATCCGGGAAGACAGGTGCAGCATTCACCGGATATACCCAACACGAGATGCTGATCTGGTTACTGCCGGCAATCAGAGTTGAAGCGGCGGGAACAATTACCTGATCATCGACACCATCAAAATCAAGAGCGTTGCTTATTTGTGCTTGTCCGGAGAAATAGAGTAGTGTGAAAAGAAGAATGGAGTAGATTTTTTTCATGCGAATTAATTTAGGTGTGGAATCAGTGGATAGTAGAAGCTTCTGTTAGCCTGGATAAGTTTATGTCAGCATGCAATCTAGAAATTTGTAGATATAATTCATGCATTCATTCTTATTTTAACAAATGCGTGCCGGAAGACTAAATGTAAGAAAATTTTCAAGGTTGCAGCACGAAAAATGCCTGCAAGATCAGCCCTAAAACAAAGAACCCTGATCCTTCCGGAACAGGGTTCTTTGATCAACACATAAACCTAACAAAACACAGGGTGGAGAAGTAAAAGTAGTGTTGGAGTTTCTTTTTCCTGTCATGAAGTTGTCAGACCTGCATGCGCTATTTCATCATCAAATTTTCATGCAGGAAGGACTTTATACTAAGTTGATCAAATTTATATTCCGGAGTGTAAATGATTAATCGGATATTTTAAAACAATAAAGTATACCATCAGTACTACTCAGATATAGCATGTTTCCTGCGATCATCGGAGTGGAGTAGAGTCCTCCAACTTTTGCTTCTGCGGCTATCAAATCTTCATTGGAATGAAGAATGGAATAGATGTCATCACGGAATGTGTCATCTGGTTTGAAATAATCAAGGTGATGTTCGCGGTAACTTATTGTGGTGTAGGTTTTAATTTGTTCTCCGGTCTTACGGTTGAAGGCAATGCACTTTCCCATTAGTGTTGAAACATAACCGGTATCTCCGCTGAATGTACAGGCACCGAAAATATTAAACTTCATATTGCTCTTCCAGATTTCTTTTCCGGTAAAAACATTCAGGCAGAGCAACAGATAATCATCTGAAGTTCCGATATAGACCAAAGAATCATTCGCAGGAGAAGGAGTGATAACCGGCGCCCAACCCCGAGTATAGACTTTATTCCAGTGCGCGAATCCTTTTTCAGCATCGAGTGCATAGAGGTTGTAATCTCTTCCACTGCTAAACAGCAAATCGTTCACCAGTACAGGAGAAAATTGCATTTCGCCTTTTGGAAAATACCGATGTCCTATACTTTTGAATTTCCATTTCAATTGTCCGTCTGATTTGTTCAACGCATAGGTAAAGCCATCGAAGGAATTAATGTATAAGATTTCATTTGCAATGCAAGGAGTGGAATGTACTACATCGCCGGTTTTGTATGTCCATGCAATTTTTCCGTTTTTGGAGTTGACAGCATACACATTTCCGTCTCCGGAACCAAAGTACAGCTTGTCGTCAGATACAACCGGGCGACTTTGGTAATAGTCGAACGGATCATACATTTTATTCTGTGTTGTGAAACTCCATAATTCGCTTCCGGTGTTTCTGTTCAGTGCATGCACTTTTCCGTCTCCGCTGAAAAAAAATATTTGTTCATTGTATAAAGTGGCCGTTGAGCGGATTCCTCCACCTGTTTTGACTTTCCATTTGACTTTTCCGCTTCCGGCATCCAGACAATAAAAAGTACTGTCAAGACTTCCGATATAAATTGTATTGTTGGAAATGACAGGTGAAGCAAAGAATGGAGATGAGGAGACAAATTTCCAGACAGGATTCTGAGCTTTGACGGAGGAATGCGAGAACAGAAATAGCAAAAGGAATCCTGACAGGGACCATTTACCAGTTGGCATCTTTGTTTTCATTCGAACGAATATATTTTAAAAGTACATTCATACCTGATTTCGGATAATTTTTAAGATAAATTAACGTTCGATATAGGGACTCCTTGTGATTGGTGCGGTGGAAAACTGTAAAATGATTCCGGGCATTCCGGATTTATTCAGTAGAATGAAATTTTATAAAAGGGAAAGCGTGATTCTTCTGATGCCTGATTGTTTTCCATGAAAAGATAAACCGGTTAACATTAATCCTGAATCTATAACCATCAGGATAAAGTATGATACTGGTCAAATTTATGCACCAATTAAAGAACAAAAGATAATGAATGGCTCAAAAACTAACAAATATGCCGGTTGTTTTCCTTGTTTCCTGAAAATATATTTGATTATCTTTGAGGCACAAACCGATTTCTGGTGAGAAAACTATTGAATATATTTCTGGTTGTTGGAATTCTGCTCCAGTCGTTCAGCAGTTTTTTGATTCTCGCCAGTTATGAAATCAATAAAAATTACATTACTCTTAACTTTTGTGAGAATAAGGCAAAACCCATGTTGCATTGCAATGGAATGTGTCATGTTCAAAAAGAATTAAAAGCGCAGGAAAAAAAGGAGCAGTCTACCGGCTCTACATCAAAGGAAAAACATGAAACAGTTCAGTTTATTCAAGGCAGGACATCCGCTGCACTTGTAAGTAGCGTTCAAAGTGATCATCAATTTGCGACTTATATTTTTTCATCATTACCTGAAGTGGCTTTTTCTGTTTTTCACCCTCCTGTTTCCTGATTTATTTTCAATCCTTTGCTTCCTGTTTTTTACTTCATGAGAAACAGAAAAACTTTCTTCCATGCATTGACATCGCGATTCATTGTATGTAGTTGAGCAGAGGTTGAGGTCTTTGATTTCTTTTATTTTCACATTGAAACAATTACTTATGAAAGCGAAGCATTTAGTGTTGCTGCTATTCACTTTCATTCAATCACAGAGGTTACTCGCTCAGGACCATAGTCCTGTTGGAGTGATGATCAGTCATGGTCATCCAAAAGGTGGTTGGATGGTATCCTATTCATTTATGCAAATGCAGATGAAAGGAAACAGATCCGGAACAGATGCGATTGCTGACGAAAATGTTTTCTCGCAATACCTGATGTCTCCGCAATCCATGCATATGGACATGCACATGATAATGGTGATGTACGGGCTGAGCGGTCGATTATCCTTTATGGCGATGGCAGCATATCAGAAATCAGAAATGAAAATGATCATGTTGCCGGGTGTGATGCATATGCACCATGGTATGGAAATGTCATCCACATCCGGTGATATGGATATGTCTTCTTCAGGAATCGGAGATACGCGTATCTGGGGTATTTACAAGCTGATGAATGCGGAGTCATCGTCATTGGTCTTCAGTCTGGGTGTAAACCTGCCAACAGGTTCAATTGATCTGGATGGAAAACCTCCTATGTATGAAGGATTGCGAATGCCCTATATGATGCAATTGGGAAGTGGTTCGGTTGATTTTCTTCCGGGAATCACCTATTTAAAGAATCATAAAAAAATCAGTTGGAGTGTTCAGGGATTATCTGTTTTGCGTCTGATGGATAACGCGAACTCTTATCATTATGGAAATGAATTCGTGGTGAATGCATGGGCATCATACAAATTTGGATCTCTGTTCAGTACATCACTCCGGGCTGAAGCGGTAAATTCAGATAAAATCAGTGGTGCTGACAAGCAAATTTATTATGCGATGGAACCGGATGCGGATCCAAAAAATTATGGTGGGACAAGAGTGAATGCGTATCTGGGTGGAAACTTTTATCTCTCCAAAGGGATCCTGAGTGATACAAAAATCGGATTTGAATTCGGTGCGCCGGTATTTCAGGATGTAAATGGTATTCAATTAGGGACATCCTATTGCTGGACAGCCGGAATTACCAAATCTTTCTGATCCGGAAATTACATATTCTTTTATAACAATTCTATAATCTAAATCACAATGAAAAAAACATACTCAATTAAATTTCTTGCAGGAATTTCATTCCTGTTAGTGGTCGTGTTCAGTGGATGTAAAAAGGATGAAGATGACGATCAGACTCCTGTTTCCACTACAGGATCACTCATGTTCCATTTACATACCATGGCGGATACCAATGAAGTGGAGAGTTATGGCGACACTTTAGTTATGTCAGATGGAAGACAAATTGCGGTAAGCACTGCACAACTTTATATCTCCAACATCAAGCTGATTAAAACAGATGGTTCAGTTGTTGACGGACCTTCAGGAACTATCATCATGAAACAAGGTGAAGAGGAGTATGATCTTGGAACTGCTCCGGTAGGAAATTACAAATCAGTACGATTTGATGTTGGATTGAGTGATGCAAGCAATGCTTCCACTCCTGCTTCATCCGACCAGGTATTGTATCAGCCTTCCATGTGGTTTGGAGCAAGCGCTCAGCCGGATGGATTCGTATTTATCAATTTTGCAGGAAGTATTGATACTACAGCCGCTGCCAACGGAACCGATTTAATTCCGTTTACATACAAAATCGGTACTGTTTCAAACCGGGTTACGATCACCATGCCTGATGAAAATTATTCCATCTCTCCCGATCAGCAGTCTGCCATTCACATGACAGTAGACTATGCCAAATTATTTACCGGCATTCAATTGAATAACGCAGGTAATTTAAATCTCACTACAGCAGCTCAAAACTCGGGTTCACTGGCAGCACAGCTTAAATCAAACATTTCAGATTTATTTGATTACGAATAATCACAAAGACTGATGAAAAAATACAGGACTCGAAAATTAATTCCGGTAATTCTCATCATCGTAACCGGAGTTTATTTTCAGTCCTGTTATTATGATCATCTTGAAAGCCGTCCCTGTCAGCTTACTGAGCCTGAGCAGGTGTCATTCCGGACGGATATCTTGCCTGTACTCCGGACAAATTGCAGTCTCAGCGGCTGTCATTCCGGTGGAAGTCCGAGCGGGCATTTGAACCTGGAAGATTCATTGGCCTACACAGAATTGAGCAGGTCAAGCAGCGGTTATATCAATACGACAACACCAACACACAGTTTATTTTACAGTCAGCTTATTTCTACATCACAACCCATGCCCCCGACAGGCCGACTGGATGATTGCACTGTTCATCTGATATTAAAATGGATTCAACAAGGAGCTTTGAATAATTGAGCCAAACATCCCTATCCATTTTTATTCCATCAGAATCAGATGAGAAGTAATTCTATCAAAAAAGAAATGTTATTATATGGACTAATGTAGGTGTCCATTTTTGAATTTTGTTTTCAAAGAGGTTGACGAAAACTCGAGTTATATCCGGTTATTAATTACAGGTTCATGCAGATTAACCGGATGAAGCTGAAATTTATTTCAGAGAAAAAAATACCGTTGAATTCCCAACATATAGACGGGATAGTAACGTGTATACGATTTGTTAATCATCGGAATGCCAACAGAAAAATCTATACGTAAATTGGAATAGATAATGGCTTGTATTCCCGGATGAAACTCGACATAATTCCCTCCAAGTAACAAATCAGTTTGCGGTTTAATGTCAACATTGTTTTGTGTGACCTGAGCAGTCTGGTAAGATTTACCCATGAACTCAAGATACACATTGATGTTGGTTTCTGAATATCTCCTGTATTTTGGAGGGTAGACAAGGTATCCGAAAGAAAGATTGTAGTTTAAGGCGCGACCGTATTTTAGGACGGTATGTAATTCACCTCCAAAAAAATCAGGTGTGGTTTCGGTATATTTTCCCGGGATAATGACACCGGAAGTAAGTGAAACAGCAAAATGTTTTTTCAGATAGGTTGCAATGATTCCTGCGCCGGAACCTTTCGTGTCATCCAGCAGGTTTGGTTCTGTCTCATCGTGAGCTGCAGTAATGAAGGAATGCTCTGCATACGCTGCCATTCGGAAGTGGGTGTTCTGACCATCGTTAGTCAGAAATCGGTATTTCCCGTACAAGTGTACTCCATTAAACCGATAAGGATATTTTAATCCTCGTGTAATAGTTCCTGTTTGATAATTTGTATTGCCTGATGTCGTATGCGTATGAATAATCAGGCTTGTAGGTAAATATTTGGAATGGTGATTTGAAACTGTACCTGTTGCAAACAATGAAAGTCTTGGAGTCAATCCATACATCAGTCGAAGAGCGCCAAGGTTTCGTTGCATTCCATTTTCATCGTAAGAGTCAACAAATACTCGTACACCAAGAACATTGCGGGGTATACTGCTTGCCGGTTCATTGTGTGGAAATAATTCCTGGGCAGAGGCCGGAATGGTCAGAAGTAAACAGAAAAGAAAAGTGATTGATTTCATTTTACCGCGACGAAATACACTTTTTTATTGTTGGCCGGACAAGAATTCACGAGGGAGTTTTTTATTTTATTGTATTCACTCTTAGGCAAAAATTCAGAACCAAGAAATTTTAATTCCTTTTCTCCGTCTGCTTGTTGACTGGAACTATTTACAACCTGAAGCGAGTAGGAATTTTTTTGTAAGCAGGTTCCATTGCTCAGTTGCTGGTGATCAAAAGGAAAATAAGCTGACAGGTAGCGAACAGAGAAGCCGGCGTTGGTTACTGCTTTTGCGATCTGTTCAAAATTCACATCTGTATTTTCCTTGAATATGAGTTTACCTTCAGTATTTTCCAGATTCATTTCAACATCCTTTATGAATGGAAGTTTGCGCAAACTCATTTCAACAGTTCGGCTGCATGCTGAACAGGTCAGTCCGTTCACGCCAAGCATGGCTGTCTTAACCTGCGCGTAGCTTGGTTGAGCAAGACCCTGAAGAATAAGAAAAGCGGGAAGTAATATTCTAAATAGAATGTGCTTCGTCATGGGCAATTTAAATGGTGATTGAGTGCAGCAATTTCGCAGAATTATGTCTTTGAAGTATACGACTTCAGTCATATAAAGTTAAATAATTTCATTGTTTTCTTACTGAAATATCAAATCAGTGGGTGAATTCTTTACTTTTGAGTATTAAAGCCCGGTCATGGAATCCTACAGACTTCAATTTGCAACAGTTTTGGTATTTACTCTTGTAACGATTTTCGGCTGCAAAAAAGAAGGTTGTGAGGCAGGAACCGGGGGTGAAGTGACCTTAAAAATTCTTCCTGAACACCATGGCGTCCCGATCTATAACAGTCAAAATTACCGGGATACTGTTTATATAAAATTTGACGCAACTGATTTCCCTGGTCCCGATCCTTCAAACTTCGATATAGTAAGATGGGGAAATGCAAATGAAAATTTTGTGAATGTGCCCGGATTGAAATGCGGTCAATATTATATTATGGTTTCCGGTTTTGATACAAGTGCTCAATGGAATATTCGGGTCGTGGGTGGTGTGCCCTTTAATTTCTCTGAAACCTCAGGCGAAAAGTCAATTACAGTTCCGGTCACAGAGTAAGTTACTGTGTATTTCAGCGTTCGGGAATGTAACCCAAATCCCCACATCGACACTGTTTTTTAATATAATCCGGATTGAAAGTAGCAGGTACTAATTCGTTTTTGAGAAATTGAATCCGGTTTATTTTGATTCACCTGTTTGTCCGGGAATCATTCCGGATTTTTGCTCATTCCAGAGATGATATGTCTTGAAAATTCAGGCAGGAATATTCACTCGAAAAATAAATATCTCAGGAAATGAGTGAATAAATTTTCCATCAGGATCATCGGTTTTTGTCACATCCCCGATTTACGAAGACTCACAAGGGAAGCGTTGATTGAAATTTCCAATCCGGATTTTGTTAACGGAATCGCGCTCTTGGACTATCACCAGTATGTCAAAAATGAAAGAATACATGGAATAATCCGTGTTTAGCACATACATTCAGGGGGATTGAATGTTCGGAATTCTTATCTTTGTAGTAGCGGATAGTATCCCTACAGTGCCCGACTGGTTTGAAAGCGGGCAAAAATCTTGTGACCCGAAATTCATGAAATTATTCCGAATCCTGAGTCTGGCGACAATTATTTTGTTGCACTCAAATGCTTTTGCCCAAAAATTCTTTTCCCGAAAGGCTTCAAAGCCGATGTCTTTTACAGAGATGCAAAGAGAATTCGACACATGGAAGCACAGAGTGAATCTGAAAAAAGAGAAGAACTGGAAATATTTTAAACGCTGGGAGATGGATATGCAGTTGCATACCAATGGCAGCGGCCAACCCGGAGATCCCTCAGCTTACATTCAGGCTGTCACTGCCGTTGCCAAAGAAAAGCAACGCGGAAGTTCATCCAGAAATTTCTCAGCCGGATGGTCACCAAGCGGTCCCAATGCTGTTCCCAACAATCTTACAGGATATATGGAGAATGGGATCGGTCGTATTAATTGTATTGCTTTTCATCCTACTGATCCGTCGACTTATTTTATTGGTGTTGCTCAAGGTGGTGTTTGGAAAACAACCAACAACGGACAATCCTGGACGCCTATCACCGAGAATCTGCCGATTCTGCGTATCAGTGATATCAGCATTGATCCCAACAATCCGGATGTAATGTATATTTCTGTATGTGATTTTGAATACCTGGGATTTGGTTTGAATCTGAATGGCAGAAAAAGAAATACACATTACGGTTTGGGTGTTTACAAAACAACCGATGGCGGAATTTCCTGGCAACCTACAGGATTGAGTTTCCTATTGACGAATGGCGATGCTTCTTTAATTCGCAAGGTTTTGGTACAACCATCGAACAGTAATCATCTTGTTGCGTGTGGAGCCAGTGGAATGTACACCAGTACCGATGCAGGAGCAACATGGTCACATCGTCTGGATTCGCTGTTTATGGACATGGTTCAGGATCCATCCAATCCGGATATTCTCTATGCCGCTACCGGATGGGTAGCCACAGCCAATGTTGGTAACTCCGGAATATACAAGTCTACCGATTTTGGAAATACCTGGACACTTCTCAATACAGGTATGCCATCTACCGGTGTAATTCAACGTATCAAATTAGCTATTGCTCCTTCTGATCCGAACAGAATTTATGCTCTTACAGTAGATAATAATTTCGGAATGGATGGCATTTACCGATCTGACAATGCAGGGGCAACATGGCAATACATGAATCCCGGAGTGAATATTCTTGAAGGAGGAGATGGAAGCAGTGGAGGTGGTCAGGGAAACTATGACCTCGCTATGATAGTAGATGCAAATGATAAAGATTTGCTGTACACCGGAGGAGTGAATATCTGGGGATCGAATGACGGAGCTCAGACATTTAATCCGGTCAGCCACTGGACACTTTCATACGGACCTACTCTTCATGGCGACATGCATTTCATGCAACAACAACCGATGACAGGAAATATGTTCGTGTGTAATGACGGTGGATTATACCGGACACCGAATATTTTTATTCATAACTGGAATGATGCCAACAATGGAATTCCATGGCCTACGATATGGACCAATCTGAGCAGCGGAATGCAGGTCACTTCATTCTATCGCGTCTCAAGTTCAAAAAACAGTACCGGTCGTCTCATAGCAGGAGCACAGGATAATGGTTCTTTTTATTTTGACGGAAGCACCTGGAGTACCATTTTTGGTGGAGATGGTATGGATAATTACCTGGATCCTTTTGATGACATGAGTATTATCGGTTCAAGTCAGTATGGATATTTCAATCAAAGCTTTGATGGAGGATTTTCCTACAATGGGTTGATGTCAAATGTAAATGGAGAAGTTGCGGAATGGACTACACCACTTGTCGCGGACTATACGAACAATGGTACATTCTACATTGGTTATTCGAATGTGAGCAAGAGTATTGATAACGGGTTTAGCTGGTCGATGATTTCTTCGTTTCCTGTTCCGGGATTTGGTGACCATGAAATTTCCGCGATGGCTTTATCCTCCACTGATCCCAATGTATTGTATGTCGCGAAAAGGGTGAGGTATGAATATGGAATTCCGGGTGCAGTTTATCAAACGAATGATGGTGGACAAAACTGGAATACGATTACGACAGGGTTACCGGATTCACTCTATTACACAAGTATGGATGTTCACTCCAATGATCCATCCATTGCTTATATCAGTATGGCCGGTTTCAGTGCAGGAATGAAGGTTTTTAAAACATCAGATGCCGGACAATCATGGCAGAATATTTCGTTTAATCTGCCTAATCTTCCAGTAAATTGTGTGAAAAATGTTCCCGGTACGGACATGCTGCTGGCAGCTACGGATATCGGAGTGTATGTCCTTGACAGCGCATCTTCCACCTGGGGATTATTCAGTACCGGATTGCCCAATGTGATTGTGACTGATATTGAATTCAATGAAGCACTCAATAAAATTTACGTCAGTACATTCGGAAGAGGAATTTGGGAAACAGATCTTGGAATGCTTGTAGGAGTCAAAGAAAATACAAAACAAATTTCTCAGATAGAATTGTATCCTAGTATTAATGACGGATCATTTGCTATTCAATTCAGTGATGGTGCAATGAAACAACAGGAAATGCAAATGGAAATTGTGGATGTAACCGGAAGAGCTGTGAAGAAAGAATTGGTTACAGCACAAGGAGTATTGCAACAACATCTTGATCTTAAGTCGGGACAATACTTTGTGCGACTGCATGATGGTAAAAACACTGTCGTGAAGAGTTTTGTAGTTCAGTAATTGTTCCCGGATTCAGATATTTTCCGGAGATACAGATGCATATTCCATGGACATTTATTAATTGCCTGTTGAATAGGAATGTGAGAGAAAATATTTAAAGCGCGTTTTTTTCGCCCTGTTCACAATTTGTTCATTTTATCGGACAATCTTTTTTCAAAATACCCGTTAGACATGTATTGAGCGACGTATTATCGCTGGTTTTCCGTCAGGTAATTTCACCTGAAATTGTGTAAAAAGAAAATCTGAAAATCCACAAGATATTGATTCAAAGCATACTTTTATTTCTTAGTTATTCTTGAACACACAAACACAAAATCCAATGAAAACGAAAGTAAAAGTATCTCTGATGTTAATGACCGCGGTATTGTTGGTAGTCAGTGCCTGTAAAAAGGAAGACAAGTCTGAGGACAAAGCACAATTGGATGCCAAAGTTTCGCAATTTAACTCTGACGCGAACAATTACAAAGCGGAATCAGATCAGGCGGACAATGACATCAACAATTCATTGAGCAGTATTCCAGCATTTGGAAGGGTCGCAGAAGGAGCGGCTATTTTGTCAAGCCCTTTGTGCGGAGTAACCATCGATTCAAGTCAGATTGCAAACAAGATTTTGTTCTACAATTTTGACGGACAAACACCTTGCTTTTCTCCATCAAGAACCCGCTCAGGTCAGATTAAAGTACAATTAACCAGTGGCGCGCATTGGAGTGATCAGAATGCAATTCTCACCCTGACTTACACCAATTTTAAAATTACACGTCTCAGCGATAATAAATCCATCACCTTTAATGGAGTGAAAACATTAAAGAACATTAATGGTAATAACTGGTTGGGATTTTTGACAAGTACAGCAACATTAAAATACCAGGAAAGAGCATTGAATATAGCGGTGACATTTGACAATAGTCTGAG
>CALMQM010000021.1 GCA_937871435.1 uncultured Bacteroidota bacterium | reverse complement strand
CCCCGTCCCCCGTCCCCCGTCCCTCATCCTTCAAAGTCCGTCCCTCGCCCCTTGTCCCTCGTCCCCGCTCCTCTGTCCTTTACTTCAAAAAATCATCCACCAACTTTTCCGCTTCTTCCAACGCATGATCCAGGTTGTCGTTGATGATGACTTTGTCGAAGCGAAATGCATAGGCAATTTCGTGTTCTGATTTTGCAATACGTGCTTTAAATGATTCAGCAGTTTCGGAATTCCGTGCATGCAAACGCTGATGCAATGCTTCCACCGACGGAGGCATTACAAATACTGCCAGCAACATTTGCCCGAAGATTTTTTTGATTTTCAATCCGCCTTCCACATCCACATCAAAGATCGCCACTTTGTGATCGTTCCAGATGCGTTCAATTTCAGATTTCAATGTTCCGTAAAAACGATCCGTATAAACCTCTTCCCATTCTACAAACTCGTCGTTCGCGATTCTTTTTTTAAAATCTTCAACAGAAATAAAATGGTAATCTTTTCCATCCACTTCGTTGGCGCGCTGTGGACGCGTAGTTGCCGAAACTGAAAATTCTATCCGTGGATTTTTTTGCAGGAGATGATGGACTATGGTTGTTTTTCCACTGCCGGATGGTCCGCAAAAAAGAAGAAGTTTCCCTTGTATCATTCTCAGAGAATATTCAACACCTGTTCTTTGATTCTCTCAAGTTCATCCTTCATTCCAACTACCGCTTTTTGCATATTGGCATCATTGGCTTTGGAACCTATCGTGTTTACTTCTCGTCCAATCTCTTGTCCGATGAACGAAAGTTTTTTTCCTCCCGATGCATCGTCATTCATAGTTTTCAAAAAATAATTCAGGTGACTTTTCAGTCGTACTTTTTCCTCAGAGATATCGTATTTCTCGATGTAAAAAATCAGTTCCTGCTCAAAACGGTTCCGGTCGATGTTGTTCACCTGGATAAATTCTTCCAGATTCATCTGCAATCGTTTTCTCACCAGTTCTATTCTCCCTGCTTCAAAAGGCTCAAGTTCTTTCAGGCCGCTTTCAATCGCACGAATTCTTTCTTCCAGATCAACCGATAAACTTTTTCCTTCCATCTTCCGGAATTCCTGGAATGCAGCCACAGCTTTGTCTATCGCTGTTTTCACTGCCGACCATTCCTCTTCATCCAAGATATTTTTTTCCGTATTCAAAACATCCGGCATACCAATAATTATTTTCATAAAATTGGCAGGAGGAAGTTTTAAATCATCGGAAATAGTTTTGAGTTCTTCGTAATACGCTTTCACCAACGCTGCATTGATGCTGCTTTTTTTCGGTGCTTCCTGTGATTCTACATTGATGGAACATTCCACTTTACCACGTTCAATCTGTCGGTTCAGGTCCGCGCGAATTTCAAATTCCTTCTCCCGATACAGAGAAGGCAACCGGAGTGTAAGGTCAAAAAATTTGCTGTTGACCGATTTTATTTCGACAGTAATGGTCTTGTTTCTGTGTTCGATGCTTGCGCTACCGAACCCGGTCATGGAGCGAATCATGGGGTGGTTTTAAACGAGTGAACAAAAATACGTTAAGATTTGGCTTTACCAAGTGCCGGACTGTTTACCAGATAAACTCCGGCGAAAATCAGGACACAGGCCACAATCTGTACAAGACTGATCAATTCATGTGTAATCAGCAAAGAAACAAGGGTCGCGAAAAGCGGTTGCAGATAAATGTAAAAGCTTACTACCGAAGGACTCAAATGCTTCAGTCCATAGGTGTTAAACAAGTAAGCGAAGAAGGTAGTGAAGAGAAGAACAAAACCTACAGCAAGCCAGACAGATAATGTAAAATTATTCCATTCCACACGCGCAAGTCCCGGACTTCCGAAAGGTGTCACCAGGAGAAGGCCAAAGAAAAATGTCCATTTGATCACCTGCCAGGTATCATACTTTTTCATCATCCGTTTTGCCCGGACGATATAAAGTGCGTAAGAAGCGGCATTCACCAATACCATGAAATCTCCGAAAGCAGTCGGCTTGCCTGTGTGATTCCGGTATTGCAGAATCAAAGTCACGGCTCCGGCCATTCCCAGAGCGATGCCGGTTACCTGAGTCAATTTCAGATGCTCTTTCAGAAATAAAAATGCCATCAACGTCACCAGGATCGGTGTAGAAGTCATGATAAGAGAAGCGTTGATGTTGGATGTTCTGCTCAGACCTTCGAAAAAAAGCAATTGATTGATGGCGACGCCGAACAAACCAAGTTCAAAAAACCGCACATAATCTTTTCTCTCAATTTTTTGTCGGCTTTCAGTGCTTCTGTCGAGGAGAAAAAACAATCCGGTGGCCGCCAGCACTCTCAGCAAAACAAATGCAGCCGGACTGATATGTTGTGGCATCGCGATTTTAGCGATGCTGAAATTCGCGCCGTAAATTAAGTTCGCAGCGAATAATGAAATGTGTGCCCGGCGGGATTCTGTCATCGTGATGTTGTCCTTGTACCTGATCCGGACAAATTATTTCTGATCGCGTGATTATTTTTTTCCAATGACAGCTTTTAATTCCTCAACTACTTTTTTCGAATTGCCGATAAAAATTTTATCTCCAACAATCGCTACAGGTCGTTTAAGGAAAGTATATTCTTCGAGAATGTATTTCCGGTAATCCTTTTCGCTAAGTTTTTTTGTATTCAATCCAAGACTTCTGTATTTCAACGCTACTCTGCTGAACAAAGCTTCCGCTGATCCGGCCATTCGGATCATTTCATCCAGCTGAGCCGCAGTAATTTTTTCCGTTTTAATGTCTTGCAACACCACATCTTTTCCCGGTTTCAGTTCTTTGAGGATACGCTGGCAAGTACTGCAGGTGCCGAGGTGATAAATTTTTTTCATCTGTTCTGAAAGGCTAATGATTCGGTTCCGGAAGACGGAGAATTCTGCGCGAAGATACACAAGTTTCACACGTCAGTTTCGGAGCTGTCCAGGAATAGTAAGAGATAATTTCACAGGCTGAATGCAAAGACAACACAACACTGTATAATAGCATTAAAAATTTGGAGCGAAAGAGATTTGTTTCAGATCGAACGGCTTTCCTGTGCTTCGGTCGCCCCGCGAAAAGCGTGGCTCCCTGCGCCCAGGGCTATTCTGACAGTACGAATGTCGCCCCGAAAATTATTTCAAAAGAAAATACCCGAAGGCAAGCCACATCAATCCTTTGATCAGAAAAAACAAAAATCCAAGCAAGCCAACTCTCTTGAAGAGCTCCTTCGGATTGTTGATCAAACGTTTCTTTTCCGGATCTGACATTCTACAAAGTAAATAAAAAGAGCCATAGCGGGCAAGAGAAGAATGGAATTTCAAGAGGGAAAAATATGTTGAAACACCGGCAAAATCGAATTTCCGGTTCTGTGCAACCTTGCGAAAATCCAATGTTTTAGAATTTGAAAAAATACTTCTTAAAAGCGATTCAATCGATTTTATGCTTGCTGTTGCTGGAAATATTTTCAACTGTCCAGTCGAGTCGCCGGACAAATGCGTTTTTCCGAACCTGGCAATCCTGTTTCACACAAAGTTTGCAGGAGAAATCCAGACAGCCATCGGTGTGAACAAACAACTCAACACTCTCTCCGAAATTTTCCCGCACCATTTTTTCGAGATGATCTATTTCATCATGCGCCTGGTGTACATTTAAATACCAGGGAACAGTCATGTGACAATCGAGATGCAAAGTGCCGCCGTATTTGATGATGCGCAGATTGTGTAAGTCGATCCAGTTTTCTTTCCTGTTTTTCTGACAGGAATCCACCACTTTGTTCAACAGTTCTGTATCTGCTTCATCCATGATTCCGGCAAGGGAAGTGCGGATAATTTTGTATCCCGTAAACATGATAAGAAAAGAGAATAACAAAGCTACGGCGCTGTCGAGCCAGGCAAGACGTGTGAAATAAATCAGGATCAAACCTACTATAATACCGAGAGTGGAGTAGGTGTCGGATTGCAAATGTTTTCCGCTTGCAATCAGTGCGAGTGAATTGTTCGCTTTGCCTTTACGGATGGCAAAATAACCAACAGCAAAATTGACGGCTGCTGTAGCGCTCACGAGGTAAATTCCAAAATCCAGCTGACCGATTTCATGCGGATGCTTCAGGTTTTGTATCGCTTCATAAATGATGATGAGTCCGGCCACAAAAATGAGTGTTCCCTCCATAGCGGCAGAAACAAACTCCACTTTTCCATGGCCGTACGGATGGTTTTCATCTTTTGGCTGAGCGGATAGATACAAACTGTACAAACCGATAAATCCGCTCATCACATTGATCGTACTTTCCAGCGCATCTGTTAGAATAGAAACCGAATTCGTGATGTACCACGCACCGATTTTTATCACGAAGAGCAACACGCTGATAGCGGCGACTATTTTTTGAAAAGCAAAATTCTGACGAGCGGTAGACATTTCGTTTTATAATGCCTGCAATTTAAGAAGCTTCCGGCAACGAATTGGAATTTTTTTTGAAACGGATAAAGGTTTGGAAAAAAAGTAATGGATGCCAAAGATAAACTCTACTTTGGAACAATTATCCATTTCACATTCTGCCCAACGCAGAAGGCAATTTCATCGCTCTTCTCCATGCAGCTAACTGACCGAGATGCATGGCTTCGTGATTGATGCACATGAACACAGTCAAATCTAACAATGACGGCATCATGGATTTGAATCTCCAGGAGATTACTTCGTTCAATTCTTCTGTGCTTTTCGTATGCAGGATTGCTTTTACTTTGTTGTGCTGTTTTTCCAGTTCCGCAAGCAAATCTTTTTTTGCCGGAAATTTACTTATATCTTTTTCCGGCATGGCCGGATCTCCCGGACCTTTGCGCAGAAACAGTTCTTTCCATCCTTGTGGAATTTCAAAAGTATCCCCAAGGTCTTCAGCCATCATTGCGCTGCCGGAAATGAGGTGGCCAAGTGTAAACGCAGGATGATTCACCAACCCCTCCGCCGGAATTTCTGTCATTTGCATTTCATCCAGATCGCGAACGAGTTCTTTTGCATAAGCCAAATTGAAATCGTACTGCCTGATGATGTTTGTGAGGAAGGATCTGTTTTCCATGCAGGGTTGTTGTCTAAAACAAATTTAAGAGAAACTTTTTGTCGTCACACTATTTTGGAACGTTGACCAATTTTATTTTAACTGCATGTTTTAATATTTCACAGATGAACACACAGAATTTTAATTCCTGAAATGAATTTCGTCAAAATGTATTTCACCCTTTGTGTGAAGCTCCATTTTCTGCTGTTGTTTAAAATTTAGTTAGTAGAAAGCAATGAAATCATTTACTTGATCATACTCAATAGAGTCAAACGATTTAGTTTTAAGGGCCGACTCTGAATTACTTTTTATGCGTCATTATTTTCATTATTTTTTCTATTCAAAATCCGCCCAATAATTTCACCCTTTCAGGGTTTTGTTTCCCTTTCTGTTTATTTTCTATAGTAATTTCATCCTTTCAGGATTTGAGTTTGTTGAAAGTGATTTTTACCGTTCAAGAAATATCATTTATTTCAACATACGCGTGAACAACATTGAAACTCCGGGAACCTTGATTGGTGTTGGAGTCTCCTGAGCTCTTTCAGAAATGCCTTTCTCAGAAAAAGGTTTGGAGGCCAAACCATTGTTTTGCATAGTTGACTAAACAACAGGGGAGATTGGACATTCTGTCTGTTACAACAAATTAAATGTTCTACCTTCGTTTACTGAAATTTTTAATACTCATAAAATGGACAAAAGAATGATCACAACAGCCATGACATTGGATGGCTATAGAATTTCTGAATCACTCGGAGTAATCCGCGGTATAACCGTTCGTAGCCGGAGTATACTCGGCAATTTTGCCGGAAGTATTCAAACTATTTTCGGTGGAAGTATCAGTATTTACAAAGAGCTCTGCGAGCAAACCAGACTGGAAGCTTTCGAAGAAATGATCCAGCATGCAGAGCAACTTGGAGCAAACGGAATTGTTAACATGCGCTACGATGCCAATGAAGTCATGAATGGAGTCACCGAAGTTCTGGCATATGGTACTGCAGTAAGAGTGGAAAAGATCTAAATGCACACAAAAAAAGAAAGGCCTGATGTTGAATTCATCAGACCTTTCTTTTATTTTCTAAATTTTTATTCTACAACAAATTGAGAGCGACCGAATAATTCTCCATCTGCTCCGGCAACTTCAACCACGTATACTCCCGCATTCAAATCGCGCGTAGAGATGCGAGTGGTTGTTTGTTGTTTAGCAACTGCTTCACGCACTACCACCCTGCCCGTGATGTCAAGAATGCTGATGTTGAGATCCTGATGCTGAGTTTCGAATCTCAATGAAATGTGTTCAGTGGCAGGATTTGGATACAATGTAAAGTTGGCTACATCGCTTCCTACACTTTTCACTCCGTCAATCAGCATATACCCGAGGTTTAACCATTCATTGACAGATTGAATAGAACTTCCATCATAACCTCCGGCAGAAACCATATATAGACTGTCGTTGTAAACTACACCAACCAAATCACAGACATTACTAACATGAGTATTTTTTTCTGCTCCTACCAACCATTGGTTGAGTGTAAGATCCCATCCCCAGACATCTCCCAACACTTCAGACCCTTGTCCGGTAGGATCTCCACCGGCAAAAATCACCAAAGGTTTTAGATTTTTAAACACTGTACCGGCTGCAAGTCTGGATACACGACCTCCTGGATATGGAGGCAAAGCTGTCCATGTGATATTCGCCGGGTTTGCAGGATCAACAGTTCCCTGATAAGCTTCGTCAACCGGCCCGCCATTAACCTGAGAGTAACCGCCAACATAAATAATTTGATTCCCGTTCATTCCTCCGCGTAACCCGGAAGTCGGTGTACCAATTGTCGGAGTTCCATTCGACCAGGTATCATTATACGTATCATAGATCTGAACAATGTTCTGATCCGCGCCGCCGTCAAATCCGCCAATGTAATAGATGATAGAATCGTGATATACACCGGAAGCATAATCTCCTACAGCAATTGGCATCGGAGACATGGTGCTCCATGTTCCAAGCGCGATATCGTACACATAGTTGTTTTCATCAGGAACGAATCCACTTGAATATCCTCCGATACAATAAATTTTTCCACGTACTGTGTGCGCTGAGAATTGATATTTCGCGGTTGGCATGGGATTAATCAAATACCAGTTGTTGGAAGCATCAGCATAGGCATTCGCATCCCTGACTACTGCGGCTCCGTCTGTTCCTCCGATGGTATACAATGTTCCGGGAGAACTTGAATACACTCCGTTCAGTTCAAACGCGCTTGCCATCCCGAATACAGGCGTGCTGAGATCGGTTTTATTTTCCCATCCATAATTTTCGAAAGCTTCATACACAAGTACATCTTTTGTTAGTGTGTCATTGTTGTTGTCGGTATCTCCTGAAAGCGAAGAATACACAACGATAGTGTATGGACCGGTAGCCGCCGGAGTCCATGGATCAAAACTCACCTGAGAAGTATTTCCGAAACTCAGTCCGGTTACAGTTTTTGTAGAAGTGTAACCACCCGTAATCGTCATGGTAACATCAAAGGTGTGTACACCCAGACTGTTGTTTTTCACTGTAGCTTTCGGAGTTTGAAGCTGGAGTCCTGTATTTGAACCCACATCAATGCTGCTCACTTCTACTTCTGTCAGAGGAACTCTGATAGGCGTATTCCATTTAAACATCGGAGCATCCAGTTCATTGGAGCCTGTCCATCCGGTAGAATCATTCACGAAGTCGATGTCGGTATGAATTAAAGCATCCGCTATTACCCAGGTATTTCCGTCATTCGGACTGTATGCTGTACCATTCAATGCTCCGGCAGCCGGACTGGAAAGAAAGTATGTAGAATCTGTTCCGGGAACATAGCATGCGCTTAATACTGTCGAGAAACCGGTAGTATTACTTCCGGCGAAAGACCATGTAGCTCCTCCGTCTGTGGTGCGTGCAAAATCTGTTGGGCCGCCAACGCTTCCGCTTGCAGCGATACCATTGTTTTCATCGCGGAAAGCAATAGAACCGATGTAATCTCCTGCGAATGGTGTGGTTGCAACTGTCCATGATTGACCGTAGTCTGTAGATTTGTAAATTCTTCCAAGATTGGTTCCGAACCACAATGTATTTCCTCTTACGGTGAATACGTCTGTAATTCCAAACTCACCGGATTGAATCGGAGGGATGCTTCCTGAAGGAACACGTGTCCAGTTGCTTCCTCCGTCTCCAGTAACGTAGATTTCAAAATATCCGCTGGTAGGATCTCCCATACAAACACCGGTAAGAGCATCCCAGAAATACACCATGTTGGGGAAATTTCCGGAAGCAGTAAAGGCAGCGGTTGGCTGCTGTGCCCAGGTAAATCCACCATCTTCTGTTTTCAAAATAGCGCCGGCGCCACCGGAAGGATTAAACATTGCAACCCAGGCTGTATCCTGTCCGATCGCGCAAATACTGGAAGGGCACAAACCGGTCGCATTCGTAATCGGTCCGCCAGTCCAGTTAAGACCACCGTCAATGGTGCGGGTGTATTCCTGTACCGGAGCAGTCTGACTTGCAGGATCAGCGACAATCGCCCAGCAGACATTTTCGTTTACTGCATCAATGAATGGCTCATAATAACCGGAAGTAACATTGGATGTCTGAGCTACCCATTGTGCCGATAAGGCGGAAATGGTAAAACTCAATACACAGACTAGTAGAATTTTTTTCATAAGCTGGAATTTTTATTGGTTAAACGAAAGGGTTCAATTCAGTAATGAAATCTGTCAATCATGCAGACCGGATTGAGGAAGAATATGTATGACAGAGGATAGTATAAATTAACTCTTTTTTTTCTACACCAACAAATCAAAACGTGGCATTAACACAGGCATGAAAATAATGAAGAAAAATCGAGTGAATCTCTCAACATATAGCAGAAAACAGACCCTGAATTCTTATTTTTTCACCAAAAGATAAGAGTGCTTTAACCAGTTTATCATCTGTGAATCCAGATCTTCTTTTTTTCCGAGGCAAACTACATGAGCCACCCTGTTTTTGGAAATGCGCAAAGATTTTACAACAGGAAACTCCTTTGTCTCGTGATCGAGATAAAATGCGATTCGTAAATGATCTTTCGCGAATTTAATTTCCAGAAAAGTGGAACCTGTTTTTACCAGAATAGCTGATTGAACGGTCTGGATTTGCAGCGGCCCGAATTTCTTTACTGAATTTATCAGGAGATGATACAGTGAAATTAATGGTTCAGGTTTTCCATGAAGATGAGTATCAACAGAAGTATTAACGCAGGAATGCCATTGATTTTTATTTTTAAAAGTTCTGGAGCATTCCGGGCAAATCCACATTTGAATAATCTATCTGTCAGGTACCTGTAAAAATAAAAGTACGGAATAGCTGATTTCAAAGTAAGAATTCTATGGAAAGTTTATTTACAATGTTATTCATGTAAATTTAAGTCTGTATCCCCGGGAATACCGGGCATCTCCGGCAAAAAAAATCATGGATACATGGTGCGATTCATAAAAATAACCGAATATTGCATCCCCGCTTTCGGGCGGTAGTGCTGAATTTATAATAAATTTGTAATCCATGGCAACTATTCACATCAACGCTGCACCCGGAGCTTTTGCGGAAACGGTTTTATTTCCCGGAGATCCGTTACGTGCAAAATTTATTGCGGAAAATTTTCTTACTGACGCGAAAGAAGTCACCAACGTAAGAAACATGCTTGGTTTCACCGGGACCTACAATGGAAAACGGGTTTCTGTGATGGGATCAGGTATGGGAATTCCCAGTTGCAGTTTGTATGCGAAAGAACTCATTACAGAATATGGTGTAAAAAATATTATTCGCATCGGAACGGCGGGAGGATTAAAAGCGACACGATTGAAAGATATGGTAATTGTCATCTCCGCATCCACGGATTCAAATGTCAATCGTTCCCGTTTGCTGGGATATGATTTTGCACCTGCTGCCAGCTTTACGCTTGTTCGCAAGGCTGTAGAAGCAGCGGAAAGAAAAAATTATCCTGCTCTTGTCGGTTCCTGTTTCTCCTCTGATTTTTTCTATCATCCTGTAGCCGGACTGGTAGACCAGATGGAAAAGATGAATATTCTCTGTATTGAAATGGAAGCGGCCGGTTTATTTGGTGTCGCTGCAGAGTATGGAGCGAATGCTTTGGCTATTCTGACAATAAGTGATCACATCCGTACCGGAGAAGCAATGAATTCCGAAGAAAGACAACTTGGTTTAAGTCGCATGATTGAAGTTGCACTGGGAACATTGTAATTTTTAAATTAATCGCTCTGATTTAAAATATTTCGCATTCCGGAAATTTTATCCGGAATAGAATTCATTCATTCTGGTTTTCTTTGACCAAAAATCTGAATTCAGATTTAACTACTCTCATATTTGTAGAATCTGCTTCTTTGTGAAACAATTTCTCGACTAAGAGTATTTTTAATTCAATTTTACCGGGCCATGTTCAATCCTACATTCATTATCAGGGAGATGGAGAATAATCTCCGGATTTTTTCACAATTGTTTTCTCAGACCGATAAAACCCTGATATTTTATCGTCCTTCAGAAGGCAAATGGAATATGCAGGAAATTCTGTGTCATTTGTATGATGAAGAAAGGGAGGATTTCCGCGCTCGCCTCGCGCATGTGCTGAGTACACCGGAATTGCCTTTGCCTTCAATTGATCCCCAGGGATGGGTGAGTTCAAGAAAGTATGGAGAAAGGAACTATGCAGAAGTTCTGAGTAATTTTTTATCTGAACGAAAAGTATCTGTTGACTGGCTAAAATCCCTGAAGAATCCGGATTGGAGCAAGGCGTATCAACATCCAAAATTCGGTCCTATGAGCGCGAAACTCTTTTTGTGCAATTGGCTCGCGCATGATTATTTACATATAAGGCAGTTGTTATACACGAAACATGCTTTTTTAAGTGCCCAATCCGGCGAGGATTTGTCTTATGCGGGAAGTTGGTGATTGATAAAAACACAGATCCATTTATCAATAAATTATTTCACGATACCTGAAAATTGTTGGAAATTTATCCAATATTGGAAGATCGTGTAAAAATCGATTGATTTTTAATACAACTCTGAAAACACGAATGTGAATTCACAATCACTCAGGTGTATTTCGAAAAAAGTATTAATTTCACCCTGAACACAAAAACCCCTGGCCCATGAAAAAGCTTTTAAAAATCATTGGTTATTTAGTGCTATTAGTCATCGTTGTCATTGGAGGATTTGCCGCTTTTATTTCTATCAGAGGAGTTCCTTCTTACGATGTAAATGTTCCACAGGTAGCTAAAATTGAAGTGACACCGGAACGTGTCGCGCATGGAAAAAAGATTGCAAGCATGCTTTGCAACAATTGCCATTTCAATTCCGCAACCGGAAAATTCACCGGCCGTGAAATGACAGAGGTGCCCGAATTCGGAAAAATTGTTTCGCGTAACATCACACAGGATCCCGAAATTGGAATCGGGAAATGGTCTGACGCGCAGCTTACTTACTTTATCCGAACAGGAATCAATCCTTTCACAGGAAAATACTCTCCTCCGTATATGCCCAAGCTGATGCATATCTCTGATGAAGACCTGAATTCCATTATCGCTTTCCTGCATTCGGATGATCCTCTTGTACAGGCAGACAAAACAGAAGGTCCGGTTTCTGAACCTTCCTTCCTCACGAAATTTTTGTGTCTGGTTGCTTTCAAACCATTTCCTTTTCCGGAGAAACCAATTCCGAATCCTGATACCACTAATCAACTGGAGTGGGGAAAGTATTTGGCCTTGTATCAGCTCGAATGTTTTGCCTGTCACAGCGCGGATTTTAAAAAGATGAACGTTTTTGAACCGGAAAAATCTCTGGGATTCTTCGGCGGCGGAAATGTGATGAGAAATGATCATGGTGAAATGATTACCACGCTCAATCTTACGCCGGATGAAGAAACAGGTATCGGGAAATGGACTGAAGAAGAATTTGTAAAAGCTGTAAAATTCGGAATTGTACCAAACGGACCCGCATTGAGAAATCCAATGGTTCCTTTTGCGCAACTCACCGATGAAGAAGCAAAAGCCATATATGCTTACCTGCGTACCGTTCCCAAAATCAAACACGCTATCAGCAGAGGATTATAAAATTATTCTACTCAAATAATAAAGGCGGGATATTCCCGCCTTTATTATTTCAATCCCGTAAAAAATTTTATTTCAACGTTTCGCAACTTTTTGTGATGCTAATATATTCATCACAGCCAGGTAACCATTGCGGGCTTGCTGGTTGTTCGGATTAATATCGTTCAACAAGTGCTCCCATGTTTTTTTTGCCAGCTCATATTGTCCAGTTGAAAAATAGGCTCCGCCAAGATTATAGAGGATGTCTTCGCTGGTATCATCCAATTGGCTTCCCCATTCAAGAAACTGAATAGCCTTCGCGTATTCCTTTTTCTCTCCGCAAATCAGTCCGTTGTTTTTCAGAATCAACGCGAATTCTTTCAGCTTGGGTTCAGAGTGATGGTATTCTTTCACTTTCAGCCAGGCCTGAAATGCTTCCTCAAATTTTTTCTGATGAAAATATGCCACACCAAGATTGAGGTAACCATTCGCGAAGCGGGGATAGATGTCGATGGATTTTTTCAGATACGCCACTGCCTGATCAAGGTATTGAGTGCGGGCAAGTGTATCCGTGAATTCAGGTACAACACATTCATTAATCAGACTCTTCGCCGCATTGGCATTTACAAGTACACTGTTCGTTGAAATTTTTACATCGTGTGTAAATAAAGTAAAGTCATTTTTCCATTCCGCATTTCTTGCAATAACCTGAACGGAACTCACCAGCACAATCAATCCCAGACAACACAACAGCGCCAGTTGTTTGGTTTTCTTCGGCAGATTTTTCACATTCTCCAGTCCGTATACAATTCCCATGGCAATCAACACACAAAAAGCAAAAGAAAGTATATAGCTCAAACGTTCACTGAAAGTGGTACCGATTTCAACGGCAAGATTGGAAATAAGAAATAAGTGGGCGAAGTAAAACAGCATGAAAAAGGTCGCGATTTTTTTCTTCCGAAGAAATAAATAAACAAGCAACCCAAGTAATGCAACGTGAAGAATCACCGATCCGATGAAGAGCATGCTGCTCATTTGTATAAAAGGAATCTGATTGAATGAATAATCAGACGAAAGTGGATATGGATAAAACAGCATCACAAAATATTTGCCGAGCAGGTAAACTTTTGTAGCGAATTTTTCGGACCATGTTCCGAGAATGTATTGATTGTTCAGCACTTCATCTGTCGCCTTCTTCCCAAGATCAGTGACACGTGTGATGCTGATCCTCAGCAACACATACATTCCGGTCATCACATAGTAGGGGAGAGACAGAAGCAAACTTCGCCTGACCGGAACATCCAGAATGAATACATAGAATAATGGCAGCAAGACAATAAAAAGTACGGCATACTCTTTTGAAAGAAGAGACAGGAAAAGAGAGATACATCCTAAAAATACATATCTGATTTTTTTAGTCTGCACATACTTGCCTGCGGAGATCAGTGTAGTCAGGTAAAAGAGAAACGGAAATAATTCATTGCGACTTTTAATATTCGCCACAACTTCTGAATGCAATGGATGAACAGCAAAAAGTAATGTCGCCAAAAAAGCGATATCCGGATTTTTCGGGAAAACAAATTTTCTCAGAAAATACAATACCAGCATAATCGTAATGGCATAATAAAGAGCATTAAAGAAATGCCGCACATGCGGATTGTCGCCGAAGATACTCTGCTCAATGGCAAAAGTAACGATGGATAAAGGACGATATCTTCCACCGGAGAATTGTTCGGAGCCACCATGTGCCTGGTAAAAATAATCCAGCTCACCATGAGAAAAGATTTTCCCTATTCCCGCGCTTCCCTGCTGAACCCAGATATTTTCTTTTATCAATAATCCATCATCCAGTGCATATTCATTGGAAATGGTATTCACGTATAAAAGAAAACTCAGGATGAAAACAAATGCTGCCTGAATTTTGAAGTTATGTGTAAAGAAATAACCCAGCTCAGGCTTGAATACCGGTGGCGGAGCGGCAACTTTTTGTTGTTTTTTGTTTTTCGACATACGGGTACAAACACTTTTCTTTCAGGGAATTCGAATGTACAAGGTAGGAAGAATGAGAATACTTTACAAGGTACTTCAGGTACTAAGGAATAACCCTCACATCCACTCTGTGCTTTCAGATTAATCCGGAAAAGGAAAAGATAAAGTGATAACAGTAGAACGGACACATAAACAAATGGTATAAAAAAAGGAGAAAATTTCTTTTCTCCTTTTCTACTGAAATATTGCTGGTGTTGTTTGTCTCTTCGTGGTTTGTTTTACCACCAACCTCTCACATTGTAAACTACAACGGTTCGTCTGCTTAAGTAATAGGCGGAATACACATCGCGGTAAGCGGCGATACGGGCTTTTGCTACATCTGCTGCAGCATCCACCACTTTCATTTTGTATTCCCATTGTTTATTCCCGAGTTCAACCATTCGCGCTGTAATTTCCTTGTTGAGCGCTGTTGCTTCTTTGTAACAAGCAGCAGTAGGTTCAATTTCTGCTAATGCTGCGCCGGCTTTCGCGGCACCATCACCATTTTGCTGAGCATTCCATGCAGCTCTCGCTTCTGTCAGTTTCACATCACACTGCTGATCAATGTATTTTTTATACATGGGTTCAGCGGCAGTCATTCCTCTGTCATAACAGGTTTTGCATGCATCCGGAATTGTAGTCAGATCTGAAATAGCCTGACCATAATTTCCAAGTGAAGCAGCGGATTGCGCATTTTTGATTACGGCATCGCAATGGGTCGTGTAGTATTCAACAATTTTCTTTTTTCCTTCTTCTATCAATGCAGTGAGTTCAGGATCGGAAACGCGAATCTGCTTAATACCTTCGTTGTAAGCTTTTGTTTCGTTGGTTCCGACCGCTTTTACAGAAATGGAACGACTGGCAAACTTTCTGCCTTCAATTCCGTCGCCAATGTAAAATGTGAATGTCATGTTCATCGCGATCATTGGAGGAGGTCCGGGTAACACATCTTTTGAGAGAATAGTAATGTTGGGAGTGATGATAAATCTTGAACCCAGCATTCCGTTGCTGATACCATTTTGAGTAACGATCTCACTCAATTTATTCTGCATCATTTCTTTTGAAATAGCGGGAAATCCTTCTATCTGATCAGAAACATAAGCGCTGAGTGAGATGCCATTGCTTTCATCTCCTGCTATTGCAAAGGAAGAGCCGGAAAAAAGAACAAGCAAGAAGCAAATAATATTTTTGGAGAATGAATTTTTCATGGATTGAAATTTAATGAGATTATTTATCACCTAAAGTCAAAGTCGCCTGGCCCAATCCTTTCATGGTTAATTTACATGGAATAGAGTAGGGTGGTGCCTCAATCAACTTTTGTAAATTCCTGACAAAGTTTCTTGTATCTAACGCTTTGTTGGACGCATCATACAACGGCATGCGCACTTGTTCAAACAGCATCATGTTCTCGGTATAATCTGTTTTACTGAAACGATTCTTTACTGTGTTGGCTTGTACCCAGTCTTCAATAATTTCACCCAGTTGCTTGCCGTTGTATTCTTTTTCCAGATCATCGCTCCAGGAATCAAATTTTTTAATGCGAATAACAACCTCACGACCGTTTTCAAACATGTCGTCAAAATGCGACTGAAGGGAGGTTACAAAGTTGTCCATTTTGGACAGCACGGCTTCTTCCAGCAACACCGCTACTTCCGCACTGAAGGATGGTTCACCTGTTCCCTGTGCTCCGGCTACTTGTTTATTGGAATATGAATCCAGTCCCTGCAAATTAAATCGCACGGATTTTTTTGGACCAGTAGCCAAAACATCCCAGGTCAGTTGCAAAATAATATCAGCTTTTGCTGTTTTTTTCAATTTATCAACCGGGCTTTCCGCGATACTTCCGCCTTTTGTTTTTCCGGTTGTCATATTGTCCTCCGCACTTTCAGCTGCAAGAGATTTTAATACAGTTTCAGCATTTTTCAATGGGAATCCGCGTTGAGCCATGATTTCATTGATCTTACTTACAACGTTGATCAAATCAAGATCTTCCTGGAAAGCTCTTTTGTAATCCGGAATTTTTTCCTTGGTTCCCTGATTGTCAAATTCGAGCATATAGCCTTTTGAATTACACCAGGCATCGCTGGGAAGTACCATCAGTGTGGGTTTCTTTGCCTGACCAAATCCTGTATTGATGAGGAGAAAGAATGAGAATAAGAATATTACTATACGTTTCATGGTTTTATGTGTGTTGGTTTATTTTAGGTTGAGAATATTGTCGTCTGTCATTCTTTTGATCAGTGCCGTGCGCAATACACGAACGATCACACCATACTGAACATTGGATCCTTTTTTGTCGCCATCCATCATCATTTTCTGAGTGTCGGTTCCGTCTTTAATGTTTACATAATTTTTATACGGCCCACCATCGGCAAAAAAGTTATTGAAATAAGTTGCGTGATTTTCCTGAGCATTCACTTCGGTTAGTACTGCACGAACTTCGCAATCAGGTTTCCCGTTTCGGATTCCTTTGAAGAGCACATCACGCACCGCGTTCTTTTTCGCCTGTTCGATGGCGTCTTCATTGGTATTTCCGGTTCCCCAGGCTTTCAAAGTCTGACTGCCGTCCATTTCTACTCCCAGGCATTCCGTTTCATAGGAATAATTACCTGCAATTTTCTTTTGCGGATCGCAGGAAAACACTAACACCGCGAATGCAAAAAGGATGGAAATTTTTTTCATGAATATAGATTTTAGAATCCGGAAGTAAGTGATTTAATGATACCGGCGTTTTCGAGATCTTTTCTAAGATTGTCTTTTGCAACTGTGACGATCACACCAACTTTGTATTCTTTGCCAACTTTCACCCTGTCACCTGCTCCAATAGCGCCGTCATTGGCAGTACTTACATATTTCATGTATTTGCCTCCGTCAGCAAAAAACTCCGCGAAGAAATCGGCTTTCTCCTGTTCCAATGCCGGATTGTTCGTCAGTGCTTTCTGAGGTGTACAACCTTGTCCGCCTCCGGCAAATCCCTGAAAGATGACAGCATGGACCGCGTTCTTTTTGCATTGCTCCATGGCTACCTGCGGTTTTTTGGAATAACTCCACACTTTAATCATGTATGTTCCTTCTTTGCCCACACCGGCACATTCCACTTCATAGCGCCAGTCTTCGGTATCTTTGTTGGCTTTTTTCTTCGCTTGTGCAAAAGCTGAATGTGTTGGCAGTCCGCTAAGCAAGAATGCGACAACAACGATAATAACTCCTGATAGTTTTTTCATGTTAGAGTAGTATTAAAATGAATGATAGAGTGTACTTAGAATATTAAATTGATTGACATATTCAGACAAGCAAATTTATTTTTGACGAATCAACATGCCCGGATAATAATCTTTATTAGGTCCTTTAAACAGTGTTCTGTCAACAGGTTTAATAGAATCTCCTGTAGCCATATAACGGTTGTCCCAGATTTGGTTCCTGTCTACCCGGATCACTCCCATTTTCTTATATTCAGTTCTGCCATCTTCATTTTGAACAAGCTCCATCACCTGGTATTGATCTCCTCCTTCCAGTCCTTCTTTCAGACCAATTTTTGCCGACAAAGTATCAGTCGTATACAATGCAGTTTTTGTCCTGAATTCTTCGTGATGCTTTTGCAGTTTCGCGATCGCTACATCTACTCCTTGTATGGTAGAGTTGAAGATGAGCTGATCGTCTGATTTTTGAGAATAAATTGTTGTTGGAATCGCTGACCATCCTTTTTCTTTACCGACAAACTCTAATTTAAAGATTGTGGATGAATCAAAAGCGGCAACTTTTTTCGGATCGAGATGCAAGCTGTCTGTCCAGTAATCATTGTAGAAAACAGCGGCAACAGAATCATTCCATACCAGACGATAGAGATATGAAGTAGTGAGTACCGCATACCCGTTTGAGAAAACATCTCCGGCTGCTTTTAAAAGACCTGCATTTGGATCCAGCCCTCCAAGATTAAATTTTGTTTTTGACAAGACGCCATTGATTTTGTTCGCTGTTTCTCTGGTTTCTTTGACGATCTCCTCCATTGGTTTGTAACGAAAATCATTCACGAGCACAAAAGTGTTTTTGATGAGTTCTTCTCCTGCATCTGCAAGCATTGCCGCTCCGCGTTTGGAAAGTTTTGCAATGCTGGCATCCATTTCACTCGCGTTGTAATTTCCACGTGCCGCGACCAAATCCATGTTAAACGCCCCCTGAGCATTCCTGTTAAACCATTTTGCAACCAGTTGCTTCGCTATGCCATTTGTATTCAGAAAATAACCGATAGGAACAGTCTGATCTTCCACAGCTGCTTTTGAGAGAATCAATCGATTGCTGAGATTGTGATTGTCGAATTTATCCGGAACAGGATAACTGATAAACGCCTCTTTAATTGCTGCAGCGTGTTCCCGTGTACTGTCGTCGATCATCAAAGTGTACATCGAACTGCGACGGTATTTCGGATCAATCACATTTTTTTGAGAATAAACCCGGAATGAAATCAGAAGGAGAATGACAAGAAATAATCTGGATGAAGAATGCATATAATTTTTCGAATGATTAAAATTTAGAAAGAGTAAATAGTATTTAGCACACGGAGATCAGCAGGCACGCAACAGAATCCATCAACAGTGAAGAAATAATCAGGTAATCTGCTTCGGCAATCAGGATTATTCAGACAATTTTAAAACAGATCAACACAAATTTTTCAAGACATTAATTTCAGTTATCAAACAGAAGTAAAATTTCAACCGGGATATTTGATAAAAACATTAATGTTCAAAGCAAAAATAACAGCAACTTTTGAATTTCCAAATTTTATTTTGGAGGTAAAAATTTTATCCATTTTATGCTTTACTCAAAAACACCTCTTGAATATGAAATAATTCATAACATGATGATAGTTTATGTACATAGCGATTGGCGAATTATATCTTTTCAACAATTTATAAAATGACAATATAAATTCAGTCAATTTATTAAAATGAAAAATTATTTGTACGCAAATTTGCCGCTTTTACACGTCTATTCACAAATGGTAATCTATTCATCCTGTCGATGCTGAGTGTGAATTCATTTTATTTCTTTCTGCTGCTTCTGTCAAAGTGTATCCAAAAGGCCATTAATTTATTCCCAATTTATAAATGTTTCAACTACGTTTGGTCTGAATTCACCATTGTTTTCGAAATTATTGAATGTTATAAGTTGATCGGAATTGATTTTTTGAATTGCCCTTTTCTGATTCCTTGATTTCCGGCCTATGCCTTCATTTCCTTTGCAACAATACAGAAGCAGAAAAAAGCAAAACATGACCTGATGTCACATTGCATTTACACTTCTATTGCTTCTCCAACTTTTCATTCCAGTCCCTCACAATCAATCTATTAGAATACAGGGTTTTTCAAAAAAAATAAGTAAATTCGAAGCCTAAGACGCAGAAAATTCCGTGGAAAAGCAATTTGAAATAAAACTACCCCAATTCGAAGGCCCCTTTGACCTTCTCCTCTTCTTTATTGAGCGCGATGAAATCGATATTCACAATATTCCGATTCATACGATTACCAATGACTTTCTGGAATACATGCACCGGATGAGCGAGTTCAATATTGAAATTGCTTCTGAATTCATTCTTGTTGCGGCAACTCTGATGCGAATTAAAGCGAAGATGTTGTTGCCCCGTCCGGAAATTGATGAGCAGGGCAATGAAATTGACCCACGTCAGGATCTGGTACAACGACTTCTCCTTTACAAGCAATACAAAGCTGCCTGCGAAGATTTGCGTGTGTTGGAAGACGATCGCGCGATGAAGTCTGAGCGCGGAAATATTCAACGCGAACTGGCAACAATTGCCATGCAAAATTCTCACGCGGAAGAGTTGATGAATCTCAACCTGTATCAACTGTTGAATACGTTCAATAAAGTCATCAAACGTTTTGATGATGAAAAACACAAAGTACATCACAAGATTGTTCAATATCCTTACACTATATCCGAACAAAAAGTGATGATACGTCAGATGATCGCGGGCAAAGAGAAATTACCTTTTGCAGAAGTAATCCTGGCTTGTCAGAATAAAGTGCAGGCTATTTTTACATTTCTCGGAATCCTGGAATTACTCCAGGAACAAATTCTCCGCATTACGCTTGGTATTGGCTTCAACAATTTCTGGCTAAGCGAAAGCAACGGCGAGATGCTTTAAGCACCCTTAACGCCTATGCAACCCGACAGCAGGCAACTTTTAAAAACATTTCGTACTTCACGAATCCTGTTGCCTATTGCTCTTGGGTTAGGCGCGGCAACTTATTTGCTGCTGAAAAATTTCGACAAAGAAGCATTTGCTCACATTCACTGGAGCTGGAGCTCTTCGTTTTGGATAATGATGGCTTTGTTCATGATGGTCATCCGCGACGGTGCCTACATGATCCGGATCCGTGCATTGACTGACGATCAGATCAGCTGGAGAAATTCCTTCAACGTGATCATGCTCTGGGAATTCTCTTCCGCGCTCGCTCCGGGAATGCTTGGCGGCGGTTTCTTTTTTGCTATTTTCATTCTCAACAGGGAAAAAGTAAACATGGGAAAAAGCATTACAGCGGTGATGCTTTCTTCTTTTCAGGACGGAGTGTTCCTCGCCATCATGGCGCCACTGGTTTATTTTATCATTGGTAAGGAAAGACTCTTTTCAACATTGAACCTGGAGACTTTGAACATTGATAAAATCGGTTCCGGATTCTTTTATTCATTCTGGATAGTCTATTTTATCATACTTGCTTACAAAGTATTTGTCGCTTACGCGCTTTTTGTGAATCCCCGTTTTGTGAAATGGTTGCTCATCAAAATATTTTCATTGCCATTGCTGCGTCGATGGAAACACAACGCCCTTGAAACCGGCAACCAGCTTGTGATTGCATCCAAAGGTCTCAAAAACAAGAGCAGAAAATTCTGGTTCAATTCTTTTGCCGGTACCTTTGCCTCCTGGACAGCCCGGTACACTATCGTCAATTGTCTGATACTCGCTTTTCACAATGTTCCGGTAGAGAATTTCATTGTCTTCGCCCGACAGGTGGTGATGGGGATTATCATTTTGTTCAGCCCGACGCCCGGGGGTAGTGGACTTGCAGAGTTTATGTTCACCGATTTTCTTGGTGAGTTCATCCCCAAAGGACTCTCTCCATCGCTCGGTTTATTGTGGCGACTCGTCAGTTACTATCCTTACCTTTTTATCGGAGCCATCATTTTACCACGATGGATTCGTTCCCGTTTTTCCAAAACGGAAGCGCGCGAAATTGTCAGCGAATTATAAAAAAATCTGTTCGAGAA
This sequence comes from uncultured Bacteroidota bacterium, assembly GCA_937871435.1. GTDB lineage: Bacteria > Bacteroidota > Bacteroidia > AKYH767-A > 2013-40CM-41-45 > JADKJP01. The sequence goes on along the minus strand of CALMQM010000021.1, from coordinate 24,900 downwards.
CCCGGTGTGATTTCACTCCTGAAAATGTACTCAGGTGCAATTCGAAATATTCCAGCAAATGTTCGATGAGTTGTCGTTTGATCTCTACCGGGATAGATACACTGGCATTGTAATCCGGAAGAACCTCCAGCAGCTGATGTAAATACCGGCTCACATGTGCAGGGATGTAAAAAGGATGAGACGGAATATCAGTCTGAAAATGTCCTTCCTGCAAATTGAATACACAGTTTATTTCATCGTAATTCATGACCGGAAAAAATCCCAGATGCCTCGTGTATTGCAACAGAAACAACAGATGAAAATCCGGATTCACAGGATGCTGCAGATCCAGGATTTGAATGCTGTGAAAAATAAATTCGAAAAGAGCAGTATTGCATTCTTCTTCCTGAATGGATTTATACAAGACTTCATCCAGAAATAAAGCCATCGAACTTTTGCGGACATCAAAAGGAATTTCTTTCAAAGCAGGCATGGGCTTTGCTTCAGCGATGCGTTGCAAACCCACGCGTTCCTTGTGATACACCACCAGTTCTACAAGCGACAATGCCTGAAATACATTGGATTTTAGTTTCGCGTTTTTCTTACGGACACTGTTCACCATGTACGACTGCATGCCAAAAAGTTCCGTATAAATTTTCGCGACGATACTCGTTTCCGAATAATCCGTTGTATGCAATACAATTCCGCGTGTTTTGTGTAACATGAGCAGGTTTCAGCCCTGTATTAATTCGCAAAAAGTACTTTGGTTGTACAGGTTTGTGAACCGTCTTCATTGGTAATGAAAACTGTATACACACCCGTCTGCACACGCTCTCCGCTGAAATTGGTTCCATACCAAATCGCTTGCCCGCCATTCGCTTTTGTGTGATAGACCAATGTGCCGCTTACATCTGTAATTTTCACATCGGCATTTTCTACCAGACCGCGAACGGCAATCGGACCGGAGTAATCGTGCTTTACCGGATTGGGATAAACAAAATAATCGGAACAGTATTCTTTGCCTTCAGTAGCATCGCCTTTGTATGAAATGATTCCTTTTTCAGTTCCGAAAAATACTTCACCACTAATATCATCTATGGCAATCGCGTTAATGCTGTTGGAGGGAAGAGGGGAATTCTCTGTCGTAAAATGAAGCAACTGTTTTGTTCCATCCGCTGACATGAGGAATACTCCTCCACTGTATGTGCCAAACCATTTTCTGTTCGCGCCATCAACAACAATAGATGTTACAAATTCTGTTTCGAGCAAATATTGATTGTAACCGTCCTGCTGAATGATAATTTTCTGCGCGTCAAAATTATTTCCGGAAAAAACATTGCCGGGATTGTAAAAGACTGCAACACCTTTATTTGTTCCTACCCAAATCGCTCCATCCTTGTCTTTTGCCATAGCCCTCACAAACATATCCGGCAAGCCTCCTTTGCCAACGTCCGAATAAATTCTTTTGAAACTGTTGTCGTTCGGATTCGCTGCGTCATTTTCATTGAATACACCGATTCCTTGCCCGGTACTTGCTCCTTCACGCGCGATGATCCATTTCTGATTGTAATCGTCTACCAATATCTGGTACAAACCGAATCCGGTAAATTCAGCGGAAGGAATAACAAAGGATTCCCAGCTTCCATCTGTGTGACGGACCGCAAGTGGTTTTGGATTTCCTCCCGAAACAACCCAAAGATTATTGTCTTTGTCAAATGTCAATCCTCCTGTAATGATATATCCGTTGATACCGGTGTATTCATGCACTTCGCTGTTGCTTTCGTTAAATACCTGTACTCCGCCATCACTCCTGTATTCCAATACTCCGCCTCCCCAGCCTCCGATGTACGCATGTTTCGAATCTGTAGGATCCACTGCAACTGCAACAAGTGCAGGTCCAAAATGAGTGGCACAATAGTCATACAAAGAATCTGTCGATTTGTTGAATGTTGTCCATCTGCTATCCGTGAAATGATAGGTTCCATTCACCTGGTTGTATGCTGGTGCATCACCATTCAATGAGCCGGAAGCTACCCAGAGGTCGCCGTTTTTACAATCCATCGCCCAATTGGCTTCAGATTGCGGACCATTCGGAACAAGAAATTCACCATGATTCGGATTGTAAGTAATTTTTACTAATCCGTTGTTGTAATCAGCTACCCAGAAAATATCTCCGGAAGGATCATAGAATCCGCTGATAATTCTTGCATTGTTATAAAAGTAATTGTTCATGCTACGCTGCAGGACGCCTGCAGCATTGTATGCGCCGATTTTAGAATTCGTTCTGTACAAAAGATAGTTGTTGTAACTGTCTACCGTCGCTCCTTCCAGTCCATCGGCAATAAACGGATCCCATCTGTTGTTATTAAACACAAACAATGAATCAAGATTGTTCGCATCGTTTGTTTTTACAACAAAAAATTTTCCTGCAAAAGAAGTTGTGGAAGTAAAATTGGCATTCGGTTCATACATCACCGTGTCTTTGTTCCACGCGGTGTAATTAAAAATATTCGGATCACTGATTTGAGCTTTGTAAATTCCACTGTCACATGCGGCAAGTAAATAAGTTCCGTCAGTTGAAAGACCATTCACGTTTACGGATTTTCCATTTACTCCAATGTAATATGTGTCTTTGATCTCCATCCGTTTCAGATCCACCACCACGATTCCGAACTCACAACAGAGATACGCTTCGTCTCCGAGAAACGTAATGTCATTGATTTTTTTTCCACCTACAATATTCTTTCGCTTGATATCACTGAGATTGACAATGCTGTTGTCGGATAAGATCAAATCAATGTTGGAAGATTGATAGGCAATAAAAAGGATCTTCTTTTCCGAATTGTAGCGGATTTTAGAGATTTCAAAATCTGAAAGTCCGTTCAGACGCGAATACAGATTGAGCTCACCGGTGGATTTGGAATAACTGTACAAACCATAAACACTTGCACAATAAATTTTATCCGGTGTATCTGCCAGACTGATCGCACGGTTGTAAGGAATGTGCTCCCTCCACTGACCCAAAGCGATCGGTGAACCGGTCTGAGCTGACACAGAAAAGACTCCAAGAAGGAGCAAAAAGGCAATAAATACTGACGCGTAAGATTTTTTCATAGAGTGTAGACGGAGAATCTGATAACGTCACAAATGACGGTTTATTGTCTGGCCGGGCATCCTTCAAGTCCAAAATTACTAATTTTTCCCCTGCTATGGAATTTGATTTCTGCCAGAGAATCCTGTTCGGGATGAAGACGATAGCAGATCAGAAACAAGTGACAAAGATTGAAAATCCTGACTGGCTTCCGTAACCTGAACTGGTAATTCGGTCAATCCATTCTTATCCTCTGTTTACTATTCCAAGAGAAGCATGTCCGTCGTGTTTGGTGAAAACCATATTTTCCAGAAGAGAAGGATCCGGATTCCACTGCTCCATATTCAAGACGCGTTCACACAATCTGAATACTTCCTCAACAGATATCAGTTTCATGCACTGGTTATCACCTTTACAGGGTGGCGAAAGGAAATCATGCACACACGGACTGCAGTAAATATTTTTATACAAACCAAAAGCATTCGGATTCTGACCATACTGTGTAGGTGAAGCCGGACCGAAAAGACATACTGTCTGTTTACGCAAAGAAAATGACATGTGCATCGGTCCTGTGTCGTTGGTGATTAGTAAACGCGCTTCTTTCAACAATGCAAACAGCTCATGCAATGTGAGTAGTCCTGCAGTTGAATACACACTCTGTTTTGCATCAGCAGAAATCATCTGATACACAGAGCGCACCCAATCTTTTTCATTTCCTGCACCAATCAGTAATATGGTATACTGAGGAAATCTTGCTTGCAACTGTTCAATCAGGCGGGCCATATTTTCTCCGGGCCAGCGTCGCTCTATCCGCAAATCAGATGCATTCGGATTTACTACAATGTATTCCGATAATTTTTTATTCATCAACGATTCTACCTTGTTCCGGAATCCTGCACTCACTTTTTCATCGACAGGAAAAGAATACAGATCATTCACAATTTCCCTGCAACCAATCAGCCTTGCCATTTGCAAATAGGATTGCGCGATCGGAGCCCGGGAGTTGAAAAACATCATGTGTGTATACACTCCCATTCGGATATTTCGCTCTGCGCGATAAAATCCAAATCGGTTCCGCGCACAGCTCATCGTAGCAATGGCTGTACTGTAATATGAATAAGTTTCGAGATCGATGTATAAGTCTGCTTTCAGTTTCCACAATTTTCTTAAGGCTTTCCATGTGCTGCTGAGCAAAGCGGTCACACTGCTGTCGTCCACCGGAATCACTTCATCCACTACATGAACAGAATTCAGTAAAGTTACATTGCCTTTTGAGGTGACAAAACAGAGTTGAGCATTCGGAAAACTTTTTCGCAACGATTGCAGCAATGGTGTTGCCTGAATAATACTTCCCATTCCAAGAAACTTGCACACAACAATACGCTGCGGAATCATGTCCAGAGAATGATTGATTCGCATGAACTTTCCCAGGATACGCGCACTGATGTTCAGACCGAACACAGCAATGCGGCCAATCCACTCATCTAATAAAACTTTTGTCCGGGTATTGATACTCATTTCTGCTCCCTCCTCAATTCAACCAGGTTGATTTCCGCATCTCCGTGCATGGCATACACACAGATCCAGTTTTGATCGTTCTTGTTCCAGGTGTATAATGAACTCATGCGTACAAGGTAATCCTCCATTTTGTCGGAAGGATGTATTGTAAAAATATAACTTCCCCGCGTTTCGTGATCTTTCCCATATCGAAGTATGAGATGTACAGATTTATCCGTTTTTGCACGCGCAGACAGACGCACATACTGATATACTGAATCACGCTGATGAGCTGGAATGCTCAGACTCATTCCCCTGTCCTGATCAACCGATTTGTTTGTTTGAAGCAAAATTAACGGCTCTGTAATTTTTCCCTGCTTCCACGCTTCATCGTATTGTCCCCAGATGTAAGGAATATTCCTGAGATCATACTCCTGCGGCAATTCTGAAATTAAATCGGGAAGAACATCGCAGGAATTTATCTGCAATGAAGAAAGACTCATCGCGCCTTGCGAAGGAAGAATAATTTTTAATCCGCTCAATTCCGCTTCGTCTCCCTTCGGTTCAATGATAAAAAATGCTTTGGAGGGTCCGCTGTAAACTCTTGCTTCTGCACGACGACTTTCATCAAATCCTTTGTTAGAGAAATTCGGTACAAATGTAACCGTCGATTGATTTTCAAACCAGGCACTCAGGAGTACATAATATTTTTTTAATCGGTCGAGATGCAATGGGCCGGGAAGAATGTTGTTGAGCTGTGCCTGTCCGCCCGTTGCCCGAAGACTAATGCTGTCTGTTAACACAGCGCCGCTGATACTCAGATTGCGAAGCTCGTTGTATTGAAGTTGTGTGCGAATTTTTATTTCCGGGAACGTGCTTCCTTTTTTTGTCCACACACTGTGATGATTCAGTATAGCATATGGCGAATAATGGGAATAAATGTATTCACTGATTTTGTAATGACGCAATGCATTCGGAATCCCGTCTAATTGATCCCAGTAAGATTGAGGATAATTTGCAAATAAAGTGACCGGTATGTCATATGCAGGCAATTCATTCAGCAAATAATCCTGCATTACATCATTGTGCGCGGTGTGTGGAATCTGACAAAGATAATTCGGAGTTTTTCTGTTCAGAAAATAATACAACATAGGTGTATTACTGAAATCAAGAAATGTGGATGTGTCGGCGGTATTTTTTTTCATCCACGAATCAAGCTCGCCATACTTTTCATCTCTGTATCCGCCTGGCTCAATCGTTCTGTCGCCAGTGAAACTCAACTTTACCGGCAACGGCCCTTGCGCATAGCGTACTACGGCATCGTAAAAATTATTTCTGTTCCCTTCGGGTGTATCCAGTTTGTAGTTCACTACTACTATGGTTGCAAGAGCAAAAAATCCAAAGAAGCTGTACGCCAACGATTGATTTTTCCGGATGCGGTAAAAAACCGGACTCACAAGTATCAGAAAACCATAGGAAGTAAGGGCGGTGTCCCACTGCTCAGCAAGTGTGTGACGGACAAGTCCTCTTTGCAAATTGCTGATGTAAAATAAACTGAAGAAAATTATGGTGACTGAAATCAATGCCTGCGGCGATGAAATTTCTTCCGAGCGAATCAGTTTGTAAAAAGCATAGCCCGCTATCATCAATACAACAACTGGCATAACAAAATAGAGGGAATAGTATTTGTTGTTAGCGGCGGAGGACAAATCTTTCAGTCCGTAAGCCTGCAAAGAATTCAGATAGCCGGTCATTTCTCCCAGTCGGCTAAACAGCAGCGTTGGTCCTTGTATAATTAAAGCAATACAAAAAATAAAAACAACACTAATGCCGGTGTAAAGCGCAGCTTTCTTTAGTGAAGTCATCTGAATTTTAAAATTGGGAACACAGTACCACACCAGAAGTAATCCCCCGACACCCGCGATGAAATTTGAAATTCCGAGATCTATTCTCCAAACCATCATGAACAACAAGAGAAGGAAATAGAGAAAGTAATTTTTTACACTTTGATTTCTTGAAAGACGGATTAATAAAATTGCGGTAAGTGGAACAAGATGGTAATAAGATGGAATGAGAAAATCTGTGTAGGGATAAAACAACGCGATAAACAATGCGATAAAAGGACTGTCACTCAGACGAAGTATCAGAAAATAAATCAGCACGGATACAATCGGGCCTAAAAGGAATCCATACACAAAAACCCCCATAGGATCCGCTCCGTTCAACAGCGAATACAAGGCTCCCCAACCCCAATCGGAAAGCGCATGTGAACTGAAAGTATCAAGAAAAGGAATCTTGCCAAACTGAAACCATTGTTGCAAAGGCAAAATTCTGTTTCCATCTTCAAACCAGTCAATCTCCGGAGTGACAACGGGTTTGTATAAAACCAATGCAACAATTCCGGCAAGCATCCAGGGAATCCATTGTTCGCTCAGCTGTGATTTTGCATCCGAAAATGAAAGGGAAGATTTTTTGGATAAGCGATAAATCAAAAACAGAATGATTCCTGTGCCAATCAAAAATATCGGTGCAGGGCTGATATGCATTCCATGCTGATTGAAAATCATGCTCAGCTCAAAAGAAAAGAGTGAATTCAGCGGAATGAAAATGAGAGGCCTGCTGATACGAATGTAACGTGTGACTGAATCGCCCGTGGCAGACTGCTGTTTTGAAAAATAAAAATAGATCAGCAACAATGCTGCTGTCAAAGGGCCACTGAAATCAGGGATGGAGCGAAAATGAAATTCCGAGAACAATCGGAGAAAATGCCATTGCAAAAAGAACAGCAAAACGGAAATCAATGTGAGCCAGCTGAAAACAAGAATGTATTCACCAGAGTTTTTTTCCTGCCACTGCATAATTTTTTTTCCAACAACACCGGAGAAGACGGCGAATAACATTCCATAGATGAAATGCAAACTTGTTCCCATCTCTGCTCCAAAAATGCGGAACAGAAAAAAACTGAAACCAACCACCGAGAGCGCGTTCAAAAGCGTGCGATCCGCATCATCAAGAAAATTACGCCAGAAACGATAACTCAATCCAATGCCAATAGTGAGAGTGCTAAAAAGAAAGATGCCTCTGTAATACAAAGCGACACGGTGTGCAATATCCAAACCTTCAGATGTAGCCAGAGAAATAACCCGTCCGCTAAAGTTTTCAAGAAGGTAAGTGCTGTTGTTATATAAGGAGTAAGTAATAGCCAGCGCTATGAACAAAGGGAAAAAGATTATTTCCCGGATAAAACTCCCTTCAGCAATCAGCGATGTAATTTTCTTTTTCAATGGAATAAAATATCGTTCAGCCTGAGCTTACATGTTGCTAAAATAGACAAATCTGTTTCCTCTCCTTCTTCAATAAAGCAATCTATTTCACGACCGCGATGTGGATAAAAGCAATGTCAGTTTCGCCGGTAGACTTCGAATGCATCGTTTTTCCATGCCAATGCATACTTATTATAATTCACTGAATAATAAGTGTTGAGAGCCGGATCGTACAAACCATATTTTCTTGGATTCAGTGGAAGAATGAGATAATTGACGCCAAGTTTTTCAAACAATTGATCATTTTCTTCAGCTGTAAGATGATTCAGTCGATAAGTCGTTCGTCTGCCTCCATACAATACCATGGCTCTTGCTCTTGGGAAAACAACAATGGAATTGCTGTCGGTAAACTCATGCAGGTAGGAAAATAATTCCAGACTCTGTTGCATTTGTGGTCCGGATATCTCCGATGATGAATTCATGCTCTTGTCGGCAATTCCAAGGACTGGAAATATCAGCAACACGATACAAATTACCGGAATCAGGACGGAGGTTCGGATAATTTTTGTTTTGGAAAGGAAATATTTCAACGCGGAAAAAAAATAATACACAAGAAACGGGAATACCGGAAACAAAAACCGGAAGCCACCGGAAGTATAAGGATAAAACAACAGCGTCATTATATAGATCAGACTGAACCATTCGGCAAGAGATCTTTTCTTACGAAATGTCAATATCCATCCGGTACATACCAGAATTAATACGATGAATTTCCATACTTCATAGAAGGGAAGAGGAAGGATAAACAACATGCTTAACTGATCTGAGTAATACATCAGATTTTGTAGCGGATGCATTCCGTATTCATTGGCTGCGGCATTGTAAAAACCAAAAAAGCTGCTCATGTTGACTGGCAGAAGAAGTTTATTTAAAAGGAAAAATATTCCGGAAGCAAGAAGAATCAGAATTCCACTCCTTGAAGCAGAATAATTTTTGTTCTCATTCGTGACAGTATCTTTTTTCTGAAAAACAGATTGAAGCAGAAAAGCGATTGCCACGAGTACTCCTGTAATTCGAATGGAAGCGAGGAAACCCAGAAGTAATCCGGTGATCAGTAAATTTTTTCGAGAATGAATGCCTGACTCCCATTGATAAATCACTGCCATCAGGAAAAATGTAAATGGAATTTCTGAAAGAATCTGTGCTTTCAGATCAATCGTGAATGGATGATATGCCAGTATGAGCACCATTCCCCAGGCGAGCCATTCAGCAAACTCTTTTCTGAAATACAAAACACACAAACTACATAACGCGATCAGAAATACAGACTCAAGAATCAGCAGAGGTTTGATGGCAATTCCGGTCATGGCAACAACCGGTAACAACAACAATGGAAATCCAACAGGATAAGCATCCACAGCAAATCTCCCTACAGCTGGATCAAACACAAGTCCATTGTCTGATTGCGCTTTATGCTCAAGAATATTTTTAGTCTGAATAAGGTATTGAGCAAAATCATCTCCCCAGTCATGCGAATTCGAAACATTCACAAACAATAAGGGAAGCAAAAGAAAATAGGGGAGGTATTTACGCATCCTCACAATCAATCAGGTTGTTTTGCAAACGCAAGTTGAACTTTTTAACTCACATCCCGAAGAAATTAATGTTCTACATGTGTCTGGTTATTAGCTTGTTATTCTTGCCGAATGTTCATTTTGTCCATCTGTAGTTAAATGTGAAGAGTGATATTTTCGTCCCCCGTCCCTTGTCCCTCGCCCCTCTTATAACGTCCCTTGTCCCTCGCCTCTCCCAGAACGTCCCCCGTCCCCCGTCCCCCGTCCCTCTTTGAACGTCCTTTTCCCTCCTAAAACGTCCCCCGCCCCTCGTCCCCCGTCCCTATTTTTAGTACTTTTGTCGGAATTCATTCACATTTCCCATGAAAGAAAGCATTCTCGTCATCGGCGCCAAGGGCCAGATAGGTTCTGAATTAGTTGAAGAATTGCGAAGAATACATGGCTCTTCCAATGTCATCGCGACGGATATCAAGGAGCCGAGTCAGGAATTGCGGGATGGTGGTCCTTTTGTTCAACTCGATGTGCTGGACTTTCCGAAAGTACAGGAAGTGGTGCGCAAGAACAATGTGAAGCAGGTGTATCTGTTGGCCGCTTTGTTGTCGGCCACTGCTGAACAAAAAATTAAATCGGCCTGGAAACTGAATATGGAAGGATTGCTCGGCACTCTTGAAATGGCGAGAGAAGAAAAGTTTCAATTGTTCTGGCCAAGTTCCATCGCTGTTTTTGGTCCTTCCACACCGAAAGTAAATACACCTCAATTTACAATTACGGAACCCACTACTGTTTACGGGATAAGCAAGTTGGCAGGAGAAAGATGGTGTGAATATTATTTCCAGAAATTCGGAGTGGATGTACGCAGCATCCGTTACCCCGGTTTGATCGGATACAAAACAGAGCCGGGTGGAGGCACGACGGATTACGCTGTTCATATTTTTCATGAAGCGCTCAAAACCAAAACTTACGAGAGTTTTCTTTCCGAGAATACTGCATTGCCGATGATGTACATGCACGATGCATTGAATGCAACCATCGGACTGATGAATGTTGACGCTTCACGTGTGAAAGTTCGGAGCAGTTACAACATCGCTTCCATGAGTTTTACTCCGAAACAACTGTCCGAAGAAATTCGTAAACACATACCTGACTTTACAATCACTTATAAGCCGGATGTCCGTCAGCAGTACGCTGATTCCTGGCCACAAAGCATCGATGATTCAGTCGCGCGTACCGACTGGGGGTGGAAACATGAATACGATCTGGCAAAAATGACAAAGGACATGCTGGAGCACATTCAACAAATGCTCGTACACTGATTCAATCAAAATAATTGAAATCACATTCATTCATTTTATAAAATGTATTCATTTAAACTAAATATTTTTTCATTTTATATTGCAACACCCCGCACCCTCAACCGATGTTGTTGATTTTTCATTCATCAATTACCGAATCCCCGTCACTCGGTCTATCGTCCCCAAAAACGTCCCCCGTCCCAAAAAAACGTCCCCCGTCCCAAAAAAACGTCCCCCGTCCCCCGACCCTCGTCCCTAATATCTAATACCAGCAACCCAAAAAATGCCCACACCACCTCTCCATATCTACAACTCATTAACAAGGAAAAAAGAAGAATTCATTCCCATGGTTCCGGGATTTGTTGGCATGTATGTATGCGGACCAACAGTATACGGTCAGCCACATTTGGGACATGCTCGTCCTTACATCACCTTTGATGTGGTGAATCGTTTTTTCGAACACCTCGGATATAAGATTCGCTATGTACGCAACATCACCGATGTGGGTCACCTGGAAAATGATGCCGACGAAGGCGAAGATAAAATCGCGAAGAAGGCAAGAATAGAAAAGCTGGAGCCGATGGAAATTGTGGAACTCTACACAGAGAAATTCCACGAAGCGATGCGTGCATTGAACAACAGAAATGTCAGCATCGAACCACGTGCATCCGGACATATCATCGAACAAATCTCCATGATCGAAGAGATCATCAAAAACGGCTGGGCGTATGAATCCAATGGCTCTGTCTATTTTGATGTGTTGAAATACAGCAAGACTCACGATTACGGAAAGCTGAGTGGAAGAATTATTGAAGATCTCATCGCGGGCGCCGGCAACGAGCGCCGTGAACTCGAAGGTCAGGAAGAGAAACGCAATCCCGCTGATTTTGCCTTGTGGAAAAAAGCTTCACCGGAACACATCATGCGTTGGCCTTCGCCCTGGAGTGATGGATTCCCGGGCTGGCACATTGAATGTTCCGCGATGAGTACAAAATATCTCGGTGAAACATTCGATATTCATGGAGGAGGAATGGATTTGTTATTCCCTCACCATGAAAGTGAAATCGCTCAGAGTAAGGGAGCATGTGGCAAAGCTCCTGTTCGCTATTGGATGCACAATAATATGATCACCATCAACGGACAGAAGATGGGAAAATCGTTGGGGAACTTTATTAATCTCGAAGAGTTTTTCAACGGTTCGCACAAGCTGCTTGAGCAGGCCTATTCCGCGATGACGATTCGTTTCTTCGTCCTGCAGGCGCATTACCGCAGTACGCTGGATTTTTCAAACGAAGGATTAAAAGGCGCGGAAAAAGGAATGATCCGATTGCTTAACGCGCATGAAGTACTTCATAAAATTAAACCCGGATCCTCTTCGACCAGCGATATCAAAGCTCTTCGTCAGGCATGCTACGATGCGATGCTGGATGATTTTAATACCGCGATCACGATTGCTCAATTGTTTGAAGCTGTCCGCATCATCAATTCTGTAAATGCGGGAACGGAAACTATTTCAGCGGAAGATCTTGATTTGCTGAAACAAACCTATGATGATTTTGTCTTCAAAATCCTCGGACTGAAAGCCGAGCAACAACAAGACAAAGGAGATCTCGATGGTGTCATGCAAATGGTATTGCGTGTACGTGCGGAAGCAAAAACAAAAAAGGATTTTGCCACCTCCGATAAAATCCGTGACGAACTCGCAACTCTCGGTTTCAAAATCAAAGACGAAAAAGACGGCACCACCTCCTGGACCAAAGAGTAATCTAATAAATCCTCAACATGAATTTTCGAAAAGTCTCTTTGCGTCCTTTGCGTGAAATGTTTTTCCTGAGCACAGTGCTTGGTCTCATTTTATCTTGTGGTGATCAGAAGAAACCGCAGCCTGCTACGACAACCGTAACTCAGCCGGCAATTATCGCCCCGATCTTCAACGCCGATTCCGCTTACAACTATGTAAAAGCCCAATGCGATTTTGGTCCGCGTGTTCCCGGAACCAAAGCGCATGAAGCCTGTGCCACATACATTGAACAAAAATTCAAATTGTATTGTCCTTCGGTTTCTGTACAAACAGGAGTTGTTACGACTTATGACGGTGTCAGACTGAATATCAAAAATATTATTGCCTCCTTCAATCCGCAGAGTAAATCACGTGTGCTATTGTTTGCGCACTGGGACACACGGCCGTGGGCGGATCAGGATTCGGTGCGTACAGGAGAACCGATTATGGGAGCCGACGATGCCGGTAGCGGAGTAGCGGTGTTGCTTGAAATGGCCAGACAGTTTTCATTGCAGTCACCACGCATCGGTGTTGATTTGATTTGTTTTGATGCGGAGGATTGGGGGAAAAAAGACGGGGGAGAAGAGAGTGAAGATTCCTATGCACTTGGTACACAATTCTGGGCATCGAATACACATATTCCCGGATACACTGCTGACTATGGAATTCTTCTTGACATGGTTGGAGCGAAAGGCGCGCAATTCCGAATGGAAGGATTTTCAAAACAACACGCGCAATTCGTGATCGATAAGGTCTGGAAAACAGCGGCACGTCTGGGTTACAGCGATTATTTCCTGTATCAGGAATCAGGTTTTGTGACCGATGATCATGTCTATGTAAACCGAATCAACATTCCATCCATCGATATTATTCATTCCAATCCATCTACACGCAGCGGTTTCGGTGCTCACTGGCATACTCACCGCGACAACATGGACATCATCGATCGCAATACGTTGAAAGCTGTCGGACAAACATTGCTGGAAGTAATTTTTTCGGAAGGTGGAGCTGTCTGATATTTTAAATTGTTGAGTAATATTTTAATCTTCTTTTTCGATCTTCCGCTCTATGGATTCCCTGAACGAAACTTTTTACGAGGTGGTATTGCGTCGCATCCTTAATCAGGTTAGCTCTGGCGAAACATTTTGTTGAAGCAATTTTCACCGTTATATTTGTTTTGATTGTATTCTTGAACCCTGATGGAACTTTGTTGAACAGGGAGTTCGTGCAATAAAATCCCTCCCATTGAATTACAAAATAATTGAGTAATTTCATTCAAAGAGAAGAAATGGTGGAGTTAAAATCTTTGACTTACTGTGCGCGATGGAATCCCATTGCGCACGTGCTGACACACAAAGATTCCGCCGGGTGGAAGAATTAAAGAGTATCTTAGTAACATGCTTTCCAAATTTCAAAAGCTACTTTTGATATCACTTTTGATTCCCGTCCTTTTGCAGGCTCAGGGAATTAATAATCTATGGTTAATGGGTTATGAATATCAAAGTGGTCCTCCCTGGGGGGGAATTAAAATGGATTTTACTGGCGGAATCTTAAATATCAATCAGGATAACCGAAACATAAATTTAGATTGCACTAATGGATTGATCTCTGATTCAATTGGGAATTTACTTTTTGTTTCCAACGGAGTGTACATTGCCAATGCAGCCAATGACACCATGTTAAACGGAAGCGGATTAAGTCCGGCACCCTTTACAACTAATCATACTCATTTAGGTTTGACACTTCCACAAGCAAATCTGGTTATTCCGATTCCAGACCATCCCAGGCAGTATTATTTATTTCACGAAACCTGCGATGACTACGGTTATACGTTTTCTTCTTTTTATTTATACTATAGTATCATTGACATGTCAATGGATTCTGGTCTTGGTGCAGTTGTTTCAAAAAATAATATTTTGCTCCATGACAGTTTAACGGAAGGCCGATTAACAGCGTGCAAACATGCAAATGGGAGGGATTGGTGGTTGATTGTACATCGGGGAGTTAATTCATCTCTTTATTATAAATATTTAATTACTCCTTTTGGAATCGATGGTCCTTATACTCAAAGTATCGGCTCATACCGGGATTGGTTTTTTGGACAATGCGTATTCTCTCCGGATGGAAAATACTATGCATATTACGAACCAACCAGGGATCTGGACATTTACCAATTTGATCGTTGTACTGGTGATTTTGTGAATCCAATTCAGGTTGCCATTAATGATAGCGCGATCAGTGTCGGTGTTGCATTTTCTCCCAATTCAAAAGTACTTTATCTTTCCTCAACTAATTACGTTTATCAGTTTGATTTAACTGCTTCAAACATTGCTGCATCGAAAACCACTGTAGCAGTATACGATGGTTATTATTCTCCTCAGCCACCATTCGCCACTTCGTTTTATTTGTCACAACTAGCTCCGGATGGAAAAATATATATCAATTGCGGAAATGGTACACTTGATATTCACGTGATCAATCATCCGGATATAGTGGGATTGGGCTGTGATGTTTGTCAGCACTGTATTCATTTGCCATCTTATAATGCATTTACAATCCCTAATTACCCGAATTATTTTTTAGGATCGGAAACAGGAACTGTTTGTGATAGCTTAACAAATAGAATCCCTGAAATTAATTCAAAAATTAATTTTCAATTCAATCCAAATCCGGTGACCGGCAGAAATTTTACGATCACTTATTCTGCGCTGAGAGCTGAAGGCGAATTACAAATCATCAACCTGGAAGGAAAAAAAGTTGCGGGTTATCCATTGCCGGAGTGGAGCAGCGTTCAGCATTTAACATTACCTGAACTCGCTCCCGGAATTTACATGGCCAGGCTACAAAGCAACGGCGCTACAGGAACGATAAAATTCCTGGTGGAGTAAAACAAGAAATAATTTTTCCTATGAACTTAAAGCAATTATTTTAATACTACTCATCCTTCATCTTTACTGCAACAATGACTAAATTGTAGCATGCTTTCCAAAATTCAAAAGCTACTTATAAATGGTCCGAAAAAATGGTGAGCTGACAATAGTCGATTGAAGTATTTCAGCCTGAACAGTTGGGTCGAGTTTTTTCAGTAAATTATTTTACATCTCGCATCAGTATAAGTTTTCCGGCGTAGCACCCTTTGCGTCTTTGCGCGAAAAAAAAACCTTAAACTGTAAGATCCCGGCTCATTTCGCATGAAACATACGTTACCCTATGACGATCTTTTCCGTAAAGAAGGAGTACTTAAAACTTCTGAAATATGAAAAAGATCTTTTCGATTCTTTTTTTGGCAATTACTATTTACTCAGTACCGAATGCAAAAGCGGATTACACTACCAGCTTTGGTGCACGTCTCGGAAAATTTGCTACCGGCGCCAGCCTCAAACATTTCTTCGACGCAAGAGGAAATATCGGATTTGAATTATGGGGAACAATCACCCGCGAAGCAAATTCAGGCTATATGGGGAAAGGCTTCTTCGTTAAACAAGTTCCTATTTTCAACTCCAAATTGCAGATTCCGGTTGATATGGTATTTGGCGTGGGCGGACACTTCGGCTTGTTCAAAGAAAATTTTTACCGTATTCGCAACGGAGAACCCGAATATTATGACCACAACGCTCTCAATGCAGGTATTGACGCCCAATTCGGATTGGAATACAATTCCCGACGTGTTCCTGTAACGGTAGGCATAGACGTAAATCCATATTACGGTCTTCTAAACCCCGGCCCCGAATGGCTGGATATGGGAGTGACAGTTCGGTTTAAATTCTGAGAAAAGGGACGAGGGGCGAGGGACGGGGGACGAAAAAAACCGTCCCTCGTCCCTCGCCCCCTCGTCCCTCTATTCAAAAGTCAGCATTTTTTGGCGTCCTCGGAAACGGAATCACATCACGTATATTCGTCATTCCCGTCACAAAAAGCATCAGCCTCTCAAATCCCAAACCAAATCCGGAATGCTCACAGGCTCCGTATTTGCGTGTGTCGAGATACCACCACAATTCTTTTTCGGGAATATGCAATTCACGGATTCGGCCAAGCAACACATCGTGATTTTCTTCACGCTGTGAACCACCAATGATTTCACCAATCCACGGAAACAAAACATCCATCGCACGTACAGTTTTGCCATCGTCGTTTTGTTTCATGTAAAACGCTTTGATTGCCTTTGGATAATCTGTGAGAATCACCGGACGTTTGAAATGTTCGACGAGAAAATTTTCATGCTCCTTCTGCAGATCAGTTCCCCAGCTTACAGGAAACTCAAATTTTTTGCCTGACTTCAGCAACACGTCAATGGCCGCCGTGTATGTGAGCCGTTCGAAAGGATTGGCCACAACAAACTGCAAGCGGGAAACAAGTTCCTTGTCGTACATGTTGTTGAGAAATTCAAGATCGTCTTTGCAATTATCCAAAGCGTATTGAATAAGGTATTTCAAAAAATCCTCTGCAAGATCCATGTTGTCATGAATATCATAGAACGCCATCTCCGGCTCAATCATCCAGAACTCCGCGAGATGGCGAGGAGTATTTGAATTCTCCGCACGGAAAGTCGGACCGAATGTATACACATTACCCAATGCCATCGCTGCCAACTCGCCTTCGAGTTGTCCGGACACAGTCAGATTTGTCGCCTTGCCAAAAAAATCTTCTTTGTAATTAATCGATCCGTCTTCTGCACGTGGAATATTGTTCAGGTCTAAAGTTGTTACCTGGAACATTTCTCCCGCACCTTCCGCATCCGATCCGGTGACGATAGGAGAGTGGAGATAATAAAATCCACGATCATTGAAATACTTGTGAATCGCGAATGCCATGTTATGACGGATGCGGAAAATCGCTCCGAAGGTATTCGTGCGTGGACGCAAATGCGCATTCTCACGAAGGAATTCCATCGAATGTCCTTTCTTCTGCAAAGGAAATGTTTCATCCGCTCCACCAAGTAATATAATTTCTGATGCCTGGATTTCCACAGCCTGGCCACTTCCCTGAGATGGAACGAGTGTACCTTTGACATGAATGCAGGCTCCTGTATTCACTGTCTTCATCAGCTCTTCGTCGAACTTAGCCAATTCCGCGACAACCTGGATGGAGTGAATGGTTGATCCATCGTTCACAGCGATGAATGCAATTTGTTTATTGCCACGCTTGGTCCGTACCCAGCCTTTTACTTCTGTCGCTTTTCCGGTATCCTGCGAACGAAGCAGCTCAACAACACGAATCGATTTCATAATTTTTCTTAAAATTTAAAGGAAATAAATCCTTCCGGCTAAACAATTCAATTTATCCTTCGGGATTCCGTTCGCAAAAAAACGAAGATTAAACGGTATTCTAAAACCTATTCAGCCCTGACTTGTTATTTAGCCTGTAAAACCATGGCATACGATCATTTCATAGCTCAGCAGGCGCCTGCCATCTCCCGCCATTCCTCAAATCTCCCCATTTCTTCTTATATTTGTATCACCACTGAAAATGATGGAAATAAAGCCGGGTAATCTCCTGAAAAAGATCAATTATCCCGAAGATTTGCGCAAAATGCAGGAAAATGAACTTCCTCAGGTGTGCAAAGATCTCCGGGATTTTATCATTGACGTCGTTTCCGTCAACGGGGGACATTTTGGAGCTTCACTGGGGGTAGTCGAACTTACCGTCGCCCTGCATTATGCTTTCAACACACCCTATGATCAACTGGTCTGGGATGTTGGACATCAGGCATATGGACATAAGATCCTGACCGGTCGCCGGGATATTTTTCATACCAATCGTTTTTACAAAGGAATCAGTGGCTTCCCTAAAAGATCCGAAAGTGAATTTGACACTTTTGGTGTAGGCCATTCGTCTACTTCCATTTCCGCAAGTTTGGGAATGGCTGTAGCCTCCCGACTGAAAGGTGAGAATGACAGAAAACATATTGCCGTGATTGGCGATGGTGCCATGACTGCAGGAATGGCTTTCGAAGCATTGAATCATGCCGGAGTAGAGAATTCCAATCTGCTTGTAGTACTCAACGATAACTGCATGAGCATCGATCCGAATGTCGGTGCTCTCAAAGAATACCTGACCGACATTACCACATCACACACTTACAATAAGATGAAAGATGAAGTGTGGAAACTGTTGGGAAAGATCAGCAAGTTCGGACCGAACGCGCAAGAGATCGCGTCGAAGGTTGAGAATGCTGTGAAGACAACGTTGCTTAAACAAAGCAATCTTTTTGAATCATTACGCTTCCGCTATTTCGGTCCTGTGGATGGACATGATGTAAACCGTTTGGTGAAAGTGATGAATGACCTGAAAGAAATTCCGGGTCCTAAAATTTTGCATTGTCTTACCGTAAAGGGAAAAGGATACGAGCTCGCCGAGAAAGATCAAACAAAATGGCACTCTCCCGGATTGTTTGACAAAATCTCCGGGGAAATTGTCAAGCCGAAAACAAATGCTCCCCAACCTCCGAAATACCAGGATGTGTTTGGCCATACCATTGTAGAGCTGGCTGAAAAAAATTCAAAGATTGTCGGGATTACTCCTGCCATGCCATCCGGATGTTCCTTAAACATCATGATGAAAGCCATGCCGGATCGCGCGTTCGACGTGGGTATCGCGGAACAACATGCGGTGACTTTTTCCGCCGGCCTTGCTATACAGGGATTAATTCCATTCTGCAATATTTATTCTTCTTTCATGCAACGTGGCTATGACCAGGTGGTACACGATGTCGCATTACAGAATCTTCACGTTGTATTTTGCCTGGATCGTGGTGGTTTAGCAGGAGCGGATGGTCCTACACATCACGGAGCATTTGATCTCGCTTTTTTCCGGTGCATCCCGAATATGATTGTTTCCGCTCCGATGAATGAAGAAGAGTTGCGTAATCTCATGTACACCGCGCAACTCGAAAAAACCGCGGCACCTTTTTCTATACGCTACCCGAGAGGAAATGGTGTTATGGTCGACTGGAAAAAACCATTCCAGGAAATTCCGATTGGAAAAGGTCGCATGGTCAGAGATGGTGAAGAAGTCGCGATTTTAACAATAGGTCATCCCGGAAATTTTGCGGTGAAAGCCTGTGATGAACTCGCGAAAGAAGGATTCTATCCCGCGCATTATGATATGCGGTTTGTGAAACCACTTGATGCGGAATTGTTGCATGATATTTTTTCAAGATTTAAAAAAATTATCACCGTAGAAGACGGATGTATCATGGGAGGATTTGGAAGTGCTGTCGCTGAATTCATGCTCGATCATTCATATTCTGCAAGCATCACACGTCTTGGAATCCCTGATCGTTTCATTGAACACGGCGAACAGAAAGAACTTTACGCGGAGTGTCATTTCGATGCCGATGCCATCAAAAACGCGGTAAGACAACAAATCGGTGAAGCTGTTCTGGTCTGAAAGGCGCTTCAGAAGCCTGTTTTAGCCCATAAAATAACCCCTCTTACCAAAGATAGGAGGCAGTTAACAGTTTAAAGTTTTTATTTCTTCCATATTCTATTAATTTTATCTTGAATAAACCTCTCATTACATTTTAGAATACCGTTTGTACTGAATAGTTTTTACAGAAAGGAGTCCACATGAGATGCCCCCATTCTCGACCGTTTACATTTGTTATCGGCATCGTCGTATTTTTATTTATAGGAATACCACTGCAGGCCCAAACCTACAACATGGCGAACGGTACGATTAACACCTGCTCGGGAACATTTTATGATCCGGGTGGAGCGGCGGGAAATTATACCAACAATTTAAATCTCACTCAAACAATTTGTTCGAACGCGGGGAATTGTCTCACTGTCAATTTTACTGCATTCAGAACTCAGGGTGGAAATGATGTGCTCAGTATTTATGACGGACCGAATACAGCTTCTCCTCTCATCGGTGTTTTTTCCGGAACAACTTCTCCGGGGTCTGTCACGTCTTCATCAGGTTGTCTCACTTTTACTTTTGTTACAAATGGAAGTACTGTGCGTTCCGGATGGACTGCATCCATTTCATGTGGCGGTTGTGGTACAACTTATCTGATGAATAACAATACAGCAGTGAATACCTGCGGAGGACTGTTTTATGACAGCGGTGGAAGCGGAGGGAATTATGCAAACAGTCAGAATTTTACCAAAACATTTTGTTCCTCCACTCCCGGATCATGCCTGCAATTGCAATTCACAGCTTTCGCGTTAAAAGCTAACGATATTCTCACAGTTTACAATGGAAACAGCGTGGCTTCGCCGCTTATCGGTGCTTACACCGGTACCACTTTACCACCAACAATGTTGTCAAGCAGTGGTTGTCTTACTGTAAACTTTACTTCCAACAACGCGTCAGTAGATATAGGCTGGGCAGCTATTATCACCTGCGAAATTTGTCCGAGTACTCCTGCAGGATCAGCAACCTATACACATCCGACAGCCGGATTACAAAATACCTATGTTGGAAACAACATGGTGAATACATGCGGCGGAACATATACCGATAACGGCGGAATCGCCGGAAACTATTCCAACAACATTGGCACCAGCAGTATCTTTGGAGATCAGGGATACTACAGAACATTTTGTCCGAATCAGGCAGGTAAATGTTTGCGCGCGCAGTTTTATTCTTTCGGAACAGAATTGGGAATTGACTACCTCGCCATTCGCAATGGTCCTACTCAGGGAAGTACGATTCTTGGCGCTTGGTGGGGCGGACCACTTACGACATACTCGGCCTGCATGGGAGCAGGCATCGGGCCCTATACTTCAACTGACCAAAGTGGATGTCTGACATTCGAATTTTTCTCAGACGCGTCTGTAGTCAGTTCCGGATGGGTGGCAACATTTGATTGTATTCCATGCGCCAATGGTCCGAATGGTACAGACAATAGCGACTGCCTGATAGGTTCACCGATTTGTTCCGACCAGAGTTTTTCCGATGCAAGTACAGGACCGGGAATTAATTCTGAAGGTGGTAACGGTTGTGTGTTGAGTGAAAATTATTCGAATTGGTATAAGCTTACCGTTAGTACAGGCGGGACACTGGGATTAAATATTGTGCCGAATGTCGCCGCTGACGATTACGATTTTGCCTTGTACCAAAGCACAAGCTGTGGCAGTCTGGGTTCGCCTGTTCGATGTTCCTATGCATCCAACACCGGGAATACAGGAATGAACAGCGCGACGAATCTTGCTACCAATACCGCTGTATGTGGAACACCTAACAATGGTTCCGATGTGGCGGAAGATGTATGCGGCAATGGCTGGGTGAATGATCTCAACGTAACAGCCGGACAAAATTTTTATTTATTGGTAAACAAATGGACTCCCGGCGGAAGTGGATTTACTCTCGACTGGAATTTAACAAGCGGAGCATCGCTTAGCTGTAGTGTGTTGCCGGTAGAGCTTTTGAGCTTCGAAGCGAACCCCGAAGAAAAATATGTAGTTCTTAACTGGACCACCGCGACCGAAATCAACAACCAGTATTTTACTGTGGAAAGAAGCGCGGACGGAATCGATTTCGAACCGATTCGCATGCTCGACGGAGCAGGTTCTACTACTACGATTCATCAATACAAGACAATTGACGACAAACCTTTACGCGGAATTTCATATTACCGTCTGAAGCAAACTGATTTTGACGGGAAGTTTTCTTATTCACAAAAAGTTCCGGTTGATTTCAGTGATCGCGACGATATTTTTTATTTACAACCCAATCCTGCCGGAAACGAAATGTCACTGGTGTACAGCGCTCCGGAAAATAATTTATATGAATTACAGATTTTCAGTAGTGAGGGAGTGGAATTATATTCGAAACAAATTCGTTCCGGGTCAGGAATGAACAAATCTGAAATCGACATTTCCACACTCGCAAAAGGAGTGTATATCGTCGTCCTCAGTGACGATTCCAGCCGCCGGGTTGCACGATTGGTGCATCAGTAATTTTTTGAAATGAGTTTTTTGGAGACGGGATATAGTCAGGCTGGAAATGTATTTCTTCAAGGCTAAATCAGATATTGAATTCAATTTTGCCTGGATTCAAAAATCATTAATTCAATTAAACCAAATGCTCTCCATGAGTTGACCGTCCATTGTTTAATTGAGTATCGTCCAATTCCCGCCGAAAAATCCTCATTTCATCGTATCAAAATTTTCAAAAGGAATTGGATGATACAATCACTTACTTCCTGAACATCATCCCGAAGAGAATTTTAGAGTCAATTACAAAATCTTAATTGGAAAATATGTTGACACGCTTTATAATTAATTACTGTAAGGCAAAATCTTCAATGCAAGTTTTTGTGTCATCAGATTTGGTCCCTTAGATCAGCAGGTTGATTTAAATTGAGGAATAAATCGTATTCCAATATGCTCCGATGCATTTGTAAAAGGAGTCTATTTTGTAACTTTGGAAAACGGTACGGAAGTTCAAAAGACACGTCAGTCAAAGAATAAGATCCTGGCCGGAATAAATTACCGGCCCGTGAACTATAGCCTTCGATATTTTTTCAGGATCACCGTTTATTATATAATCCTTTTTGCATTCTGGAGACTGATTTTTCTCGTAGGGAATTCAGCGCACAGAGATTCATTCTCTGTGACCGAAAGCCTGCTTAGCTTTGTACATGGAGCGAGAATGGATCTCTCCGTAATCGGTTACCTGCTTGCATTTCCTGTAGTGATGAGCATTTTTCCTTTCGCTCTGAAAAAATTACGGGCGATCATGCAAGTGTATCATGTTGTTGTCGCGCTACTGCTCACATTGATTTGTCTGGGCAATGTGATGCTCTTTCATTTCTGGGGAAGTCTGATCAATTACAGAGCACTGACCTATTTATCTGATCCCAAAGAGATTTTTGTTTCCTTAAGTACGACTCAATTAATTGTCCTGATACTGATCCTGGTTTTGCTGGGATGGATCCAGCTTATTTTTCTTAGAAAATGGTTGTTGCCGCGGGAAAATGAAACGATAAATATCAGCCGGAGAGGTAAAATTTCAGCTGTATTAATTGCTGCTCCTCTTATCGTGTTGTGCATTCGCGGAGGATGGCAAATGCTGCCGATGAACGAAAGCCTGGTTTATTTTTCGAAAAATCCTTTTCTGAATCAGGCGGCGATCAATCCTGTCTGGCATTTGGGTTATGATGTTCGGGCAGCAGGACTGACAGACGAAAATCCTTTTCATCTTTTTGCGGATGAAGATGCAGAAAAAATTGTGCATCAGTTATACAACAGCAACAATGATTCCTTTCCTGAAATTCTCACCACTAAAAAACCCAATGTGGTCATTTTTATTCTGGAGAGTCATACCGCGGATGTGATTTCTTCACTCGGAGGTGAGTCGGGAATTTCTCCGGTACTGGAGCAGCTAATGACGGAAGGAGTTTCTTTTTCTACGATTTATTCAAGCGGAGCACGAACGGATCAGGGAATTGTCGCCGTGTTGAATGGATGGCCTGCCACACCGTATCATTCCATTATGCGTTCCGCGGAAAAATCAGCACGACTGCCTTCTTTGCCTAAAATTTTTAAAGCAAACGGATATGCTACTTCCTTTTATTACGGAGGAGAAAGTAATTTTTCCAATCTGAATGTGTATTGCATCAATCAGGAGTTTCAACGCATCCTTGAACAACAGGATTTTGATCCATCCACACCGTCAGGAAAGTGGGGGATATACGATCAGTATGTATTCGATAAACAGTTAGATGATTTTTCTCAGACTAAGGAACCGTTCTTTTCCGTGACGATGACGCTGAGTAATCATGAACCTTTCGATGTACCTGGCCCGGCACGCTTCCCGGGTAATGACGAAGCGAATAAATTCCGCAACTCAGCCGCGTATACGGATGCATGTATCGGTGAATTCTTCAGCAAGGCAAAAAAACAATCCTGGTATAAAAATACTTTGTTTGTGTTGGTTGCTGATCACGGGCATTTATTGCCCAAACACAGAAATGATTTGTATCCAAACAGCAGACATATTCCCATGATATTGTTTGGCGAACCGATTCGTCCGGAGTATCGCGGCATTCAAATCACAAAGCTTGGTGGTCATCACGATCTCGCAGCTACGCTCTTGCCACAACTGGGATTGGATGCGAAAGAATTTTCATGGAGTAAAAACTTATTAGTTCCACACGCGAAAAATTTTGCCTACTTCCAGATGGAACATGTTTTGGGATGGATGGAAGAAAAAGACTGGCTTGTGTGGTCTTATAACAGAAAAGATTACGTGTTGAAAAATGAAAATGCCAGCGCTTCACGCAGCGACAGCATCCTCCACAACGGACAAGCATTCATTCAGGAAATTTATCGGGCTTATCAGAGTTACTGATTGGCTTTCGGGTTCCGAGTTCCTGGTTCCTGGTTTTGGGTTTCGTGTTTCGCGTTTCGAGTTGATCATAAAATCGTCCCTCGTCCCCAGTCTCCCGTCCCTTCTCACCTAATACCTAATACTT
>CALMQM010000020.1 GCA_937871435.1 uncultured Bacteroidota bacterium | reverse complement strand
GGAATGACCCTTCTCCTCAGATATTCTCACGCGTGAAGATCTCGAATGGCACGATACTTGTCTGACTGCTCCCAGGGGCGGCGCAGGCGCGACTCGATCGAAGCCGGCTGTCTCAAAACGGCCCATCTTATCGATCAAATCTTTGATGGTATCCAGGCAGGTTGGATCATCGGGCATTTTGTAGTCGGTCACGCCGGAGATTTCCGAGTGCGTTGCCGCGCCGCCCAGGGTTTCCTTGTCGGCATTTTCTCCGATAGCCGCCTTTACCAAGTACGGTCCGGCCAGGAAGACAGACCCAGTTTTTTCAACAATCAGGGCCTCATCGGACATAATCGGCAAATAGGCTCCCCCAGCAACACAGGCACCCATGATCGCGGCAATCTGTGGAATTCCCATACTTGAGAGCCTGGCATTGTTGCGAAACATTCGACCGAAATGCTCTTTATCAGGAAATATTTCATCCTGCATCGGAAGGAAAACTCCGGCACTATCCACGAGATAAATGATCGGTAATCGATTTTCAATGGCAATTTCCTGTGCGCGAAGATTTTTCTTTCCTGTCATCGGGAACCATGCTCCGGCTTTTACTGTCGCATCGTTCGCAACAATTACACATTGTTTTTTGGATACATAACCGATGCCTGTAACGACACCGGCAGCAGGACATCCTCCATATTCTTCATACATACCTTCAGCGGCAAATGCTCCGATTTCGATAAAAGAGCTGCCTTTGTCTATCAGGTAATCAATGCGTTCCCGGGCAAGCAATTTACCCTGCTCATGTTGTTTGTCGGCATTTTTTTTACCTCCGCCTACATACACTTTAATCAGTTTTGATTTTAACTGATCAACGAGCAAACGCATTCCATCTTCATTTTTATTGAATTCAAAATCAGTCATACGATAGCTGAAATTAGCGCCTCAAAGATAGGAGAAAAGGCAAACGATAGAGGGACTGTGCCCGAGGAGAGCTATTTACTTTTTAACAGATGCAAGGAAATATCAACATCACCATTTTTTGAAAACGAAAAATACCGCAAGCATCAAAAAGAAAAAACCGACAAAGTAATTCCACTGCAATTTATCAGTCTTGAATATAAAAACTGTACAGATAGTGAAAACAAACAGTGTGATCACTTCCTGAATCACTTTCAGTTGAAACAGGTTGAAAGGACCTCCATTGGATTCATGACCAATGCGATTTCCGGGTACCTGAAAAAGATATTCGAACAATGCAATGAACCAGCTGATGAGAATAATGCTTAACAGACTGCTATCCTGAAGTATGCTCCATTTTTTAAATTGAAGGTGCCCATACCAGGCAAAAGTCATGAAGAAATTGGCTACTACAAGCAGTGAAATTGAGAGAATTCCTTTCACAATATATCAATTGGTCTTTTTACTCTTTTTCAATTTGGGAAGAACAGGAAGTACTTTCTCTAATTTATAAGGAGTAAATTCAAACCTGGATATCACAACTTCCATTTCCTTCAGATTAGAAGGTTCAGAAGCTTTGTAAAGCCACAAGTTGATACTTACTTTTTCATCACTGGTTTTGTAGGCCTGATCCGGATTGTACTTCCATACCTGATATTGCGAACTGATACTGTCAGGGTTGATACCATGTTCATAGCGAGAATTGAAAGAAATTCTCTTTTTACGGACCGTAAATTCATGTCGGGTAGGCCTCTTTAAATCAGTGTTGAACCGAAAAGCTTTTTCTTCAAAAGGTTGAATCACATATTGAGAATTCATGGCGGTATCTTTTCCCCATTTTGAAAACTCTATATCTATTTCTTTATGAAAGTTGCTCGTGTCTGAATGATCATACATGAATAAACCAATGACAACGTCTTTGTCCAGTGGTTGTGGTAAATGATCTATGTAAAAAACATATTTTCCATAGCCAAGACTTTTGAGCATTCTCACTTCTGAGCAATACCATTTGTCATCTTTGTATCTGATCTTTAAATGCAATTTTCCATTTTCATCAATCCATACATTCTCTCTTGTAGCGGAGAAATAATTTCGACCTGGTCCTGTATGTTTATCAAAAGATTCTTTTACCTGCCAGCGATAACCGGAAAATTCAATGGTGTCGCCACCATAATAATTAGTTTCCGCGGAAACTTCCTTGACAGGGAGAACTGCTGTCATAAGCAGGAGAAACAAAATAAAAGTTGAATTAAATATACCATGAATAACAACCGATCGTTTAAAAGACGGAATCGAATTCGCATACCATGTCGGGTAAGGGGAGAACACAGACAAGCACTTCATGCGCGTGGATGATGTTTAATGATCGATTGACGAAGGAAATCCCTGTCTAAGTGAGTATAAATTTCAGTGGTGGTGATAGATTCGTGTCCAAGCATTTCCTGAACGGCTCTTAAATCTGCTCCACCTTCGATTAAATGTGTAGCGAAGGAATGGCGAAAAGTATGTGGACTAATACTTTTTTTCAAATTAATTTTTTCTGCCAGTTGTTTAATGATAGTAAAGATCATTACTCTTGACAATTTTCCACCTCTTTGATTCAGGAAGATGATATCTTCTGAACCTGACTTTATACTGAGGTGACAACGAATTTCATCCATGTAAATTTTAATGTGTTTAATGGCCACACTACCGATTGGAACAAGTCGTTCTTTGTCTCCTTTTCCGGTAACCTTTATGAAGCCAATTTCAAGGTGCAGGTTGGAGATTTTGAGATTTACCAATTCACTTACACGCAATCCGCAACTATAAAGAGTTTCCAGAATCGCTTTATTTCTGACGCCTTCCGGACGGCTCAGGTCAATAGCGGCTACCAGGTTGTTTATATCTTCAACACTTAGAGTATCCGGTAATTTCCTTCCAAGCTTTGGTGTTTCCAGAAGTTGGGATGGATCATTCGTAATCAGATTTTCCATCAGGCAGTATTTGAAAAATCCTTTTATGCCTGAAATGATCCGGGCCTGAGATCTTGCACTCAATCCCATTTCGTTAATCCATTTGATGAAATTCTGAAGATGCTCGAGCTTTAAATCGGCCGGACTATAACTTAACGTGTTGAGTTGCAAGTACTGATCTAACAATGCAATGTCATGCATATAAGCTTCAACAGAGTTCTCTGATAGAGAACGTTCCAGCTTTAGATAGGATTTGAACCCGTTTATGTATGATTTCCAGCTCAGAAAATGAAGTTTTCGACCTAAGTCAAAGTTGATAATTCATAGGCTTGAATCCTGAATTCAGCGAAAAACTTTTCCACATGTTCTTCTGGATAATTGTGAGTATTTTCGAGGCATTAGAATGCCACAATCATGAATATTATCATCATCAACGGACCCAATTTGAATCTTCTGGGCCAACGAGAAACAAGTATATACGGCTCAGGAACTTTTGAAGATTTTTTTTCTATCCTGAAAAAAGATTTTCCGGGTCATACACTCAATTATTTTCAAAGTAATATCGAAGGTGAACTGATAGATCAGTTACATCTTCATGGATTCAATACAGATGGAATCATTTTAAACGCAGGTGGGTATACACACACATCTGTTGCAGTAGCTGATGCGGTGGCAGCTATACGAACTCCGGTTATTGAAGTTCATATTTCAAATGTTTATGCAAGAGAAGAATACCGCCATGTTTCCCTCATGGCAAAAAACTGTAAAGGTGTAATCGCCGGATTTGGTCTGGACTCATACAGATTGGCTATTGAAGCTTTTGTACACTCCAAATGATGAAATAGATTTTCTGATCATTTCACTTTAAAAGCAAAGGACATCGATTTCTTGATATTTTTTTGAAGACCGAATACAACATCACGCGCAGCCAATGCCTGATTGAGTCGGAGTGTATCTTTATTGACTTCATAGAAAGAAATATGTTGATCGAGCATTGCCTGAAAATCTACCATTTTGTCAATGGCGCCTGCATCCTGCATCAATAAGTCAGATTTGATGAAAGGAAAATCCATTCTTAAGAACTCAGCCGCACTGAGAGAATCACCGGGCATGGAAGAAGAGAAGCAACCGGAAACAAACCTCTTTGGATCATACAATTTCTGGGTTGTATAAAAATAATGTGTCTTAGGATCTGTCAGAAATGCGACTTTCTCATCAGCAGCTACAGCCTGCATTTTTACCAAAACTGCTTTAAAAGCATTGAGTAATTCAGTTGAGCTTAAATCACAACCAGTATTGGCAATTTGTTCCGGATGTTCCTTTTTCAATTCATCAATGAAAGCGTCGTATTCAGGTTGTACTTTTTTGTAAAATTCAGGATACAATACTGGTAAAATTCTGTAATGAGTAAATTTTAAATCATAATTTAAAACGACAAGATCAGTCCTGAAGTTCTCGACGATTCGATAATAATAATATTGGATAACAGTTGACCAATCCGAAATAAGTACAATACTGTTTTTAGGACTTGATACATCGAGTAAATGCATCAGGTCTCTACTCACTGGATATGTCTTTCGGTTGTGATCGGAATAATTGAAAATAATCTGACCAATTAATAACAAGGGTAATACAAAAGCCAGTTTAAATTTATCGTAGAATTCCATCAAACCATATAGTACTCCGAAGCTCAACATGAAAAAGGGAAGTAACATGTATGCGTCTGTACTTGCCCACTGATTGTTATTTAACTGATAAACGAACAGGAACAGGAAAAACAAAAGAATTATACTGAAGAATCGGAAATTTTTTCTTTTCCATAGCCTTACCAACCCCAAAAGAAAAAAGGGGAGAAATAAAAACAACTGCATAGCGGTAAGTTTTAAAAAAAAGGGGATTCGGTTAGCGATGATTGCCTTACTCGTGTTGGAAATATTTTTTGAATAAGAACCACCGCTCATGTGATAGATCATTCCGCTTAAAGTATCAGGCTTACCGAACATGAACGGATATTCCTGTTGGGCGCGGATAAACATCCAGGTATAAAATAAAAGCGTAATGCCTGTGGTGATTCCTGTGAGTAATAAAAAATTTCGTTGCTGAAGTGAAGAAAAATAATCTGTAATCAGACCGGGAGAAGAAGCTGTTGTTTTCTTTTTGTTTTTGTTTTTGTCAAAATTCACCTCATTATTCTTTATTAAGTTGGATGAAAAGAATAAGGGAGTGAATGGCAGAAATAAGATCATCGTGAGATGATGATTCGCTAGACCCATTCCAATACCCAATGCGCCCAGAAATACATATTTTCGGGAAGGGTTGAAGTGGTAATGAATCAGACCAAAAAGTGTTATTGAAAATGAAAGTACCTGAAAGGCGTATACTTCTACTGTGTTGGCCCATGCCCATGCAGTAGCGCCGCTCGCAAAACTCATTGCCGTGAAAAAAGAAATGACAGAAATTCCGTATTCGGAATCAT
Organism: uncultured Bacteroidota bacterium; assembly: GCA_937871435.1. Taxonomy (GTDB): domain Bacteria; phylum Bacteroidota; class Bacteroidia; order AKYH767-A; family 2013-40CM-41-45; genus JADKJP01. Next base: position 41,414 of record CALMQM010000020.1, on the reverse strand, counting down.
TCTCTTTTCGTATGCTTAACAATATTCTTCTGCAACTAAAATAGAGTAAAAGAGATGCAATGGATATACAAAGCGATGAGAAGAGTGTGAGCGAAACGATAGCGGGTATACCGGCAAGAGAAGTAATTTTCTCCCATAAAATTCCCATCAGTAAGTAAGCAGGGGTTCCGGGTGGGTGCGCGATACTTCCTAATTTAATTACTAAAGCGAATTCAGCTGAGTCATCAAACATCAAAGCATCTGAGCTGGTGAAAAAATAAAGGCAAAGCGGAACGATGAAACTAAGTAGGGCAGACACCCATTCTACGCCTGACAAAGATTGATTATTCAGTTTGTTCATCGAACTAAAATAATTGAATTAATTTGTCTCTCCAAATCAGGATAAATACTCCTAAAAGTGCAACCAATACACCAGTCATGGATTTGAGACTGATTTTTTCATGATGACGGAAATAGGTAAGAATAATGGCAGCTACAGGTACAAGGGAAAAAATTGTTTGAGCAACCGAAGCATCGATTCTGGCAACGGCATAGATAGACATTGTTACTCCGAAAACAGGACCGAAAAAAGTTCCTAACATAGCATATCGGATTCCGTTGTTCTGATTCTTTAATACAGGGGTATATACAGGCACTATTTTTCCTCTTATGAGTGTAAGAATATGAAGTATTAAGGTTCCTGTGAGCAGTCGAATGAATGTAGCATGCACCGGGTGCACTGAATGGTGAAACATGTATTCGCTGAGCATTCCTTTTTTGGCGAGTACCAAACCGGCACCCTGACATAAAGCGGCAAGAATACCAAACAGTACACCTTTAGCGATACTTCCATGTCCGTGGTCAGGTATAAGATCGCGTTCACTCTTTCCAAGACTAATGGTAATCACACCGATGATAGTAATTGACATCCCGATTATTCCAAGCATTGAAATGTTTTCGCTTAATAAAAGTGAACCAAGCAACAGGGCAGCAGCTGGTGCAAAGGTGGTTAATACACTGCCCAATCTAGGGCCTAAAATAGCATACATCGCAAACCCAAAATGATCACCAATGGAAAGACCGATTAATCCGGATAGTCCAAGCCATATCCATGCAGTCAGATAATCTGAACTGAACAATTCTACAAATGATTCCGGTGCAACGATGAATGAAACAATTCCAATAACAATTGTTGCAAGTAATAATCGAAAATGATTGAGCTCATTTACTCCCAATCTTCGGGCACCTTGTGTGAATGGAAAGATACCCAGTGACCATGAAATGGTGGCGAACAAAGCGAAGATGAGACCCGTGTACTCCATTGGTTAAGCTTAATTTCTTTCACCAAAGATGGCAGAACCGATTCTCACCATGGTACTTCCTTCTTCAAGGGCTATTAAATAATCGCTTGTCATACCCATTGACAATTCCTGCAATTGTACATTTTGACAAAATGATTTCTTTTTCTGTGCATCAAAAAACATTTTGAGCGAACGGAACTCTGAACGGATTTTAGTGGTATCTTCTGTAAAAGTTGCCATTCCCATAAACCCTGAAATACTAACATGATTCAAGGAACTTAATACCGGATGATTTAATAATTCATCTGCTTCATCCATCGATAATCCAAATTTGGTTTCTTCAGATGCGATAAAAATTTGAAGCAGGCAGGATTGCACTTTGCCGGATTTTGCAGACTGCTTATCGATCTCCTGCAACAATTTTATGCTATCAACTCCGTGGATAAGCGAGACAAAAGGTGAGATCAGTTTAACTTTATTGCTTTGTAAGTGACCGATAAAATGCCATTCCACATCATCAGGCAATTGGGATTTTTTGTCGACTAGTTCCTGAACATAATTTTCTCCGAAAGCTTTTTGTCCGTAGTCATACAGAGCCTGAATACTTGTAACGCTCTTTGTTTTACTAACAGCAACAAGTTTGGCTTTGTATTCCTGAAGGTCCTTTCGGATCTGGTCTACCTTTTTTCTGTCAAAATCCACTTTGTAAAGTAAACCTGTAGCTGGCAATTCTACAAGCTTTTTTACAGAACTCCTGAAAGGCAATAAACTCGGATTCACATAGATTCATTTTTATTACCTGGACCTAAACATTTCCTTTTAAGTTTGGTTTTAGTAAACGATATAGGGTAACTTGCACCTGTGAAAAAATTCCTGAAGTACATAAGTATTCCATTTGCTGCATGGATTGGTTCCTGTTCAAGGCCTGCAGAAAGACCGGCAACAGCACATCCATCTCCGGATGCAGTATCCATCTACTCATTCAAGATGAAGGATTTATCAGGAAATGAAATTGATTTTAAACAATACCAAGGGAAAAATCTTTTATTGGTGAATACTGCAAGTCACTGTGGCTACACACATCAATATAAAGAATTACAGAAACTGAGTGAAGAATATAAGGACAAGGTGGTGGTTCTTGGTTTTCCAAGTAATGATTTTGCCGGGCAAGAACCCGGGAGCAGGGAAGAGATCCGGGAGTTTTGCACGAAAAATTATAGTGTCACATTTCAGTTGTTTGATAAAATTCATGTAAAAGGAAAATCAAAGGCATCATTATACTCTTGGTTGAGTGATAAATCTCAAAATGGATGGAACGATCAGGAGCCAACTTGGAATTTTTGCAAATACCTGGTTGGTCCGACTGGTGAATTGATAGGATTTTATCCTTCCAGAGTTTCTCCAATGGATGAAAGTATATTGTCTAAATTAAAATGAAAGTGATGGAAATCCGTTAGGTGTGGTGTTTTACCTTTTTATTCTATTTCATGAATACCCCGATATTGGCAGGAATTGATTTTGGAAGCAAACTGGCAGGAACTACCGCAGTAGCAGTAGCCGGTCAAACAACCATTCGTATTTTCTCATCTAAAAAAAATCAGGATGCCGATGAATTCCTGATGCATCTTATCGAAGAGAAAAAAATAAACAAAGTATTTATCGATGCGCCACTTTCAATACCCGGAGTATATTCAGGGATTAATGGGAAAGCGGATTTTTTTTATAGAGCCTGTGACCGTGAGCTGAAAGCAATGTCCCCTATGTTTCTTGGAGGATTGACTGCAAGAGCTATGAAATTATGCCACCACTGGAAAAACATTGGAATCGAATGTATCGAAGTGTATCCAACAGCATTTATAGCGAAAATGGGTGAGAGGTCCGGCGGGTATAAATCCAATTCTGAACTAATTGGAGAGTTCTCTGAAGAGATAGCGGACAAAATTGGATTGCCATTATTGCACGAACCGGGAAGTTGGCATGAAGTGGATGCACTGATAGCTCTTGCCATCGGAATATCTGTTGAAAAAAATCAACATTCAATTTCCGGTAATCCCGCGGAAGGGATAATTTTCTATTAAACATCACAATACAGGTATATGAAAAGCGGGAATCTTTTCGATAAACAATCTCCGATACTTTCACTTCAAAATCTGAGTAAGAGCTATGGATCTTTCAAGGCCGTGGATCACCTGAATCTCGATGTTTTTTATGGTGATGTTTTCGGATTTCTGGGCCCAAACGGTGCCGGTAAAAGCACTACTATCCGTATGATGCTTTCTTTGATCAGTCCTTCCGAAGGGAATATTAAGGTGTTCGGCAAAGAACTACAACAGCATAGAAATTTTATTCTTGGTAAAATAGGGTGCATTGTTGAGAAACCGGATTTTTATAAATACCTGAGTGCCGAAAAAAACCTCGCTTATTTTGCATCATTGTCCGGAGCAAACGTCAATAAATCAAAAATTTATGAAGTGCTGGAGCTGGTAGGTTTAAAAGGCAGAGAAAATGATAAAGTAAAGGGATATTCTCATGGAATGAAGCAGCGTCTGGGCATCGCTCAAACGTTAATTCACAATCCGGAACTCATAGTATTAGATGAACCTACAACCGGGCTTGATCCGCAAGGCATTATTGATATCAGGAATTTGATCCTTCATTTACAAAAGGATCTTGGAAAAACAGTTTTTCTTTCTTCACACATATTGTCCGAAATAGAAATGATTGCTACCAGAATGGTAATCATCAATAAAGGGAAAGAAGTTGTGCAGGGGGAAGTGAAAACGTTGTTGAACAGTGAGGAGTTGGTAGTGTCATTTGGATTTATAAATATAAACAAAGCGCTTACAGTGATCCGTGAATCAAAATGGAATAACTTTCTGCATGAGCATACTGAAGATCAAATTGTGTTTCATTTCAGTGAAACAGACATTTCTGAGTTGAATGCCTATTTATGCAATCAAAATATTGGAGTGAAATCAATTGAGTCCAGAAGAAAATTGGAGGATTATTTTTTGCGAATTACATCCAATTGATAGTGCACCTTGAAAATTGAATAAAACAAAATGCTGTTAAGTTTAACCTGGTTAGAAATAAAAAAAATTTCTGTTCGACCGAGAAGTTATATCGGCTTTGTTGCAATCACATTGGTAATCCTGCTGATTCAGTTGGCAATGTGGATTGACGGGACATCCTATATTGGTTTTGTGACACAGAATATTGAACAAACCTTTTTATTTGAAGGAAAAATTCTGAATGGGAATTTAATATGTTTCATCATTTTACAAACTTTAATAATACAAATCCCATTGCTTATAGCCTTAGTGACCGGCGACCTTGTGAGTGGTGAAGCTGCAAATGGTACAATACGATTACTCCTTACAAGGCCTGTTTCCAGAACGAACATACTTTTATCTAAATTCTTTGCTGGTTCATTTTATACACTACTCATGTTGGTATGGTTAGGTATTCTTGCTTTGTTCGTCAGCCTTGTTGCCTTTGGCCCGGGTGATTTGATAGTTTTAAAAACCGATGAAGTAGTCATCCTCCAATCTTCTGATGTTATGTGGAGATTTTTAACCGCCCTTTCCCTGGCTTTTCTTGCCTTAACTTTGGTTGGTGCACTCTCGATGATGTTATCTTGTTTCACGGAAAATTCAATCGGACCTATCATCATTACCATGGCGATCATTATATTATTTACAATAGTGGGTACAATGGAAGTTCCTTTGTTCGACAAAGTCAAACCCTTTCTATTTACTACTCACATGATTGTTTGGAGAAATCTGTTTGAAGATCCTCTTCCGGTGGATCAGATCAGAAATTCTATACTCATACTATTCGGACATATTGTTGCTTTCCTGAGCATTTCACTTCTGTACTTTAATAAAAAGGATATTCTCTCATGAAAAAAAGTATCGTTTTTCTTTTGACTGTTTTTTTGATTCACTCAACCGGCTTCTCTCAGGATCCACGGACTTTGATTGCAAAGGTGAATGGCAAATTCAGGCAGGTAGAGAATTATCAGACAGATGTTGTGATTAAGACTGAAATACCTTTCATTAAAATGCTTCCTGTGACGGCAACATTGTATTTTAAACAGCCGGATAAAATGAGAATGAAATCGAATGGAATAGCGATCCTGCCAAAGCAGGGTTTTGATGATCTGTTGAGGGCTCTGGCGGATACAATTTCCTATACCGCGATTTACCAGGGAGAAGATGCTATCCGATCTATTCCGGTTAGTGTAGTATCTATAATTCCGATTGAAGACAGCAGTGATATGATACTTGGAAAATTCTGGATCAATCCGCAAAAAAGTCTTGTTTTGCGATCACAAATAACTACCAGAGCCAATGGTACTATCTTGTCTGAATATGTGTATGGTAAGTATGAGCAATTTGGCCTTCCCGATAGTATGACTGTGACAGTGGACACAAAGAAGTTTAAGATTCCGAAAGCGGTAGCCGCAGATATTAACAACTACAATTCTTCCGCGAAGGATCCTTCCAAACAATCTAAAAAAGGAAAGATCATGTTGGCATTTACAAATTATAAAATAAACAAGGGAATTCCTGATAGTATCTTCAAAGAAAAATAAGCAGATTATTTTTGCAGTGAAGGAATTACACCCCGAATTGTTTTAGATGGTGATTCAAATGAAGATATGTAATTCTTCCCCATTCTTTTTTCGTCAGATTTCCGAAATAAGGGTGTGGCTTCAGTGAATCTGCAGAGCGTACATTACTAAGTAATTTAAGCAAAACATCTTTGTCATCTTTTAAATTATTGACAGGTGTACCGCCTTTGAATGAATCGTAAGAAGGGCTGGTTGGAAGTTTTCCTTTAGGCCATGAAGTAAGTATATAAAAGGAAAACCATTTCATAAAAGTATGACTAAAGAAATTTCCAAGATTTTTAGTTGGTCTTGTTCCCAATGCTTCTCTCAGTACATCAGCACAATGACAAAGCATCTGATTGCAGTTCATGTTTCCCCACAGTGCTTTTGAATTTGAATCCAATCGTTCAATCCGGGAGGTAATTTCTCGATAATCCTGGTCGTGTACTATATTTTTCATTTTGAATTAGTCATTCAATGAGTGCAGGATCAATCCACTTCTCAATTTCGGTTCAAACCAGGTTACTTTAGGAGGCATTGTAAGTCCGCCATCAGCTATATCTATCAGCTGTTTCATTGACACAGGATACATGGAGAATGCAACTTTCATTTCACCCGAATTCACTCGCTTTTCCAATTCGCCTAAGCCTCTCAACCCGCCTACAAAATCAATTCGCTTATCAGTCCGCAGATCTTTAATATTGAGAACCGGCTCAAGGATTTGTTTGCTCAGAATCGTTACATCCAAAACTTCAATCGGGTCCTGATCATTGTATGTTCCTTTCTTCGCGGTTAATTTATACCATTTTGAATCAAGGTACATTCCAAATTCATGCAGGTGTTCCGGTCGATAAGCAGTGTTTCCTTTCTCTACAATATCAAAACTGGATGAAATCTCTTTCAGGAAGGAATCAATGGAATGACCATTGAGATCTTTCACTACACGATTGTAGTCGAGAATAGCAAGTTGATTATCCGGGAAATGCACAGCAAGGAAAAAGTTGTATTCTTCTTTACCCGTATGATTAGGATTTTTTTCCCTTCTTTCTTTTCCAACTAATGCAGCGGCAGCAGTACGATGATGTCCATCTGCAACATAAGTACTCGTGATGGCAGAAAATTCTTTGGTAATTTTTTTAATCAGGTTTTTATCGCTCACTACCCAGAAATCATGACCTATTTTGTCTTCCGTAACAAAACTATATTCTGGTTTGTTCTTTACAATACCTGCAACTATTTCATCAAGGGCGGGAACATTTGGATAAGCAAAGAACACCGGCTCGTAGTTGAGACTGCTTATCCGTACATGATTTTTTCTGTCTTCTTCTTTGTCAGGTCGGGTAAGTTCATGTTTCTTAATTACATTATTCAAGTAATCATCTACCGAAGCGGCACCGACAATCCCATATTGAATTCTGCCATTCATCGTTTGAGCATAAATGTAATAGCATTCTTCAGAATCCTGAAAGAAGATTCCTTCGCGGAATAATTTTTCAAAGTTCTCTTTTCCTTTGTTGTAGATCTCAGGCGAATAATGATCAAAATCATCCGGGAAATCTATTTCTGGTTTGATCACATGATAAAAGGAATAGGGATTTCCTTCAGCTTCCGATTTTGCTTCCTTTTCATTCAAAACATCATAAGGTTTTGAAGCAATTCTGGAAACAAATTCTTTCTTCGGTCTGATTCCTTTAAAGGGTTTTAGAATGGCCATTGATTTGAGTTTTTTCGAATTGATCCGGATTCGTAATATTATATCAGGATAGTTTTAAAATTTTTTCCATTTCTGATGTTAGCTCTTCCATATCCTCCGGCATCAGATCACCCATGTGTCCAATTCGGAATGTTTTATCTTTCAACTCTCCATAGCCGTTGGAAATGAGCATTCCTTTTTCAGCTAACTGTTTATTCAAATCAGAAATATTAATGTTCCGGGTATTTTTGATGCAGGTGACAGTAAGTGATTCAAAACCGGGAGCACAATAAACTTCAAAGAAATGATTCGCCCAATTGATCATGTATTCAGCCATTTCTATATGCCGGACAAACCGATTCTCAGCTTTTTCTTTTTCAATTCTATCAAGCTGAAAATCGAGAGCAAACATGTGTGACAGTGAGGGAGTACAGTGATACTGGTGATCTTTCTTGTCTATAAATTTCAGCATGGTACTGAAATCAAGATAATAACCTCGAGGACCAATCTTTTCCATTCGATCAATTGCCTTTTGCGAAACAGACGCCAATGCAAGACCTGGAGGTAGAGCGAGTGCTTTCTGACTGGATGAAATACAAATGTCCACGCCCAATCTGTCCACTTCAATTTTGGCTCCTCCCAATGAACTCACACAATCAATCATCCACACTACATCAGGATACTTTTTCATGACAGTTGAAATTGATTCGACCGGATTCATGATGCCAGTGGAAGTTTCATTGTGTGTGATCGCAACGGTATCGTATTTGCCGGTTTTTAAGTAGCTGTCTACAGTTTCCGGCATCGTAGGCTGCCCCGATTCTTCTTCGTGCAAATCTGCATCCAGCCCGTTGAGCTTCGCTAATTCATACCATCTTTTTCCGAAAGCGCCTACGGAAAAAACTATCGCTTTCTTGAGTGTGACACTCCTGATAGCCCCTTCCATCAAACCTGTTCCTGATGAAGTACTGAGGACAATTTTATTATTGGTAAACATCAGACTCTGTAACTTCTGAGTAATCCGTCTCTGTAATTCAGAAGCTTCCTTTGTCCTGTGTCCAATCATGGGAGTTGACATTTTCGCCAGGACTTCCGGATGTACATAAGTAGGGCCGGGGATGAATAATTTTTTGATTTCCATTTCCTTTTAATCAGCATGCGAAGCTACAAAAAACCCTCAAAGCTGCCGGTTGTTTTAGCCGGAGAATTTCTAAAATTTCACAGGTAAATGTCTCATTCCTTTTAAAAGGAAATAAGAACGGCCTACATTAGAATCCGTTAAATGAGGTGCTTAAAATTGGAATGAAAAAAGAGAGGAATTCCGTAACCTTACCTGGTTTCAGGTTTCCTGGATTTCCAATTTGTCCTGACATCAATGTCCTTCATTAAATTCCATTTTCCTGACTTGAACCGAAGTCCATTATATGTTCCATCAGGTCCACCAGGAATGATGGAATTATCACCCTGATCACCGGATGAACTTCCTGAAAGGTGGTCGTAAACAATCATGTTTTTTGAAGGGTCATAACGAAGCGCCATAGTGGCTTGGGAAGAAAAGGTAAAGACCAATCTATTCTTGTATACCTTATCCATTTTAAATAGTGGAAATCCAAATTTAGGAGCAGAACGATCGAAATAAAGTATTTCGATCACTTTCTGTGTAGAGACATTATTTTGTCCTTTCCATCCGAGGAGTGTATAGAAGGTTCTTTTGCCTGAAGTATTTTTAAGAATAGAATAATAAACCGCTCCATACCATTTTTCACTGTTTAGTTTTTCCGATTCAGGCTTTAATACATAAGCTGAGGAATCTTTCAATTTGTAAAGCTGAATTTGATCAGGCTTTGTTCCCCGGATTTGGATGTATCCGAAATAATCATAGCGGTTGCCATCAAAGTGAGGCAATGTCCATGTGTAAATTCTGAAATTCTGATCGGGATCATCAAGCACAGAAATGTTTTGCAGACTGTCGAAAGTTGCGGATAGAGTAGAAGGTACCAACAGCAGAGAATCCAGAAAATGAATAAGTGCATTATTCGATGCTATGCGAACGGAGTCATTTTCTCCTCTTTGAATAGAGTGTATAATTTTTTTGAACGCAGGACTCTTCAATGTATCCAAACCTGATGATATCGTATTTATTGAATCCTGAGCGCAAGCTGATTTGAATTCAATGAATGAAAAATAGATCGTCATCAATAGGAAAAGGGAACCATATGCTATTCTGCTATACTTCATAGACGAAATTAAAAAACCGCAAACTATAACGGTTTGCGGTTTGATATATTCTTGAGATTTTTATTCAGATTAAACGTGTAAGCGACCTTTTTTAGCAAGTAATTCATCTTTGCTTTCACGGAAATCAGGATCATCTACGCAGCAATCAACAGGACAAACTGAAGCGCATTGTGGTTCATCATGAAAACCTACACATTCCGTACATTTATCCGTAACGATGTAGTAAATATCCATTGAAACAGGCGCCTGAGCAGCATCAGAATCAATTTCAGATCCATCCATTCTCTTAAACATGCCTTTCGCTGTAGTGCCATCAGCAAAACGCCATTCAGCTCCGCCTTCATAAATCGCATTGTTTGGACATTCAGGTTCGCAAGCTCCGCAATTGATACATTCTTCAGTAATCTTGATAGCCATAGTAAATTCCTTTCTACTTTTGAGGTTCAATAATGGCAACAAAAGTAACCAGAAAAAGTACATTTCAAAACAGAAATGAGGATTTAACCTCTGTGAAGAACAGGTAATTTATTCAACAGATCAGATACATGAAACTAAACCTTGAAGAGAGAATACATGCTTTTTCACTGCTCGGAAGTCATTTGAGTAAACTAATTGATAATTTGGAAGGCGTTGTAAAACAGCCAGATACAGATGATCAGGATTTTAAACTCATGCTTCAAACAGCTAAGGCGCAGAATCCTTGGTTTACTTCGGAGAGTTGTAATCACGCTTTTCGTCAATGGGCGAAACTCCTTACAGAACAAAACTTATCCAAATGGATGGCTCCTTATTCATTTGAAGATGTGCAGTCTTTTAAAGTTGGTGTCGTGAATGCCGGTAACATCCCTCTGGTTGGATTGCATGATTTGTTGTCAGTGGTTATCAGCGGTAATATTTATATCGGTAAAAATGCAAGTGATGACTCTGTGCTGCTTCCATACATTGTAAACTTGCTGAAAAGGCTAACTCCTGAATTGGCTGATTCAATTCGCTTTGTAAACACACTCACGGAATTTGACGCTGTTATTGCAACCGGAAACAATAATTCTTCCAGGTATTTTGAACATTATTTTGCCCGAGTGCCTCACATCATTCGTAAAAACAGAAATGGAATAGCAATCTTGAACGGAGAGGAATCCCGGGAAGAATTAATCAAATTGGGTGATGACATCTTCCGTTATTTCGGACTCGGCTGTAGAAATGTTTCGAAGTTATATGTGCCGGAGTCGTACAACTTTGATCAATTCTTTCAAGCGATGTTGGTGTATCAGGATATTATGGTGCACAATAAATACATGAATAATTTTGATTACAACAATACAGTGTATCTATTGAAGATCATTCCATTTTTACAAAATGGATTTTTAATTGTGAAGGAGGATGCTTCTATTCCTTCTCCGATTGCGGTTGTTCATTATGAGCGTTACAGTAATCCTGACCTTTTAACTCATCACTTAATAGAAGCTAAAGATCAAATTCAGTGTATTGTCACGGCTTCCGACAGTTTCATCTGTAAAGGAGAATTGAAAAGTATATGTGTGAATTTTGGCAAAGCGCAAGATCCGCAGTTGGAAGATTATGCAGATGGAGTAGATACAATTGATTTTCTTTCAAAGATGAAAAAAAAATAACCGGATGTTTTCCGGTTATTTTTCATCACTACATTCTAATAAATTTTTACTGTGCTATTTTTCAGGCAGAACAAGATCAGTTGTTCGGGATCAAATGAAACAATCTTCCCCAGCGAATTTTGTTAAGGAAATTTCCATTCGTATCCCAACTCATCCAGATAAATACAGCTTTTCCAACCACATGGTCCTCAGGAACAAATCCCCAGAATCGTGAATCAGCGGAATTGTGTCGGTTGTCACCCATCATAAAATAGTAATTCATTTTAAATGTGTACTGAGTGATTTCTGAACCGTTCACATAAATTTTGTCGTTTCTTTCTTCCAGTTTGTTGCCTTCATATTCACCGATAACTTTTCTGTAAAAATCAATGTTACCGGTATCGATTTTGATCGTCTCACCTTTTCTTGGAATCCAAAGAGGTCCGAAATTGTCGACGTTCCAACCGTATTTGGAATTGAAAGGGAAAATAAAATCCTGATAAATTCTTGGAGGAACCATATTGGGTTCTACTTTCTGAACATTCCCAAGTGATTTTAGATTTTCAGCTGCACTGCGTGTCAGGTAAAAGTTGAATTCCGATGGTGACAATCTTTCTCCTCCTCGTAAACCAAATTTATCTATCGCTTGTTCACTGAATCCGGAACCATCGGTTTGTACATGATAGGATGTTTGAGAATTGGTTGGTAAAGGAAGCAGATTCCCATTGATAAAAACATCGCGATCTTTCAGTTCTATAGTATCTCCCGGTAAACCGATGCAACGTTTAATATAATTTTCTTTCTTATCAACTGGGCGACCGAGATTCTCTGCTGGCCAGTTAAACACCACACAATCGCCTCTGTTTACTTTCCCAAATCCGGGGAGTCTGTGATATCCAATCTTTATCCATTCGAGATAAGATTTACCGCCAACCAAAGGCAAAGTATGATGAGCAAAAGGAAAAGACAGCGGTGTCATAGGGATTCGCGCGCCATAACTTACTTTGCTCACGAATAGAAAATCACCTACAAGAAGGGATTTTTCCATTGATGGAGTAGGGATGGTGTATGCTTCAATAAAAAAAGTTCGGATGATTGTAGCTGCAATAACAGCGAATATGATTGCATCCACCCATTCTCTTACAACTGATTTACGTTGACCTGGTTTTGGTTTGAGAAGAAACCAAACTCCCAGCGTAAATATCCCAAAGAGAATATCTTTAATTAAGTCCCAGTTTATTCTGAATCTTGACATACGTTTTTTGTTTACGGGTAAATGCAACAGCCTGTGCGAATTTACTTCTCCTAAGCTTCCGCATTGGTTAACAGCTCGTTAATTATCCACATCAGAACTTTAATAAATCAGACATGGTATAGACACCTTTTTTATCATGTACCCATTCTGCAGCTGTGATTGCTCCGAGTGCAAATCCGTGTCTGCTCAATGCCTTATGTACAATTTCAATTTCATCGTCGTCTGAGAAGTACTTGACAATATGCGTACCGGGAACATCCGGTTCCCGCGAAGAAAAAACAGGCAATTCAGAATCGTCAGTTTCCGGCATTGACTCATCGGCAGAATAGTTTTTCCAGGATTTGATACGTGGCAGATACTGAATAATCTGATCTGCTAAACTTATTGCAGTACCGCTCGGTGAATCCAGTTTTTCTGTATGATGAATTTCGTGGATCATCACTTCGTCATACTGAGCCTGTGAGTTCATCAGTGATGCGAGCTTCTTATTGATTTCAAAGAAAATATTGACACCAATGCTAAAATTCGAAGCAAAGAATAAAGTTTGTTTCTCTCTGATACATTCATCCTTTATACCCTGAAGAAATTCATTCCAACCGGTTGTCCCGCTAACCACAGGAACGCCGGCAGAGAAGCACATTTTGATGTTATCTACAACAGCTTTTGGCTGACTGAACTCAATTGCGACATCAGCAGCAGAAAGTTGCTCAATTGTTATATTGCCTGCGTTTTTTCTATCGATAATCAATGCAATCTCATGTCCTCTTTTCTTCGCAATAGCTTCAATAGCCTTCCCCATTTTCCCGTATCCGATCAATGCAATTTTCATAAAACTTATTTAAAGTTGAATGTTATTTTTAATCCTGCCATTGCTTCCATACCCGGAGCTGATTCAATAGATGGAGTTGTATGAATGCTCAAATTATCACTCACATCAAAATCCATTAGTTGTGCATCAACATAGGCGTCGATAATATTCATGCTATACAACACTCCGGTGAGAATATAACACAGGTCACGATTCCTTCTGTAATAATCCTTTCTCACACGCAAATCATCATTGGAAAATAATGGATAATTATCTACCGTAGAAGGATCAGAATCATTCCTGTAAAGAAACGCGGTTTTAAATTTTTTGTAGTACCCTTCATTGAACTGAATGAAATAAACCAAAGAACCGAAACCGGCGTAGATGACAGGGATTTTCCAGTATTTTTTATTGAGTCCCTGTCCAAGTCCGGGTAAAATTGCTGATGAAAGTGCTGTTCTGTTCGCCCGTTTTTTTGAAAGTACTGTCAACGAATCTGTATCTGAAGCACGTACTGATTCGGAAGATAGAAGGGAGGCTATAAATAAAAAGCAGAGTACTTTCAAAGCAATGTGCAAAGGTCGGAGGTTCTCCTGCCTGCAATACATGTGCTCAACTCTTCTCGTTGGGAATACTCTACTGCTTTTCAAGTCGGATGTAATTGAAAATAGGATCTGCACCGGATTATTACTCCGTGAATCAGTAATTTAATAATTCGAGGATTCGGTTCAGGTCACTGTCATTTTCAAAAGGAATCTGAATCTTACCACTGCCATTCTGCGCTCTTTGTAATTGAATTTTTGCTCCGAAATGACTCGATAAAATATTTTGAATCTTAGTAAATTCAAACGAAAGCTGATTCTTCTTCTGTTCTTCCTTTTTGCGCAGAGTGGATTTATTTCCATGTTCACGGGCCAAATTCTCCACTTCCCGAACACTCAGTTGCTTGTTCATGATTTCATGATACAAAGCCAATTGTCGATCTATATTTTCAACGCCAAGGATGGCTCGTGCATGTCCCATGCTTAATTTTCCATCTCTGATGGAAGCCTGAATTTCCGGTGGCAAACGCAGCAAACGCAGGAAATTCGTAACCGTACTCCTGTTTTTACCAACACGTGAACTGAGTTCTTCCTGTGTCAGAGCACATTCTTCCAACAATCTTTTGTAACTGATCGCAACTTCAAGTGCATTCAAATCCTGGCGTTGGATGTTTTCTACCAAAGCCATTTCCAACATTCCCTGATCATTGGCAACTCGAATGTAAGCAGGTATGGCTGTCAATCCGGCCAGTTTACTTGCCTTGAATCGACGTTCACCTGAAATAATCTGGTACCGATCATATCCAAGTTTTCTTACAGTGATTGGCTGAATGATTCCCTGTTGTTTGATCGAATCGGAAAGCTCCTGAAGCATTTCCTGATCAAAATCTACCCGAGGTTGAAACGGATTAGCTTCAATCTGATCCAAAGGAATTTGAGCAACCGAACCAACTACCCCTGATGATCCGGCTACACCTGTTTTGCTCGTTACATCGGTGTCAGCATTTTCCAACAATGCACTCAGGCCCTTGCCCAGTGCGCTTTTCTTAGTGCTCATCAGTTACAGGAATTTTCTTGTCAGCTTCTTTGATTTTGGTCATGTTATTCTTTTGCAAAATCTCACGGGCCAGATTCAGGTAATTGATAGACCCTTTGCTGCTTGCATCATGCATGATAATGGTTTGCCCGAAACTTGGAGCTTCACCGAGTTTGGTATTCCGCTGGATGATGGTATCAAAAACCATTTGCTGGAAATGTGTTTTCACTTCTTCTACTACCTGATTTGACAAACGCAGGCGTGAATCGTACATAGTCAGTAGAATTCCTTCAATCTCCAGTTCAGGATTCAATCTGCTTTGAACGATTTTGATTGTATTCAGCAATTTGCCCAATCCTTCCAAAGCGAAATACTCACATTGAACCGGAATGATTACTGAATTTGCGCCAGTCAGCGCATTAATAGTAACTAGTCCAAGCGAAGGCGAGCAGTCAATAATAATAAAGTCATACTGGCCGGAAAGTTTGTCCAATACATCCTTCATCTTTCGTTCCCTGTTCGGCAAGTTGATCATTTCAATTTCAGCTCCAACGAGATCAATATGTGAAGGCAATAAAAACAGATTCGGAGTTTCTGTTTTCATTATGATATCCTTTGGATCCGCTTCATTGATGATGCATTCGTAAATGCTCATCTTGATGGTGCGTGGATCAAAACCTACACCGGAAGTAGCGTTGGCTTGTGGATCACTATCGATTAGTAAGGTTTTATATTCCAGTACAGCCAGACTTGCAGCCAGATTCATGGCTGTGGTGGTTTTACCAACTCCGCCTTTTTGGTTCGCTATAGCAATTATTTTTCCCATGTAGTCAACCGGTTTTTTCGTTATAAATTCATTGTGAAAGAATCATCTTTACACAACGACATTAGCCATTTTATATTTCAATTGTTTCTCCGATTTTCATCAACGTCAATTGTTTTCCGGCGAGATCAAATTTTTTCTTTGATTCTTCGTGGTCAATTTTAATCATGTCGAATGTATCGTAGTGCATTCCTATGATCGAATCACATTGGATGAAATCAGATGCGATCACCGCATTGTCAATCCCCATCGTAAAATTATTTCCCAATGGAAGGAAAGCGAAATTCATCCGTTTGTAATCACCAATCAGTTTCATGTCATAGTGCAAAGCCGTATCACCTGCATAATAGAAATTACCACTTGGTGTTTCAATCAGAAATCCCATCGGATTCCCGGCATACGTACCATCCGGGAAACTACTGGAATGTTCAGCACGAACAGATTTTACTTTACCAAATTCAAATATCCAGTGCCCCCCGATATTCATCGGGTGTGTATTGGAAACACCCTTGTTTTGTAACCAGGCATGAATCTCCCAGGCGGATATAACTTTCGCGTTTGTTTGTAGTGCCAATTCAACCAAATCCGCAGTATGATCATTATGCCCGTGTGAAACGAGAATATAATCAGCAACAATGCTTTTGGTGTTGATATCTTTCGCCAATGGATTAGGCTTAATAAATGGATCAAAAAGCAACTTTTTCCCATTTATTTCGACCAGGAAGCAGGAATGTCCGAAATACGTTATTTGCATAGAATTTACTGGTTGCAAAAATAAGCTTTTAGAGGGCATTAACTTTCTAAAGTTACCAACATGAATGAAATACACAGCCTTGGTAAGCGAAAAGTTGTAACAAAAAAATGTTCATTAATATTCAATTTTCAATCGATTCAGAGTATTGTCTGAAAATTAAAACAGAAAGTAAAATGTTGCAGAAAAAAACATTCAAACAATGACAATAAAAAGCTTATTATCAACAATATATGTCGAGATAGTTTAAACTTATTGTCGGTAAATTATTCGTCTTTCAAAATTTCCTGGAAAATGGTTCTCAGTGATTCATTAGGTTGAATCTGTCCTGGCTGATCAGCAATGGCCTTACGGACATATTCAATCCGCTTTTCAGTAATCGGATGTGTGCTCAGAAAACCAGGGAAATTCAGTGAATCGTGTTCCTGCAAAGTATTCATCAAATCGAGCATTCCTTGTTGGTCAATTCGGTTTTGTCTTAAAATTTCCAATCCTTTCAGATCAGCTTCTTCTTCAAATTTTCGGGAAAAACTTAAGCTCCCTAAGGAGTTTGCATTGTTCGCCAGTGTCGACATCACTCCCTGTGCATCTCCAAATGCGACTGATACCAACAAATAAGCAGCAGCATTCTTCGAAAGCAGTTTCATGGTGTGTCTTTCACTTACATGTGTCGCTTCATGTGCCATCAATGCGGCCAATTCCTTTTCTGATTTTAAAATTCGGAGTAAGCTGGAATAGATTACAATCGACCCATCCGGAATTGCAAATGCATTTTCTTCCGGCGAGCGTAAAACATAAAAACGCAAAGGTCGTTCAGTACCGAAGTGGATGTTCTTTGCAAAATCAGAAACTCTTCTGCTTTGCGCAGTATCGTTTTCATACATCGAAATGTTGGATTCGAAAATCAGCTGACCAACTTTATCGTCTATTGCCAATGGAATAAAACTCACAGCCATTTCTGCCAAAAATGGTAAAATGAAAAAATAGGCGAGTAGAAGAAAACCAATGAAGCACGCGAAAATGACTCCGTAAACCCAAATGCCTGCCTGATTCAACCAGGGAATAAATCCTGTGTATCCTTTCTTTCTTTGTTTGTCTTTTAAGAATCCGGCAAACTGATTGTCTTGTATTTCGAGAACCGCTTCTTTGTTATTCTCAAGAGTGCACAAAGTATGAGTGTGACGAATTTGAAGTTTGATTCTTTTCAAAGGCCAGTTTTCTCTGGTGTCATTTTCAAATAATAATATCAGATCGTCTGAAATTTCATCAAATGAAATTTGAATGCTTGTACGAACACCGTCAGCTTTTCGAATGTAAATGGATGCTACAAGGGGCTGCATTGAATCAGAAAAATAAAAACCCCCTTGATTCAAGGGGGTCTGAAAGAGTCTGTGAATTATTTTCCGAGGTCATCAAAATTGACATCACTGAACGGGGAGGGTGATTCACTTTGTCCGCCCGAATTACCATGTGAATGATCAGGATTGTCAACTTTGAGTGTACCAACATGTTGAATCGCTTCATTCAGGCCATCAACAAATTTTTGAAAATCTTCTCTGTACAGAAATATTTTATGTTTCTCAAAGAAAGGATTGCCATCATCTCCTATACGTTTCTTGCTTTCTGTAATGGTCAGGTAATAATCATTTGCCTTTGTACTCTTAACATCGAAGAAGTATGTGCGCTTTCCTGCTCTGACCGATTTAGAAAATACTTCTTCACGTTGGCTGTTGTGATCTGACATAAATTAATTTTCTGTTGTGTTTGTAGGATACGCAACAAAAATAGAAAATTATTCAAATGAACAAGGCAAGCCACCTCTTTTTGACAGCCTGAAAATCAGGCAGAAAGGCAAATTTGCCACTTTTATTCAAAATTGCATCACTTTCTTTCCTGCTTGCATGACCGGGAAAGTCAAAATCAATATTTACGTATTGAGAAACCTGGTTGATAATATCAGGGAGTAACCAATTTTAATTTGCTCCGGATGAATTGTCCGGTGTAGGATTCCTTACAGGAAGCAAGCTCATCAGGAGTCCCTTCGAAAACCAGATTTCCCCCGGCATCACCACCTTCAGGACCCAGGTCAATTACCCAATCTGCACATTTGATCACATCCACATTGTGTTCAATAATCAACACCGTGTTTCCCTGCTCGATCAACATATCAAATGCCTTCAATAATTTTTTGATATCATGGAAATGCAAACCGGTTGTGGGTTCATCAAAAATGAACAATGAATGCTCGTGAGAATTTCCCTTCCCAAGAAAACTTGCCAGCTTTATACGTTGCGCTTCTCCGCCGGATAAGGTACTGGAAGACTGACCCAATCGGATGTAGCCAAGCCCTGTATCAGCAAGCGGTTTTAATTTTGATGCAATCTTTTGATCGTTGCCAGAAGAGCGTACAGATGGACTGAAAAATTCTATCGCTTCATCAACTGTCATTTCAAGAATGTCTGCAATGTTTTTCCCTTTGTATTCCACATCCAGAATTTCCTGTTTGAATCTTTTTCCGTGACAATTTTCACATAGCAGATGAATGTCAGCCATGAATTGCATTTCAATCGTTACTTCACCTTCTCCTTCACAAACTTCACAGCGTCCTCCTTCCACATTGAAACTGAAGTGAGACGGTTTGTATTTTCTGGAACGGGACAAAGGAAGATCTGCATACAGTGATCTTATCTCATCGTAAGCTTTTATATATGTGACCGGATTGGAACGGGAAGATTTTCCTATTGGATTCTGATCAACAAATTCAATAGCGGTGAGTTTGTTGTAATCCCCGCTTACTTTATCAAAGACACCGCTTTGTTCGCCATATCCGCCATGAATTTTCTTCAATGCCGGATAGAGGACTTTTTTTATCAGACTTGTTTTTCCACTTCCGCTGACACCGGTGACTACTGTCATTACTCCAAGAGGAAATTTAACAGTGAGATTCTTCAGATTGTTTTCTCTGGCACCTTCGATTTTAATAAAACTATTCCACGATCGTCTGCGATAGGGAAGTGGAATACTGTCAGAGTTGCTCAGATATTGTCCGGTATAACTCTTCTTGTCTGATAATATCTGATTGTAGCTTCCCTGAAAAATTAATTCGCCACCAAGTCTTCCTGCATCAGGACCGATGTCAATCAGTTCATCTGAAGCTTTCATAATTTCTTCGTCATGCTCAACAACAATCAGTGTATTCCCGACATCACGCAAAGATTTTAATACCTTGATCAGTCTTTCTGTATCACGTGGATGGAGTCCTATACTTGGCTCATCCAGAATATACATGGAACCAACGAGGCTGCTTCCCAAAGATGTTGCAAGATTGATTCTTTGAGATTCACCACCTGAGAGTGTGTTGGACAATCGGTTTAACGTGAGATACCCAAGACCAACATCACATAAAAACTGCAACCTGCTGGTAATTTCAATCAGAATTCTTCTGGCAACCGTTGTCTGATAATCATTCAAAGTGAGTTCCCTGAAGAAACGCAGACTTTCCTGTACAGGCATCAATACTATGTCCGTGATTGATTTATGTTGGATGAGAACATAGGATGCATCAATTCGTAAACGTGTGCCTCGACAATCCGGACAAATTGTTCTGCCTCTGTAACGACTCAGCATTACTCGATACTGAATTTTGTAAGCCTGCGCTTCCACCCATTGAAAAAAATCATTCAATCCTTTGAAGTATGAATTGCCTGTCCATAATAATTTCCTCTGGTCACTTGTTAATTCAAATACAGGGCGATGAATGGGAAAATCAAATTTGTATGAGCTTTTGATCAGTTTGTCATTCCATTCTTTCATTTTTTCACCTCTCCAACATACTATCGCTCCTTCATAAATGGACAAACTTTTATCTGGCATTACCAGATCATCATCAATACCGATCACAGAACCAAATCCTTCACATTTTTTACATGCACCATATGGATTGTTAAAGCTGAATAATTGTGTACTCGGTTCTTCAAAACTGATTCCATCCAGTTCAAATCTGTTTGAGAAAGTGAAAAATTTACTTCCGGATGAAGTTATAATTTCTGTCATGCATTCTCCATGTCCTTCGAAAAATGCAGTTTGAACAGAATCTGAAATTCTTGAAATGTTTCCATCGTCCTCAGGATTTACAGTAAAGCGATCCACGACGATATATACTGCCGGAGTTTTATCCGCGGGCATGGTTGTATTCTCAGGATCTGTTTTCTTCTTTTTAGATCCTTTTGAAGCACTCTGATTCAAACCAAGTGAAGCACTGATTTTTTTCAGCAGCGCTTCATTTTCTTTATTCAGTAAATCTTCAATTTTATAAACAGTCTCTCCAACTCTTACTCGAATAAATCCTTTTTGAAGAAGAATGGTCAGTTCTTCGGTGAGCGATCTTCCGGGATGAAGTAATAACGGAGTATACAATAAAACTTTGCTTCCGGAAGGAAATTTCTGCAGGGAAGTAATCACATCATCCACGGTATGTCTCAATACTTCCTGACCAGAAATCGGAGAATATGTCTTTCCTATTCTTGCAAACAATAGTTTCAGGTAATCATAAATCTCAGTGGAGGTACCAACAGTAGATCTTGGATTTCTTGAATTCACTTTTTGTTCAATCGCGACTGCCGGAGAAATTCCTTTGATGTAATCCACATCCGGTTTGTCCATTCTTCCGATGAACTGACGAGCATACGAGCTCAAACTTTCAACATATCGACGTTGACCTTCTGCATATAATGTATCAAAAGCGAGTGACGATTTTCCGGAACCACTCAATCCGGTGATGACTACAAATTTGTTTCTTGGGATGGCAACATCAATATTTTTCAGGTTGTGTACTCTGGCACCTTTAATAATGATGTGTTGCTTCGGATCCAGTTTTTCTACTCCAGACATAAATTTTCGTGAATTGCGAAGATACGCAATTGGAGGGCTGAAAATTATTCTGAATCATCTCTGTTTTATTGTTAATGCTGTTCAGCTTGTATCAAGGCCAACTTTCTATTGCAAGTTTCAAAAGCGATCAGGCTTTTATTCAATTAATCAGTGAATGGCAGAATGCGGCTAGAAAGGGCCCATTTTCATCTTAAATTCATCATTTCTCATAAAATGTTGGATTTTTCATAAGTTTAGTTTGATTTCATTCAAATCATGTGTTATATTTGATCTATCCTAATGAAACCATCAGAGTTTTTAAGGGTAAAAGTTTATATCATAATCGCCAACTAAAAAAAGGAGACCCATAGCTAAAATTCTACTTTAATTTTTATTCACACATTAAAGCAGAAAACAACTATGGCTCACATTCATCTGATGGATGATAAGGATTTAGTAAATCTTTATCAGAAAGGCGATCAGCGCGCAATTTCAGAATTAGTATCTCGCTACAAACAGCGAATCTATTCCACTATTTATTTTCTTGTTCGTAATCGGGAGCTGGCAGAAGATCTCTTTCAGGACACTTTCATTAAGATTCTGACAAGCCTTAAAAACAAGCATTATAGTGAGCAGGGAAAATTTTTGCCCTGGGCTCTCCGGATTGCTCATAACCTTGTTATTGATCATTTCCGTAAGGATAAACTGATGCCATTACAGCATGATTCAGAAGAATTCTCTGTATTTGATGTATTGCCTCAAAAAAGTCGTAATGCGGCTGAGCAGATGATTTATGATGAAAAAATAGCTCATGTCAGAGCTTTGCTGGATCAACTTCCTTTTGAACAAAGAGAAATTGTCATTTTGCGCCATTATGCAGGACTTTCCTTTAAGGAGATATCCAACATGCTGAATATCAATATAAATACAGCACTCGGCAGAATGCATTATGCCATTTTGAAAATGCGTGAAATGGTTCAGAAACAAGATATTAATCTGAGGGAATGATTTATTCATTCCCTCAAAATATCTCCGGACATTCTTCCGTTATAAGCCTATTCATACATCCTAAATCTACTTGCATGATAAAAACTACTACTCAAATTGATCTTCTTCAGTACGCTTACAACGAATCAGATCTCGCTGACAGCGATCGTATTCAACGGTCTATAGATGGAGATCCTTTGGTAAAAGAAGCTTTTCAGGAAATACATCAACTCACTTCCATTTTGAATGATGGTTTCCTTGAACCTTCTGAAAAGAGCATCCTTAACATTCTGGCGAAAGCCTGAGGTCAGATAAAATTAAAACAGCGGAATGTTCTTCCGCTGTTTTTTTATTTGTTCTCTCTAACCTTTTTGTTTTTTTTAATCAACCATAGGCGAATTGTTTTTGAATATGTATCCAAACTACTTCAGACCTCAGCGGAAACCAATTTTATTAGATCAAATTCTGAACTTTCTGGGTGAATAATTTCTCCCGCATGGTGAATGCAATCTGCCAGTATCTTTGCATGAATGAAAAAAAAGGAACGGTTTGAAAAAGTGCTGGATTATTTTCAGTCTGAACGCCCTGTGGCTGAAACAGAGCTGCAATTTGCAAATCCCTATGAACTGTTGGTAGCCGTGATTCTGTCTGCTCAGTGCACGGATAAAAGAGTAAATCAAACAACCCCGGCTTTTTTTGAAGCTTTCCCTGATCCGGTTCAACTTGCAGTAAGCTCACCGGAAGAAGTATTTCCTTTGATAAAAAGTATCAGTTATCCAAACAACAAAGCGAAACATCTTGTTGGTATGGCGAAAAAATTAGTGAATGACTTTCATGGTGTAGTACCTGCTGATGTTGAGCAATTGCAGCAATTACCCGGTGTTGGAAGAAAGACAGCCAATGTAATTGCATCTGTAGTTTACAATATGCCAACCATGGCTGTGGATACACATGTATTCAGGGTTTCTGCAAGAATCGGATTAACCACAGGGGCAAAGAATCCTTTACAAACCGAAAAGCAGTTAGTCAAATATATTCCTGAAGCATTGATTTCACGGGCACATCACTGGTTGATTTTACACGGGAGATATACCTGTTTGGCAAGATCACCCAAATGCAATGAATGTGGCTTAAAGAAGTATTGCAAATACTATTCTAAACTTTCAAAATCCAGCAGGTAATTTAATTGGTCTTCTATTCGTAAAGTCCTGCGGCGACTTTTTCTGTAATGAATTTTGGAACAAAGTAGGTGAGAAGTGTACTGAACTTATTCACAAACCCGGGAATGATTTCGCTTTTTCCGTTGAACATTCCGTTCATAGCAATACTTGCAACATCTTCCGCTTTCATATTAAACTTAGCAGCACGTTTCTTCATTTCAGGTGTGTGCATTCCTGCAGCATCCATAAAATTTGTATCAGTCGGTCCGGGACTCAGGCAAGAAACTGAAATTCCGTTTCCTTTCAATTCATACCTGAGACCGCGGGTAAACTGCAAGACGAAAGATTTACTTGCAGCATACACTGCGAGTGTTGGTACAGCCTGATATGCAGCTGTACTGGAAACATTGAGTATGTAGGCTTTTGCTTGCTTTTTAAGGTAGGGCAATAACAAATAGGTGAGCCGTACCATAGTAAATGTATTAATTCGCATCATTGCTTCCTGTTCTGACAAAGTCAGCGTATCAAATCTTCCCCAAAGACCATAACCGGCATTGTTGATCAATACCTGCACATCCATTTGTTCTTCTTCAATTTTACGAAGAATAATATCCGTTGAAGAATCAAGACTTAGATCCACTCCAAGCGTCAGTACTTTCACCTGGTATTTTGAATTTAAATTCTTAGAAAGTTCAGCGAGTAAATTTTCGGATCGCGCTATCAGTAAAAGATTGAATCCTCGCTTGGCCAATTCAGTGGAAACCGCTTTGCCAATTCCTTTACTGGCGCCTGTGATGATCGCATATGCCATAATGAAAATCGTTGGTGTAGAAATGAAAAATGGAACCAGTTTTTTCTGATTCCATTTTATTTTATAGAAGATTCAGTTTAACGAACCATTTTTTGGAAGTGATGATAAAATGGAGTAGAGCTATCATCGCTTTTCGGCATGTATTTTCCGAGAATGACAGGTGTATACATTACTCTCCTGCGACTAGCTGCCCCCATGTGCGGAGACATTGCTACACGATGCCAGATTCTTCCATCGTGAACAACCATATCGCCCGCTTTGGCATCAACCAACATTTCGTTTTTATCCTCATCATTATTCAGAAAATATGCTTTTTTGAAAAGCATACTGAACATGTTTTGTTTGTGTGTTCCAGGAATGATTCTCAATCCACCCTTGTCAGAAGAAGAATCGTCAAAATACAATCCCACATTTAACATGGGAAGAACTTTCTTGCCATAGAAAATATCACGCATACTGTCTGTATGCCATCCCATTTGACGGAAATTACTATCAGGAGTGTTTACATAGTGATTAAAAACAACTCCATCCTTTTCATTTTCCGCAATTCGGGAACCTGGGGGAAGCAGAACTGTCAGGCATTTCACACGATCGCTGTTCACAAAATTGTGAACCGGTTCGCTGAATTGAGAAGTAAAAGGGAAACGATGAACGATCTTTTTGCCATTTTCGTCAACACCAAATTTAACAGGCACTCCATTGATAACTTTCACGTCATCATGGATCCATTTCTCCTGAATTTCTTCAGTAGATTTGAGGATGGCGCTAACTTCTTCAGGACTGGCAACACCCTGAAAATGGATGAAGCCATTCTTGTCGAAGAATGCAATTTGTTCATCGGTGAGTTTTTGACCCAGCGTGAATTTTTGATATTGGACTTTACTCATTATTCAGCTATTTGATAAAAAGGTAACAACATTGGAAATCAAACCAATGCGTTGGCTTAATTGAATGATGATGTGAAATCAGAATTGTGTTTCCAGTAAATTTTGAACGACAAATATAAAATAATCTTTTTACTTACAAATGCCTCCCAAAAAGTAGAAAACAGCATTTTATTCACTTTCTGATTGTATAACCGGATTCAGAATTTAACAAAAAACCACCGGCGCAAAGACCGATGGCTTTTTGTACTAATCAACGCAAAACACGATTTTAATGAATTTTATCTTTTAATACTGATGTTTTTTGAACATGGGATGTTTTCTTCTTCTGGCTATTGACTTTTCTTACTAGCGGATGAACACGTGGATTGTTTGAAGCCAATACGATGTGTGGCGTTGTGCTTGCCTTTGCTTTGTTTACTACTGGAGCTTGTGCCCGGCTATAACTTGTAAACAGGATTAACCCGATAACAAGAGAATACAATTTCATTTGAACAATCTTGAGGCTACAAATGTGCAAGTTCTCGGTGAAGGAAGAGTGAAGCGTAATCAGGAAAGCTGAACAGGGAAAAGCATGGTAAAGTGAGTCCCTTTGTCCGGTTCGCTTTCTACCCGAAGTTCAATTTTGTGAAAGGAGGCGATACTTTTCACAATGGGTAAACCGAGTCCGTAACTCATTCCATCATCAGGCCGGAATCTTTTAAATCGATCAAAAATATAGGGGATGTTTTCAGAAGGGATTCCAATTCCTGAATCAATGATAGATACAGAAAACATGTCGCCCTCCCGGTTTCCTTTGATAGTCAAAGACCCGTCATTCTTTGAGTACTTGATAGCATTAGAAACCACATTGAATAACATAGTATGCACAAGAGAACGATTGCAAGGGTAGAAAGTAAACGGCTGTTCAAAATCAATATTTACATGCAGATTTTTCTCTTCAATCCGTTCTGCCAGTTCTTCGGTTACTTCATAACTCAGTTCATCAAGTGAAACTTCATCACTCTTGCTGTATTGATCATTTTCTATCTTGGAAATATACAGTAGCGCTTTTACTATTCGGGTCAGTCTGGACAGTGTTTTCTGTGTTTCCACCATCCGACTCATCACTTCATTGGAGAGGCCGGGTTCGTTGAGAATGTTTTCAATCCTGTTCTGTAAAATTGAAATAGGAGTGAGCAATTCATGAGACACATTGGTAATGAATTCCCTTTCAACCTGAAATGTTTCTCTGATTTTCTGCATCATTTCGTTGATCGATCGATCAAGATGAGCGAATTCATAGGTAGATGTTTTTACCGGAGTCGCATCGAATGAAGAAGGGTGTTGGACATCCTTTAGTTTCTTATTGATAATTTTATTGAATGGCAATAACAAAACACGGGCAAATCCAAGATCCAGAAAAATGGAAATCAGAATTACCGCGAGAAGAATCTGAATGGTAAACCGTTTTATCGTTTCATTGAGCTGATCGACGGTACTCAATCCTTCGCCAATTTCAATTTCGTACAATTGGTTGTCATAAAGGAAGGCCTGACTCAGAACCCTGTGTTTTAAAACTTCATTTTCAATTAAACGCTCGGTGTTCTCTACAGTTCTTTTTCCGAAATCTTTGGGAAGTCCGGGAAGAGGTGAAATGGATACGTACTCTTCTTTGAAAACATTGTAACTGTCAAAACTGCAATCCTGGTCAAGACTGATTTCATTCAATCCGCCTTTTTGAACCATTCGCATCATTTTCTCAAGGCGCGCCGACAAGCGTTTATCAATATGGTTGTAAACGATTCCCTGAATAATGACAGGAATAATTGCTCCAAAAGCTCCAATGATGATGGCTTTTGAAATTGCATTGTAAAGCGCCAGTTTTACCTGAAGTTTCAAGAGAAATTTTTCCGGAAAATTTTTATATGATTAGGGGAGAAATTAATTAGGGCATATTGAGACGATAGCCTATGCCTCTGACAGTTTCTATGAAATCTGAATTGGCAAAAGCTGCCAGTTTCTTTCGAAGATTTTTTATGTGAACATCAATATAATTCGATTCGTAATCTTCCTCCAAAACATCTCCCCAAATGTGCTCAGTTAACTGAATTCTTGTGATGACCCTGTTTTTATGCAAAGCCATATAATGGAGAATATCGAATTCTTTTTTTGTCAGATTAATTACGTTCTTCTCAAAAGAAACTGTTCTGTTCTGAATATCCATGATGAAATCATGAATTTGTATGGTATTGTTTTTCAACCCATGCTTTCTTCTCAAAATTGCCTGCATTCTGGCCTGGAGTTCAAGCAATGAAAAGGGTTTGGCGAGGTAATCATCCGCACCCAAATCCAGACCTGTTATTTTATCATCAATGGAGCCTCTTGCAGTCAATACAATGAAAGCTGCATCCCGTCCCGCTTCCTTTGCTTCTTTTAGCAACTGAAAACCGTTGTAGTCAGGAAGACCAATATCCATTAACACAAAATCATATGAATTCACAAAGACTTTTTCAGAGGCACTTTTACCGGTGAATGCAACATCACAATGATACCCCTGCTTCGTCAGGAAAATTTCAATTTCATGCGACAACTGTCTTTCGTCTTCAACGATTAATACATTCATAATTGTGTATTGAATTATATAGAATTTATTGCTTCCAGAATTGTTGAACAGGCAAATGTAATTTCTTCATCGCGAATGATCAAGGGTGGAGCGATCCGTAAACAATTTGGAGCGAACAAAAACCAATCTGTAATTACGCCTTTATCCAGACACCGTTTGATCACTTCCTGATTGATCCTTTCATTTTCAAACTCCAAAGCTATAAATAATCCCAATCCACGAATAGAACGAATGTCATCATGTTTCAACAGGGAACAAAAGAGCTCACCTTTTCGGATGACATTTTTTAATAAATCTGAATCTGCTATGACATTTAGGGAGGCATAGGCAGCTGCACAAGAAAGTGGATGCCCTCCAAATGTACTGATATGCCCGAGTACCGGATCATAAGTGAGGCTGCACATTTTTTCTTTTGATGAAATGAATGCAGCCAAGGGCAAACCTCCTCCGAAAGATTTTCCAAGTAAAAGAATGTCTGGAATCACTCCACTGTGTTCAAAAGCAAACAGCTTTCCTGTTCGTCCAAAACCGGTTTGAATTTCATCAAAAATTAATAATGCTCCGGTCTCATCACAACGTTTTCTTAGCGCTTCTAAAAATCCTTTTTCCGGAATAATTACACCGGCTTCACCCTGTATTGGTTCCACGATAACTCCTGCACAGGATTCGTCTATGTGCTCAATTTCAGAAAGGGAATTGTATTCATGAATACTGCATCCCGGAAGCAGTGGACGAAATGAATTTTTCAACATTTCATTCCCACAAATACTCAAGGCTCCCTGAGTGCTGCCGTGGTAGGCGTTCCGAAATGAAACAAACTGAGTTTTTCCGGTGAAACGCTTGGCAAGCTTCATTGCACCTTCAACTGCTTCTGCTCCTGAGTTGGTGAAATAAATATTATTGAGCTGTTTTGGCAAATAAGAATTTAATGCTGCTGCGAGCTCAGTTTGAGGGGACTGAATAAATTCGCCATACACCATCAGGTGCATATGCTTTTTTAATTGGCTTTCTATTGCGCTGATCACTATAGGATGCTGATGCCCAAGATTGCTTACAGCAATACCGGAAATCAAATCCAAATACTTTTTTCCAGAGGTATCAAACAGATATACGCCTTCAGCCCACTCAATTTCCAGCCCAACAGGTGCCGGAGAAGTTTGAGCAACATATTGATAAAAATTTGTTCTTTCTCTTGTCATCCTGCAATTCAATTTCAATTAATTGAATTGCAAATATCAGATAATTGTTGACAATGCCTCCAGGAAAGCAGCTTCATTCAGTTCAATACTTTTGGGTTTTTTAAAAAACCATTTCCTTAAATGCAAACCACGCACTGTAACTTTGGTAAAATGATTTTCGATTTCTTCAACTACCAAATCCATTTTCACCCCGGGTTTACTAAGGGAAAAATTGGTTTCCGCTGTGATACTTCCACGCATAGCGTCTGAATTGACTATTCTCATTCCGAATCGAGACAATGCGCCTTGTGTGCGCAGGAAGACTTTTTCGTAGGGATACTGAAATACTGATGTTCTCATTTGTTTATGGTTTTTGTTTAAGTGTATGATATGGCGAATTGCAGACAAGTGAGCGCAGATACAGGCAAATAAGAGATAGCCTGTTAAACTGCACTCTCAAAACTTGAGTGTAGACGATGTATTAACTAATAAATAATAATGCTTCTAACCTGTAAGTACAGGCATTCCCCCAAAAAAATTGAATCGCAGATTTTGATCCCTCAACAAATATATACATATTTTTCAGGCCTTTAACTAAATGTCCTGGTTGTTGAAAAATATGTTTTCTGAAAGCTTGTATCCTTACTATTTCAATATCAAATGATTAATTTTATGTTGAAATGGACGGTTTTCAGCCTTCAGATTTGGATAAATTACTTGTTCATAAAGTCAGGTAATGGAAGATTTAGATTTTATTGCAACTCTATTCATACAAGATATTCATATACCATGAGAAAAATTTTAGCGCTCTCGATTCTACTTTTAACATTATTTTTTGTAAAGGCTGAGGAACCTGTTGCCTCCATGAATTTGTTTCTTTATAACAAAATGACCAAGTCGCAAAACCAAACTGAAAAAGTGACGGTGATGGTAAAAGGAAATTTACCAATGATTGAATCAATCGTTACGCAAGAAGGGGGCAGAGTAATAAGTGCTATGAAAGATTTGGCATCCATTTCCATTTCACTCCACGGATTGGCTGTGTTGTCTCAGAGTTCCGCGATTACAAGAATAGAAGCTTATCCCCGTCAATATAAAGTCATGAATGATACAATGCGTATGCTTTCCAGAGTGAACGAAGCGAATCAGGGGATTGCTCCATTAACCCAAGGTTATGATGGGACAGGAGTTGTCCTTGGTTTTATTGATTCCGGAATCGATTTCCGTCATCCTGATTTTAAAGATTCTCTCGGACACTCGAGAATTCAATGGCTCTGGGATCAGAATCTTCCAAATGATACAAATACTCCACAACCTTACGCTTACGGACAGGAATTCAGTGCGCAAGACATCGATGATTCATTGGCAGAAGCACATACAGGCGCTGCGGAATATGGACACGGAACCTACGTAGCAGGCATTGGCGCCGGGAATGGATTGGCAGTCGGACATTTTCAGGGTGTAGCTCCAAAATCCGATATCATTGCTGTATCTTTTAATTTTTCTATCGATGCAATTCCTCATCTTTCTCATGCTATTGAATACATTTTCACTAAAGCGCAACAATTGGGAAAACCTTGTGTCATCAACGTTTCATTGGGTGATTATTTTGGTTCTCATGACGGAACTGATTTGGAATCTGAATACATCTCAAACCTGATTAATCAGCAAAGTGGAAGAGTAGTGGTAGCTTCTGCAGGAAATATCGGTGTTGCTTACCCGATTCACCTTGGTAGAACAAGTGTAAGTGGTGATACAGCATTCACCTGGTTCCGATATGATGCAGGATTTTCAGGCGCATACATTCAGCTCTTTGCCGATTCTGCACAATTCACTTCGATGCGTTATTCAGTTGGCGCTGATAAAGTGACGCCTTATTATGAATATCGTGGAGGTACCAGTTTTACTTCCGCTACTGCAGCATTGAATACTGTGCTCACTCGTAACCTTACCAATGCAGGAAATCGTCTCGGGGTAATTCAAACGTATCTCACAAAATACAATGGCGTTTATTCACTGGAAATTTATGTGCATCCTGATTCAGTGGATTACAACTGGCGTATCACTACCACAGGTAATGGCCATTTTGATTCCTGGTCTTATGACTGGGGGTTTCAAAACCTTCCGACAGCTGTTGATTATCCCCCCATGTCAGCTTATATACTTCCGGATACTATGCAATCCATTATAACTGGAATCGGATGTCTGGACAATGTGATAGTCGTTGGTAACTATTTCAACACTGACCGGCATGTGGACGTAAACGGAACGCTGCAGATTACTCCAACGGACTTGCCAAGAGATTTAGCAATCAACAGTAGCCGGGGACCTACACGGGACGGTCGAATCAAACCTGATATTTGTGCTCCTGGACATCATATTTTATCCTGTGGTGTATTAAGTCTGATTCCCGGAATGATTTCGACCCAACCTTACAAAGTAGCATTGGGTGGATATCACATCACCGGTGGTGGAACTTCTGCTTCAGCACCTGTAGTTGCCGGCATCGCGGCATTGTATCTGCAATTGAATCCTTCTGCGGATTGGTCTGATGTAAAGACCGCAATCACAGGATGTGCAGCACACGATCAATTTACCTGGGGACCATTTCCAAATAATGCTTGGGGTTACGGAAAAGCAGATGCATTTGCCACTCTCACCAATTGTGGACCAGTGAACGTGAATAGCTTGCAGGCTCAGACTTTCGACTCTTATCCCAATCCCTCAAATGGAAAATTGGAAATAAACCTTGGAGACTTTAATGGTGAAAAGGGTGAGTTGTATTTGTATGATCTTTCCGGAAAAGTACTTTTAAAAGTTCCTGTAATGTCAAAGCGAATGCATTTGGACTTAAGTGATCTGAACAATGGTCTGTATTTCCTCTCATGGAAAAATACGGATCAATTGTTGTCGATTCAGAAGATCATTGTTTCGCATTAAGTATATCACAATTTCATTTTTGCTCTGCTGAGAGTGAATGGCATTTTCACGGAAATACAGATAGATTGGTGAACTTCAGAAACCCTGATGGAAATCGGGAGCCTTTTGTATTTTTGCAAGAAATATATCCCGGATGAACAGTCGATTTCCTATTCATGATACTGAATCACTTTGGAAATTTCTGGAACTGCCCAGAAAAATCCTGATTACAACACACCATCGCCCGGATGGTGACGCGATGGGATCATCATTGGGATTGTATAATTATCTTATTAAAAAAGGTCATACAGTGGATGTTGTCACTCCCAGTGAATATCCTGACTTTTTGCATTGGTTACCTGGTCATGAATTTGTGTTGAACTTTGAAGCAGATTCGACTATTGCATTTAAAAAAATCGAAACGGCAGACTTAATTTTTTGTCTTGATTTTAATTGGTTGAGTCGGGTAGAAGGACTTGAATCAGTTCTTCGCGAATCAGATACAATGAAAGTTCTGATTGATCATCATTTAAATCCGGAACCGGTCTTCAACTATACATTTTCCTACCCGGATGCCTGCTCAACATGTGAACTTGTTTTTGATTTTATTACTGCAGCCGGAGATCAGCACTTAATCGATAAATCGATTGCGGAATGTTTGTACTGCGGAATCATGACGGACACCAATTCTTTTCGTTATGCTTCCATGACTGCAGACACACACCGGACAATAGCTAAATTAATGGAAGCCGGTGCCGTGAATTACAGAATCCACGAACAGGTGTATGACCATTCAACCGAAAACCGTCTTCGTCTGCTTGGATATTCTCTCAAAGAGAAATTGATCGTGCTGAACGAATACAGAACTGCTTATATTAGTTTATCCGAAGCGGAGCTGAAGATGTTTAATTTCAAAACTGGCGATACCGAAGGCCTCGTGAATTATGCTTTGAGTATTGAGGGTATAAAAATGGCGGCTTTCTTTTCTGAAAGAGACGGGATGATTAAAATCTCTTTTCGTTCAAAAGATGATTTTTCTGTTCAGGAACTTTCATCAAAGTATTTTGAAGGGGGCGGACATCGAAATGCATCCGGTGGAAGATCTTTACTTCCATTAGAAGAAACAGTCAATCGATTTTTGGAAATTCTTCCATTTTACAAATCAAAATTACAGGCATCGTGAATGCCATTTTTTTAATGGTTTTAGCCAGGAATTCAAAATTCTTTATTCTGTTTTTCTTTCTCGTCTCTTGCAGAACAGGGGAAAAACCTCAGGTTAATGAAGCTGAGGTAAAAGAAAGATTAACGGAAGTGAACCGATTATTGGTAAAAGATGAAAGAAAGGAAATTGAAGATTTTATTAACCGTCATCAATTTAAGATGATCATGAATGGTACTGGTTTGAATATCCAGGTTCTCGATAGTGGTGTGGGCAGGAAACCAAATCTTCATGATGAAATTGAACTTGAATACTCTCTTTACCTGCTGGATGGAACTTTGTGTTATTCAGCTAAAGTTAACCAGCCACTTCGATTCAGGATTGGAGAAGGTCAGCAACCGCGCGGACTTGAAGATGCTTTATTCACGTTTAAAGAAGGAACCAAAGCTCGCTTAATAGTGCCTTCGCATCTCGCTTTTGGAATTACAGGTGATGGCGATAAAATACCCGGCGCAAATGCCTTGTATTATGAGCTTCATTTATTAAAGATAAAATCATGAAAGTAGTTCAACACAATATTTTTTATCTTCTCATTGGTTTCACATTAGCCTTTATTTCCTGTAAGAAAGGGAAGGAGATGACAACGAATGATGGATTCAGATACATCCTGTATACCGAAGCCAAAGGTCCCAATCCTAAAATTGGGGATTACCTCACTCTTGATTTAGTTTATCGCGATGCAAATGATTCCATTCTATTTGATTCCAAAATAAATAAAAAGCCGTTGCGATTTCCATTTGAATCAATTCCGTTTAAAGGTTCTTATGAGGATGGTTTGACCTATTTGTGTGCGGGAGACAGTGCAACTTTTTATGTGCCTGCAGATTCATTATACAAATATTATTTTCTTCAGAAAGGGAATACAATTCGTCAGGAAGAAACGAGTTTTAAAAAAGGTACTTTCCTGAAATTCGATATTAAACTCCTTAAAATTCAGGATAGAGTAGAAGCAGAACAGGAAATGATGATGGATAAAAGTGAAAGGGAGCGTGCCGGAAAAAAAATATTCGAGGATTATATCACTGAACATAAACTGGAAGCTTTCAGAGATAGTGCAGGATATTGTATGACGTACGTTAAACATGGCTCAGGAATTCCTCTCGATACATCAATGATTATATCAGTTAACTATAAAGGAAAATTTCTGACAGGAACAGTGTTCGACAGCAATGAACATCTGCAACATCCTTATCGATTTGTATTAGGGCAACGACAGGTGATTTATGGCTGGGAGTTAGCGATAAAAAAATTGAAAATTGGCGATGAAATTAATTTGTTGTTGCCTTCTGAATTGGCTTACGGAGAAAATGGTTTCAGAGATCCACGCACAGGAGCTTTCATTGTACCTTCATATGCGCCTTTGTTATTTGAAATTCAAATTGTAGATGCACAGCCTGTTCAGATGAAAACAGCAAAAAAGTGATCCGGTAAATTTCTGTTTTGTTTCGTAGTTCCGCTACCGATTAATTGATCATTCTGAAAGTCAAGGGCTCCGCTGAAATATTTTTTATTTTCCTAACAGAAAAATACAAGGTTTTTTATTCAGATCAGGAGACTTTATTTTCCAGGCTGAAATTTTTTTAGTCATTATTAATTCTGTCGGCGAAGATAAATTAACTGCAATGCATAATAAAGTTTCATCGGTACATTGACCCAGAATGTCTGCCAACAAAGCCTGATTACGATAAGGTGTTTCAATAAAAATTTGAGTCTGGTTTTTTTTCCATGTATCCTTTTCCAGTTCTTTAATTTTTTGTTTCCTGAGTGAAGCTTCCCGCGGTAAATAACCATGAAATAAAAAACTTTGCCCATTCAATCCACTTGCCATCAAAGACAATAGCACACTTGAAGGGCCGATCAAAGGATGTACACGAATACCTTTCGAGTGTGCAAGCTGGACCAGATTGCTTCCGGGATCTGCTACTCCGGGAGCTCCGGCTTCACTCATCAGTCCGATATTTCTACCCTCTATCAACGGCTGCAATAAGCTGTTTATTTCTTCCTTTGAGGTATGTTCATTTAATGTTTGAAATTGAAATTCGGACTGAGCAAAAGGACTGGAAATGGATTTAAGAAATCTCCGTGCAGTTTTTTCATTTTCTACAATGAACTCCTTTAGTTGATGAACTATTTTAAGTCCGGAAGCTGTAAGCACATCTGCATTGTCCTCTGAAAGAAATGTAGGAATTAAATACAGAGTTCCTGCTGGTTTCATCATCTGAATTATCGTAGTAAGTTGAACAAGCTTATGATATTTTGAGGGATGCAATTAAACTACTGCAGGCCTTTTCCATCATTTTGAAAACAGGAATAAATCCATCTTCATCGCCACTCCAAGGATCCGGGACTTCAGTATCACTTCCCGGAAAACAGAGATTCATCAATAATTCAACTTTTGAACTATCTTCTTTGGACCTCGCCATTTGTACAACAGTCCGGTAATTGGATTTATCCATCACGAAAATCTTATCGAAGTTTTCAAAATCAGAAACTTCAATTTGCCTGGCAACCAATTTCGAAATATCAACACCAAATTTTTTTGCCGTAGAAATGGCTCTCTTGTCTGGTCGTTCTCCGGAGTGCCAGTTGCCTGTGCCCGCGGAATCAACCTGAACTGATAGATTTTTCTCATCGATCATTTTCCTGAGAATTCCTTCTGCCATTGGTGATCTGCAAATATTTCCAAGGCATACCATCAAAATTTTCATAACTGGAATTTAGGAACAAAGAAAAAACTTATTCTTATTTATGACAGCAATTGCTTTTCCTTTTAATTTTTTTCCTGTAAATGGATTATTTTTTGATTTTGATTTTAGTGTAGATCCATCAACTATCCATTCTTGTTCAGTGTCAAATAATGTGAGATTTGCATTCTCGCCCTCCTTGATGGTGATTTCTTTTAAACCTAAAATTCTACGCGGACTATTGCTTATTAAATCGACAATTTTTTCAATCTTTAATTTATTGATTAAAGAAGAATAGGTAAGAGAAAAAGTTGTTTCTAATCCGGATGCTCCAAAGGCAGCTAAATCAAATTCTTTTTCTTTGTTTTCCGTATCCTCTGGAGAATGATCAGAAGAAATTGCACTGATGGTTCCATCAAGAATACCGGAATGTAATGCAGTAATATCTTCCCTGCTCCTGAGTGGTGGTTTGATCTTGAGTAATGTGTCAAAATTTTCAAGTGCGCTATCATCCTGTGAAAGATGCAATGCACATACATCAGCAGTGACTGCAAGGCCTTTCTTCTTTGCATTTCTGATAAGTTCTACACTTTCTTTTGTTGAGATTGTAGAAAAATGAATGGGCGATCCTGTATATTCTGCGAGTTGCAGGTCTCTGCTGATCATTACCGATTCCGCAAGAGACGGAATGCCTTTCAGGCCGAGATGTGTACTTGTAATTCCTTCATTCATTTGTCCTTTTGATGACAGAGAATTATCATCGGCAAAAGATAAAATTTTTCCACCGAAATTTTTGGAATACAATAAAGCCCTCGTGAGCAATCCTGCATCCTGTACCGCATGTTTGTCATCTGTAAAAGCAATTGCTCCGGCAGAGGCCATATCATACATCTCACTCAGGTCTTTTCCTTTTTGTTCATGTGACAAAGTCCCTGCGACGTGAACCTCTACAAGTTCATTTTTGGTTTTATTGAGTACAAATTCTACTTCTGCTTTGGAATGAATTGGAGGTGTTGTACTCGGCATGCATAAAACTCCGGTAAAACCACCTTGCATTGCAGCCGCGCAACCGCTCATTAAATCTTCTTTTATTTCTTCTCCAGGGTCTCTGAAATTTACATGCATATCAAACCATCCGGGCGACAGAAATTTCTTTTTCCCGTCAATAGTGGTAGCTGATGGATCAGATAAAGTACCGGCCTGAGCAATTTTATTTATAATTCCATTGTCAATGAGTACATCCCGCACAGCTCCCGATTCATTTGTTCCGGTGTTAATCAGTGTCACTTCTTTGATAAGGATTTTCATGATGACGATGTATTTAATTCATGAACGGAAGAAACGAATGAGAAGAATTTCAGCAGCCAGAAAGAGTAGTACCAATGTGATACAGATTTTCCACAATGGCTTTCCTTCGTTCAATTGGTTGATTGTATGAGAAAGATCTTTTCCTTCAGCCTGAATGACAGAAAATTTTATTCCAGTGATGCCATTCATAGTTTTTTCCAGTTCTTCAGTGGTGTAACAAGTGAGATCTGATTCAATTCTGTCAAAATTAAATGAAATTTCCGACAGAAGGGTTTTGTCGGCATACAACTGATAACTTCCAGAATTAGATATCTGGTCATGGACAGATAGGATCATGCTGTTGTCCATTTTTCTCACTTCCGGGATAATATCAAAATTCAATGCTTCATTTTTCAAATGCAAAACATTGTCTCCTGGCAGAATACTGTCACGGTAAGAAATTTCATTGTTTTTTCCGATAATCAGCGGTGACGAAATCTCAGATGATCCATTGAGAGCTGATTTGATAAAAATCGGAACAAACAATGCATGTCTTGCAAAGTTGCTGAATTCAGTTTCCAGTGGAACAGCTAAGAAATACACCTGGCCGTTTCCGAACGAAACAGTACTCAAAAATGTATTTCCATTCTGCAATTTCATCAAGGGTTCTTCCTTGTTTTTAGTCGTTTTAGAAAAGGAATAATAGGAATGAACGAGAGGTAAATCCAGATTTTCAGGAAGCTTATTCTTTTTTTCAAAAACATCCTTAAAAATAATGTGATCATTTTCAATTTTACTAACCTTCTCCTCAATCGTATTTAAAGGAAGATAATCCGGCCCACCAATGGATGTCATCAGGTCATTGTAGGTAGAGAGATTTGCATCGGGAGCGGGAATAATAAATAATTGTCCTCCCTGTTGCACATACCTTTTTAACTCTTGTACCAGGCCGCTTGAGAGGTTTGATATCTCATTCAGCAGAATCAACTGGTAATTTCGGAAGGCAGAATAATCCAGTTGCTCAGAATTTGCATTCTTTAAAATAAAATAAGGGTCACTTTGATAAAGAGCATTCAGGTTAGGACTTTCAGTCTTTCCGTTAATTGCAAGCAATTGAACAGAGGGCCTCACATTGAACGAAAAAAAGTAAGTATCATCAAAAGTTACCGGGAAATCGGTGATAGATAATTCCGCTTTTTGCCATCCCGGTTTTGAAACTGTAAAACTTAGTTTTACATCGGAAGTTGAATTGCCATTTAAGGAAATACTGGCGAGTGATTTTTGTTCACCGTTGATGAGAAGCTTCAAGGGGATATTTTCAATGGCTTCTTCACCATTATTTTTTATTCTCACAGTTAATTCATTGCTTGCATTGAGCTGAATAAACGGAGTATTCAGAAAGCAAGTATCAACATAAAGATTTTGCTGATGTACACTTTGCAGCGGGATAAAATTGATGGTCATGGACGAATCTGTCGACAGGTTTTCCAGTTTCATCTGACTCTTTTGAAAATCTGAAAGTATGTAGACAATGTGATCGCTTTCAGCATCTGCGTTTCCGGTGAAGAGGGCATCGTGTTGACGCGTCAGTATTTCTGAAAGTGATTTTGCTGATGGACCCTGTTGAACCTGGTCTGTTTCCAGCAAAAATTCTTCCCGGCTTAGCAATCGTTGATGAGTGGATTTAAAATCATTGGTCAGCAACTGAAATTGATCGGACGGCGAAAAAGCCATTGCAATATCATGAGCTTTCTTCTGAGCAACTTTCAGCAATGCACCTTCTTTGCTGACGGCATCCATACTGAAGGAATTATCAATGAAAATGCTGATTTTACGGGTACTCTTCCTTTTTTGTTGATTGCCAGCAGGAATATAAGGTTGAGCAAATGCCAGCACCAAAAAAGCAACAGCCAGGAGTCTGGATAATAGAATGAGCAGGTGTTTTAATTTTGATTTGGACTGGGTATCTTGCTTAATTTCACGGAGAAAGCGGACATTGGTAAAGAAGATTTTTTTGAATTTCCGGAAATTGAAAAGATGAATGATGATGGGAATCGCCAGAGCGAAAAGAGCAAAAAGAAATTCAGGGTGTATAAAACGCATTGGTCCAAAGATACGTATTCAAAATTTCTCTGAAACACCTAAACCAAACAAGGCGAAGTCATATTTCACCGGGTCATTGGGATCAAGTTTTCTCAGAGATTGTGTCAGTTCAGCAACTGCTTTCCAATCATCTTGGGTTCGTTTCAACAAACCCAGTTTTCTTGCTACACGTCCTGAATGCACATCAAGCGGACATGAAAGCAGGGCAGGGGAAATGGATTTCCAGATTCCAAAATCGACACCTGCTTTATCTTTTCTAATCATCCAACGAAGAAACATATTGAGACGTTTAGCTGCTGATCCTCTGGAAGGATCAGAGAAATGTTTTTCTGATCTTTTTGAATGAGAACCAGAGCAAAAAATCTTTCTCCATGTTGTGATACTTTGTAACAAATCCGTTTGATCTTTTTTAATTCCCTCAAGAAAGATTTTTTCAATTCCACCTTTATTCCGATATACATCACTCAGGTGATACAAAAAGGAAATGCAGTCAATGTGATTAAACGTACGATGCCTGAATTTATTAAACCGTTTCAGGTCCGCTTTATTGAATCCCATGATAAAATCATGTGGGGCGTCATCCATTAATTGCATCAGGAGTCGAGCATTTCTCAGAATCACAGGCCTTTGTCCCCAGGCAATAGTGGCAGCCAGGAATCCTGAAATTTCAATGTCTTCCTTTTTCGAAAAACTGTGTGGAATGCTAATTGGATCCAAAGAAATAAAGTCAGGACGGTTGTACAGCCTGACTTTATCATCCAGAAATTCTTTCAGAAGGTCGACATCGATGGCTTTCATCGATGGCAAAATTAATACAATCAGCTATTGACTCAGAATACAAACAAGATCACCGCAAGTGAACAAATAAACACCAGGATAAGATCAAGTATAGCGTATTTGAATTTTTCCAGGATTATCATAGTAAGCGGTTCGTTTTGTGGGGTTTGAAAAAATCAATTGAAGGTGTCCTTCGCAAGGCGCTTCGCAGTACGCCTTGCTATCGGACAACAGCCCAAGCACGTTTAGGCCGATATTGGTTGACGGCGGCGTTTGGATTCTCCACCATGAATTACGGACATCACCTGATTCATTTGTTCTAATAATGACTTCTCATGATCAGGCAGAATAGCAGAATCTTTTCGGTCTCCTAAAATGACATTCAGTTTTTTAGGTCCGGATTCGCTTGAATTTCGGTTATAGATTACTTCCATAAATGTATTGTATATTACTGTAAAAGAGAGAGTTGTGTTAAAATGGGATCTTAGTGGTAGATAAAATCCTTCAATTGGAAAACATCCAATGGTTTAACCAGGTAGCGAACTACGCTTGGATTCATCAACACCTGATGTTTTGTTTCCTGATCCAGGTTCGTAGTGGTAACTACGATTTTGCATTTGTTTCTGATAAAATCAGACAATTTGTTAAATTCTTCAAGAAAGATGAATCCATCCTGTTGTGGCATGTCAAGATTCAGGAAGATCAGTTCAGGAACATCGCTCAGACGGGTAACATTTTGAAGAAAATTGATCACTTCACTCTGATGCATTTGTTTTTTTACCTCGCGGGCAACATGTAATGCATTCAGGATGGTTTCGCTGATAAATAAGTCAACCGGACTGGAATCAACTACGATTACTTTGTTGAATCTTGGTTCAGGTGCAATGTGACTGTAAGCAATTTCTTTGTAGGCTCTGTTGGTTTTCATGGTCGTGCTTGGTTTATGTTTCAAATTAATGACTCAAAAGTACCCCCACGGCCATCCCAAAAAAAGGGACAAAATGAAAATAAATGGACATCCATCCCCAATCTGGTTGAGGATGGCAAATGTCCATTTAATTTGAATAAAAGCCCTTTTAGGCTTTTTTGTGTTTTTTAAAGTATCTTATCTAATCAATATTCGAGTATTTTGTATATCACTGATTATTAACTATATAAATACATTTTTCCCGGGCAATTTGGAGAATTCAGAAAAATACCCCAACATTTGCATTATGGGACATGCTTATTGTTTCGCTGTTGGATCAACTGGCTGTCCTACAACGATGTCATCCAATGAC
>CALMQM010000019.1 GCA_937871435.1 uncultured Bacteroidota bacterium | reverse complement strand
GAAATTAAAATTGAATTTTCTTTCTGAATTTACTTTACCGAGAAAATTGGATTCTGTTGAACCAATAAAAACGGAAGGAGTAAATGTTACTTCTGATTTTCTGTACAATCCGATACCTGCCGGATTCACGGCTATGCTCGAAAAATCGGCGCCAAGTGCTCCGAATGCTCCTCCC
The DNA here is from genome assembly GCA_937871435.1 of uncultured Bacteroidota bacterium. Classification (GTDB taxonomy): domain Bacteria; phylum Bacteroidota; class Bacteroidia; order AKYH767-A; family 2013-40CM-41-45; genus JADKJP01. The sequence continues at coordinate 4,371 of CALMQM010000019.1, read as the reverse complement.
ATACTGCTGAACCTTGCGGTTCCACTGATGTTGGATTGAGAATAACGGAATGCATCCAGATCTGTTTGTGCAAAGGTGGCAAGGGTAAGAAGAATAAATATAGGAGTACTGAGGATCTTTTTCATAAGGGGTAATTCGTTTGTGAGATTAAAAAAGCCCGCACACCTGAAGTTCTCTCTGGTTGGTATGCGGGCTGGAAACATGGAACTGTAATAAAATATTATTGCAATTTTTTAACTCATTATTTTCTTCTTCCGCCACCACTGCGTTGTTCATTGGAGTTATTCTGACGTGGCTGGGAAGGAGGATTTACATTTCTCTGAGGAGCCGGAGTTTCCTGGCGGAATTGCTTGGGTTCATTTCTGGGTTGCATCATCGGAGTCCTGCTTTCCTGACGTGGACTTGGAACAGACATATTATTTCGCTCTTGTTTAGGAACTGAATATTCCTGTCTGCTTGGTTGATGCTGTTGTTGCATTTCGTTATTTCTTGGCTGCTCATTTCTCGGATTCAAATTATTGTTGTCTCCGGAATTGTTTTGAAACCCATTTCGAGGCTGAGAATTATCATTGTTGCGTTCCGGCGGACTCTGCATGAACGAATTATTCTTTGGTCTGCTTTGCTGCTCATCGCGTTTGGGTTGTTGTTGCGGTTGAGTAGGCAAAGTATTCGGGCGTGAAGGAGTCGTTTGATCATTCTTCCTCGGAGGGTTCGTTTGATTTTTGGAATCCTGGTTATTCGAAGGCATGTTGCCGGATGAATTTGGTTTCGGAGATGGTCTGGTTGTTCCGCCGGAAGGATTGCCGGTTTCGTTTTTATCAGTAATGATTCCTTTGCCTGGTCTTGTAGCCGGAGTCATATCCTGTGATCCATTTCCTTTTGATGGAAGAGTAGACGGACGAGTGTTGCCTTGCTGATTTTTGTCATCGCTGATTTGCGGACGTCCGATAACTGCCGGATTTTTTTCCTGTTGAAGAGTATTGTTTTTTCCTGAAGGTCTGCTCAGGTCATTTGCATCATTAGCTTTCACACCCTTTGAAGGCATTGACGGAATGCGACCTTCTTGCTGTGCAATCTGATATTTTTCTCCTAAAGATCTGGGTTCTGCAGAATTCTGACGACCGGAAGGGCGAGGACTGTTGCTGCTCGCACTTCCTCTTGGACCATAATAACTGTTGTTATCATAGCTGTTATAATAATAGGGATTGTAGTTTCCATAATATCCGTCATAGTATCCATGGTTATAACCGGCCCAGTATCCATCATTGTATCCATGGTAATAACCATGTCCGTAGGAGTAAGGTGAATAGTATCCGCTGTACCATGGATCATAGAACCAAGGATTGTATCCCCAGCCTATACTTACTCCGCCATAACAGAAAGGAGAAGTATACACATAAGACGGAGCCCACCAGTGGTAACCAAGGTAAATACTCACACCCCAAGAAGAGGGATTGTAATCATACCAGTAAGAATTTGTGTAATAGGTATCATAATAACTATATCCAATTACCGGACTGTAATACCTGCGTAAGCGTGCTGAGTAGGCATAGTCATAGTAATCGTCGTCGTTGTAATAGTTATTGGTGATATATGTATTTCCCTGTCCGTCCTGGGTCTGTTCACTGGTAGAATAATCGGAATTGGGTGCTGCAGACTGATCATTTGAATAATTACCGGATTGATCCTGGCCGGAATTGTTCTGATTAGTGTTTTGATCAGTCGAGCCTGAATTGCTTTGTGAGTAGTCGGTAGGAGCTGCAGGAGGAGTTTGAGGGTAGGATTGTGTCGCCGGTTTTGAGTAATCCTTTGAAGAATAATATACATCATCAGCCGGTGCTGTGCCTGCATGATAAGTAGAAGAACAGGCTCCTAAAAAAAGCAGGGCTGAAGCGGTGAGAAGGTGGAGTGGATTTTTCATTTTTGATTCCTTTCCGGTTAGAGGATTATTGAGGCGGAAATAGTAAGAGGGGTATAATTGCTTACTTTTGTGGCTCAGACACAAACACTGTACCAAATTTATTACAGGAAAATTAGTTTATATGGGTAAAGACTTTCCAACACGCGAAGAAAATTATTCACAATGGTATAACGACCTGGTCGTCAAGGCTGATCTTGCGGAGAATTCCGCGGTCAGAGGATGTATGGTGATTAAACCGTACGGATATGCTATCTGGGAAAAGATGCAATCTATTCTGGACAAGATGTTCAAAGATACTGGACATTCAAATGCTTATTTTCCTCTTTTCATTCCGAAATCCTTTTTTACCAAAGAGGCATCCCATGTTGAAGGCTTCGCCAAAGAATGTGCCGTTGTTACGCATTACCGTTTGAAAAATGCAGAGGACGGCAGTGGAATCATTGTGGATCCGGAGGCAAAACTGGAGGAGGAGTTGATTATCCGTCCAACTTCCGAAACCATCATCTGGAATACATACAGAGGATGGATTCAGTCGTATCGCGACCTGCCTATTCTGGTGAATCAATGGGCTAACGTAGTGCGCTGGGAAATGCGGACTCGTTTGTTTCTGCGAACCGCTGAATTTTTATGGCAGGAAGGGCATACAGCGCATGGAACAGACAAAGAAGCAGTAGAGGAGACTTTGCGTATGCTGGATGTGTATGCAGACTTTGCGGAAAAAACTCTTGCCATTCCTGTAATCAAAGGAGTGAAGACAGCCAATGAACGATTTGCCGGGGCCCTGGATACATATTGCATTGAAGCTATGATGCAGGATGGAAAAGCGTTGCAGGCAGGAACTTCTCATTTCCTCGGTCAGAACTTTGCAAAAGCATTTGATGTGAAATTCACCAATCGTGAAGGAAGACAGGATTATGTGTGGGCGACATCCTGGGGTGTTTCCACCCGACTAATGGGTGCATTGGTGATGGCGCACAGCGATGACGATGGTCTGGTGTTGCCTCCAAAGCTTGCTCCAATCCAGGTTGTGATTGTACCCATTTATAAGACGGATGAACAGTTGGCGGCGATTAGCGCTGTAGCAGACAAAATTCAGGCTGAGTTAAAGGCGAAGGGGGTAAGTGTAAAATATGACGACCGGGATACTCAAAAACCGGGTTGGAAATTTTCGGAATATGAATTCAAAGGTGTTCCGGTTAGAATTGCGATTGGGCCACGTGATCTTGAAAACGGGACAGTAGAAGTTGCCCGCCGTGATACCAAGGAGAAAAGTGTAATGCATATCACGGATTTGTCTATCAAGGTAGAGCATCTCCTTGAGCAGATACAAAGCAATCTATATAACAAAGCACTTAATTTCCGCGATACACATACTTACAAGGCTGACACCTACGATGAGTTTAAGCAAAGACTGGATGAAGGTGGATTTGTAATGGCACATTGGGACGGAACAACAGAAACGGAATTGAAGATCAAGGAAGAAACAAAAGCAACGATACGTTGTATTCCAATGAATCAAAAAGCGGAAGAAGGGAAGTGTGTATTTTCCGGTAAACCATCGACACGTCGTGTAATATTTGCACGGGCTTACTGATTTTCTATCTTTGAAGGATGTCGGGCAACTCACAGGAGCTGATTTACAAATTTCTTCGGGAGAAAGTCGTACTCAAGCAGGAAGTGTTTGAGCGCACCCGGACAATTTTTTTTCAACTCAAGGAAATTCTGCAGACGATGTATGCAGAGATGCAGAAGGAGATTAAAAAGATTGATAAGGACATCTTGCTTGAGTTCAAGGATAGAGGTGACTATGAAATGGAGTTTACCCTTGCAGATGATACCCTGATCTTTTTGATGCATACAAATGTGTTTACTTTCGACAAGGAACATGAAGTGTGGAAGAGTTCATATGTTCAGGAAGATCCCAACCGTGCGTATTGTGGTAAGATCTATATTTACAATTTCCTTTCCGACAGCTTCAAATACAACAGGACCAATGATATTGGATTATTGATAGGAAGAATGTTCGTGAATAAGGACGGTCATTTTTTTGTGGAGGGAAAAAGGCAGTTGGGTTTTCTGTATAACGACTTCAGTTCCGCTGTTTTAGACAATGAAAACCTCCGTAAAGTGGTAGAATCGGCGATTCTGTACAGTCTGGATTTTGATCCCTACATTCCTCCTTACGAGCAAATGACTCAGATTTCGGTCCAGGAAGTGATGGAAAGCTCAATTCAGTCCAAAATCGCCACCGGTAAACGCTTAGGATTTCGTTTTCAGTCAGATGCAAATCCCTTGGGGATGCCCTGAAAAAGAAAAAATTCCGCAACAAATTTGAGTTTTTGAAAAAAAAATTACCTTTGCAGCCCATTGAACAAATGGCCCGTTCGTCTAGGGGTTAGGACGCGTCCCTTTCACGGATGAAACAGGGGTTCGATTCCCCTACGGGCTAC
>CALMQM010000018.1 GCA_937871435.1 uncultured Bacteroidota bacterium | reverse complement strand
TACCTAATACCTAATACCTAATACCTAATACCTAATACCTAATACCTAGTACCTAATACCTAGTACCTAATACCTAATACCACATTCCAACAACCATCAACCACCAACCAACAACCAACAACCAACCATCACCCGGTACTCTTCAAAACAAAATCCCACACCACAATTCCCGTACAAACAGCGACGTTGATTGAGTGCTTCGTTCCTTCCTGTGGAATTTCAATGGCCAGATCGCAGAGGGCAAGTGCTTTTTCGCTCACTCCGTTCATTTCATGTCCCAGCACATAGGCGTATTTCTCAGCGGGAGAAGGTTTGAATTGTGCCAGTGATACTCCCCCTTCCGCCTGTTCAATTGCAGCGAGTACGTATCCGTTTTTTTTCAATTCACGAAGGGCAACAGTCACATCTTCAAAGTATTTCGATTCGACAGAATCTTCGGCGCCCAGCGCAGTTTTGTGTATTTCCCGGTGAGGCGGACAGGCTGTGATACCACAGAGATAAACTGCTTCGCACAAAAATGCATCCGCTGTACGCAGAATTGAACCAATATTATTCAGGCTTCTGATATCATCGAGGACCAGCACCAGCGGGCGTTTCAGTGCTGATTTGAATTCATCCACGGTCTTACGACCCAGCTCATCATTTCGTATCTTGCGCATTCTTTTTTATATTACACACTACAAAGAAGCGAAATCTTGTTGAAGGAAGAAACTAAATCAGGTGTCGTGGAAACACCTCTTATGAAGCAGTATTTTGCCATCAAAGCGAAATACCCGGATGCCGTGCTGCTGTTTCGTGTGGGAGACTTTTATGAAACATTTGGCGAAGATGCAGTGAAAGCGGCAGGAATACTCGGCATTGTCCTTACCAAGCGGGCAAATGGGTCTGCTTCCTTTGTAGAGCTCGCCGGATTTCCTCACCATTCTCTCGATACTTATCTTCCTAAACTGGTGAGAGCCGGTTTACGCGTTGCGATCTGCGATCAGCTGGAAGATCCAAAGCTCACAAAAAAAATTGTCAAACGCGGAGTAACTGAATTGGTAACTCCCGGTGTATCCTACAACGATAAAATTCTTGAACACAAGAAAAATAATTTCCTCGCGGCTTATCATAGTGAAGGAAACTTAGCCGGACTGGCTTTTGTTGATATTTCCACAGGAGAATTTCTGGTGGCACAAGGCAGTCATGCGTATGCGGAAAAATTATTGCAGAACTTCAATCCCAGTGAAGTGTTGTATTCGCGCAGCAGAAAAAAAGAATTCCTCGAGCAGTATGGTTCACGCTTTTATCATTACGGATTGGAGGAATGGGTGTTTCAGGGAGATTACTCCAAAGAATTGTTGCTGCGGCATTTCGGAACAAAGTCTCTCAAAGGTTTTGGAATTGAAGAAATGCACGCTGCTATTATTGCAGCAGGAGCTGCCCTGCATTATGTATCAGATACGCGACAGGAACAGCTGAAACACATCAGTGGCATTTCAAGGATCGATGAAGATAAATATGTGTGGCTGGATAAATTCACCATTCGCAACCTGGAGCTTGTTTCTTCCGCGAATGAACAGGCTGTGACCTTGCTGGATGTACTGGATCATACGCTCACTCCGATGGGTGGGCGTTTGCTCAAGCGCTGGGTGATGTTGCCATTGAAAGATATTTCCGCTATTGAAGAAAGACAGGAGGCGGTTCATTATTTTCTCCATCACCCTGAATTTTCCTCCATCATCGCAGGGCACCTGAAACAAGTAGGTGATCTCGAACGACTGATTTCTAAAGTTGCTCTCGGGAAAATTTCTCCACGCGAAGTGATGCAACTGAAACGCTCGCTCGACATGGTTCAACTGATCAAAGACAGTTGCGGAAATACCGACAACGCAGCTATTCGAATAATCGCGGATCAGTTGAATCCCTGCACATTGATCAATTCGAGAATCGCGAATGAACTTCACCCGGATGCTCCCGCTATTGTGAACAAAGGAGGAGTGATTCGCGAGGGAGTAAATTCTGAACTGGATGAGCTGAGAAGTATTTCACTTCATGGAAAAGATTATTTGCTCAAAATTCAACAGCGGGAAGCGGAGCGAACAGGAATCAGTTCATTGAAGGTGGGTTTCAACAATGTGTTTGGTTATTACATTGAAGTAACACATACACACAAAGACAAAGTTCCTTCCGACTGGACACGAAAGCAAACACTCACCAATGCCGAGCGTTACATCACGGAAGAGTTAAAACAATACGAAGAAAAAATTCTTGGCGCGGAGGAAAAGATCCTCGCGCTTGAATCCCGTTTGTTTACGGAACTGGTGCAGGCTATTACAGAGTACATTCAACCGATACAGCTGAATGCGGCATTGATCGGACGGCTCGATGTGTTGTTGTCGTTTTCCGATGTGGCACTCAAAAATGAATATGTGCGGCCGGTAGTGAATGATTCCTTCGTCATTGACATCCGCAACGGTCGTCATCCGGTGATTGAAAAGCAACTTGCACAGGGAGAAAAGTTTATTGCCAACGATATTTATCTCGACAACGATACACAGCAAATACTGATGATTACCGGTCCGAACATGTCGGGTAAATCAGCTTTGCTGAGGCAAACAGCATTGATCACATTATTGGCGCAGACAGGCAGTTTTGTTCCGGCTTCTGCCGCGACGATCGGTTTCGTTGATAAAATATTCACACGTGTGGGAGCATCGGATAATATTTCGTCAGGTGAATCAACTTTCATGGTGGAGATGAATGAAACCGCGAGTATTCTCCATAACCTTTCCGATCGTAGTTTGATTTTGCTGGATGAAATCGGTCGGGGTACAGCGACCTACGATGGAGTCAGCATTGCATGGGCGATCGCGGAATTCCTGCACGATCATCCGGTTGCTCATGCCAAGACATTGTTTGCGACCCATTACCATGAGATGAATGAGATGGCGGAAAGTATGCCTCGCATCAGGAATTTTCATGTGTCTGTAAGAGAGTTGGAAAACAAGGTGCTGTTTTTACGCAAGCTGGTTCCCGGAGGCAGCGAACACAGTTTTGGTATTCACGTGGCACGCATGGCAGGAATTCCATCGAAGGTGGTGAACCGTGCGGGTGAAATTTTGTTACAGCTGGAAAAGAGCAGGAGCGGACCCGGAATGGGGAAGAGGGGAGTGAAAAAACAGAACGATGAAATGCAGTTGAGTTTTTTCCAGCTCGATGATCCGGTTTTAGAACAGATCCGTGAAGAAATTTTGCGTGTAGATGTAAACAATCTCACACCGGTCGAAGCATTGAACAAACTGAATGAGATAAAGAAATTGTTGGGTAAGTAAAGACGATTCATTCCGGAATCGCGCAGGTTTTACTTAGAATAACCCCTTCAATTCCGGTACATACTCAGGGAAAGGTCAGAGTTATTCACTACGATTTACAGGGGAGGAATCGAGGCTATATTAGTTTGCGGAGGCTGATTCAGGTAAAAGGTGAAAATCCATGATTGATTTTCATTTTCCAAACCAGGGCCGAACTTGTTTATTTATTGAATACTAGCCTTTTAACAAATAAAGCCTTGTTCAAGGACTTACATTTTTTTTATTTTTTCCTTGATTTTTTCAAAAAATCCTTATTTTTGCCATCCCAATGATGAATTTCAATCAGGGGAAAAGCAAGCAGAAGTAGCTCATTTGGTAGAGCACGACCTTGCCAAGGTCGGGGTGGCCGGTTCGAGCCCGGTCTTCTGCTCCAAAGAATCCCTCTCTTCCCGGAGGGATTTTTTTTTGACCGATCCCTTTGAGTACTTTCGTGCTTTGAAGGGTGAAGAGTGAAGGGTGAAGGACGAAGATTAAATCTACAACTCAGGAATTTAAACCTGAGACCAACATGCCCGGGTGGTGGAACTGGTAGACACGCAGGACTTAAAATCCTGTGGTCATTGCGACCGTGCGGGTTCGATTCCCGCCCCGGGTACTGATTACAGAGTGAGTAGAGTGGGTGAACAGATTTTAGCCTATCTGTTCACTCACTCTGTTACTCAAACTCACACTTCGACTGAGACTAAAAGTTTCCATACTCAGGCCAATACTCACTCGATATCTTCTCTTTTTCTTTTTTTCTGATTCAACATTACCCTTCTTTCACCCCACGCTGTGCCAAGTCCGCTTGAGCAAAGACTTTCGTTAAAAACTTGGCCTAGCGGGAGATTTTAAATGCACAAATCGAATGGCCAGTTGAGGGAACAACAAATATTAATTGTGTAGCAGGATTTGGTTCTTGTGAATTGGAATTATCGGATCTGCAACATGGTGGCATTGATATAGATTGTCCTACAGGTACAAATGTAGTTGCAGCTAATCATGGCAAAATAGTATCGGTTCTTAGGATTGACTACGCAGAAGTTAGTTCAAAAAACCGAAGAACTTACCCTTTATATTATTTAATTAGAAAAGAAAAGTGAAACTTTAGCTGACAGGTTAAATAAATTTGAAAAGAATGAAAAATAGTATAATTAAAATGCTTTTTATCACCCTTGTGTTTAATGCAAATTTTGTCAAGGGGCTAGAAAAAGATACAATTTTTGGACGCCTGTTTTCTAGTGGCACGTATATGGCATCCTATTCTCCTGACTCCTCCATTGTTGGGATACTTCAAAATTTTAATGGAAAGTGTTTTGTTACTTTATTGAGTAACACCAAAAAAAAAACTATTGGCACTGTGAATATCCCAATGGGTGATCTCTATATAAATATAACTGTTTCTAATGATTTTAAATTTATAATATCAAGAAGGATTGATCGAAGTCCATTCAATTCAAGTCACCTGAATTATTATTTCAATTCAGATGGAATTCAGATAAAATCAGATACAATTAATTGTTTTGAATTTAAGTGCAAATTTATTTCTCGAGATCTCACGCTAATTACATATACCAAATTAAATAAAATTGAGGCTTCACGGTATAAAAAGCATGTGTTAATACTTAATAGCGTCTACACTAAAATTAAAGAGGTAGAAATCGAATTAGATAAAGATGAAAGCTTAGGAGATCCAATGTACACTGAAAATGGGATTGAATTTCAAATCACACACTGGGATATCAACTTGAGTAAATATGTTAATGATTCAAATAAAATTGAGAAAATATCATTTCACTGAATTTGAAACTATTTAAATGAAGCTAATTTACAAAACAATACTAATTACTATTTTTATACTCAGTGCTCTTGACTCATTTGGGAAAATTTGGCCGGCAGAAAATCACTTTAATGTAGTTGCAGGATATACTTTTCGCGAAATTGACTTGTTGCCAATTCAAGGGAAGGCTCAACATAGAGGTATTGATATTAGTTGTCCAGCTGGCACCTCGCTGGGCCAAGTCTTTAACGAAAGCCTGTGTTCGGGAGGACTTGGCCCTGGATTGTTATAGTATGTATTTTTAATTTGGAGCTTAAAGATGCTTTTGCTACTGAAATTCTTTGTGGTGAATAAAATGATTATATTTCTAAGGTCTTATTCTTAATAACGGGCCAAGTCAGCCGACACACTGGCTTTCGTTAAAGACTTGGCCGAGCGGGATGATGTCGTTAGTGGAATCACATTAGTGCAACTTTTACCATTCGTCAAATTTATCGTCAATTCAAATTATCTGACGTGTCAAAAAGAAGGAATAGTCTGTTTCTATAACAAATCAGCTGAAATTATTGAAATCGAAGATAATTTGATTGAAATGGATAATCCACAGAATAATTCCGGAATTGGAATTGGCGTCTATGAACATTTTAAAAGTGCTAATTATCAAATAACGGATAATATTCTAAATTTATATAACGCCGTTGGCGGTATAGAAGTTTATGGTGCGAATAGAATCAATGTATATCATAATATAATTTCATTATATGACGATACAAAAAATTTATTTGGTATAGCGTTATGGACTGCTGATGAAAATGATGTTTCTTGTAATGATGTTTATGGAAATTCAATGGATGTAACTAATTCCACACAAATTGGTTTTAAAATTTCCATGAGTAAGGGAAATAAGATGCAGTGCAACAATGCTTCTACTACAAATACAGGTTTTGAATTCAATAACCAATGCACGAATACCGAGTTTATAGGAAATGCCGCTGTGTATGACCAATGGATGGGATTGAGAGTATTGCATTCAGGTGTGATGGGTGTTCAAAAGCATCATGGAAATTCATGGGTGCCGCCATTTTATAGCACTGGCAATGTTGAAGCTGAGAATACAAATACAGGAAATGAATATCTTTCTGAATTTGATGTGAATTCGAATAATGGATCTTATTATCTTCCTTCGCACCCAATACCTTTAATAGGCTGGTTTTTCCCAGACTTTACTTCCGATGAATTAGATTGTGCAGCGAGTTCAGTGTGTGGATCTGCAAGTAAACTATCTTCAGGAAATATTGATTCCAGTTTCGATCACTTGATAGCTACTGATAATTATCATGTCAATGATTTTGACGGAGAAAATGGATGGATGGCAAGGAAATATCTTTTTGAAAAAATTCACCAAAACCCTTTATTGCTCAATGATCCGATTCTTTTTTTATTTTTTAACGATGAACTTAATAGCATCTTGCCGGATTTTGATGAAGTGAAAAATAAGATTCTCGAAGAAGCTTCTGTTTTAAATGCGAATTCAAGTCAGTTGTACGGAGATCATAACAACCTTGACAGTCTTCAAAAGGAATTGGAGTTAGCAGACAGCTTGAATCAGATATTTAATGGTACCAACCAGGCGATCCTTGCCACAGCTCAGGCAATAAAAATGCAAATATCCTCCATTGTTTCAAATTCAAAACAGCTAATAGAAAATGTAAAACAATCTGAAAATGAAAAATCAGATTCTATTCAAGCCATTAATTCTGGAATCAATACAAGTGAAACAATCCAGGCAAATGAAAAACTAATCAATGAAATATATTTAGCAACCTTAGCAAAAGGAATGCATGATTTTACTTCAAATCAAATTCAATCAATTTTATCGGTTGCACACCAATGTCCGTATGCGGGTGGAAAATATGTATTTTTAGCCAGAGCGATGTACCACATGGTCAATCCGGATGAGGAATATTACGACAACGATCTTTGTACATCATTAGGGTATTTTCGAAAAATGAATCCTGAAACGCGAGGTTCCGGTTTTGTGATCACATATCCCAATCCCGCTAATGAAACCATAACATTTGAGTCTTTTAGTACACAGGGTTTTGAAAAGCTTGCAATTTATAGCATGGATTTGAATTTAGTACGAAGTGTAGAAATGAACAAAAAAGAAAATAAATATCTACTAAGCACTGAATCTTTGCCGCCGGGTTTGTATATTTACAAATGCTCCAGTTCCAATGAAACGATCGGCTTTGGTAAAATCAGTATTGTTCATTAAAAGACTTCCTGCAATTATTGCACTCATTATGCTAATGCCTTGTTCCTGGCTTCAGGGGCAAGGCATTAGCAATTTGTGGTTGATGGGCTATGATTGTGGTGCTCCTCCCCAATGCGGTGGTACAAACATTGATTTTTATTTTGGTTCACCGGATACTCAGAAAGTTTATCGCGATATGAATTTTCGTCAAACCTCAGCGAGTATATCAGACACATCAGGGCAGTTGTTGTTTTATACCAATGGAATTTATGTTGCGAATCGGAACAATGCGCTGATGCTTAATGGTGACAGCCTGAATCCGAGTGATTATACAGATACCTGGAGAAATGATGGCTTGAAAATATCTCAAGGAGCATTGATTCTTCCTTCACTGTATGATGATTCCATATATTATCTTTTCCATGAGACTCTTTTCGATTTCGACTATCAGCAGGATCATCTCTATCAGCCTATCGAACTTTTATACTCAAAAATTGATATGCGCCTGGATTCAGGCAGAGGTGCCGTAGTCTTTAAAAATGCACCTTTGATTTCTGATACATTATTAGTTGGTGGAGTAGTGGCATGCAAACACGCCAACGGAAGAGATTGGTGGATCCTTTGTCATCGTTTTAATTCAGATCTTTGGTATAACTTATTGCTCACGCCCTACGGCATTCAGGGTCCTTTTTCTCAACATGCCGGTCAATTTATCTATCAGGGTGGAGGAGGCCAGAGTGTGTTTTCCCCGGACGGATCAAGATTTGCAAGACATCATGTATTACATGATCTGGATGTATTTGATTTTGATCGATGCAGTGGTTTACTTTCAAACTACAGGCATTCGGCTATCAATGATACGTCTGGTGGAGCCGGAGTTTCAATTTCCCCTAATTCTGAATTATTGTATGTTACAGAAGACCTTCATGTTTATCAGTACGATTTGAATGCGAGTAATCTTGACAGCTCAAGAATAACAGTAGCAACTTACGATGGTTTTGCAGATCCGTTTCCGCCTTTCAGAACAGCCTTTTATTTATCTCTTTTGGCACAGGACCACAAAATATATATTAACACAGGCAATGGCACTCCATGGCTGCACGTCATCAACCATCCTGATAGTGTGGGTTTAGCCTGTGATGTTCAGCAACACAGTTTTAAGCTCCCAACGATTAATGCGGCGACAATGCCAAACTACCCCAATTTCTTCCTCGGAGCAGAAGGTGGAACAGTGTGTGACAGTTTAATCACAATTGTAGAAAATAAAAATTTGTTGCCGGAATTAATCCTTTTTCCAAATCCGGTTAGAAATAGTATGTACTTAACCGGAACTAAAAATAAAATCGGGGAAGAAGTATTTGTTCGAAATGTACTCGGACAGCAGGTAAAAGTTTCTGTGAATACAATTCAGAGTGGAGAGTATCTTGAGTTTAATACTTCATCTCTGTTACCCGGAGTTTATTTTGTAGAATTTATTTCCGGTAAAGAAAGAGTGGTGAAAAGATTTATCAAGGAATAATAAATAGAGTTTCTCTCCGGGTTTTTGAATTTTTTAATACAGGTTCTCAATGAGTTTTTGAATGCGATTTCTTTGAGCACTCATTTTTTAAAATATGAAAACAAAACTCTACCAACTAATATTGTTTCTGCCATTATTTTCCGCTGCACAATCAAATCTTGCTTCCTCCGCGACGAATGAGAAAAATAAAATTCCAACACATTCTGATCGTCTGCAAATCCTGCAGGAAGAAATAGTCTGAAACGCTACTCTCTTGTTTTTTTTGAAATATCCGGATTATTTTTTTGGTCCTTCGTCGATCAGCGATTATCTATAAATTCGTATATTGTATCTCCATCATTTGAGTTAAAAACCGAAAACTATGTTCCCGGAGTTTATTTTTATAAACTTTTTTATTCAGATGGATCGTAATCTACAGGTAAGATTACTGTACTGCACTAAATGCATTTTACTTGGATTTTGGTTAGTGCTGATTTCCAAACCAACTAGTTCCGGGCAAGGGATTAGTAATATTTGGGTGATGGGATATGAAAGTGGATTTGCAGGCTATGGAGGCACCAATATTGATTTTTATCATGGCTACCCAGACACTTCATATGTGTATCGCGAGATGAATTTTAGAATGACCTCTTCGTGCATTTCAGATTCGCTTGGACAATTGTTATTTTATACCAATGGTGGTTACATTGCCAACAGGAATAATGACACCATGCTTAACGGGGATGATATTAACCCTGGAAATTATGCTAACGACTGGAAGTCTCGTGGTTTTAGAATCACACAAGGTGCATTGACAATTCCTATCCCAGGAAATTCTACTGGTTATTATTTATTCCATGAGACTATTTATGAAATAGAGATTACGTTTATGAATTATATCTACCAGCCAAAGGAATTATACTGTACAAAAATAGATATGACTTTAGATTCAGGAAAGGGTGCTGTGGTGTACAAAAATGTTCCGGTTATTTCGGACACGTTGCTTGTGGGAGGTATTACAGCCTGCAAACACGCCAACGGCAGGGATTGGTGGCTGATTTGTCATCGTTATGATTCAGATATTTGGTACACCCTCCTAATTACACCTTATGGAATAGATGGTCCGTTTGTACAACATGCAGGTCCTTATATCTATCAAGGAGGAAATGGTCAAAGTGTATTTTCACCCGATGGAAGCAAATTTGTCCGAAATACTGCAACTGAGAATCTTGACATCTACGATTTCGACAGGTGCGATGGATTGCTCTCAAACTGGGTGCATATAGATTTTCAGGACACTACAAATGACGCAGGAGCTTCGATTTCTCCCAATAGTCGTTATTTGTATACTTCTGAATACCCAAGGGTGTACCAGTTTGATTTACAATCAACAAACATTGGAGCGAGTATTGATACTATTGCTACCTACGATGGATTTTACGATCCTATTCCTTTATTTGAAACTTCCATGTATCTTCATCATCTTGCAAATGATGGAAAAATATATATCAATACCGGCACAAGTACCCAATGGATGCATATAATTAATCATCCAGATAGTGCAGGTCTTGCATGCGATCTCCAGCAACACAGTTTCAAGCTTCCGACAGTTAATGCATTCACCATCCCCAACTACCCCAATTTCTTCCTGGGAGCAGAAGGTGGAACAATTTGCGATAGTCTCATAACCGGAATTCCCGGTGCTGTCCCACACACGGAAGCTGAATTATTTCTCTTTCCTAACCCTGTTCGAAATCTTTTATATGTCACCACCGGAAGATCTTCCGCATTTAATGAAATCCGTGTGTTCAATCTTTTCGAGCAAATAATTCAAGCCCCAATTCATGAAATACAAAATGGAGCATATCAGGAAATCAATACTTCGTCATTAACCCCCGGTGTTTATTTATTGGAATTGATTTCGGGAAAGGGAAAGGCTGTAAGGCGGTTTGTGAAAGAATGATATTACCTTGCTTTATTTTTCCAGCTCACTTTTCTTTTTGTTTGTAGTACGTAGGTTTGAAATTTCATTCAGCCTAATTTGGTTTGGAGTACTTTTGTTCATTATCTCTGTCGAAATTCCAAGTCTTGAAAATCGAAATTTCTTCCCATTAAAAATAACACCTTTTACTTTTCCACTTCTTCGGTAGGTCTCAATGTTAGACTCATTCAACCTCAAATAGAAACCTTCTAGTGACGGTGATTTTTGGTAGTTCAATTGCAGTACTTTCATGAGTGACTCTTTATCCGTCGCCCTTGTTTCCCTCATTTTGTATTGATATTCTTTTTCAGTGACTGAGTTTTTTCTTCCCTTTCCCCTTTGAATCACTGAGTGGGTAAGCTTTGGATATTTCTCAATATGATATTCCTGAATTCCTTTTGACAGCTTACTCAAATTCGTTTTTGACAGTCGCAACGACTTCCCCGTTTTATTCTCTACGCCGGAAGCACAAATGTGCACATGGTAATGATCTTTATCAAAATGAGGCACTGCAATGTACAATCCATTGGGATTGCGAAGACGAAGATATTCTTGAGTCATATTGTCAGCTCCCCTATAATTCGGCCACTTAAAAATAGAAAAAATAAATTAATGTCTCTAAGTTTTATGATCGATGAAAAAATCAAGATTTCCAGGGACACAAATATAAAATGGTACTTGTTCAGGGCAATGTGGGTGGCCGCACATGTGTTTTGAATGGAGTTTTTATAAAAGGGATAAAAGAAAAAGTAACCTCCAGGAAATCTTCTGTTTTATATCTAAACATAGAGATAAAAATTAGAAGACAAGGAGGTTACCTTGAATAACCGCTAATGAATTGTCAAAAGAAGGAAATAGAGGGGATGAAATACTTAGCTCACAACCATGAACCAAATTAGCGGGTCTTTTTGAATCAGATCATTTTCTGAATTATTTAATCCTAAAGGCAAATATCTTAATTCTCTTTTTACTGAACTTTTACAATCTTTCTTGTAAAAGAGAACTTCTGATTTATTACTTCCAATGTGTAAAAACCATCTTGCAGATTCCCCGGCAATTTTAATTTCAACTCGTTCATCCTGGAATCATTGATTTTTGTTTGCATGATAATTTTTCCGGTTACATCTCTCAGACTAATCTGTGAATTCATCCAGTCAACTCCTTCCATTGAAATGTTCAATTCGCCGGCAGTTGGATTCGGAAATACCTGCACGGATTCACCGTTCAGCCTTTCCTCAACTCCTGTACCTATTGCAGGCGGGAAATTTGCAGGGTGTAAGAGATAAAGTTTTGTACGCTGTGGAGTAGCCTCTGTGCTATCATGTCCATAAAAAATCAAATCGTTTCCAAAGGGAATAAATTCTGACAATGGCTCAATAGCCGGATAAGTCATCGTTCCCGCAATGGTACCATTGGTCTGAGCCACTCTTTCGAATGATCCACTCATTAAATCATACCCGGTCACGTGAAAGAATATATTTCCATTCAGCACTGTAGGAAAAGTAATGTTAAAGCTTGTATAGGATTCATCATATCCCAACACCATTCCTGTTCCTCCTGTTGTTCCGTCAGTGTATGCCAGTCCGGATGAATCCGTGTTCATTCCGTTGAAGTAAACATAATTGCCAACCGTCACCATCGAAGGACGCATTTGTAAATCATTGCTCGTAGGTACTGCTACTGTTCCCGCGACACTTCCATCCGATTTCCACACCGAGAAATAATTTGATTGGTCCTTCGCAACGAAATAGAAAGTGCCGTATAAATCCGCAGTAACGTTCGCATAGTCCATCGGTATAAGACTGTTTTCAATAGCAAATGTTCCGGCCGATGTCCCGTCTGTTCTGTACCAGTGTCGATTCTCCGAGCCTAGTCCGCCATTCAAATCAACCTGAAAATACAGGTATCGTCCGCTTACTGTGAAATGTGGATTGATAGATACACTGCCCGTACCATCATCAAATGGTCCAAGTGTTCCCGGAAGTATTTCACTCACCAAACGAATTTGATTTGTCTGATCGCTGTATGCAAATAATTCCCACCCATGCACACCATCGTTGGCTGTAAAATATAATTCGGAGTTATACCTGATCAAAAATGATGGATTGGAGCTTGCCGTGCCGGGATTCAAATCTGCAACCTGGTGTATACTGCCTGCCATACTGTCTGTCACCCACAGCTCATTTCCATTGGCTGTTACTCCCGCATTTAAATACAACAAACCATTCATTTCTAAAAACGTCGGAACTTTGTAGTTCGCAAAATCCCAGCCGATTAATCCCGGATTAAAATCCTTGAAAAGAACAGTTCCTGCTTCAGTTCCATCGCTTTTCCAGAGTTCCATTCCATGCGCTCCATCATCAGCAAAAAAGTACAGTTCATTTTTAAAAATGCAATTGTTGTATTTCATCGGAGCACCATACGACGTTGCCCAGCTGAATACTTCATCTCCGCTGTTTGGATTCAGGTCTTTGATTCTTCCGGCAGTGAGTGTAAGCGGATCCAGTGACCACAACTCGTACGTCCATTGGGCTTGCGCCTGATGTCCATAAATTAATTTTCCGTTTAAAATTTTCATCGTCGTCCGGTCAATTGTATCCGGACGCAACAATGTTATTTGTCCACTTGAGAAGTTTTGGAAAAATAAAATGAAGCAGAGTGGGAGTATATATTTTGATTTCATATGATTCTGTTCTTAAGCTTAATTGTTTTTGGAAAACTTCAGTGTATAATATTTTTCATTCGACTTCACTTTGGAAATGTACATCCCGGCCGGTAGCATACTGATATCGACTTGTGAAGCATTCAGCACCATTCCCTGCAATTGACCAAGCAGATCGTAAATCTTTATTTCGGTGATTGCCGCGGTTGAGTTTTGAAAAGTGATGATAGTTGTTGCAGGATTCGGTTGAATAGTCAGGGCGTTTTCTTTTACTATGAAAGATGTATTTGCAATAAGTGGAGTGTGAAAAGTTCTTGATTCTTCATATCCTGTAAAATTTCCTCCAAACAAAAATGACAATGAAGAATCAGCAGTGCTTCTTAAATTGTAATAGCCGTTCCCTAAGCGACAACAAATTCCTTCTCCGTATTCATTGCGAACAATCAAAGTATAACATGAGTTGGGTACCAAGTGCCAGTCATAAGTATAGAAATTATTGTAAACATAGTTTGAACCTATTGGTCCATGTTCCACAATGTTGCCATTGTCATCCAGTAACCTCCAGGATGTCTGACTCGCTGATGAATTACATTGAAGATCGAAGGTCAGATCATACGTGGGAGCTTCAGCACCTACTCTCCACGACTGGATTTCTTCATTTCCATTTGTATACGTTTCCTGTGGTGTGCTCACATCAAAAGTATATTCCAGGGCATCCTGAAGATTTACATTTTCAAATTTTACATCCGCGCTTTCAAACCTGTTTAATGTACCTGTCCAGTTCTTCGTCTGAAGTAGAGTTCCGTTTAAACTTACATTCACAGTCGCTGTATTGATTACATCCATTCCCTGATTAAAAATTTGAGTCACCGGATGCTCTCCATTACAAAACTCTTTGTCTTTGGTTTGCAAAACTGTAAGGTCTTTTAATCCATGATTGAAAGATGCCGGACAAATTGAATCCCAGTTATGTAAAAATTGTGTCCAGGATGTGTCAATTGGAATACTCACACCTGCAGATGAACCCGGACAATGAACGAACAGAGATGGATAGCCGTTCATTGCATATTGTGTCTGCACATAATGTCCTTGTCCATACGGACCGATGATTGGATATTGAGTTCCTGTTATCCAGTCGCCCAATGCTGCGGGTCCGGCCCCGGAGAGGTTGGCTATGCTGCTGCCATTGTCTCCATCAACAAAGATGATAAAGAGATCGTTGGTGCCATCCGGACCGAATTCATGGTAGAGTTTGTCAAGCACACCTGAAAGATGAATATCCCAGCATGGTGCGCACCAGTATGCGCTTACATCCACCAGAACTGTTTTGCCCGCATTTACCAGCGAGTCAATATCGTAGCGGTTTCCATCAATCGCCGTTGCAACCCAATTTTGATTCTGGGCATTCGCCAGCGTGCAACTGAGAAAAATGAGTGCGTAGATTAATTTTTTCATTTTCTATTGTGGGGGTTAATGGTTTTGATTATTCGTTCTTAAGTAAAATGAATTTTGATGTACTTGCTTTGTTCTCTTTCACTGAAGTAAAAAAATAGATTCCCGGAACAAGGCTGCCGATGTCTATGGATTGTCCTTCTATTTGAGCTGATGAGAAAATTATTTTGCCGGAAAGATCATGTATCTGATTCATGCTTCCGAATCCAGCACTACAATAGAGTTTATTTTCGGAAACAAAAACTTTAGATTGATTCTTCGCGATTTCATCCACACCGATAGTACTTAACCGTATATCCCACGTTAATGTGTCGATTCGATTGGGGTTGCTGACTTCCTGAATAGTGTATCGAATCAACGCATTTCCATTTGTGATGTGAGGAGTACAATGTATACTCATCGGAAAAGAGGCAAGAGGAGCTAAAGGAGCAGAGGTTGCATTGTCAATCAAAGAGAGATAACATGTAGCATTATCGCAAATTGAAAATTCCCAGTCGGGTGGGATGTTCACATCGAGTTTATTCCAGATAAAAGTTTCTGTAGTTGTATCTTCATTCGTGATGTTTATATCACAAATACTTAGCATGTCCATCGCGGCATTTGTCAACAGGGTGTTGCCCGGACTGATAGAATAATTTTGAGCATTCGAAAAGTGAATGCCGCTAATGAAAACTAAAAAGACGGATAGTCGTTTTAACATATTCAGTAAATTGTCGCGAAGTCATGGAGCCCCCGATCCTGATGCGCTTAGAACAAATTTATTGAACCTTATTGAAAGAATTTGGTACCAATGAACAGGCGTAGTCATTTTTTTATCATTCGCATGAGGATGAACAGTGAATGCGCTGAAAACGGTTAAAATCGCTGATTTTAGGACATTATTTCTGACAAATCAGTTGACATTGAATGCAATTTTTCAGCTCAATGAAAAGACAGGTCAGGTAGAGGAAGGGCATCGCGCAAAAATTTCTCGCAGCAAATTGCCTGGTTGATTAACCAATTCTTGTTTTGTCGAACAAACTGAATAACTGTTCTTTCTTTCTGGATGCGATGGTAATCTTTGAATTATCTGACATGATGACCTGCATGTTTTGTTTGTCGATTTTCAACACATGATACAGGTTGATCAGATTGGAATGATGTACCCGAAAAAAATTTGAAGTACTCAGAATTTCCTCAAACTCAATCAAGGATTTAGAGATCAAAATGGTTTTGTTGTTGACCAGATAAAATGTCGTGTAATTGCGGTCAGCTTCTATTTGAATGATGTCAGAAAGTTTAACGATGTGAACAAATTCCTGGGTGTTTAATACAATCTTTTTTTGATTCACATTATTCATGTTTT
>CALMQM010000017.1 GCA_937871435.1 uncultured Bacteroidota bacterium | reverse complement strand
TCGTCCGGAAACTTTTAGTCCGGTACAAAAAAGAATTCGTTCATCTGCCAACAACACTGCACGAATCTCTTCTTCCACAGGAACAGCGTGGTCGCTCGTCGGTCCTAAAACCATGCGACCACTTGAACAGGACAATCCGAATCAACCTGTCGTAAGCTCACAAACAAATATCTATACCTGTGCCTTCGCTCCATCGAATACCGACATCGTATATGCAGGGCCTGAATCAGGCGGAATCTACAAAAGCACCGACAAAGGTCTGCACTGGAATTGTGTGAGCAACGATTATCCCTTCGCTGAATTTTACAGCCTTGCTGTGGATCCGGCGAATCCCGATCTCGTTTATGCCGGAAGAAACAATGCTGTCGCATGGTCGAACAACGGCGGACTCACCTGGAATGATGTAGTAGTCCCTTATGGTGTCATCAATCAATTACTCATTCAGCCCGGAAACACAACACATCTTTTTGCCGCTGCCGAAAACGGATTGGTGGAATCATTCAATAGCGGTCAAAGCTGGAGCCTCGCCGCAGGTATCACTGATTTTGTTTATGATTTGCAATTCAAACCTTTTAACAACAATGTGCTCTACGCTCTTGTCCGCACAGGCAACTTCATCGAATTCAGAATATCTACCGACAACGGACAATCATTCACACCTTCCCTGAACGGATGGACCGGTAAAGGAATCAATGAGTCCGGCGGAGCAAGACTCACAGTTACTCCTGCCAACAGCAACAGAATTTACGCCGTTCTTCTCGGAACAAATCCTTCGCCGGAGATTCCTTTTATATTCAAAAGTTTTGATGGAGGAATGACATGGGACACAACCTGCACAGGCTCCACAGATTTTACAGGAAATTATAATTTGCCTTTAGGCATGAGTAACGGACAAGGTTATTATGATCTTGCCATTCTCGCGAATCCAAACAATGCGGATGAAGTATTGGTTGGAACAACATCTTTGTACAAATCTACAGACGGGGGATCGACCTTCGTGGCAACAGGTGGCTACGCCGGCTCTATTCCAATTCACCCCGACATTCAATGGATGGTATCTGACGGAACAGATACGTGGGTAGCAACAGACGGAGGAATGAATCTCTCCTCAGATTTTTTTAGCGATCCCGTTAATTTTTCGAGTCGCACTGATGGAGATTTTGGTACGGAGTTGTGGGGCTTCACTCAAGGTTGGAATGAAGATATCGTCGCCGGTGGTCGTTACCACAATGGCAACGTGGTAGTGAATGAAAACTATCCTGATGGAACTGGTATTTACGTCCATGGAGGCGAAGCAGCTACTGGTTATTACATGTATGGAAGAGAAAGACACATCGCTTTCAGTGATGTCGGCGCAATGGTTGTTCCGGATTCCATTGACGGACCCATTTCATGGTTCAGCTATACGAAATATCCCAATGAAGATTATTATGGCTACGATGTGAGCAATCTTGTTTTCTGGCCTTCGTGTTATATGCGCCTGTATACAGGACAAGATCAGCAACTATGGCGATCAGATGATGGTGGTCAGCTATGGTCAACCGTTCATGACTTCGCTCCCGAGCGTGTGAAAAAATTTGATTTCTGCCGAACACATCCGGCAAATATTTACCTCGCCACTGATGTCAACCTCTATCACTCTACTGATACAGGAAATACCTGGACTCAACTGACATTACCTCCCGCTGCTTCCATCGGTTTGTTGCGTCTTGCTGTGTCCGCCACAGATTCCAACACGCTCTGGATCTCTTCTCCTTACAATGGAAGCGGACAAAGAATTTTTAAGTCGGTTGATGCCGGACAAAACTGGACCAACGAAACAAGTGCAATTATGGATCAGGAAAAAGTTCTTGCACTTTCCGCTCAAGCAGGTACGGATGATGGAATTTACAGCATGCAGGAACATGGCAGATGTTTTTATAAAAACAAAAACATGCCTGATTGGGTTGAATACGATGACAGTTTGCCTGCGCACATCTTCACGATGTACTCTTCGCCTTTTTACCGTGACAGCAAACTTCGTATCGGTACCAATAAAGGAGTGTGGCAGGTTCCGTTCTTTGAAGCGTCCGCTCCGCTTGCACAACCGACAGCCAATACTTTGTATACAAGCTGTGTAAAAGATACTGTGTACTTCAATGATTTCTCCGTGCTGGATCACGATCAGGCGACATGGTCATGGACATTCAGTCCGCCGGCAAACTATGTAAGTGATGCGCATGTGCCGAATCCTGTTGTGTTGTTTGGAAGTGTGGGGATAAAAACTGCAACACTCACTGTCACCAATTCCAACGGATCAGACTCACAATCCATGATTCTGGAAATCGGCAATGACTGTTCCGTTGATACTGTTCCGGGAAATTGTCTGAGTATTGATCCCAGCGGCGGATGGTCACAACAATACAGTGGACTCAATATCCAGACCAATACTTTCACTATTAGTTGTTGGATAAAACCGGATACGATCGAGAACGACTGGACCGGAATCATTATGAATAGTGGTCCGAATACAAAGTCTGGATTGAACTTCAATTATCAAAACCGAATCGGTTATCATTGGGCTGAGTCTCCTCAATCATATAATTGGTGGGATGGTCCGATAGCTCCGGTGAATGAATGGAGTCATGTTGCATTAGTTGTAACTCCCGACAGCGCCACTGTTTATCTCAATGGTGTTGCCTATTCCAATGTTCAGCCACAACCTGTCGCGAGTATGGTGGATCAGCCATTTACTGTCGGTGCTGATTTATCTGCCGGAGTCAGAAATTACAGAGGTCAGATCGATGAAGTATGTTTCTACAATCGTCCGCTAAGTCAGCAGGAAATTCGTGAACTGATGAACCTGACACGGAACAACCCGAATCCGGGATCTATGCCACAGACAGACACTTCATTGATTGCATACTATCAGTTTAATGAACTTGTCGCGAATCAGGTAGTTGATCATGCAGGAATCAATCCTTTGTCTGTGGTGATTAGTGCAAACGTGAATTCTGTTTCAACAATTCCTGTTGGTGGTGGTCGTGCCGAAACACACACGATCAATTCTGCCGGGCTGGTTGATTATTCCGCACCGGGTGTTCAGCTCTATTTTCCATCCGGCGCCAATCTGCCGCAGGGAGATGTTGTCGTTACCCGGTTAAATGTGGCTCCGGATCAACTGGCTTACAGTGCTACTCCGTCCGCTTCACAGTGGCCATATTATGTAATTCGTAATTATGGACAGAACACCACATTTGATCCGTTGGATAGTTGCGTATTCATGAATCAACAACATGTTTCTTCCGCTTTGGCCGGTGATCCTTCACAGATCAGGATGTACCGTCGTTCTGCAAATGCGGAAGGAAATACCTGGTCAACAGCAATTGATTCCGCTACACAAATTACATCCGGCCCGGGATACGATGATTTTCATTTTGCAAACGGGCATTCGCTTACTGAGGCCGGACAGATTTCTTTCGGCTTCGACAGCGCTTTTGCTGTTTCGGTGAAGGAGGATCTTACTTTACAAGAAAATGGAATTCACTGTTATCCCAATCCGGCCCACAGTGGATGGATTATGTTCAGACTGGATGATGCTCAGCTTTCCGATGAAATGCACATCCGCTGTGTCAACAGTTCCGGACAATTGCTGAAAGATCTTTATCTGCACGATGCTCTTCCGGGAAAAGAATATCATTTCTATCTGAATGAGGCCGGAGTGTATGTCCTCAGCTTTATTTTCCGTGACGGGAAAACGATTCAAAAAAAGCTGGTAGTGATGGATTGAAGCATCAACTTTATTCGCGCAAAGACGCAAAGAAAGTACACAAAGAGCTTTGCGACTATGTTTGTCAATAGTGAAATTTGCGTAAAAATATTCTAAGCACAACTAAAATACATGTCTTGGTTGAACCGGGTTAATCACTATTTTAGTAGAAAATAAATCTTATGACAAACAACAGCGTCTCCCTGCAACGTGTGTTTACCGCATCTCCCGAAAAGATCTATCGTGCTTTCACGGATGCAAACGCAATGACTTCATGGCTTCCGCCATATGGATTTTTGTGTGTTGTACACAACATGGATGTAAAGGTTGGTGGAAATTTCAGGATGTCGTTTATCAATTTCACAACAGGCAACAGTCACTCTTTCGGAGGAGAATACCTCGAATTGAAAACAAATGAATTCATAAAATACACCGACAAATTTGACGATCCAAATCTCACTGATGTCATGCTTACTTCTGTTTGGCTGAAAAAAGTCTCCTGTGGCACAGAAATAAAAATTCTTCAGGAAAATATTCCATCCGTGATTCCTGCAGAAATGTGCTACCTCGGTTGGCAGGATTCACTGGAAAAATTGAAAAAACTTGTGGAGCCGGAAATTCCGGATGGACAATAAAAAATCAGTGCCTCATCCATTTATCCTTTACCTTGGTTCGTAGCTTTGGTTACACGCTCAACATTTCATTGGGTGATGGATTAGATGATACCATTATTTCGTGCGAAGGCACAAAGTTATGGGGTAGACAACAAATTCATGATTTTCATCCTTCATGCACTCTGTTACCAGCAAAAGGTAAAAGTGAATTTACTACATTTTGGTGTTCCTGAGTTTCCCGACGGAATTCTTCCTCCCATTTATGCTTTTCCCGGATCATCTTCCTCACTAAATATTTTTCAATTGTCTTGTTGATCGGGCTCAGTGAAAAAATAATACTCATTTTGACAGCCATGGAAATAAAATAATTATTCGTAGATATCGCATGCAAGGCGAAATGTAAAATAGAATCTTCAAAAATAAAAAACACAATTGCGAACATCAATGTAAACGCCTTTGCTTTTTTGCCAATTTTTGCGCGCGTAAGTTCTTCTATCGTATGTTGCAATTCTATGTTTTTTTCTTCTATTTCTTTTTTCTGCTTTTTGATAGTCTGATTTTCCTTTTGAGTTTGTTTGGCTTCAAATACAAGCGCGGCATTTTTCAATTGTCTGGCATTGTCTTCTGATTCCACCTGGTCGCGGATTTCCAGGTAGAGTTTGTAATAATCTAAGCTTTTTTTCAGATCATTATTTAGTTCATAAATTTTTGAAAGCAATAAATAAATCTGAACTATTTTGGGCTTCACCCTGAGTTGAATCGCCAGACTCAAACCTTTCTCCAGTGAAGAAATGGATTCCGGATAATTTTGTTGTCTGCTATACAGCTCACCCAATTGAATATAATTGGTAATCGCGCCGCCGATGAATTGATGCTCTTCACGAATTGCAAGCGATCTTTTAGTGAATTGTTCTGCCTTTTCCAGATCATTTGCCGCTCCATAATAATTTGCCAATTCGGTCATGGAAGTGCTGATTGAAACAGGATTTCCGTTTTGCCCGGAAACGTCCATGGCTTTTATAAAAAATTCTTTGGCTTCATCATTCCGATTCTGCTTCAGATACCCTTTTCCCAAACCGTGCAAAGCATAAATTTGCCAGAAATAATTTTGCTCCCGCTCTGCCATCTCCAATGTGTCATTGAAAAGCGGCAGTGCCTCTGAATACTGGTTCATTTCCGCATAGATACTCCCGATCTGAAAACTACAAGCCATTTGAAAATGCGAATGCTTTCCGGATTTGTTCAGACAAGCATGGGCCTGCCAAAGCGCGTTCAACGCGAGGTCCTTATTGCCCAATGTGCGATATGTGCTTCCGATGATGGTCAGACATAATCCTAACCCAATGTTATCTCCCTGCTCCTCGAATAATTTTTGTGTTTCTGTTGCAAGCGGTAAAAAACTCTCATGCTCTTCATTGTAAAAATAGTGCATGCATAACAAACACCTGGAGTAACGATGCAGACAGGAATTGGAGTCATCCATCTGCTGAACCAATTCTGCAAAACGATTTGCAATTTCCTTCTGCTCCGATTTTGAAATCAACGGGAACAGATCGACCAACTGACTGCATGTGTGCAATTTTTCGCCGGTAAGACTGAGCTTATCTAAGACTGAGCAGATGTTTTCATAAGGAGTCATGACAATTCGTTATTGCTATTGCATTCAGAAAATAAAATTGATCAGATTGTTTTGTACCATTCTTAAATATAAATACGATTAAAGAATGGTAAATCTCACAGGAATCCTCGTACAATTATTTCATAAACTGAAGTATTATTTGTATAAAAATAAATTCTCAAAAGATTTACAAAATTGTGGTGTCAGCTTGCTGATGCTGACACCACAAAAATTTGTATTGCTGCTTACTCTGCAAAGCTGAATTCAGGAGCGCTCACAACACCTGCGTTTTGCATGGCGCTCTTCAGGCTTGCGGAAGAATCAAACTTAGCAGCCTGTTCTTTACTATCCCATTCTGTAACAACCAATACTTCATTGGGATTTTGCGCGTTTCTGAATACTTCAGATTTCTTACAACCGTATTCCTTACGGGTAGAATCGTGTTGGTCATAAACCATTTTCCATTTGTCGAAATCGGCAACTTTGTGCCTTACATAACCTTTTACCATTTGATTTATTTTTTTGAGGTGGGGTCCTACTCGTATGGCTTTTCGGATACGCCTCCGGTTTTTTTTGTGTTCCGGATCTCACATTTTTTTTAAACTATTTTATGCCTGAATTACTTCAAGTATGCTCAGTGTTGGCGAATTGGTGTGAATAATTCTTTCCAGTTTCAATCCGGCTTGTGCAAACAAGACTGAATATTCGGCTTGTGTGCGTTCTTTTCCTCCGGTCATGGCCATCATGTTGATGTCCATAAATTTTCCGGGATGAAGAGTATTCCCCGTTGGAATTACCGCTTCAATAACCAGAATTTTACTTCCGGCATGCATCGCTTTTGCGCAGTTCTTTAAGATCAGCTCACTCTGCACATCATTCCAATCGTGTAATACATGTTTCATGAGATAGACATCAGCTCCTTCTGTGACCGCTTCAAAAAAATTCCCGGCCGCGACACTGCATCTTGTACTGAAGCCTTTTTCTTCAATTGTCTTTTGGGTTTCATCTACAACATACTCTTCATCAAACACAATTCCTTTCGCTTGCGGAGCTTTGCCGAGAATTGCCATAAGGAATGCCCCGTTTCCTCCGCCAATATCAACGATTGTATTTGCAGAAGAAAAATCATACATCGGAATCACATTCTGAATGGCAGCATTGGTTGAACCTGTCATGGCTTTCATAAAATTCAGCCCTTCTATAGGATGCGTTTCATAATATTTCCAGACATCCATCCCTTCTACTTTTTCAAAAGCTGTGTTTCCGGTTTTCAGACTGTACAACAAATTTCCCCAGGCCGGATAGTGATCGCCGAGTTGCGCGATCGCCATTGCTTTCATGGAACCCGGTATATCGCTTCGCAGTGTTTCGCTAAGAGTAGTATTGGAAAATTCGCCCTTTTCATTTTCACTGAATATCCCGACACTTGCCAAAGCACGCATCATTCTGTAGAGTGAAGAAGCATCGGTATGAGTAGATTTCGCAAGTTGATCGCAAGACAAAGCTTTGTTATGAAGAAAGTCTGCGACATCCAATTTTGCCGCATTATAGATACAGCAGGAGGTCCAGAATCCTGTGATCATCTGCATCATTTGCGTGGAAGGAGAAATGGTTGAAGTCGTTGTCATGGTTGATGAATTACATGACAAATTGAATGGAAATCACATCTGTTTCCAATAACCGCGGTTAAAAGGCGACTTAACCCAAGTTAAGAAAAGGGCAGCTCTAAAATTATTTGGTCAAAAGGCGTTTACGCATCCTACTCAGAGATTGCGGCTCAATGTCGAGATACGACGCGATGTATTGCAAAGGTACACGTTGAAAAATCTGAGGATGTTTTTGTACAAGGTTCAGATACCTTTCCTCAGCTGTGAGCGATTTTACTTCCGCAAGTCTGTTAATAAAAGCCTGGTGCGCTTTCCGTTGCTTTGCCAGATGCCATTCCTTCAATTTAGGCATTTCATTTTCCATCTTTGACAAATCATCAACGGATATGCACAAAAGTTCAGAGTCTTCCATTGCCTGAATATTAATATTGCATGGAGTAGCGGTATACATACTTTCCAGATCTCCTACAATCCAGTCTTCAAAAGCAAAGTGCAGAATGTGCTCCCCACCTTTGTTATCGGTCGTAAAATTTCTGAAGCAGCCTTTGTTCACATAAGCGAAATGCCTGCAAACCTGACCAGGTTTCAGATAAAAATATTTTCTCGGAATAAATTCTCTTCTAGTATTTCTCAATACCACTTCAAATTCCGCTTCTGTCAATCTGATTTTCTCCAGAAATAAATCAATAAACAAAGGAGAAAGTTCTGAGCGATCGATTTGCATTCCAGATCAGTTAAAATTTTATACTTAAACGAACCTATAAAAGTTTGATGAGGGAAATTTCCATAGCCACTAACGCACAGAGTGTATGTTTTCAGCTAATGGGCTTTTAACAAATATATAGAATTGAGGTTATTTATAAATGAATTTCTATAAAAAAGGGGAAAGATTCTAATCCTTTCTGAACAAATTCTCCGGGTATTGCACCTGTACTATCCGGATCATTAGAATGTCTTGCCGTTGGCAGGCTAGCCCCGGGCAGAGCTCTCCCGCATTTCAGGGAGAGCGGAGCACGGGAAGTGCGGAATTGAATTGATATGAACGGATCGCTCCAAAAAATAATTACAGTTCCCGACCGCGTGTTCAGTCCGACAAATAATAATATACCTAAAATTCAAATTTTACAGTGCAATTCAATTCACTACTACCTTTCCGCTGTATATTTTTCCACTGCTCTTTTCAGAGTAGAGAAGCGTATACATTCCTGCTTCATGTTTCGAGAGATCGAGCTCCATCTGTTTGCCCGAAAAAGTTCCCGACATTACTACTCGTCCCTGCATATCGAACAGTTGATAATTACCGGATGAATACAATTTTCCGTCCACTGAGACGAACACTTTTCCATGTGCAGGATTCGGTGTGACGTTGAGTTGCTGAATTCTGTCAGACAATTCCGGGGAATTCAAAAACAAAGAATCCAGATCGCACACAGGTTGGTTCAAATCATATTTGTATACATGATTTCCGAGACGCGGACTACCAAAGTCGAGGTTGAGCAGACTGATGTACACCTGATTGTTGATTGAAAATGCGGCACTGAATTCGTTGGATGTATCGCCCGGTACTTCCAGAGATTGCAGCGGAATTACTTTCATTCTATCGAGATCAATCTTCGAAACAAATTCATTAAAAATAAATGCTTCGTTACCGGCTACTTTTGCATAACGCTCTCCGTTAAGCTGACCAACGTTCAAAACAGAAGCGGACCACGCGCCTGTGCTTTGATCGTACGCATACAAACCCGGATTGGCTCCGCCACCAAACAATGTATTGTAACCCGCATACACTTTGTTTCCATAAGCAAAAGAAATTGCAGAGGATGACATACTTGCTCCGTATGGCCAGCCGCTGCTCGTCCAGCTATCCGAAGGAATGTGGTACTTATCAATTTGTCCGCCTCCGGAAAATGAATAATATCCAAGACCGACATAGGCCGTATCTCCGATCACTGCCGCGACAGGATTGTAACGACCAACTCCGGGAAGATTGGATTTTTGTGTCCATGTATCCAAGACAGGATCGTATTGCCAGGTGTCAGTCAGAAAACATGCATTACTTCCAAAACAACCTTTCGTTCCACCTGAAAGAAAGGCATTCGTTGCATCAGAGAATGTTGCCGAGCCTGTGTGATTTTCCGCGCCGGCAGGAAGTGATGCTTTGACCGTCCATGAATCTGTCGCAGGATCATATGCATACCAGTCTTTGTATGCTTCTACTAAAATGTCAACATATTTATTTCCCATTCCCATGTATCCGGTGTTGCCAATGTTTGTCGCGTTCATGGTATGACGAATATTCAGGCTGCCCATTGGTATATCCGAACGTGGCTCTAAACGATAGATAGGATGAGCCGTTTGCCAATATGTTGTAGTATCCGAACATCCTGCACGACTGATGACCCATTGCAATTTGTGTTCACCGCAATGTTCGAAAATTTGTCCTGCAGTAAATGTATTCACATTGGCTTGCGCAACCACACCATCCACAAACAAGGTGGAACCGATTGTGTCCGGAGGTAAATATTGTTTGCTCACATTTGCATAGTTGTGTTCTATACCAATTCCTGCTTCGTCAATTCCATAAGGATAGAAGTAGGGAATATTTTCACAGGCATTGGGTTCGAAGCAACCGATGGTTTTGTCTTTGTATCCGCCTCCTGATTCACCAAAGCAGCGGTAATATTTTCCGTTCGCTTCAAATCCGGTACCAAACGCGCATTCCTGATATATATTAGAAAAAATATAAGATGATGGTCCGGGAGAAATTGCTCCGTTACTTAGCTGGTAAAAATAACTCGAGTTGAGATAGCTCGTCAGGCTGGTTCCACTGAATTTTCCGTTGACGATCCACAATTTTCCATTTACCATATAAATTGTAGAACCAAATCGCGCATCTTTTGCAAAGTTGGTAGTCATTTGTCCCCACACATTGGAAACTACATTGTACTGCCAGACAGAAGAAGAACTACCGAGTACAACAGATAAAATATTTCCTCTGTCTTCTACTACTGCATCCGCATAATTTATGGATGGATGTGGAGTTAGTCGCGTCCAGCTTGCGCCGGCCGGATTGTATTTGTAAGCAGAAGTATCTCCGCCAAAGAATAAATAAATTTCTGAGTTGAGTTCAATGGCTTTTGCAGCTACTCGTGCAGGTCCGGGAAAATCAGGTAAAGCTGTCCATGTATCTGTAGTTGGATCGTACTCGTAAAATTTGTTTGATTTGTACGGAGAAATTCCGGGATCACCTCCAAGCAAATAGCATTTTGAATTTGCCTGTACAAATGAAGGGTATTTCAATGCGGGAAAAGGAAAATCATTCAGATGTGTCAATCGTTGTGTGACAGTATTGTATTTCCACATATCACGCAGGACGCTGCCATTCACATCGATTCCCATTCCGATGAAAGCATCATTTCCTACAACAGCTGCAACTGCAAAAGAACGTTCTTTCCCTTCTGCAGGTAACACTGTTTTTCCGCTCCACATTCCTCTGTTCACATACACAGAATCAGATGTGGAATCGATGCAATACCCGTTCGTGCCAAGTAAACTGACGTGATAAAGTCCGTAGTGAGCGGGAGTAAGCACAGTATCACCGGCGAACCATCCTGAAATAACTGTGTCGACCTGCCATTGCCATGCATAGGTATTTCCTGCAGGAGTGACGGTGCTGGCATTAATCAGATCCGCGGCTCCGCCAAAGTAAGAAGTATCGGGAGCAGTGAGCTGCACATCCAGATTCGAAGTACAACCAGGATAAAAACTCCAGACTTCAGCGGAGAATGCGGAAACACCGGTACTGCCTCCGATGATTTTCACTGTATCCGCAAAAGCCATGAATGTCATGTCCTGATGCCAGTTGGTATTGTACATTGTATCACCCCGCAACCATGTTCTGCCCGGAATGTGAAGAAACTTCGGATAGTTCTGATTGAAAATGTGTGGCACACCATTGATGTTGCAGCCAAACAAAGGAACTGATGTTGCAGGTCCTGGAGCTGCCGGCCAGGAAGCGTCCCATGAAGAAGTTGCAAAGTCGTACACATATACGAGAGTACTTGTTTCATTGAGGAAATAAACCTTGTCATTAACAACTGCCGCGCGACTCCACGGAATCGGATCGGGAGCTGAAGTCAGCTGTGTCCATTGATCTCCAACAGGATCATACTCCCAGAATTCATCCGTACCGGAATTGTTCGTGCATGACACGCGACCGAAAGCAATGTATCCTTTTCCATTGTAGCTGAAACTTGCATATTGATCTCTGTTTGTTCCGGGAAAATATGCAACCTGAACCCATGAGTCTGTAGCCGGAGTGTATTTCCAAACATCTGTATAACACACGGCACCGTTATAACCGCATCCGAGGTAAATATTTCCATTCACAGAAAAAGTAAATGCCTCCAATCGTGTGGGACCCGGAAAATTATTTTTCTGTGTCCACACACCACTTAGCTCATCGTATTCCCAGACTTCATTCAACTGGATTCCTCCGGCAATGACTCCGAGCATGAGATATCCTTTGTGTCCGACTGTTTCTGCATAGCAATTTTTCCTTTCCGCGCCGGGAAAATCAGCGGAACGGAAAAAAGTACCTTGAGAAAATACTACTGATGAATTCAGTAAAATGGTGAAGATGAGGAGAAGTTTACGCATAGAATTTTCCTGAAATGAAAAAATAGCGAGAGAATAGTTGTTATGAATTATTGAAATATACTGAACGAATAAGAATAGAATCGCACGAAAATTAAGTGAACCAAAATCAGCTGAAACACTCTTCCAATCCCCAATATAGCGGATTTTCCCCGATTAATAAAACTGCCGGAGATTGCATTTTTCATTGCCAATTATATCATGAAAAAATGAATAATCAATATTGAAAAACAAAAGATTCCTGAAACACGTCCGGAAAATTAGTATTGAAAAATCAGGGGAAGACACTTGTCGCCGATGAAATCAGGCCCCGCTTAAAAAGAGTTATCTTTGCAGTATGAAAATTGAATTACAAAATCGCGTGCATGTGGAATTGTTGGTGAACACCTTTTATGAAAGAGTGCGGGAGCATAAAATTCTTGGACCGATTTTCAACGAGCAGGCAAAAGTAGACTGGGATCATCACCTGCCGAAGATGGTTAATTTCTGGTCAAGCATTTTGCTTGGCGAATCATCCTATGATGGAAATCCTATGACCCGTCATATTCAATTGAGTAAATCCATTCCTTTTGGAGAAAATGAATTTGCGGCTTGGATCAATTTATTTCAGAAAACAGTGGATGATCTTTTCACAGGAGAAAAAGCGGAAGAAGCAAAAACGCGGGCTGCAAATATTGCCCGGATCATGTTGCATAAAATTCAAACTGCCTGAAGGACCCCTGAATTTCTTTCGTACCGGAAACCAAATGCATGTCTATTCTTCCTTTTAAACCTGCTGTATGCATTTTACTTGAATCCTTCTTTGTTGCCCGCAACGTGAATACAACCACAAGGGCAGACAACAGCATCAGCAGCAAGATTTTTCCTGCACAGTGCAAACTGTTAACACCAAGACGCCCCATCAGGAGCGGCTTGGTTGTAAATGTTCGGACAATTAAACAGAAAGGTTGTTCTGTAGATCATTTGGTTCCGTTTCATTTCATGCTCTTTTAATATGATACTTTTTAATTTTTTCAATATGTCCTATGAGATGAGTATCTATCAATTCTAAGCCAACTTCTTCAAGTTTTTGTTTTAAACGAATTTTTCATTCTGCAGTGATGGTTTCGGCGGGTGTATTTCACCAATGAGAACTACCTGGTAATTGATATTTTCCTTTTTCAATAT